>PSLO01000049.1:0-29821 GCA_040289665.1 Leptolyngbya sp. ERB_1_1 | reverse complement strand
AAGGACATCCGCCCTTGGGGCGGTCACACTCATCAAGCCACCAGCTTTGCTGGGGGTGTCTGACTTTGGAGTAATGAGAGCAGCATCTAGCTCTTTGATAACTTTGTCTAATGAGACACTTGACTGATTGCTCAACCTCTTATAGATCTCAGCAATAGAATTTGAATATGTGTAAACCAATTTGTTCTCCATATACAAAGGATGACCGATATAAACTGAGTCTTTGAGAATCCTATTAATTTTGTTTAGTCGCTTTGGAGGAATTATAAGAACTGTCTTCTTAGCAACCATTGGACACACTTTTAGTAATTCTATAAAGCGATCAATTCCTGACGTAATCGTTGTTGTGGTTTCAATTTCAAACGCATAAACTGCATCGCCTAGAGAATCAAACCAAATTAGATCAATCTGTTGAATTTTGTTCTTCTCCCAATCAGGAAGAGACTGCTTGATAGGAAGTTTTGGTAGAGAAATATCTGAAAAAAGTTCACCGTTCCAGTTACTTCCTATTTGCTCTTTTTTTCCAATGTGAATTTGTAAACCAGCCGCAAGACCAATTTTTGCCAACGAATAGATTAGAGAATTGTGTTTTATTTTATCTGGATCAACAGGAAAGGTGAGAGTCGGTAGAATGCTGGACGTAATAGCTAAATCGAACCCAAGTGGAAGTTGAACTGTTTCACCTTGACCTAATCGCCAATGCTTCCCATCAGGGGAATAAGCGATCTGATCTAGAACGTTGAGAATTGTTTGATTGGCTGGAGTTTGACCATTGATTAAATTAGGCATTACATTAAAAACTATTTCATCAAAAGTCGCTGATTTATTCTCACGCTCTTTCGACTGAAGATAATCTAATAAGTAGAATCGAATTCTATCTTCTAAAGGAATGAAGCAGCCAATTCTAGTGTTTGGCTTGATTCTCCATTGATAATCGAGATCTGAGAAGTTAAACTCCTGCTTCAAAAGAGGAGTAATGTCATCAATCTGCTTCTTAACCTGATTCAATAAACCATTTTCGAGAAGTTTAGGAATCAACGCATTGTAAATGTCCTCTGTGGATGCACCACTGTTTTTGACGATCGTTAATTCTGCAACTTCTTTAATAAGCTGAACAATGTCTGTTCCAACTCTACTGATTGCAATTGTTCTTGGATTTCTGACTTTGCGGAAATTTAGAACAAGTTCGCCAGAAAGAACTTTCAACGGATTAAGTCTTTTGTGTAAAGACGGTGTGTTAGAAGATTGAACCACGGAATTAACATATTCAAATCCAGCGTTCTGAGCAGATTTTACAATAGCATCCCAATAAGCAGGATCTTTATGAGCAAACACAATACTCATCCATCGATCAAACTTAAGTACTCTGAACATTTCTTCAATTGATGTCTCCAGCAAATCAATGTACTCCTGCTTTGATTTAGCTAGATCGCCCCCCTCTATTGCTTCTTGCTGCTTGGTCTCTTCATCAACATTGAAGCCTAGCCAAGCATTCCACATCGTTGACAAGTCTAGATATGCGATGTGCTGTCCATAAGGCGGATCGGTATATATGTAGTCGATCGTTTCCTCTGCAATAGGAACCAAATTTGTTGCAGAACAATCTAAAACTGAAAGATTTTGATAAGAGCTTCCAATATCAAGATTAGTTTCTAACTTAAACCTTGCTGTATTCTTGAATTTCTGCTCAAACTGATCCCATACATTCAAGTCAAGTGGCTCTGGCGGAATCCAGTATCGATAGCGGTGCATAATTCCGCTATTTCCCCTACTTTCTAACCTTCCCCGAGTTGAACTGAAAGTAAGGTTCGTCTTATTTAGAGTCGCAGAGAAAGTAAACTTCATTAAATCTCTAATCACTGAATCCGAGATTTCATTGATGTGATGGAGTAAGAGAGAAAGCGATAACAGTTGACGTTTTGTAAAAAGCTCCTCAATGTACTCTGCATCTGCGTTTTTTGGTAATCGAATTCCACTCGGATACCAATACTTGATATTTAAGTCTTCTACTTCTTCTATTGATAATAAATAAATTTCGTTGATGATTTGTTTGCATTCTGCCGCTATGTAATCGAACGCTGAACGAAAATCATCTACATTTACAGGACTTATCGCAATCTGCTTACAGATGAAGTTTGCTAGAGGATTAATATCAGAGTGAATGGCTTTACGTTTCAGCACTAATGATTCAATTGCAGTAACTCCTGATCCACCGAATGGATCTAAAACTGTATCTCCCTGTTGGGTAAAGGTGCGAATATAACTTTGAACGACATTCCAGGCTCGGCGCGTGAAATATGGATGACTTCCCCAATGGCGCTTTACACCTTGCTTAAGAGGATCAATCGGATTAGAGATAGGTTGAATCCGGGTGTAATCAAACATATTGAGGGAATGCCATCGCGTTCTGAAGTCGTCAAGCCAGTTTAATGTACCTCAAGAATTCCGTTTTGGAGAGAAGTTAAAGAAAAAATGAATTCTGTCTTGTAGGGAAAGAAATGAACAGCGCTTTATCGATGCGGTTTGCCATGTTCGATCGCGCCACTCTCATCTAAAACACGATCGCTGCCGTCTAAAACAGCAACATTCCTGGTTTTAGCTTAATTTGGCTCAGTTGATTCACCAATCTTCTCGAATCTCATTCAAACACAGGCGACCAAAGCTCTGAAATTTGCACTTCCCACCCCGGCAGTAGGTCTGGAATGGTCAAAACGTCGCCATCTTTGAGCGTAATTGGCTCTGTGTTCGATCGACGAACTTCCACCCATCTTTGCTCCGGATGAATCAAGATTCCGACTCGTGTTCCTTGTGCGAGAAATTGATCAATTTTGTCGCGAAGACCTTTCAAACTGTCGCTGGGAGATTTCACCTCAACCATCAGATCGGGTGCAAGTTCTGCAAAGCTTTGAGGACTGCGACGTAATCGCTCTGCTTGCACAAACGAGACATCCGGTGCACGTGTGTCCGAATTTGGTAAATTAAATCCGGCTCCGGCTCCGGTAACTCTTCCAAGTTTGCGCGGTTTTGTCCAGTTTGCAAGTTGACGACCAAATTCAAACGCAACCTCATCGGATTCGTAACCGGACGGACTCATAACAATGATTTCTCCATTGATCAGTTCAGCTCGGTAATCATCATCGAGTCGAGCCTGCACTTTCTCTAAATCTTGGACGGTAAGAGACATAGCGACCTCTTGAGAACTTGATGTTATTTTCGGATACGCTCTAGCAGTATGATAAGCCAATCAATTTACAAATTAATTCACTTTTTCAATCACAGATTTGAGGTTGGCTCGATCGCGATTCGATGCAATTTCAGCCGGAGCCGTTGGAACTCTGCCCCATTGATTTGCAAAGGTATTCACTAACGCCTCTTGTCCCGCGCGAAATCCTTCTAAATTGGCACCGCCGCCGTTCATGATCACAAACCAAACAATCCCTTTTTGGCTGGTCGGTAATGCACCCGCTAATGCACTCACTTCGTCTAAACTCCCGGATTTTGTCACCAATCCGGTTGGAAGTTTGCGCCCGTTTAGAATGCCTTCATCTGTTCCAACGATCGCGAAAATATCCCCGATCGTCATCTTGGTCGGTTTGAGCAATTGATCGATCGCTAAAAACATTGAACAAACCGCACGCGGAGAAATGCGATTTTCAACCGCCAAGCCAGAACCATTGACTAAAATCACTTCATTTTGTGGAACACCTGCGGCTTGAGCGGCTTTGAACGAGACAACTTTTGCACCGCCGATCGAGCTTGCAACAATTTCCGCCATTGCGTTATTGCTATAGCGGTTCATCTTTTTCAACAGTTCCGGTAGCGGCAACGATTGATGTCGCGCGATCGCCGTAAATTTCGGAGGATTGGCGGCAACTTTGACTCTACCAGCAATCACGATTTGAGGCTTGGGAGTACCAGCGGGTAACGTTTGATATTGTTCGACCGCCTCATTTGACCAAGTTTTTGCATTCAAGCTTTGTTTGAGTAATGTGCCTGCTTTACCCAAATCCGTCTCGAAGTTCATGAAAAAGCGACCCGTAACAAACAAATCGCCTGTGACTTGTTTGATTCCAAGACGGGTTAAAGCATTTCCAAGTGCGATCGCTTCTTCCCACACAAAAAATGGATCATCACCACCTTGAACAACGAGATCGCCTTTCACGACTCCGTTTTCAATGGTTCCAGTCGTTCCAATCAACGTTTCAAATCGATGTTCTACACCATAGGTTTGCAGTGCAGCGAGAGAAGTAGCAACCTTGGTGAGTGAGGCAGCAGAGAGCGGCGTTGTCCCTTGATGATTGGCAAGTAAAGTATTTCCAGTTTGAATCCAAATCCCTTGAGCTGTTGGGGGATAGCCTTGTGCGGCGAGTTTTGTGAGATATTGTTGAACGATCGCGCTGGTGTTGGGATCTGGAGTCGTAGGTGCGATCGCTAGGGGGGCAGTTGGGGCAGCAGGTGGGAGTACGACATTACGACTTGCTTCTTTTGGTTTGGGGCTTGCAGTTGGAGATTGTGCGGCTTCTGGATTGGCGCATCCAACCAGCAACATCAAACTAACAAACAAAGCAGAAGCAGAGTAGCGCATGGAGAAAATGATCAAAGAGTCGGAATTTAGCTTAGCTCATTTTGAAGCGGTTGAAATTCCGACGATCGCTTGTTTTCAGACATCCAGAATCATTCTAGATGTCTGATGTCATTTGCTCCTTTACCGAGGAATCAACCGTTGTCGTCCACCAATTCCAGGATTAAACAGGGCTGCAAGTTCTGCTTCTGGTAAATGATCGAGCCATTCTTCCATTTCCGATTCCGTCACGTCGTAACCATGATCTCTCGCAATTTTGACAAATGCTTCGGGATCGCTAGTTGCTTGTAACCGAACTTTGAGTGCGTGATCTTTTTGAACAGCTTTAAAGAATGCAGCGGCGTGAAGTTGCGACATAACCAAAGTTCCTCGCAAATGATTAAACTATTGAATGAAAATAGAGAGAGAACGTAGCGCTACGTTTTCTATATCTTCCCAGGCTAGAAGATTCTGAGAAAGGTCAACACATCCTGACATTAAAATTGATTAGATTGTGAATAAGTATTAACTGTATCTTTGCTATTTCTAAACTTCACCTGTGAAAGTTATCTTGTTCGATTTTGACGGTACGATCGTTGATAGTGTTCATGCTGGTATTATCATTACCAATCGCTTAGCCATTGAATTTGGATTTCCGCCATTCGATGCTGAAACAGTAGAACAACTCAAAAAATTAGGATCGAGAGAAGCTCTGAAGCGCTCAAAGATTCCCGTTTGGAAATTACCGTTTTTGATTCGGCGCTTTACTCAAGAACTGAACCGAGAAATTCCCTATCTACAGCTTTTTCCGGGGATGAAAGAAACTCTGCTGGAATTGAAACAGCAAGGATATTTTCTAGGGATCGTTTCAACAAATTCTGTAACAAACATTCAAGAATTTCTCAGAGTTCAAGATTTGCTTTCAACGTTTGATGTCATTTCTGCAAGTTATGCTTTGTTTGGTAAAAGTCGGTTAATTCAAAAAATTATTCGGCAACAAAGATTGCAGCCTAGTCAAATTTATTATGTGGGCGATGAAACTCGTGATATTGAAGCGGCAAAGCAAAGTGGTGTGCAATCGATCGCTGCAACCTGGGGCTTAAACTCTGCTGAAATTTTGCGCGAAAACGATCCTGATTTCTTGATTGATCACCCAAAAGAATTAATACATTTATTCATTGACAAAGCGTAATTCTTCTTGCTTTGTATCATCGATTACCTGTTGATCGCGACTTTCTGTAGTTGGTCTTAAAGAACGCCCCGTTCTAGAAATGCCTTCTTAAGATAGAAGTAGGCACACTTGTAGTTTTACTACTCTACAAGCGTGTGAATGTGAAAACCCTGAGTCTCAGGGAGGAAACTTGAATGGTCGATGCTTATTCGTTGCTGACCGATCGCGATTTGGCTCTCGATCGGGCTTGCACGACGCTCTCACGTCACGTTCTCGAACAACTGCATAGCTTTTCAGCCGACGCGCAAGACCTCAGCGCGATCATGACGCGAATTGCGCTGGCCGGAAAGCTGATTGCTCGTCGGCTCAGTCAAGCTGGATTGATGGACGGCGTTTTAGGCTTTACAGGTGATACCAATGTTCAAGGCGAATCCGTGAAACGCATGGATGTTTACGCCAACGAAGTCTTTATTTCTGTATTTAAGCAGAGCGGTCTAGTGTGCCGTTTGGCTTCGGAAGAAATGGATGAACCGTACTACATTCCGGAGAACTGCCCGATCGGGCGATATACCCTACTGTATGACCCGATCGACGGTTCCTCGAATGTCGATATCAATATCAATGTGGGATCGATCTTTGCGATTCGGCAACAAGAAGGAGAAGATGCCGATGGCAAGGCGCAGGACTTGTTGCAAAACGGACGGAAACAGCTTGCAGCAGGATACATTCTGTATGGACCGAGTACGATGCTGGTTTATTCGATCGGTAACGGAGTCCACTCGTTTGTACTTGATCCCAGCTTAGGAGAATTCATTCTGGCAGACGAAAATATTCGCGTTCCGGATCACGGTCCGATCTACAGAGTGAATGAAGGGAATTTCTGGCAGTGGGAGGAATCGTATCGCGATTTCATTCGCTATGTGCATCGGCATGAAGGATACACCGCACGCTATGGAGGTGCTTTGATTGGCGATTTTCATCGCATTCTGTATCAAGGCGGTGTGTTTCTCTATCCCGGCACTAGAAAGCAGCCCGATGGCAAATTGCGATTGCTGTATGAAGCTTCACCGTTAGCCTTTTTGATCGAGCAGGCAGGTGGACGCGCCAGTACTGGAACACAAGATATTCTCGATTTTGTGCCAGATAAACTTCATGCCAGAGTTCCCTTGATTATTGGTAGTAAAGATGATGTTGCGCTTGTCGAATCATTCGTACAAGAGCGCATCCGAGAGCAGACCGCTTCAGGAACAAGAGCATAGTTCCACCCCATATAAATAGGAGCAGACCCCGATGACAGCAGCAAATCATCTGTTAGAAATCAAAGATTACGGTCAAAGCATTTGGATGGACAATTTGACCCGTGACCTCGTTCAATCTGGCGAACTCAAGCGCATGATCGACGATCGAGGATTGCGCGGCATCACGTCCAACCCCGCCATCTTTGAAAAAGCGATTAATGGAAACAAAATTTACGATGCGGATATTGATGCAGGCATTCAAGCCGGAAAATCACTGCTTGAGATCTATGAATCGCTGATCTTTGAAGACATTCGGAATGCGTGTGATATCTTTCTTCCCATCTACGAAGAATCGGGCGGATTGGATGGATACATCAGCATCGAAGTTCCCCCGAACATTGCGAACGACACTGAAAAAACAATCAGCGAAGCTCGTCGCTACTATAAAGAAATTGGTCGTCCGAATGTGATGATCAAAATTCCTGGAACTGCGGCAGGCTTGCCAGCGGTGGAAGATGCGATCGCAGACGGCATTAATGTCAACGTGACCCTGCTGTTCTCGGTGCAAAGCTACGTCAACACCGCTTGGGCATACATTCGTGGTCTTGAAAGACGAGTCGAAAAAGGTGAAGACATCAGCAAAATTGCTTCCGTTGCCAGCTTCTTCCTCAGCCGGATCGACATCAAAATCGATGAAATGATCGATGCAAAACTCAGCAAAGGTGTCGATACCTTAGAGCAAGAAGCGAAGCTGAAAGCGATCAAAGGAAAAGTTGCGATCGCCAATGCCAAAATCGCCTATCAAGAATACAAAAAGATCATTGCTGATCCCCGCTGGTTAGCGCTGAAAGAGAAAGGTGCAAACGTGCAGCGGCTTCTTTGGGCAAGTACCAGCACCAAAAATCCGGAATACAGCGATGTGATGTATGTTGATGAACTGATCGGAGCGGACACGGTGAATACATTGCCACCGAATACGATCGAAGCTTGTGCGGATCACTGTGATGTCGCTCCTCGAATTGATACTGATGTGGACGAAGCGTACAACTTGATTGAAAGCCTCAACGATCCGGATATCAATATCGACTTGGCGCAAGTGATGACCGAACTGCTCGAAGAAGGCATCGATAAATTTATTCAGCCGTTTAACTCGCTGATGAGTTCGCTGCAAGAAAAAGTCGATCGACTCGCCAAAGTCTAAGAAACACTGCGGAGGTTAGAAGCGTTTTAATCTCCGCCTTGATTTTTATCAATCATGATTCAACTATGGTTACTCTCTTACAGAATCCGCTTCGTGTTGGGCTGCAACAACAACGGATGCCCGAACCCAGTATTATTGTGTTCTTTGGCGCATCCGGTGACTTAACCAAACGCAAGCTCGTTCCAGCGCTCTATCACCTCAAACGCGAACGACGACTACCGCCCGAATTAACGATCGTCGGTGTTGCCCGTCGCGAATGGAGTGACGATTATTTTCGGGAGCAAATGCGCGAAGGAGTCGAAGAATTCTCGGACGGAGTTGGTTCTGAGGCACTGTGGCAAGATTTCGCCCAAGGCTTGTTCTACTGTCCTGGAGACATTGACAATCCAGAAAGCTATCAGAAACTCAAAGACCGACTCGCTGAAATTGATGGTAAACGCGGAACGAGAGGAAATCGCGTCTTTTATCTATCCGTTGCCCCAAAGTTCTTTCCCGAAGCGATTCGACAACTGGGCAATGCAGGAATGCTGAAGGATGCTCAAAAAACGCGGCTTGTGATCGAAAAACCGTTCGGTCGCGATCTGAGTTCTGCCCAAAACCTCAACCGCATTGTTAACAAGGTCTGTAAAGAAAATCAGGTTTACCGGATTGATCACTATTTAGGCAAAGAAACGGTTCAAAACCTATTAGTGTTCCGATTTGGCAACGCGATTTTTGAACCCCTGTGGAATCGTCAATTTGTTGATCACGTCCAAATTACGGTTGCTGAAACGGTGGGCGTTGAAGATCGTGCTGGATATTACGAATCTTCTGGAGCATTGCGTGATATGGTGCAAAACCATTTGATGCAACTGTTCTGTCTGACCGCAATGGAACCCCCAAACTCACTCGATGCCGATAGCATCCGGACTGAGAAAGTAAAAGTGATTCAGGCAACTCGTCTTGCGAATGTGAATCGCTTAGAATACTCAGCCGTTCGCGGACAATATAGTGCAGGCTGGATGAACGGAAAACCAGTTCCAGGCTATCGGCAAGAACCCGGAGTCGATCCCAACTCGCTTGTGCCAACTTATGTGGCAATGAAGTTCATGGTGGACAACTGGAGATGGCAAGGTGTTCCATTCTATTTGCGAACCGGAAAGCGCTTGCCGAAAAAAGTGAGCGAGATCGCCATTCAGTTTCGTGATGTTCCCTTCTTGATTTTCCAGTCTGCGGCAAAACAAGCCAACGCGAATGTTCTCGTGATGCGTCTCCAGCCCAATGAAGGTATTGGAATGCGGTTTGAAGTCAAAATGCCGGGAGCCGATCTGAGAACTCGATCGGTCGAAATGGACTTCAGTTATGGTTCATCGTTCGGCGTGACCGGGGGAGAGGCATACGATCGCTTACTGCTCGATTGTATGATGGGCGATCAAACCCTATTCACTCGCTCCGACGAAGTAGAAGCTGCTTGGCGTGTTGTCACTCCTGCCCTGACTGCTTGGGAAGCTCCCACTGATCCAAACCTGATACCACAGTATGAAGCCGGAACCTGGGAACCTGCTGAAGCTGAACAACTGATTAACCGCGATGGTCGCCGCTGGCGAAGACCCTAACCGTTTTAGAGTTTGGACATTTGATTCAAACTTTAAACTCTTCCTTCTAAAATCTAAAACCCTACTCTACTTATGGCTACCAAATCCGCCCCGCTTGTTTCCCTCCAACCTCCTAAAGATGTCTCACTCAATGAGATTGAACAGGAACTCAATCAAATCTGGCAATCCTACAGCGCTACCGATGAGGATGGCTCCTCGATCGTGGCAACTCGCGCGACATCCTTTACGCTGGTCGTTTATGAGCCAGAAGAAACCCAGCGGCTTCTTGCTATGATGGGATTCTATACCGGACCTGTGGATGGAATCGACGGTCCGAGAACCGAAGCTGCCGTTCAAGCTGCTCAAGCCGCGTACAAACTTTCGATCGATGGTAAATCCAGCCCGGAACTGCTCACGGAACTGCGGGAAGATTTAGCGAAGCGCAAAGGCGAAACGGTTGACAGCAACAACGATGTGCCTCGATATGCTTCAGACGCAGCAGGAAGCGGAATTGCAGATGTGGTCGCAAGTCAGAATCCTTGTCGGATTATTTCGCTTTTTCCGATCGCAGGTGAAGATGAAGGCGTTTCTGCTCAAGTTTCTGCCTCCTGTCCGATCAATAAAGCGAGTCAGGCATCGCTCGTCTGCTGCGAATATATCTCGCTTAAAGGAACGGAACCTGCGCTCGATCGTGTGACTGACTTAATATCCTCGCTTTTGATTAGCGAACTTCCGAGAATCATCTGGTGGAAAGGCACACCGCAGCTTGAGCAAAACTTGTTCCAGCACTTATCGAAACTTTCTAATCAAATCATTTTCGACTCTAGCCGTTTTACCGCTGATACCGAGGGCGATTTGCTCAAGCTGGCAACCCTGCTCGAAGATGGGGTGCTTGTGACGGATTTAAATTGGCGGCGGTTGGCAGCGTGGCAAGAACTAGCGGCAGAAGCGTTTGATGCACCGGGACGACGCGAGGCGATTTGGGAAGTCGATCGAGTAGTGATCGACTACGAGAAAGGCAATCCGGCGCAGGGGTTGATGTATCTCGGCTGGTTGGCGAGTCGTTTGGGTTGGGAGCCGACGAAGCGGGAACACGAAGGAGATATTTACAATCTGCAACGGGTGTACTTCACGTCTGCAAATGGACGTGAAATCGAGGCAGAATTGGCGGGAATTCCGACCGCAGAAGTGGGCGAAGTCAAAGGCGATATGGTGAGCCTAAAGCTGACTTCGACGAACCCAGAAGCGAATTGCTGTACCGTTCTGTGTTCTCAAACGACGGGCTGTATGCGAATGGAGGCGGGCGGAGGCGCTCAGTCTTGCCGAATTAACCAGGTGACACCGCTGAATGATCAAAAGGCGGAAACGCTTCTGAGTGAGCAACTTCAGCGAGTTGGTCAAGATGTGCTGTACGAGGAAAGCATGGCAGTGACCGCAAAGATCATTACACTGTAGTCTGGAGTTTGTCCGATCGCAGTTTATGGCGTTTGTAATTGCAGGGGAACGGAGCGGAGCAGGCAAAACGACGGTAACTCTGGCGTTGCTAGCGGCTCTGAAGCGGAGAAATTTTCAGGTTCGATCGTTTAAGGTCGGACCTGATTATATTGATCCGATGTTTCATCGTCATGTAACGAGGCAGGCTTGCTACAATCTTGACCCGATGCTGACCTCTGAAGCCTATGTGCAGCAGTGTTTTTCGCAACGGGCGGGAAGTTGCGCGATCGTCGAAGGGGTGATGGGATTGTTCGACGGTGCTGCTGGACGAAAAGATTTCGCCAGTACTGCACACATCGCGCGATTATTGGATTTACCGATTTTGCTCGTGGTTGATTGTAGTCGGCTGTCGTATTCGGTTGCGGCGATCGTGCATGGATATCGATCGCTTGATACGCGGCTGAAATTTGCAGGCGTGGTGCTGAACCGTGTGGGAAGCGATCGACATTTAGAATTGCTCAAATCCGCTTTAGAACCGTTAGAAATTCCGATTCTAGGCGTGTTGCGGCGGCAGGATGCGATCGAAATTCCCGATCGACATCTAGGATTAGTCCCAACCGATGAATTACCAGGATTGGATGAATTAATCGATCGATTAGCACAGTTAGGTGAAACGTGTTTCGATTGGTCGGCAATGATGGCGTTGTTGTCGTCCCTGCATGAAGCAACCCGTTTCTATATGACGATCAAGAACACTGATCGTCCTCGAATTGCGATCGCTCGCGATGCCGCATTCAATTTTTATTACGAAGACAACTTAGAATTACTCAAACAATCCGGTGCAGATCTGATCGAATGGAGTCCCTTAAAAGGCGATTTTCCCGATAATATCCACGGTTTATATTTCGGTGGCGGCTTTCCCGAAATGTTTGCAGCAACGCTAAGCGAAAATCAAATCACACGAAAAGCAATCCAAACCGCAATTCAATCGGGAATGCCAACATACGCTGAATGTGGTGGATTAATGTATTTGGGTGAAAACATTATTGATTTCTCCGGTGACGCATTTCCAATGGTGGGAGCAATCCCAACAACAACGGTAATGCGATCGCGATTAACATTAGGATATCGTCACGCAATTGCTCTACACAATAGTCCGATTGTCGCTCAAAACACGATTGTACACGGGCACGAATTCCACCGATCTGCTCCGACGATCGCACCCGATCACCCTCTATTTCAATTCAGCGAAACGCATCAGTTTGACGGTTGGCGATCGCCCAATTTACACGCCTCATACCTTCATCTACACTGGGGCGCAACGCCTGAAATTCCCGATCGCTTTGTACAACACTGCGCCAAATACAGCCGCGATCGCTATCCTAAAAAAGAATAGGAATTTTAAAGATTAAACATGGCTGGATCGATCGACCAAATCTCTCAACGCCTCGCCGCCCTCGATCAACAAATCGAAGCAATGGGCGACACCTTCACCGAAACCTATCGCGGCTACCTTAAACAACTTGGGCAAACGGTGAAACAACAGATCATCCTATCGGGCTACCGAATCTGCACCGAAAACTATCCCAAGCGATTTTTGGCGCTTTCCCTGAGTCAGCGGCAGCAACTCCAGGAAGACCTACAGAACCTTGCATGCCGGACCGAAACTGACCTGAGCGATCTGCTGACCCCGATCGAGCAAGCCACGTTCGACTCAGAACCCGATGATCTCTCTGACGAACTCGAAGCACTTCTGTCTGAAACTGAGCCAGATATCCCCGACGAACCCTCACTCACACCGCTCGAAGCTCTTACAATTTGGCAAGAGCAGCTAGAGCGATCGATTACAAAAACGCTCAAATCTGCCTCAAGCACCGTCAATCATTTGTTACAAGAAGCCGAAATTCTACCAAAGCGCATTCCCCAAGCGGTACTAGATGCCGCAGCAAAAGCAGAAGGCAGCGAATCGGATGCCTCGAACTTACTCAACGTGCTTATCAGTGCCAGCGATCAGTCTTCTAATGCAGAAACGCCGCCTGCGCTCACTGCCTTAATGCACGTCGTCGCAGTCAATTTGCGCCTTTCTGAAATTGAATTCAACGATCCAGCAGTTTTAATCTGGCGCAGCAAACTCCGCGAACTGAAACAGCAATTCCAAACCCTTGCACGCGACTACCAAAAGAAACGGCGCGAACAATCGATCGCAGAAGCCCAACTCGCTTGGAAGTCTACCTGGACAAAAGACGAAGGCTGACTCTTTGGATCTATGCCAAATTTGCCCGCCACCTCTATCCTAGATACAGAAGAATAAGGGGGAACGCGCGGTGGCGAACCAGACAATCAAATTAGCTGCGATCGGTGATATTCACGATCGATGGGAAGCTGAAGATGAAGCAGCACTAAAGTTTCTCGGTGTTGATCTTGCATTATTCGTAGGCGATTTTGGCAATGAGTCAGTCAATATTGTGAAATTAATCGCTGAAATGCAAATTCCCAAAGCAGCAATCATGGGAAATCACGACGCTTGGTACAGCGCAACCGATTGGGGACTTAGTAAATGTCCCTATGATCGCACGAAAGAAGATCGAGTACAGCAACAATTAGATCTACTGGGTGAGACGCACGTAGGTTATAGCAAATTAGATTTTCCAAACCTGAATTTAAGCGTGGTCGGGAGCCGTCCGTTTAGCTGGGGGGGCGCTAGTTGGAAGAATGAGCGATTTTATCGAGAACGCTACGGAATTCACAGTTTTGATCAGTCTGTAAGTAGAATTCTAAATGCAGTTGATCAAACTGAGAGTGATACGATCATTTTCATTGGGCATAATGGCGCGAAAGGAATGGGTGATAAACCCGAAGATCCTTGCGGTAGAGATTGGCAACCGATTGGGGGAGATCATGGTGATCCAGATTTTGCAGAAGCGATCGTACAAACTCGCGATCGCGGAAAATCAATTCCCTTAACCGTTTTTGGACATATGCACCACACGCTGAGACACACAAAAACTGAGTTACGTCATGCAATTCACGTCGATGCCGCCGGAACGGTTCATCTCAACGCTGCCAGAGTGCCACGGATTATTCAGCAAAACGACGATCGCTTACGAAACTTCTCAATCGTCACGCTAGAAAATGGCGTTGTAACGGAAGCCTCTTTAATTTGGTTGAATCAGAATTTTGAAACCGTTTCTGAAGAACCGTTGTATCGGATGCAAGATGTGGTGGAAGCGATCGCATAACCTCAAACCACAAACAGATGGCGCGATCGAGAAAATGGCAGTCCAAGTTCAGATATTACGAAACGTGAAGAAGCTTTCTTAAGGTTTCTAACAAACTCTAGCAATATTCACTAAGAAACGTAATGCTCTGAATAAGCATAATCATAATATTGGGTTTTTAAATTCGTTGCATAACAGAACCCAATTCCTTCCTAGCACCTTTTAGATATAGCCAGTTCACCTGCTGTGTGAAACAGTGTCTTGTCTTCCACCAGGGGAAGTCTCTCCGCCGAACGCGATTCATGATCCAATTAGTACGAGAACCGGACAGGGGAAAGCCATCGCTTCCCCTTGAGCCGGAGAATTTATCTGAGCAGTTCCCTTTAACCGTTCCTGAAGAATTCGACGCAACCGAGGTTTCAGATCACTTATATCGCGGGCGACTCATGCTCTTCATTGATGGTGCCAATCTGTTTTATGCAGCATCACAGATGGGCATTGAGATTGATTACGCAAAGCTTCTACGCTACTTTCAGCAGCAGAGTACGCTGATTTATGCGTTTTTCTACACGGGCGTTGATCCGAGCAATACGCGCCAGCAGGCATTTCTCAGTTGGATGCGGCACAATGGCTATCGAGTGGTAACAAAAGACGTAATTCTAAATTCAACCGGATCAAAGCGCGTCAACCGTATGAATGTCGAGATTGCGGTCGATATGATGCGATTTGCTCAACATTGTGACACCGAGATTTTAATTAGTGGTGATGGCGATTTGGCATATGCAGTTAGTACAGTATCTCATTGTGGAGCAAAAGTTGAAGTGATCGCTTTACGATCGATGACACCCGACAATCTCACCAGAGTTGCAGATAATTTCATTGATCTATTTAGCATTCGCCAAGAGATCCAAAAAGCGCCAAGACATTAACTTCAATCTTCAGATGGACGTTTAGTAAGCGGATCAATGGGTGAAATGACTGTTATGATGCAGTATTTATTTCAAGGTTGGAACTGTCGCGGTCCTGCAGAATATCGCGATATGCTGCTTGACATTGGGACTGAGGAAATTGGTCACGTTGAAATGCTAGCAACGATGGTCGCGTATTTGTTAGATAAAGCACCCGTTCAAATGTAAGAAGAAGGGGCAAAAGATCCAGTCGTGGGCGCAGTCATGGGAGGAACAAACCCCAGAGATGTGATTGCAGCAGCAATGAATCCTCAGCATGAGATTGTTGGGGGTGCAATGCCAGTCGATAGCGTTGGTTTTCCTTGGAATGGTCGTTTTATTGTGGCAAGTGGCAACTTATTAGCGGACTTTCGCTCTAACCTGCACGCCGAATCTCAAGGGTTGATGCAAGCGGTACGCTTGTATGAGATGACCGATGATACTGGCGTGAGAGATCACCTGAGCTTTATGATTGCTCGTGATACCATGCACCAAAATCAATGGTTAGCTGCGATCGAAGAATTGAAGAGCGATGGTTTTGAAGACATCGTGACTCCGAAGATTGCTTACGAATACGGTAAGAAGGAGTACGCTTATCAATTCTGGAACAACTCAGAAGGACAAGAAAGTGCTGAGGGTCGTTGGGCGAAAGGGCAATCGATGGATGGTAGAGGAGAGTTCGAGTATGTGGCGAATCCTCAAGCCGTTGGACCAATTCCAGAGCCGCCGCAACCAAATCCTGACTTGCATGGGACTCCCAAAACTCCCGATGCCATGAAGACCAGCGGCAGTGGTGCGAAGAACGTCATTGATAAAGTGGTTGATAAGGTGAATGACATCACCAAGGGACAATAAGTTCTGATTGAATCGAGGTCAGCAAGATTGTTGATCTTGATCGTTTCAATCCCTGCTCTGCTTTCGTCGGAGTAGGGATTGTTGATTAGAAGGGGGTTGTAGTTTTTATTGCGATCGTCTTGCCGTGAGCAGGATGGATAAATTTTAAGTCGCGTGCGTGTAAATGTAAGCGCTCTATTGAGGTTGGATCACCGTAAAGTCGATCTCCGACGATCGCTGATCCTAATCCTTGTGCTGCATGAACTCGTAGCTGATGCGTTCTTCCAGTGATTGGATGAAACTCAATTCGGGTCGTGGCTTGAACTTCTAAAACACGAAAGTCTGTAATGCAAGGTTTTCCGCGTTGATCATCGACTTTTTGTTTGGGTCGATCGTTTGGGTCACTCCAAAGCGGTAAATCAATTGTGCCTTGCTGTTGTGTGATCTTTCCTGAGAGTACTGCTTCATAAGTCTTGTGTATTTCGCGTTGCTGAAACTGTTGACTTAAGTGTTTATAAAGTTGTGTATCACGTACAAGAATGATTAATCCAGATGTATCTTGATCTAATCGATGGACTGGAATCAGTGATTCAGAAAAGCGATCGAGCAAACAATCCTGACCGTAGCGACCTCTGACTGAAAGCAATCCGGCAGGTTTATTCACAACAATCAGCCAATCATCTTGATACACGATGTCGATCGATTCCAATCCTGAAAGTAAAAAGCCCATGATCGGCTGACAGCGATCGACACAAGCACCGTAAAACTCACCTTGAATCTTGTCTCCAACCGATTCGCCCCACCAAAATTCCGCCATTGCTAAAGGCTTCAACCCATGAGTTGCTGCGTAGTGAAGTAGTTTTGGGGCACAGCATTCTCCGGTTCCTGTGGGCATTGAGGCGAGAAGTTGAGAAAGCGATCGTGTTTCTCCAGCAAAATTTGTCACACGGTAACTATCGTACATTTGCAACTGAAGCTGTTGAGATAGTCGTTTACGTTGTTGTTTCAGTTGCCGAATTTGCTCATCCGCTTGATCAATCATTTGCTTCAGAGGATTGAGAATTGCAGCACGAGCGCGTTTTAGATTGCGTTTCTCGATTCCGTCTCGCTTGCTTTGCTCATCAAGCTCAGAGTTACAATGATGATGTTGTCGTTGATGTTGTCGCTCTAATTTTCGTTGATAATGTTTTTCAGATAACTGCTTAAGTTTCTGATCATATTCTTCAGATAATTGCTGATATCGTTGACGCTCAGGAATTGCATATAATTGAGTGATTTGTTGCTTTAGTGATTCTAGTAGCGTTAGGGTGATTGATTCATTTAGATAAACGCGGTCGCGCCCTGGAATCGGCGGAACCCAACCTTCTACAACACTTTGCCCGTTTAACAATCCCGAAAATGCTTTCAGAATTTGCTGATTTTCCTGAACCGTTTCTGTGAGCAAAACGCCATACATTTTACCTTCGCGAGAATACTGCTCATCTACGGCAAGATGCTGCATTAATTCACGCGCGAGCGCCTCCACAAATTTCGTGCGCGGCAATCGTAAAAGTTTTTGCGATCGTGGACAAACTCCTTGATACCAATAGTCTGTCTCAGTCATTTTTCTACGTGTTTATCGAAGCAATGGCAAAATATTTAGCAATTGTCGCAGTCCTGATTCTGGAGCAGTGTGGTTTAAAGCCCCGACAACACCTGAAGAAATGCAGCAGGTGTCTGAGGAATTTGAGCAAGCACTAAGAGAGCGGATAAAAAAGCACGATCGCTAAAAGCTAAAAAAGGGGCAAGCTTGCCCCTCGCTTTGATTTACTGTAGATTAAGCTAAATTAGTCAGCGAAATTTTTCGCTGCTTTCTTTGCTTGCTTCTCAGCTTGTTTTGCTGCTTTCTCTGCCTGCTTCTTAGCTGCCTTTTGAGCCTTTTTAGCTTCCTTCGAGAGCTTTTCAGGTGCTTTGTCCGTGTTTTCCAAACCCTTTTCGATTTGCTCCTCGATCGAAGTTGCGCTCGTATTCGATGGACGCTTCATTTCGTTGAATCCGGCAGTTCCTTGCACTTCATTCAGTGCGCCACCCGCCGAGCGATCGCGCACTTCTTCTAAAGACTGCAAACCACCTTTATCGATCGTTTCTTTTGCAGCGCCCTCATATTCTTTCGCGGCTCTGGTTGCAGATTTGCTTGGATCATTTGTGATCGGTTTGTCTTTGACGACCGCCTGAGCAGACGCGCTCGGCGCAAGCGACGAGAACAATAACACTGCACACAGGCAGATAGTTAACACATAACGGAGTCCAGATAACAGAGATTTCATACAATACCCTCCAAAGGTACAGAACTTTTTCTTAGGATTCTGCAAAAGTTAAATCCAGCAGGATCACGTTTAATCTGCACCTATCTACTCAAAATTCTGCCCCCATCAACATCTGTAACCAGGGGGAGTTTCAGCGAAGGCTAATCCTGCCGAAAGGAGGATGAGTCTGACCGTCTATTATGCCTTCGCGAGAAAATCGATCGTCGGAATTAGGGGATCTTTGACCATGCCAAATCCTTTGTAGCCCCATCGATCGATCAATGCTCTCAGTTGCGAACCAGGGATCGACTCGGTGATAAATCGATCGCTCATGCCCACTGCATATTTATTCAAGTAGCCGAGTGCATCAAATTGCTCTTGAAACAAAAGAACATAGCCATTTGCAGGCGATCGCGCTTCATCGTCGCTTAATTTGGGATAAGCTGCGAGATAGCTTCCGTCTGTTCTCGATCGAATCAAATAATAGGCTTGCGAAAACATTAATTCAGATCTTCCAGGCTAATGCGTGGATCAACTGCTTTTAATAATAGATCAGCGAAGAGATTTCCTAGAATCAACATCGCCGCACCCATCATCAGGCTCGACATAATTAGATAAAGGTCTTGTGCGGTCACCGCTTGTAGAATTAGCCTTCCAAGCCCTGGTAAGTTAAAAAAGGTTTCGGTAATAAATGCACCGCCAAGTAAACTCGCAAACTCAAATCCTAACAGTGTAATTAATGGGTTGACGGCATTTCTCAATGCATGAACGTAAATGACTCGATTTTCAGGAAGTCCTTTCGCGCGTGCCGTTTGAACATAATCTTGGCGCAACACATCAAGCAACTGTCCGCGCATAATTCGCTGCAAGCCAGCAAAACCTGCGATCGCTAACGCCAACGTCGGTAAGATCAAATGCCACGCAATATCTAAAACTTTGCCCACTGGCGTTAAATCAGCAAAATCGATACTGGTCAAATCGCCCACGGGAAACAACGGAGAAGTATTCTGCGCGAAAATCAACAGCAATAACGCTGTGATAAAGGTAGGAAATCCTTGTCCGGTATAGCTCAGAACTTGAAGAACACGATCGACCCATCTCTGTTGTTTAATCGCTGCCAACACACCGAGCGGAATCGCTACCCCCCAAGTCACAATCAGCGAAGTCAGTGCTAACAATAGCGTCGGTGGAACTCGTTCCCAAAGCAGTGAAACAACCGATCGATTGTAAACAAAACTCGTTCCAAAATCGCCTTTTGTGATGATGTTCCAGATCCACAAGAAAAATTGTTCAATCCATGATTTATCGAGTCCATATTGCTTTCGGAGTTGATCAATTCGCTCTGGTGAAATTTTGGGATTTTCACGCAACGTATCGAGATAGTCTCCGGGAGCAAGCTGAATGATGAAAAAGCTCAAAGCGGCTGCAAGAAAAAGCGTAAATAATGCTTGCAACAGTCGCTTTAGGACATAGATTGAAGTCTCACTGGTGAGGATTTCGATCAATCGATCCCAACCAGATCTAAATCTTTTTGGTGTGGAGGTCGTCATAGGGAATTTTCGCGATCAGTTTCGTGATTATAGCGCTCTTGATTTAGTATTCGACCAGGGTAATGATCGGAATTTGGGGAAGTCGATCGCGTCCTTTGAGGTCTTTGAGTTCGATCACAAAGGCACATCCGACCAGTACACAGTCAATCTGTTGAATCAATTTCGCGGTTGCGCCTGCGGTTCCCCCGGTTGCAATCAAATCATCGACGATTAGAATTCGGCTTCCGGGCTGTACGGCATCTTGGTGCATTTCTAAACAATCTGTACCGTACTCTAATTCGTATTCGATCGAGTGAACCGCTGCGGGCAATTTTCCCGGCTTGCGAACCGGGATAAATCCGATATCCATTCGGTAAGCGAGGGGCGCACCGACGATAAATCCGCGTGATTCCATACCCACAATGTAATCGGGTTTGAGATCAGAACATTTCTCAGCAAAGAGATCGATCATTGCTTTTAGTCCAACTGGATCGCGTAACAATGTCGTAATGTCTTTGAATGAGATTCCGGACTTGGGAAAATCTGGGATTTCGCGGATAAAGGGTTTGAGATTCATAATGATTTAGCAAACGGTACTGACATGGGTTATCTCATAAGTTATCGAAGTTGTCATCCAAAATGATCAAGTTGAGATACGCTTGGAAATAGCGAATCGCGTACGATCGATGACTCTTCAGCAACAGATTCAACAACAGCGAATAAAACACATTATTAGTAGTTATCAGTTAGATGGCGAAAATTGTGACTCGTGCGATGCTTGCTTATCTGCAATGTTGCAACGGTATCCGACTGGGCTAATCGAACTGGCATTGGTCGAAACCATTGTGCAAGCTTGGGCACGAGTTCCGATGGTCAAAGGAATCGAGTTTTTCCAGCAGGTGGAAACGCTCTTGAATTACTGGCAAACGAACTCGATTGCGGTTTCATTTGATCCAACTGAATTCCAATTGATGACAGGACTGGATGCAAGTCCGATTTTTGGTTCGCCAAGTTCCCCACCCTCGATCGCACAGCGCTAATCTACGCTAATCTAAGGTGAAGATTTGTGAAGGTGCGATCGTGCTTGCTGCCATTCTTTACGATTTAGACGGAACGATCGCGGATACCGATCCAGTTCATTTCATTGCTTGGCAAGACTGCTTGCGTGAGTTTGACATCAAGATCGACGAAACCATTTACAAACAGCGCATGAGCGGCAGAACAAATCCGCCGATTATTGCAGAATTTTTGCCGCAGCTTAGCTCGGCTGAAGCTGAAGCATTAGCCGATCGCAAAGAAGCCCGATTTCGAGAACTAGCCGAACACTTGCAACCGAACGCAGGCTTACGATCGTTAATCGATTGGGCAAAACAGCATTCGCTCAAACAAGCGGTCGTTACGAACGCGCCTCGCGAAAATGCTTACTTTATGCTGAAAGTGTTGAAACTGGATCAAGTGTTCGATCGCTTAGTTCTGGCAGACGATTTAGGCATTGGTAAGCCCGATCCGGCTCCTTACACCTATGCGCTCAAAGAATTCGGTTTGAATCCGGATCAAGCGATCGCCTTCGAGGATTCACCATCGGGAGTCCGATCTGCGGTTGCTGCCGGAATTCCAACCATTGGTATTAGTTCGACTCAGATGCCAGAGACATTACAGGGTTTAGGGGTGAAATTTGCGATCGCAGATTTTACCGCTCCTGAACTTTGGGCGCTTCTGAAATAGCATTGTGTGGAATTCCCCAAGTATCTGCAATGACTTCATTCCAATCGAGTTCAGGAGAAATCTCTTCTAAACTGACGAAAGCATCAAACATTCCGCCTACCTCGCTGCCTGCTTGCGCTTTGGGAGCAGTGTCAGAGTCTTGAAAGGGATTCGATGAAGACGGCATAGAGAATTTACTCAGGCGGCACTCGGAATACTTTATCGCATCTTACAACGTGAAAGCTTCTTCTGTAAAAATACTCAGAAAATTAGTCGAGAGCGATTCCTCGTCTTACTCAAGTTCGCGGATTACATGACAAGGATTGCCCACCGCTACGACTCCTGCGGGAATGTCCTTTGTCACGACGCTTCCTGCACCAATCACCGACCTCGCACCGATTCGGACTCCAGGGCAAAGAATTGCACCGCCACCAATCCACACATCATCACCAATCTCGATCGCAGTTGCAAATTCTAGTCCACTGTTGCGCTCTACGGCATCTAGAGGGTGAGTCGCGGTGTAAACCTGAACCGCAGGACCAAACTTTACTCGTGATCCGATCGTCACTAGTGCAACATCCAAAACAATACAGTTGTAGTTGAAATACACTTTGTCGCCCAGTTTGATATTGCTACCATAATCGCAATAGAACGGAGGCTCGATCCAAACTGCGCTGCCTTGAGTCGGGATCAATTCGTGAATTAGACGATCGCGTTCTTCGAGTTGGTCATGTGTTGTCTCGTTGAATGCTTTCATTAGCAATCGGGAACGGTGGCGCTCTGCTGCAAGTTGCGGATCAAGCGGATTGTAAAGTTCACCCGCCAGCATCTTTTCTTTCTCGCTTCTCATGACTCTGCACTGAGATTTGGTAACTGATCCAATTTTTCTTCAATACAACAGTTTCGCCACTTCAATTTGGACATCTGAAAAGCGGAGCGGAGAAATCACACCGTTGGTCAGTGTTCTGTGGAATTGATACTCTCCATCTACCGGATCACGAAATACAATGAGCTCTCGCGATCGCAGATTAATCACCCAATATCCAACAATGTTCGCTTCTGCATAAATCTTACTTTTCAGCTTCAAATCTTTATCCAGACTCGAATTTGAATACTCAATCACCCAGAAAATGTTTTCTGGATAAGGATGATGCTGAGTTTTATAGACAGCTTCGAGTGGTTCAACGATCGCTAAATCGGGTTCTGGTTCTGACCGGTTTGAAAGCGTAATTGGATGTCCCGCACGAACGATCACCCGTTCTCCTAGAAGTCGTTGCAGGTATCTGGATGAACTATCACTTAATCCAGCGTGCGGAATTCCTTCAGGCGGCATTTCAACTAATTCTCCGTTCAATAATTCGACAGACACATCATCGAATACACCCGCTTCAATTGCTTGGTGGTAAAGATCGATCGACCATTTCAATGTAGTGACAGTCATTACAATCGCGCCTCTTGACTTTGCTTCTATCGTAGCTTTCAATCACCGACCAAGATACGCTTCGAGAACTTTTGAATTTGATTGAATTTCAGCAGGGCTGCCATCTGCGAGATTTGTTCCTTCTGCAAGAACCCAGACTCGATCGCACAATGACATAATCACATCCATATTGTGTTCGATGATCAAAAAAGTAAGTCCTTGGCGATTCCAATACTGAATATATTCACAGATTTGATTGATCAAGGTTGGATTCACACCCGCAGCAGGTTCATCGAGTAAAACGAGTTTTGGGCGAGCCATTAAAGCACGTGCGATCTCTAATAGTTTGCGCTGTCCGCCGGAAAGTGCGCCAGCGTAATCATTCGCTTTCGTAGCCAGTCCAATCGATTGGAGAATTTCGATCGCGCGATCGCGGTTTTCTCGCTCCTCTTGTCGAATGCGCTTGGAGAACAGCCAAGTGTTTAAGAAATTCTCCCCAGTTTGTTTCTGAGCCGCTAACAGCATATTATCCATCACAGACAAACGCGATAAAACCCGCGCCACTTGGAATGTGCGAATCATGCCGCGCTGAGCAATTTCGTGCGGTTGGAGCGACTCGATCAATTCACCATCAAATAAAACTGTTCCTTGATCTGGCGGAATGAAGTTCGATAGCAGATTGAATAACGTCGTTTTTCCGGCTCCGTTTGGACCAATTAATCCGGTGATGCTGCCAGGAGCAACCTCGATCGAGGCCTGATTCACCGCTTTGATGCCACCAAAACTTTTCATCAATCCCGTTGCGGAAAGGACGGCTGGGTTTGAAGTCTGCATATTATTTTCCTAGCGTTAATTCGTCTTTGTTGCCTAAAATGCCTTGTGGTCTAAACAACATCAGCACCATCAAAATTAAACCGATTAACATAATCCGCAGCGCGCCGATTTGATCGGCACCAAGCGGTAAGATGCGCTCTAAGTCGCGGGTGAATGCGGTATAAGCCCAATAAATCCCTGCACCGAGTAGCGTTCCTGCGTTATTGCCTGCACCGCCGAGAATCATAATAATCCAGGCTTGAAAGGTGACGATCGGTTCAAAATTCGTTGGATATACGGTACTGAGTTGCCACGCAAAGAATGCACCCGCAATCCCGGCAATAAATCCACCTAACATCAACGATTGCAACTTGTAGAGAAAGACATTCTTACCGAGTGCTTTCGCAACCTGTTCATCCTCTCGAATCGCTTTCAGCACGCGCCCCCAAGGAGAATGAACCAATCGTTCTAACGCCCAATACACGAGCGCCACCGTGATCAGCGAAAGAAAGAGTAAACCGTTTCGGGCTTGATTGCTCGAATAGTCATAAAGGGCGATCGCGGTCACACTAAAAAGTCGCAGCATCAGAAATATCAGCACGCCAGAGACGATTGCGCCAACTGTCTGCCGTTTTCTGACTCGCTGGATCAATTGCTGACCTAATTTCCAAACAACATATCCAAAGATCGGAGTGACGATCGCGATCATGCCAATCCGCGTTCCGGGTGTTGGACGAAACTCAGCCAGCGGCAGCGGGAAATTTTGAACACCAAACGCGCCCTTGGTTAGCCAGTCTTCGTTTAGTGCCACCAGTCGGACGATCTCTGAAACGCCGATCGTGACGATCGACAAATAATCCTCGCGTAATCGCAGTGTCGAAAATCCCATCAACAACCCTAACAATGCTGCCAAAAATGCCCCGATTAAAACCGCGATCAGGATTGGAGTTCCTGAAAGCGTTAGTAGCGATGTTGTATAGGCTCCCACCGTCATAAACGCAACGTGCCCAAAATTAATCAATCCGGTGTAGCCCCATTGCAGATTTAGTCCCAAACTAAAAATTCCGTAGATGGCAACGGACACAATCAGGAACACCAAGTAGCCAACCAATCCGGGATCGAATGAGAATAGATAATCCAGCATAGGGATGAAATGCGCGTTTGTATGAAATCGTAACCTAAGCGGGGACACGATTTGTGGCAATTCCTACCAGAGTCGAAGCGATCGTGCTAAAAACCGTGGGCATTCTCAAGAAGACGGATTGTTTCTCGCCATGAATCTTTACCGCAGTCGCGCCCATCATCTCATCGATCGCTTATCTGATGTCGAGCTAGAACAGTTTTGGACAGTGCTGGAAACGGCTTATTGTGATTCGTATGTGTTAAGTGCGATCGAGGATGCCCGCCGCGCTCACAAACCCGGTGACACACTCACACGCGAAGAAGCGATGCGATTGCTACCGCTCCTTCAACCTGCGCCCCGATCTTTATGAAAACCAGAAAAACAATGTCTGTGGGCGGCATGATTCTGCCAGCCCGTTTGGAAGTGCGATACGATCGCGCCTTTCTGATTGATCTCAAAAGTTTAGAAACCGCAGCGATGCAGAAAATGCACCGATTTGTGTTTCAAGACTTCTTTCAAACGAATCAACTTCAGGATCTACCAGAGTTTCAGCCTTTGGAAAACAGCGAAATTTTGTATCGTTTCACGATCGACACTTATTTCATCGGTATTGAAATCACCGGACAGATTATTAAGTTTTTACGGATTCTGCCGCGACCCACGATTTAGTTTTGCACCGTCTACATCCCAAGCTTGAACTTGATTTTGCAAGGACAAATTTCTTAAATCTTCCCTACTCTCTACTCTCTACCGACCCACCCCCTATAAACTAGCATCAGAGCTACACGTAGAGGGGCGACGGTATGACTGCTTCAGCACTTTGGCAACGATATCAAGAATGGCTGTACTATCACGAAGGGTTATCGCTTTATCTTGATATCAGTCGAATGCGATTTGATGATCGCTTTGTCGAAACGATGATACCCAAATTTGAGCAAGCGTTCGTTCAGATGAAAGACCTCGAAGCAGGCGAGATCGCAAATCCCGATGAGCAGCGCATGGTCGGACACTACTGGTTGAGAAATCCTGATCTCGCGCCGAGCGAAGATTTGAAAAAAGACATCATCGACACGATCGAGGCAATTGAAAGGTTTGCGCGTGATGTGCATTCTGGCGCAATTCATCCCCCAAATGCGGAGAGGTTTACCGATGTTTTGTCGATCGGGATCGGCGGTTCAGCCTTAGGTCCGCAATTTGTCGCTGAGGCGTTGGGTGCAGATGCTCCCCCGCTAACGATTCACTTCATCGACAACACCGATCCCGCAGGCATCGATCGCATGTTGGCAAAATTGAACGATCGCTTAAACACAACTTTGGTGATCGTAATTTCCAAATCGGGCAGTACCCCAGAACCGCGCAATGGAATGCTGGAAGTTCAGAACGCTTATCAGCAAAAAGGATTGGACTTTAGCAAACACGCGATCGCCATCACAGGCAGAGGAAGTAATCTCGATCGCTTAGCAAAATCAGAAGGCTGGTTGGCAACGTTTCCGATGCACGATTGGGTAGGCGGTCGAACTTCGGAGCTTTCGGCAGTGGGATTGGTTCCGGCGGCACTTCAGGGAATTCCAATTCAAGAAATGCTGGAAGGGGCACGCGAAATGGACATTGCGACGCGCGTTCCGAATTTGAAAACGAATCCAGCGGCGCTACTTGCTTTAAGTTGGTACTTTTCTGGAGACGGCAAAGGCAAAAAAGATATGGTCGTTCTGCCGTACAAAGATAGTTTGCTGTTGTTCAGTCGATATCTGCAACAGTTAGTAATGGAATCGTTGGGCAAAGAAAAGGATCTTGATGGCAATATTGTGCATCAAGGAATCGCAGTTTATGGAAACAAAGGCAGTACAGACCAACATGCTTATGTACAACAGTTGCGCGAAGGTGTACCAAATTTCTTTCTGACGTTTATCGAAGTGTTGCACGATCGAGCCAAATCCTCGATCGAGGTTGAACCCGGTGTTACTTCAGGAGATTATCTCTCTGGCTTACTTCAAGGCACTCGAAAAGCATTGTATGAGAACGATCGCGATTCTATCACCGTCACGATTCCAGAAGTTACACCTCGTCATGTTGGTGCTTTGATTGCATTATACGATCGTGCCGTTGGCTTTTACGGATTTCTAGTCAATGTCAATGCGTATCATCAACCGGGTGTAGAAGCGGGCAAAAAGGCGGCGGCGGCGATTCTCGACATTCAGCGCAAAGTCGTAGAAGTCTTGCAGCAAGAAAAAACGCCGATTCCGCTGCAAACGTTGGCGATCAACGCAGGAACACCCGATGAAGTGGAAGCAATTTACAAAATTGTGCGGCACTTAGCAGCAAACGATCGAGGTGTGAAACTCTATGGAGATTTATCCAAACCGGGAAGTCTAACGGTGAGTGCTGTCTAACGCTTGTTCCAGCACCGCTTGATGAAACAACGCGCGATCGACGAGGGAATGAATCTGATCGTCTGAAAGCGCGTCCCCATTCGCATACAGATCAATCCAAATCCGGCTTAACTCATTCGCATCTTCAGGCAGATCGGCGATCGCGCATCCCGGCATTTCTAGATCGCTCATGAGTTGAGTCACTTTCGGATCGTAGCTCAACCCAAAACAGCGACACCCTTCCGCCGCAGCCATGATTAATCCGTGGAGTCTCATGGCGATCGTCATTTCAACACCCCGAAACACACCTTTCAATTCTTGAGGCTGTTTGATTTGTAGAATATGACTGACTTCGGGCAACTGTTCTTGCAACGATTGAGCGATCGCAAAATCTTGACTGGCTTGAAATGGAAGTAATAATAAACAGGTCTGTGTTGCTTTCTGAAAATCTACCAAAGCACGAGTGAAAACGGCTAAGCGTTCCGGAGTTAATTGATAATACGATCTCAAGTTCACGGCAACTCTCGGTGCGGGTAAATTCCACAATCCGGTTAATGGAGTCGATTCCATTGCCCAAACCGGATCAGGGGCAAGCGTGAAAGGAATCTGCCAGTCATGCAGCAAGGCAGCAGAAGCACGGTCGCGAACACTCACTTGTGTGCAATGTTTGAACGTCGATCGCGTTAGTCCTTTTACCCACGATCGCTTGAGCGGTCCGATTCCTTGTGCCCACGCGACCGTTTTCAGTCCCATCACTTGCGCCAATCGCATCAACCCACCGTAATACAGCGGATTCATTGCGCTGGTGGCATCTTGCATCAAACTACCACCGCCCCAAATAAAGGCATCGGATTTTCGGAGCGCATTTAGCACCGCAGGCAGAGATTTACGATCGATCGCTTCGACTTTGTAGCGATCGATCGTTTGCGCTGGATCACCGGAAAGAACGATCAGTTCAACGTGATTCGGTAACATTTGCAGCAGCGAAGCCAATAATGCCTCATCGCCACCATTTCCCATTCCGTAGTAGCCACACAAAACTGCGCGCATAAGCGATGCTAGAGAATTGAACGAGTGACATTAACTTTACTATGACGGCTCTTACTGGAATCAAGATTGTGCGCCAAAATTAAAATAAGGTAGGATACTGAGTCTTAATCGCTAAGTAGGACAATGATTTGATGCCGTCTATCTCTTTTGATGCTTATCTCAAGTCGATTCAGAAAAACTTGCAGAAAGGCAGTGAGCGTAGTCATTATCCAGCGCTAAAAGAATTGCTGGATGATTCAGACAAAGAGATCGATGCTGTCATTGAAGAGAAGGGCAACAAAGCTGGGATTCCAGATTTTACGGTGAAGCGGCGGGAATTGCTGGTGGGCTATGTCGAAGCAAAGGATGTTGGAATCGACCTGGATCAGATTGAAAAGACGGAGCAGCTAAAGCGCTATCTAGAGGCGTTTCCGAATCTGGTGTTAACGAATTATCCGGAGTTTCGTTGGTATGTGAATGGGAAGCGGCGGCAGAAAGAAGTGTTAGCCGATCGCATAGGCAACAAACTACAGGCGAAAGAGACGGACAAAATCGCTGCTTTGCTGGATCAGTTTCTCAACTACACAGGCGAGATCATTAGTAGTCCTGAAGATCTGGCGACACAGATGGCGAGATTGACCAAAGCGATTCGATTGGCAACGGCAACAGCGCTTGAAGGAGAAGAAGGTCAGGGAGAGTTGCGTCAATTAAAACAGGGCTTTAGTGAAGTATTGCTGCCTGATTTGAATGATGCTGATTTTGCAGATATGTATGCTCAGACGATTTCTTATGGTCTGTTTGCGGCAAGGGTGGGTCATGCTCAAAACCCCGGTGGGGATGGGTTTACTCGACGCACGGCAGGGACTTATATTCCCGCAACCAATCCGTTTTTGAAGCGGTTGTTTAATACGATCGTTGAAACGGATGTGATCAGCCAAATTGATTGGGCGATCGATGATTTAGTGCAAGTGCTGTCTCAGGTGGAGATGGGCAGTATTTTGGCAAATTTTGGGCGGCGGACTCGACAAGAAGATCCAGTCGTACATTTTTATGAGACGTTTTTGGCGGCGTACAATTCGGCTCTGAGAAAGAGTCGGGGCGTTTATTACACACCGGAACCTGTGGTGTCGTTTATTGTGTGATCGGTGGATGCGATTTTGAAGGATCGGTTTGATTTGCCGTTGGGGTTGGCGGACAATGCCAAAGATCCGGTGACGCAAAAGCCGAGGGTGCAGATTCTTGATCCGGCGACGGGGACGGGGACGTTTTTGTATGAGGTGGTGAAGCAGATTTATCGCAATCTATAGCGATCCTAAATCAGTTATGAGAAGCAGCCATAGGTAAATAGCTTTGAAAAATTAAAGGTCTGGC
>PSLO01000197.1:0-3024 GCA_040289665.1 Leptolyngbya sp. ERB_1_1 | reverse complement strand
CAGATTCGCCTGCAACTAGCAAACGGTTGAAAAGATGTCCTATTTTTACTTATCCTTTACTAAAAAAGACTACCCGCGTTAGAAGTAGCAGTGAGGCGATCGCAATCAACAAAAATCCCGAGCTTTTACTTTCGTTTTAGCAAGCGCTTTTTTAGCTGAGTTAACCCAAAATTTCGTCAACCGGGAATTGATAATCTCTACCCATGAATCGCGTCGTGTCGTTTCTGAATATTGCGGCTCTTGCTCTAGAAATCAAGAAAATGCTTGGCTCACCTTCTCGATGCAACACGACAGGCAACTCCTCCGGTTTGGGACCGATCTCGATCATCGGTTTGTGCTTCAATTCACCTTGCTTTGCACCGATCGCTTTGCTGAGTGCTTCAAACTCAGATACCAGCTTGAACAGATCGCGACTGCTCTCGTTAATGCGATCGCCCAGTTCCCGCAATTGATGGACCTCCGAGCCTAAATCAGATTCGACTTGCTTTAACCGTTCCTGTTCTTGAAGTGTGGCTAGTTGCGATTCGATGCGGCGTTTCTGGGTTTCTGCCTGAGCAATGCGTGATCGTAAGTCTTCCTGCTGTTTTGCATCGCTGCTTAATTCCTCGATCGCGGCTTGCAACTGCTGTTCAAGTTCGCTAATTTTCAGTGACATAAATCCTTCAAAAATATTTGCTCTATTCTATTGCACTGGCAATTCACTGAAGCAAATCGGTCATCGTGACCGATTTCAGACCGAAATCGTTTGAAGTTTCCCCCCAACAATGGTGGAGACAGCTTTCCTCAGCTTCTGGCTGAGAAATTGAGTCATGCTGTCAACGCAATCATCCGATGCCCCTTTGGGGAATAACTCAATCTCATTCAGCAGTGGCTTAACCCACGGGTAGAGCGTTGGATCGGGCAAGTGAACTTCACCCCGCTCGAAATACGGCAAGATTTCATAGGCTCGCTGCTCTTTTGATGTAGTTGGGGTGATAGGTGAAATCTTGCTGTGATGCCTTTTTTGCAACGTCTCAATCACGGCACTGCCCATTGCTTTGTTCTCAATCAAGATTTTTCGCGTCTGCGGATAGCGATCGCACATTGAGTTGATCGCTTCTAATGTCGAACTGAATCCGCGCTGCTCTCGGTTCATTGCCACCAAATATTTATTCTTGCCACTGATGCCCCAAACTTGACCGACGACCCAGCTAGAGCCTTCGCCCATGCCCCCGAACGTCAAATCCCAACTTTGATATAGCTCTAAGTGCTGGGGCAGTTCTCGATAGAACTTGAGATAGCGACTTTCAAAGATGACATCGGCATCGCTAATTGGCTGCTGCTGGTAGAGTGCCCACCAATCGCGAGAACCGAGAGTCGCACGGATTTCTGCGAGCGCTTCAACGTTGTAGGCTTCTGCCCATAATGGCTCATCGGGTTTACGTCCTAACGGGTCATTGTCGAGCGCGAGCGCGGGCAAGCTAATCACTTCCCATCCTTCATGCTCAGTTTCATCTAAAAGCCACTGCACAAAATCCGTCGTTCCCCAGCGAGTTTGAACAAGCACGATCGCGCCGTCCGGCTGTAGTCGAGTTCGAGCCACTGACTTATACCAATCAATCAGCGTTTCTCGATAAGCGGGGGAATCGGCTTGCTGTCGGTCTTTCACCAAGTCATCAAGCAATAGCAGATTTGCGCCGCGTCCGGTGGTTGCACCTCCAACCCCGATCGCCGCATATCCGCCACCGGGCACAACGTTAAACCGTTTGATACTGCTTGAATCTGGGGACAGCTTGCATTCTGGAAACAGTGCTCCAAATGTTGGGGATTTGATGTAATTGCGGACCGATCGCCCGAACACATCCGCCAAATCTTGACCGTAGCTCAAACTCAAAATGCGATGCGTGGGATGATGCCCTAGATACCAAGTCGGAAACAGTTCTGAAGCCAGTTTGCTCTTACCGTGCCGGGGAGCCATCGTCACACAGAGCCGCTTGATTTCGCCACGGTTCACCGCTTCGAGCTTTTCGGCAATCAGTTTGTGATGTCTTCCAGGCTTGAACTCAGGGAACATCGCAGCCGAATAAGCCGCGAGATTCTCACGCAGGAATTGCAGCACAAACGCTTGGTCAACGGTTTGAGACATCTGCTTTCTCTCCCATTAACGCCGCGATCGTACCTAACTGCGATTCGTTCAACTGAATTGAGCCACCGATATTCGTTGCGCCTTCAGGGAAGAGTCCGAGTAATTTCGCCTGTAGTTCAACGCATTTCACAACGCCATTGAGAAAGACCGCTTCGCCTGCTTTCTGCTCGGTTCTGGTAGAAATCTTGATGCGTCCATCATTTCCCGCTGATACTTCGCCATCGTTCGCGATCGCATTTCTCAACTGCTCTCGAATCGAGGTTTCTTTCGTCTGCTGAGAGCGCTGCCAAGCATCCCAGTATTCTTTCTCAGTGATTCGCAGCTTTTCGAGCGTCATTGCTCGATCGAGGTCAAAATCGCGCAATGCTGACTCTTTCCACTGCTGCTCTAACACCCTCAAATCACGCGAAATCGTAGACTGATCCACCTCTAAATAGTCAGCAATTTGCTGCTGAGTCCAACCCTTGAGCCGTAACTCAGCAACCGTGGCACGATCTCGATCGCGCTGAATTTTAGACCGATTGTGTTTTCCAGTCATGCAACCGTATTGTTATGCAACGGAATTACCGACCTTCGATCGCACGAAGAGCGATTTCTTTTAACCGTTCTTGGCTGAAGTCTGGTGTAAATGTCGGTGCTTCGCTCACCGAAGGTGTCCGCGCTGTTTGGGCTGCCGGAGTTTGCTGTTTTGCCATTTTTGCAAAATCGCCATCCGGATCTTCAATGATCGCGTCAAGCATGACTCGCCAGCGATCGGGATACTGTTCCTGTAGCTGCTGAATTCCCGTGTGCAGAGAAACGATTAAATCTCGATAGCTCATGTGTTTGTCCTTCGCGAAAGAACTTTGTTCTATTCTCGCTGACTTTCCCCGCTACAAGTACGATCGTTTTCATGTACA
>PSLO01000196.1:0-3074 GCA_040289665.1 Leptolyngbya sp. ERB_1_1 | reverse complement strand
TTTTCATCCGCAAGTCTGACAATTCTCCTGTTCTACAGGTTACCGTTTCTAGTTATTCATGCAACAAAGCCCAGTAATTTGGAAGTTTCGGCAATTGGACTCGGCTGCATGGGAATGAGCTTTTCCTATGGTCCACCCAAAGACACGCAGGAAATGACGGCTCTGCTCCGGGCTGCGGTCGATCGCGGGATCACCTTTTTCGACACGGCTGAGGTGTATGATCCGTTCTTGAACGAAGAATTAGTCGGTGAAGCGCTTGCACCCTTTCGGGGACAAGTCGCGATCGCAACCAAATTCGGGTTCGATATCAGTCCAAATTCTGATCCGCGTGGGATGACGGGTTCACCGGGTTTGAACAGCCGACCGGAGCACATTAAGCAGGCGGTAGAAGATTCGCTCAAGCGGCTCAAGGTTGAAACGATCGACCTGCTGTATCAGCACCGAGTTGATCCGAATGTGGCGATCGAAGATGTCGCAGGAGCGGTAAAGGAACTCATTCAGGAAGGAAAGGTCAAGCACTTTGGACTCTCTGAAGCAGGCGTACAAACAATTCGTCGTGCCCATGCGGTTCAACCTGTGACCGCGCTTCAGAGTGAATACTCGCTGTGGTGGAGAAAGCCTGAAGCGGAAGTGATTCCGACCCTCGAAGAACTTGGAATTGGTTTAGTTCCCTATAGTCCATTAGGCAAAGGCTTTCTGACGGGCAAAATCAACGAAACGACGACCTTCGATCGTTCTGACTTCCGCAGCACCTTGCCTCGCTTCACGCCGGAAGCACTCAAGACGAACCAAGCGCTGATTGATCTCCTCGGCAGGATTGCAGAACAAAAGCAGGCAACTCCGGCTCAAATTGCGCTCTCCTGGCTGCTTGCCCAGAAGCCGTGGATTGTTCCGATTCCAGGCACAACGAAGCTCGATCGCTTAGAGGAAAATATCGGGGCAGTTTCGATCGGACTCACACCTGACGATTTGAGTAATATTGAAGATGCTGCTGCTAAAATCGCGGTGCAAGGCGCTAGATATCCCGAAAAGCTGGAGCAAATGACGGGTCGCTGATTCGCTATTTCGCGAAGTCGGCATTCTCCTAAAACATAAGGTAATGATGCAAGACAACCTAAAGATCGCGCTAGTGACTGGATCGAGCCGAGGACTGGGCAAAAATACTGCTCTAGCTTTAGCTAAAAAAGGAGTGAGTGTGATTGTGACCTATCGCAGCAATGAAGCAGAAGCAAACAGCGTCGTGGCTGCCATTGTAGAAATGGGTAGTAAAGCCGTTGCACTCCCACTCGATACGTCGAATACGAAAAGCTTCGATCGCTTCGTTGAACAACTGAGAAAGGCACTTCAAACGACCTGGCAGACTGAACAGTTTGATTTTCTCGTAAACAATGCGGGGATTGGAATCAATAAGCCATTTGCCGAAACGACTGAGGAAGACTTTGATCAATTGATGAACATTCAATTCAAGGGTGTTTTCTTCCTCACACAGAAGCTTTTACCCTTGATCAAAGACGGTGGACGGATTGTGAATCTTTCGTCGGGTCTGGCTCGATTTACGCGACCGGGCTACTCGGCGTATGCCAGCATGAAAGGCGCGATCGAGGTTTTGACTCGATACCTAGCAAAAGAGTTGGGACACCGACAAATTACCGCGAATGTGATTGCTCCGGGTGCGATCGAGACTGATTTTGGAGGGGGTGTCGTGCGAGACAATCCAGAGATTAACCAATTCATCGCATCGCAAACGGCTCTAGGTCGCGTCGGTGTGCCGGATGATATTGGAGGCGCAATCGCGTCATTGCTCTCGGACGAGAACCGATGGGTCAATGCTCAGCGAATTGAGGTTTCTGGCGGTCAATCTATCTAACGCCAATCCTAACAACTCATTTGCGCTGTTGGAAAATCGAGTCTCGAATGCCGTCGATCGTGTAAGCAATCCGCCAAGCGTTGATGTGGTCGCCCCCACCTCTATCAGTTTGTCCAGGAGGCACGACTGTTCCCTTCTGCAATGCTACGCGTCATTCAATTTTAGAATCACAACTTCGCCTGCAAACGCTCTAAATTGCCTTTAAGTCCTCAGGTTGACTTGAAGCAAAACTGATTGCAAGAAGATGCAATCAAAGTCGTACCTGGATCAGAACAAACTAGCAGTTTTCATTTTGACGATCGTTTAGGATTTGTCAGTTTGTGCAGCCAAATCGCTTCTGGCATCTAACGGTAACATACTCACCCTTCTTCAGACTCTAAAACACGCTGTAGAAGTGGTGCTAACTCTCGATTGAGTTGTCCTGACCGAACTAATTCTGCATAAGTATTCGCTTCGATCGCCAACAGTTCCTCCCGCAGTTGCTCTATCATAAAGTCTTGCAGATTTGGATGCTCATTCTGTAAGGTTTCGATTTGAGCGTGAATTTGGTCAATCTCACCTTTCACTAGTGTAGTTTGATAGCGGTAGAACTCAGAGTCGATCCCCGGACGAAGCTCGGTTTGAGTCAGATGATCTAAGACGCGATCGAGTGCCGTTTGACGTGCAATTAGCTGAGAGTATTCCTCACGTAAAGGTTGATCGCCTAGCAAATTGAGCCACTGTAACAATGGTTTAATCGTTAATCCTTGAACCAACAATGTAAACAACACAACTCCAAACACAACTGCAATTAACGTCTCGCGTTTTGGTAAGGTGCTTGGAATACTTAATGCAAGCGCGATCGCAACTGATCCTCGCAGCCCACCCCACCCAAGGACAATCTGCTTTGGAACTGTGATTTCAGATTGTACGAGCAGATTGCTGATGCTGCTGAGAAGATAAATCGCGATCACACGAGTCATAATCATTCCTACGATCGCAACCAAAATGACATCTAAATGCTCCGCTAAGTGGCTAAAGTGAATCTGATCGCCGATTAACAGGAATACGATCGAATTCACAAAAAAAGCCAAAAACTCCCAAAACTCAGACACAATAACGCGAGTTCGAGGATTCATCCCGATACGAGATCCAAAGTCAGACACCCCCAGCAAAGCTGGTGGCTTGATGAGTGTGACCGCCCCAAGGGCGGATGTCCTTGCTAAGG
>PSLO01000048.1:0-31338 GCA_040289665.1 Leptolyngbya sp. ERB_1_1 | reverse complement strand
TGGTGAACCATCGGGGAAACGAATTTAGGACTCCATAACACTCGCGCCTGAGTCTCGTAATCAAACTCTGGAACAGCAGTGGCAAGTTTAGCAGCAGCAGGATTGCTCGATCTGCTAGTAGGAGATGCAACGACAAGCTGAAACCTACCTTGATACGGAGTTGGTGAATGATGCATCTGCGTTAACAAGACACCCGTAGCCGCAATTCCCGCTCCAGCCACAATGCCTTTTGTGCTATCCCATCGTTTCGGGATCGTCACTTCTGGGAACGTCGTTGCTGGTTCAGGTAACGTCGTCAGTGGATCAAATCGGATTGAATAGCCGTCTTCGCTCAAAGTAAGTGGAGGTAACAGCCGTTGAACTGACTGTTGCTCAAGATCGAGTGGAGGCAAAGAAGTATCAACCGTCATGAAAATGCTGACCTAGTAGTTTTCTAGAGGCGAGAAGAATCAGGGTTCAATATTCAGGTGAAATGACTTCATTTCGCGATCGAACTTTAGAGCGGTCATGATAAGCATAGGGAACAGATGCATTTTTCATCCCATTTGCCACTAAACCGAGTACATTTCCAGAAGAAAGCGACAGTTCCTCTAGTGCTTGTGTTACAGCAGAACGTTTTGTTTTTCCGAGCCGTACGACCAACACTAATCCATCGGTTTGAGCGGCAATCAGGCTAGCATCGGCTAAGCCCACAACCGGAGGAGTATCATAAATGATCAGATCAAACACCATCTGAAACTGCTCCATCAATAGACGCATCTTATCGGAAGTCAAAATCTCCGTTGGGTCAACTATGATCTGTCCCGCCGTTAAAACCATGAGATTGTCACGTTGAGATGATTGCTGTAGCGCCACTTTAGCATTGACATTGCTTGAGATAATCTCACCTAAACCAATCCGATTTGGTAGCCCGATTTGCTCATGAACTTGAGGATAACGCAAGTCAGCATCCACTAATAAGACCCGTTGCCCCATTGCAGCCGCCGCAAGCGCTAAATTAACCGCGATCGTCGTTTTACCTTCTCCGGTTTCTGCGGAACTCACCACGAGAGAACGAATTGGATTGTTGACGCTGGTTGATAAGCGAACGTTTTTGTAAATCGAGCGAAATGCTTCATTAAATACAGACAAGCTGTAAGTACTGTTAGCGCGGCTCAATTCACCCGCATCTCTTGTCTTTTTAGAAAGTAATCGGGGCGGAATTGCAATTGAAGCATCTTTGGCATTCTGAAGGGGAATCGTTCCCAATAGCGGCAACTTCGCAAACCGCTTTGCTTCATCTTTGGTTTGCAACACATCTTGAGAAAGTTCAGCTAACAAACCAACTCCTACCCCTAACAAGAGCGATAGAACAACAATTACCGCAAGAAATCTCACTTTGCTGATTGCAGCGACATTCTGTGGAACGCCCGCCGCAGTCTGAACTAATTTCGGTGGAGCGATCAATTCCCAAGGTACTTCCTGCTGGGCAACATCGATCTGTAGCGCTTCACGACGGTTCGAGAATTTATTGAGGCTTTCTGTTGCAAGCGTTAACTCTCGCTGCAAATCAGCATACTGCCGCGAAACCCCGGTAAGCTGTTGAATGCTTTGATTGACTCCATCTCTAGATTGAGCGATCGCGCGATCGCGGGCTTCTGCCACAGCAATTGAACCAGATGCCTTACTAAGAACCCGATCTGCCTCAGCCAGTAACAGATTCTGTAAGTTTTTCCGTTTCTCTATTAAAGCTTGCAGCGCAGGATTATCTGCCTGGAGCCGTGCTGATTCTGTTGCAAGCTGACCTTCAATCTGTTGATATTGAGTCAGGAGCGATTGATAGTAGGGTGCCTCACCTAAAACTGACTGCAAGTTTGAGCTTTTTAATTGCTGTTGTAGGGCGTTGTACTTTGCTTGTGCTTCTGCAATTTGCGTTTGGCTATCCGCTTTTTGCTGCCCCAAATTTCCGGCTCGCGTAGTCAGTTGCTCTCCTTGTAGCTCTGGGGTGACGATCGTATACTGTTGCCTCAAGGCTTGAATCTGTCTTTGCAACCCGTCCACGCGCCGCCGCAGTTTAGGAAGTTGGGTATCAATAAATTTCACGCCCTGACGAATGCTAGATTGGCGCTCTTTCAGGCTGTATGCAAGATAGACTTTAGAAAGCTGCTGCAAAATAAACTCTACCTTCTGCGGATCGTCGTCTTGATACGATACCTCAATTAATTTGGTGCTTCGTTCTTTCTTGTCCAACGTCAGTGTATTGACGCGAGCAATTTCTAAGTTTGCAATCAGTGAATCGTACGTTAAGTCTGGATAGCGTGTCTGTGCCAGCTTTACGATTGGCTCAATTAATTTTGGTCCTTTTAAGACCCGAATTTGAGTTTCGTAATCGAGTTGAGAATCCTCAATCTTAATTTGCCCCGCTGAGTCAGAACTTTGTGCTGTTGCCGAAGACCGCGCCTGCTGCTCCTGTATCGTTACAGGCTCAACCAAAAGCTGAAACCCACCTGAATATTTGCGGGGCAGCGAGCCTGCCATCCAGAAAAGCAGACCGCTTGCGACGATCGTTGTGCCAGTCGTGACTGCAAGAATCAGTCCTGCTCGACGACGTAGAGCAGCAGCGAGCCAGCCTAAATCCCACTTCTCTTCGTCATGCTCGAGCGATTGAGATAACGGCGCACTGGGTTTACCATTTGTTTCAGGGCGCAACGATCGAGAGTTCTGATTGCTATCCATGTCAGTGCCAATTTTGAATGAGTAGACGGTTCGAGCCAGCTTTGCGGTCGTTAGCGGAAAAGATTCAAGAAGTTAAAGACTGAGAAAAGATTACCCACTGGAGCCAAGACGTTACCGACACCATCCGTAAATTTGGTGAGACCAGAGCGCCCGACAACGATAATGTCGTTGTTTTGTAGGGCAGGGTTTGTATTCGGATTAATCCCTTGAGCGAGATCAATCGGAACTTCTCGCTTGGTTACGGTTCCATCCGGATTGAGACGAATCAGATCGATCGCATTTTTACGTGCTCTGCGGGGATCGAATCCACCTGCTGCGAGTAGCGCCTGATTCAGCGGCGTATTCGGAGGAACCTGCACGACTCCAGGCTGCCGCACTTCCCCGACTACATTCACCCGAATCGTATCTGGAGAAAAACTAGCACTAGCAATTTCAGCCGCTTCAGCAGGGGTTAAGCCTTTCGCTGTGGGAACTACGATCGTGTCGCCAGCTTGCAAAATAGAATCCTGGCGCAAGTCTCCCTCTTTAAGCAGCTTCAGCAGATCGACATCAATGACTTGCTCAGTTCCCGCGCGGGTTAATCGTCGAAGTTGAATGCGACGAATATCTGCCATCGATTTAATGCCACCCGCAATTTGAATCGCTCTTGTCACCGTCGGGCGATCGGTCGGCTGGCTTCCAGTCGATTGAGAAGTACCGGGTACGCCAGCGGCTCCAGCCCTAGTATTTCCCGTCACTGTGTAAGACCCCGGACGAAAAACTTCGCCAACTACCGCGATCGGAATTGGCTGAGATTGGTCTGCTGCAAAGTTGGCATCTGCTAACTGGGTTGATTCGGTCAAATTAATCGTCGCTGCGGCTGGAATTAGGATCGAGTCCCCATCGCGCAACACTAAATCCTGAGTGCGATCTCCCGTACGCAAAAATTGCATCAGATCAAGCGCAATGATTTGATCCGGGCGACCTGGCTGCGATCGTCGAACCCGAATTTGTTTCACATCCGCCGCCTGAGTGATACCGCCTGCCAGTTTTAAGGCACTGGTTAGGGTTGGGAACTGCATTCCGGTTGCTGGAGTTTGCGCGGTTTGCTGTTGCGGCATCAGTGAAACCGAGTAGGAACCGGGGCGATTGACCTCTCCCGCGATCGTGACGGATAGCGGTCGAGGCGCGAGCAGAGTCACCGTGACCAAAGAACGCTTGAAAAAGCGGTAATACTTCTGAGACAGAAGGCTGCCTGCTTGTTTCAGGGTGAGTCCCTTAACAGAAACGTTTCCAACTAAGGGCAGGTTGAGCGTACCATCGACTAGAACTTGAAATCTGCCTTTTTCTCCGCTATACTCTGGAGCATCAAAAATATCGATCTGGACTTGATCGCCTGCACCAAGGAGATAAGCTTCGTTGGTTGAAACAGATGGACTTGTCGATGCAGCCGGGAGGTGTGCAGATGCGGGTATAACCCCCTGAGCCGAATGACAAGTGCTGCCAAACAGCAGAATCGCAAAACATACGGTCGATAACGGACGTTTGGGGATGGTAGAAGTCACAAAATGCACTCCATAGAATGAACGTTGTCGCTTGAAGGCAAAGGGTAAATTGCTCCGTAAGTGTCTTTACGACAAACGCTGCCAGTAACAGGAAACTATACGAATACTTCACATAGACTTACAGCGCTTGATAAGTTGAGTCTGATCGGTGAAAGATTAATTAGCGATCGGTAGATGACAAAATTAAGTTCCACGTTGGGTTTGGTGCTCTCGACTGCGCTCAGCCCACGAAGATCTTGACGCTTGAGCGTTGAGCGCAGCCGAGACGCGGCAACCCATTTTGTCTATCGACTTGCCGCTAGTTGCATTGCCGCTTAAACTGCTTGTGAATGAATCGTATAACGTAAACAGTTTTCAGAGGACACGACCGAGATCGATCGTCAAAAGTTCCATTAATTAATAAGATGTTTTCAGCTTAACTAGGAATTAGTGTTTATGTGGATGGGATTTGTGAAGGCTTGATGAAGACGAGCCTGTTCGGTCTGCATAGAGTAGAATCACGGAGATGCCTCTACGTAGACTTGGGAGCGCTTGCGCGTTTCGTTAAGCTAGAGAAATGACGAGAAAGCTTGATTCCATCCAGGTCAGCGATGAAGAATCAGCATTTATCGCGGTATGTTTGACAATCGAAAAATTTATCAAGGCGGCATTTTTGACCCAAGCTACACTGAGCGATCGTGCTGGATGAAGACTTAGTACACCGTTCATTAGTATCCTACTCAATATTGTGCTTTCCATTGCATCGAAAAACTAGCAAATTTATTCCTGATTTGCCGATCGAACGACTGAGGTATGTAACGTACCGTAAAGCAGATTCTACAGGAGGATTGCTATGTTCTAACTGAAGCTGGCTGTTCGCTTAGCTAGTTGTGATTCGATCGCCTCAAAAAGCCTGTATAGAATTTAGCTTCGTATGGCTTTCTAAAGAAATGCGGTATTTCCTCTTAAAGCATTTCTAAAGCCTCTGCCTATTCTTCCTTTCGATTATGCTCCGTCGTCTCGTATCACCATGCAAAAAGATTTCGCGCACTTTTTCTATCTATTAGGTAACAAAAAGCGTCAGCTACCCTTACTGATACTGCTCTTCCTTTGCAACTCATTTCTAGACACCTTAGGAATTGGATTGATTGGCCCGTTTATGGCTTTGGTCAGTGATGCTGGCATTGTTCAGCGTCAGCCTGTGCTAATCAATCTTTATCGGCTTTCTGGAGCAATCTCAGCAAACCAATTCACTGTTTTCGTGGGTTTAGGAATTGCTGCTATTTTTTGTTTAAAGCTTTGCCTAAGCTACTGTAGCTTCCGCTACATCTATAAATTCACCTTTGAGCACCAGGCTGATCTACAGAGAAAACTGTTGCACACTTATCTGAGCGTTCCTTACACGTTTCATTTGCAAACAAACACCGCATTGCTGATTCAGAGCGTGGTTCAGGAGACGGATCTCTTTTGTGTGGGTTCGCTGTCGCCAATTTTGCTAGCAATCTCAAATGGAATTTTGATCCTCCTGATTGGCGCGCTTTTAGCGCTGTCTAACTTTACTGTTACCGTTACGATCGCAGGTCTAATTTTACTCGTGTTTCTTTTTTACTCAGGCTTCCGTAAACAAATTGCTCAGTGGGGTAAGGAAGGCTCTGAAGCGTATGGGGAGGTAATTCGGATTGTTAATCATAGTTTGGGAGGGCTTAAAGAAACTCGCATTGTTGGATGTGAAGCATATTTTGAGTCACAGTTAGATTTTCAAGTTAAGCGATATGCTACCGCTTCTTCTGCCTATGCCACCGTTAGCCAGCTTCCTCGCTTAATCTTAGAAGCTGTTTTGATGCTATTTCTAGTTGGGTTCGTTTCGCTAACGATCATGCTAGGTGGAGATGCAAAGCAACTCATTCCAACCTTGAGCATATTTGCCCTGTCGTCGATTCGTCTTTTACCCTCAGCCTCTCACCTCATTGGTGCTTTTGGGTCAATTAAAAACAATAGCCATAACCTACATAAGCTTTACCTAAATTTGAAGGAAGCTGAAGCAGCTTCAACGTCGCAACCGTTAGAAGGATACTCTCGCGCTGAGCTACCTACAGCTTCGGTACGTAAACTTCCATTTCAGAGTGCAATCGATTTACACTACATTAGTTACCGTTATCCTCGTGCTAAGCAGACTGCCTTAAATCAAATTTCTTTAGAAATTCCTAAAGGGAAATCGATCGCGCTCATTGGTCGATCGGGTGCTGGTAAGACAACTTTAGTTGACTTGATTCTCGGTCTACTGATTCCCGATGCTGGCGATATTCGTGTTGATGGACGATCGATTTATACTGATCTACGGGCTTGGCAGAATATGCTCGGTTACATTCCACAATCCATTTTCTTAACCGACGACACGATCGAGCGCAACATTGCATTTGGGGTGCCGGATCATGAGATTGATCAGGAGAAGTTACAAAACGCAGTGCGCTCTGCTCAGTTGGAATCACTGATCGAGCAACTACCAGAAGGACTGCAAACTTCGGTTGGAGAGCGCGGTGCTCGGCTGTCCGGTGGGCAGCGACAGCGTGTTGGAATTGCCCGCGCACTCTACTTTGAGCGAGAAATCTTAGTGCTCGATGAAGCAACTTCTGCACTTGATACTGAGACCGAGCAATTAGTCACGGAGGCAATTCGATCGCTGGCTGGCACAAAAACAATGATTATTATTGCCCACCGCCTCAGCACGATTCAGCACTGCGATCGCGTTTATTACTTAGAGCAAGGGCAAGTGGCGAAGGCGGGAAGCTATGAAGAAGTCGTGGTTAGCTATCAAAGCGCTGACACACGTTGAACAAGCTTTGTAGCCAAGTTGTTAGCTAGCTTGAGTCAAGGAATAGTGAATCTCCTATGCTTCTCCCGGTGATATTTGTGATGTTTTAGATATTGAGATTAGACAGACAAAGTTTGCCAGTGGATTCTGATATCAGGAAAATGCTAAATATGCTTGAAACTCTTCATCTGTCTTTTGTGACTCCTTTCGATTCTTCGACTGTTACTAGCTGGGCTGGCGGAGTTTCATACTTCATGTCTAAAGCCTTTTCCGAGCATTCAACTTTCGTCAATCATATTTCTGTAGAAGAGAGAAGAAACAAGCTGATTAGCTTGAAATGGCGTTTCTACACACAGCTTCTCAAGCAAACCTATCACACCAATCGAGAGTTATCTGTTGCAAAAAATTTAGCACGTCAAATTGAGAAGAAATTGATGTGCGTTAAATCAGATGCAATTCTGAGCCTATTCACGCCTCAAGTTGCTTACCTACAGAGCGCAGTACCTCTAGTAATTTGGGCGGATGCTACCTTTGAAAACTTAATTGATTTCTATCCAGAGTTTACTAATCTCTGCCAAGAGTCAATCGAACAGGGTCATTTACTAGACCAGAATGCGATGAACTCAGCAAGTTTAGTTATTTTTACTTCAGATTGGGCGGCAAAGACAGCAGTAGATTTCTATCGAATCGCTCCTGCTAAGGTCAAAGTAGTTCCATATGGCGCAAATCTGACTGAAGATAGAAACATTACTGATGTTGATAAGATATTAAATTCAAGACCGAGTGATGAATGTAGATTGTTGTTTTTAGGCACAGACTGGATAAGAAAAGGTGGCGATGTCGCAGTAGCTGTCGCACGATCGCTAAATCAGCAGGGCATCCCTACGAAGTTAGTAGTAGTTGGCTGCCAACCTCCTGTAAGCGCTTCTACAGACTTTGTTGAATGTGTAGGTTTTATCGATAAGTCTGATGATAGGAGTATGGCAAGATTGAATCAATTATTTTGCGAGTCGCACTTCTTAATTTTGCCGACTAGGACTGATTGTACTCCTAATGTATTTTATGAAGCGAACTCCTTTGCTGTGCCATCTATTTCAACCAATGTTGGGGGCATATCTACAATTATTAAGGACAATCTTAATGGTAAAACCTTTGCCCTGGATGCTGAGACTTCAGAGTACTCAGACTACATTTTTCACCTATTTAAGGATCATCAAAAATACAGGGAATTAGCAGCGTCTTCCTTTGATGAGTACACGAAAAGGCTTAATTGGAAGGTTAATACTGGAATCGTTAGAGATTTAATTTGCAAAATTCTTTAACTTCTATTGGCTGGAATTGTGTGATCGAAATGTTCAAGTAACTAAATAGAAAGACCTAAGACTATGAAGCTGTTGCCAAAAAAGCTACTCCGACTGCCATTTGTTCTCGTTAGGAGATTCTACGGGAAACTCTTGTCAATCCTATTTGCACCTAATCAACTACTGTCACTTACGGATGATATAGAGGTAAAACTCCACAGCATCAGTTTAGATGAAGCTTCCTATACTGTGGCAGAAGTACCTCATGGAAGAATTTTTACGAATCGGATTGATAATATCAGCATCACTGTTGATCGAAAGCTCGTGCCACTTGTATCTTGGCAATATTTTGATGGAGATGTGATGTCGGATGAGGAAAACTTTTTCCTTCTTAAAAAGACGCTTCCCCTACACATACCACACAAAGTTCAAGGAGGCGTTGTTAGTCTATTAACCGGCGGCGGCGGAAACTACAATTACTACCACTGGCTATTCGACTCTTTACCTCGATTAGAATTAATCAATAGAGTAGTTGCGGGCAAGGTCAAGATCAAATACTACGTTCCTGAAAATACACATGAATTTCAAAAAGAAACCTTAGCGATGCTAGGTATTGAAGCAGAGTCCGTGATATCGAGCAAGGATTTTCCATATCTCTCAGCAGACTATTGCTTTGCATCATCTCACCCAAATAACAATGCGGATCAAGTCCCTTCTTGGGTTCTGAACTTTCTCCAAAAAACTTTCCTGAAACACACTTCTAATACAACATTCTCCCCGTTTGTTTACATTGAGAGAGGAGATAGCGTAAACGCTCGTCGTCTGCTAAACGAGAGCGAATTCTATCATGCGTTGAAACCCCTCGGATTTCAATCCTACCGACTTGCAGACTTATCTGTAAAAGATCAAATAACTTTGTTTGCCAACGCGCGGATGATTGTTGGAGTGCATGGAGCTGGGTTTGCTAATCTTGCATTTGCTGCTAAGGAAACTGTTATTTATGAGCTATTTGCGAAGAGTTATGTGCCATTGATGTATCGATCGATTTCGGCTCAGCTTCAATTCAATTACCAGAGTATCTGTTGCGAAGATTTTGAAAAAGATGTAGTGCCGCAAAGAGCTTGTTTTAAGTTATCGAGTTCTGAAATTGAGCAGATCAAAAAGCACGCTGAGCAAGTTGCCAAAAACACGTCTGAGCTTGCACATTAGTCTGCTGTACTCAGGGAGTAAAGATGTCGAGTGGGGCGCTTCTCTACAACTGCTCAGATAGCCCTACCTCAACTAGCTTGCACAGCAGGGCATATCACTCTCTAACTCTAAGCACTCTGTTCTTTGCGTTTACCAAACGAGGTCATCCAAACCATTCTCCGATATGGCAGAAGCCAGTAGATAGGCCAAAGCAAACCAGCGTGCCGTTCTGTAAATGTTTTCCACTCCCAAAAAGGATGCAAAATGGCATCCTCAGTCGCTATTCCTTTGGGCTGCTCCAACTTTTTGATCTGGTCGCTTAATTCAGATTTAGTAGTCTGCTTTCGTAATCTTGGATGATTGTAGTCACAGGTACCCATGTAACCTGGAGCAATCCAAAGTGTGCAGCCTTTCTGTTTAGCACGCAACCCATAATCAAAGTCAGCAGCATAATGACGAAAAACTAAATCTAGTCCACCCACTAACTCAACAACTTCATGCGGAATTAAAACACAATTCCCGTTCATGGTGTCGCAACGCTGCGGTTGATCGATCGGCTTTACCCAGCGAAATTGGCAGGGATGAAACCATCGACCCTTCAGCACTCCACCATAAGTGAACTCTTTAGTTTGTGGATCTTGAGTTGAACCGACTACGATCGTGTACGACGTTCCTTGTTCTGCAACCTGATGAAACGTTTCGAGCAACGTTTTGAGAGCGGTTGGATAAAGCAAGGTGTCGTCATTCAGCCAAAGATAAAAATCGTGTCGATCGCGAGTTGCGGTTGAAAATGCCAACTGCATACCGCCTGTCCAAAATAGGGTTCCGTCTCCTTGTAGTAGATTGACTTGTGGATATGCCTGTTGAACGGCTTCGCTCGTCTTATCAGTACTGCCATCATCAACTAAATAAATGCTGAGCTTGATGCCCTCTAAAAGAGACTGTTGAGCCAGAGTGTCTAGACAATCTAGAGTTTTCTGCTTGCGGTTGTAGCACGTAAGTAATACAGCAATGCTAGTTTGTGTCATAGCGAAAACGCATTTCTAGTTAGTAGGCTTCCTTACTTTCTACTAAGGTAGGCTTCAAAATCCGTATGTTTTGAGCAGCTTGATGTTGAAGGTTTAGCTGATAGACTGTGTGGAAATTTTCCAGGTGTTGAGTGAGTGATGATTGACGGAACTGAACGACCCATTCAACGCCCACAAGATGCAGAACGACAAACGCTTAACTATTCCGGAAAGAGGCGGCGACACACTCATAAGCATTTTGCCGCTGTAGACACAAAACAAGCGAGTGTTGGTGTTGAGCAACGCCCGTGAAGGCAAGTTGTACGACAAGCGATTTGAGGCAGACGAAGAGATCGCATTTCACATCCCCGATGAGATAACGATTGAAGTAGACTTTGAAATTCTGGGTTTGCAGTCAGAATATACTAACATTCGCATTCCATCTCACTGCTCTGGAGAGTTGTCCTGGCACTTGTGGGGATGTGATAGTCATTACTATTATTCTATTTAAGGTAAGTAAGTAGTCGACGAGTATAGTTTCTCAGATTGTAGACATCATCAAACATCTTCGCACAATTCTCAGAGTAGTAGCTGTAGCTTTGCTGGACTATTTGAATTGCCGAGACCAAGTCATCAAATGATTTGATAGAGATACCAATTTTATTTCTCTCTAAATATCCGTGCAAATCCGTCTCACCAATAGCAATAATTGGTTTACCACACTTTAGAAACCCTGCTAGCTGCCCTGAGGCAGTTGACAAGTAGTAAGAATTTATGTCTCCACCTGCATAACTAATAAAGCCAATGTCACAAAATCGAACTATTTGAGACAGTTGAGCAGGACGAACGCTGCAAGACGAAATTAATGGGATATTCTCAAGATTAAATATCAGTTCATAAATTTCATCAGTCACAAAACCATGAAAAAACAGAGAAAATTTATTCGTATAGTTCTGATAATACTTTATTAGCTGATCGCTCCTTGATCCTCCAGCATTAATTCCTCCAATTTGCATTAATACAGGTTTGTCTGAATTAATATTATGGCGAGAGTCTTCAGAATTTTTTATTGGTAATAATGACACTGGCAAGTAGAAAGCTTCAACATCCACTTCATCACATTCGATGCTCTTCAAGAAGGCATGTAATCGTTCTTTGTCTTGAATAATTATTTTCCCATCTCTAACAAGTCTTTGTTTTGTTAGTTTTGCGATTAGTTTATAAATTAGTGTTGCAGATTTGGGCTGATCATGGCTTACAAAATCATGGCTCCATAGCACTACCGTTCGCTGAAAAATTAATGCCGTCACAACATATGGCAAATTGTCGATCGCTATAATGGTGTCATATTGTTCAAATACCCTTCGGCGCAATAGTCCAAAAATGTCTTTCGCCAAGTGATACAGTAATTTGTAAAAATCTTCCTTCAAGAACGAAAATTTGTCTTCCAATGATAAGCCTCTTTCATATTTGTAGAAGTAGTCGATCGTATAGTGTTCAGATAATTCATCAATCACGTCTCGCAAATGAGGATACATGCCCTGATTATTAGGAAATGGGCTAATTAGCAATAACTTTCCTTTTTTTTTTTCATGTCTTAACTCAGTAACGGTTGCTCTTGTGCAGTACATAAAAGATGGTAAACCTCGCGTATCGACTGCTCACTGGCAGTCGATACCATTGATACAATTGCCGTCAAAAAAGCCTTTGGTCTCGATGCAGGTAGTGCAAGTATTCTTCATCGCTTGCAAGTCGCCGATAAGCTTTAGGAGTTTGAAAATGACAGCGAATAAAACTTCTAAAGCACAAGCACTTTTTTTCTGCTAATGTGGCGAAAGAGAGTTAAGCGCTAGAAACGTAGCACCCCATGTATCAAAGCCCAACGTGTTACCCGACATCCATTCTTGGGCATCAAGAATTTTTAAGCCAGCATTGTTTAATAATAAGCTGACTTCTGGATGAAATAAGTATCGCATACAGTGAACTTCATGAATTTCATCAACAAAGCTGTTAGATTTGTCCTTTATAAACACTTGGTAATTGATGTTCACCAGGTTCTCATTAGGGTAAATTACTGGTTCTGCAATTCGAGTAACACTGATAGTTTCGTCTTCTAGTCGCTTTACTCTAAGTGTAGGTCGATCGCTCAACACCGCTGGACCATACCAAACATCGAAAACAAACATTCCACCAGGCTTTAGGTGCCGTTTAACTGTAGCGAAAGCTGCTAGCAAGTCTTCATTTGTTGTTTGATAACTGATGACATGGAACAGGGAAAGGACAACATCAAAAGTTTGGTTCAGTTTGATTTGGCGAATGTCTCCACAGGTAAATTTTAGCCGGGAAGCTAAACCTGTAGGAAGTTGGGAAAGGCGATCGCTCGCTTTTTCTAACATCTCCTCGCTAAAATCCACTCCATGAATCTGATATCCTTCTTTTGCTAGCAGTACTGCATGGCTCCCAGTACCACAGCCTAGTTCTAGAACATTTTGGGCATCAGGTGCATGAGTTTGAATTAATCGATGAATGAATTGTGCCTCTCCCACATAGTCCTTATCGCGATAAAGTAGATCATAGTAACGGGCATAACTACCAAATACACTCATCTTCTGTTTCCTCTAAAAATTCACAATTGAGATAGTGATCATGCCATCACTTCTTTTAATGCAACAGTAACTTGCTCAATTTGTTCGTCCGTCAAAGCCATACCACTAGGAACATAGAAACCACGACGTGCGATCTTTTCTGCGATCGGGCAAGATATACCGTTGAATAATCCCATTCTTAGCAATATGGGTTGCTCATGGATGCACCAGAAAAACGGGCGAGTCCCAATTTTATAGCTGCCTAATCGCTGCATTACTTCTTTAGCGTCAAAGGGTACATCCTGCTTCAAAACCAGCCCATATACCCAATAAATGTTTTCAGCGTAAGCCGTTTTAGGTAAGGGCAATTGTAAGCTGCGGATGTTAGAGATGAGTTCTGTGTATCGTTGCCCCATGTGGCGTTTGCGCGTCACAAATTCATCCAACCGTTCCAACTGAGCAACCCCAAGAGCGGCTTGCAAGTTGGTCATCCGAAAGTTCCAGCCCAATTCTTCATGCACAAAGCGCTTTTGAGGTTGAAAGCATAGATTGCGGAGAGAGCGGCAGCGATCTGCAAGTTTTGGATCATTTGTAACCAGCATTCCACCTTCGCCCGTTGTAATGTGCTTATTGGGGTAAAAGCTAAAGGTACTGATTGCGCCAAAACTACCACAGGGTCGTCCTTTATAGGTTTGACCATGCATTTCTGCTGCATCTTCAATGATTTGCAATCCATACTGATCTGCCAAAGCAAGAATCGGATCGATATCAACAGGCAATCCATAGATGTGAACGACCATGATCGCTTTGGTACGAGGCGTAATCTTTGCCTCAATCTGGCTGACATCCATATTCCAAGTGACTGGATCGCAATCCACCACGACAGGAGTGGCGCCTGCTCGAACGATCGCTGCGGCACAAGAAATAATCGTAAAAGTCGGTAGAATTACCTCATCGCCTTTACTGATTCCTAGTGCGACTACTGCTGCATCGAGTGCTACCGAGCCATTGCTGACAGCAATACCATATTTACGTCCTACACGAGCAGCAAACTGTTCTTCAAACTGTTTAATAAATGGTCCTTCAGAAGAAATCCAGCCTGTTTCAATACACTCAAGTAAGTATTTCTTCTCATTACCATCGAGTAGTGGTTCGTTAACTGGAATCGGATTCATTACGACTTAATCCCAACAACTTTGGCTTGACTTGCAGCGATACCCACAAAACGGGTTTTATCTTGCTCCCCAACGTATGGACCTTGCTTCACTTCAAGCATTTCGATTTCTTCGATTACTTCAAAACCATGCCCTCCTGTCACTAAGAGAATGGTATCTCCTGCTTCTAAGATGCGGCTTTCTAGATATTGCTGTTGGTCGTTATAGAAGTCTGCGCGAAGCTTACCCCGTTTGATAAACAAAACTTCTTGGGTGTGTTGCACTTCGCGTAAAACAGGGTTATGAACGTGAGGCGTAATCATTTTGCCGACTGGATGACGCATATAGGCTAGCTGTTGAGATAGCTCATTCGGGGTAAAGAAGTGAACTCCCGGATGATCGAATTTCTGAGAAACGATTAGAGCAAGTAGCTGATTGTGGTAGGTAATTTGTTCAACCATGTAATTCCTTCTCTTGACGATTTCTGCACTGTTTAATTTGAAAAATGTCTCTTGTAGGAAATAGACAATTAGATTAGATGAAGCGAATTTTCCTGTTTAGCTATGCTATTGGAAACCTAAAAATTTAGTTCATTGAGGAACCGAATTGCTAAGGTAAACGTGATGCTTCATATCTAGAGCAACACAAACTACGATCGCAAAACTGAAACATTAGAGCAATAAAAAAGTCGTACAAAGATAGGAGGTCGCCCAAGTATTGTAAATGTCATTTCTTTCTAGTGGTTTCAGGAGACAGTTTGAGAATTAGGTAGAAAACACACCTGAGTTACGCAGAAAGATTCTCACTAATTTTCGGTTTACGAAGGTAGAAGAAGCTGTGTTAGCAATCTAAATCGATCGAAGCGTAGCGGATAGAGAGATGCCTGAAGCAGACAAGTAGGTAGCACAACGCTATTCAATATAAGATAAAAACCTTAGCGCATAACACATAAGCTATTAGCTTCACGCAATTTTTAATTAATTCCAGTTTCAGTTAACACTATCTCTGCCAAATCCAAGCAGTAATAATCCCCTAAGACTGTAAAGCATTGCAATTAGGAATTGATTCAATCAAGGTAGGTGATAGATCTAATACCAATTCTCAAAAGTCCTGCTACCCATCAGTACCCTCGTAAAGACGCGAACACCTTCGGTGCAGCGAAGCTCCTAATCGCGTCTTTACCAAGATTTGTAGCGAGTATTCAGAGATTTGGTATTACTTCATGACTTTGAGAATTATCTCTGTCATCGATTCAGCAACCTTTGCTGGGGTATGTGAGGAAATAATTTGACGAGAGGCTGCGCCCATAGTTGCGATCCGACTCGGCTCTTTAATAAACTCAGCCATCATATCAGCGAGTTCTACGGGATCTTGAGGATCAAAAACATAGCCATTTTTGTCTTGCATCACCATTTCACAGGCATTTGCTGATCTCGAGCAAAGGATTGGCTTACCAAAAGCCATTGCCTCAAGTACAGCCATTCCCCAAACATCCTCTAACGATGGAAAAACAAAAACATCTGAGTTTTGAAAGTAGGAGCCTAACTGGTTGTAGTGAATCCATCCTGCCCAAAAAACTTGTCTTGACAAATCATGTTTCTGAACTAAATCCTCTAAATTCTGCCGTTCTTCACCATCACCAACAATAACCAGGCTAAAATTCTCATACCCTCGTTCTCGCAGGAGAACACAGGCTTTTAGAAGTACCTGGATTCCCTTCCTAGGAATGACTTGACCAACAAAGAGAAAGGTTGGATGCCCTGTAGCAAAATCAAGGGGCTGATTGATCACTTCTTCATTGATTAGAGCGTTTGTGTCTGGCACTAAGTAAGTTGTAGTAAAGACTCGATCGCGCTCAACGCCTAATGATTCGATCAAGTAAGATTCCGCCGCCTGACTATTTGCAACAAAAGCATCTGTAAACCGCGCCATAATTTTGCGTGAACGAGATCGAATGAATGAATCTCGAAATTCAGTATTTGGAGAGCTACCATCATAAATAATAATCACTTGCCATCTTGTTATAAACTTGAAAAGAAGTACTAATACTGTCCAAATAGAAAATGCACTTGCAAAGATAACGTGCGGTCTAAATTTAAGCAGTGGAAAGATAATTTTTGGAGAAGCATAAATAAAACCTCTGTCGTAACCTTTGCTATCTCCTTTTGTTAATACATACTGAGTATTGCCAACCACTCTAAATGCTGAAACACCAGGATCTTCAGGATCAAAATCTGGCCAAGTTTGACCTGTATAAAAGATGGTTTGGCTGAACCGCTTCAAGAACTCTTGGATAACAGGTTGCCAGTATGCACCGAAGACAATAGAAGGATATACCCAAGCAACACGAAGATTATTCATTTCGCTCTTGATCGTGGTCTTCTTATTGGTCTTCACAACGTCAAATTTCCTTGAATTCATCAGTTCAAAAATTTTCATTCAACTTCTACAACTAAGAAGCAAGCAGTTTCATGAGGTTTCACAATGTAAAAGGCTCAATTCGCTTTTTATTTCTGCAATCCGATAAAGCGCACATCGGCATCTAAACAGAGATTACAAGCAAAAAAGCTTTCCTCAGGATAAACCTGTGAAGTCATCCGTGTTTTGGCGCAGTAGGCTCGATATGAAAAGAGACAGTGATACTGAATCACACCTTGACCCTAGTTCAAAGACTCTTTAAAGAGTTGGTAAAGAGAGAAAGCTTAGTATGAAGTTCTCCGGACGCGAGACCCTGCTCCTGAGTAGATAGAGGAACAGCATTCAGCTTTAGACGGCTCCTCTAAAACAGAAATGGTGCAAATACTAGAAGTAAGAGACAGACTAGCATCAAATTATACTTTCAGAGTTAGTGATACTTATGAGGCAATTGGTCTTCAATCCCGCCGTTTTGCCAATCCTAATTGCGATCGGTATTATTGCTTTGCTATTAGGATGTCGCATCGCAGCCAAAGGAGATAATCAATTCTATCTGCGACGAATCACAGTTTTTCTATTTCTATTTACGGGACTTAATCTTACAATTCCTCCCTTTGTTTTTCTTTACCCTGAAGCCCTTGCTGGCTTTGACAAGACGATTAGTTCAGCGATCTTACAATTTGCTGTCTACAGCTTTTTTGTTTTAATACTAAGCTCATGGTTTTCAGATTTTTTCGAGAGCCTATTGCTTCTATTTAAAAATCCATTTCTGGGACTTTTTCTTATCTTTTCAGTTCTGTCTACAGCTTGGTCAGAGACTCCTGTTCTATGTTTGCGTTCAGGGTTAGTACTCTTTTTCGTCAGTATGCTCTCAGCGCATATGGTGAAGGATTTACGCTGGAGTGAATTAGCAAAACTGCTACGTTTGGTGACACTAGTTGCAGCTTTAACTAGTGTTATTTCAGCGGCAGTGGCTCCGTCTCTAGCATTCGGTGAGAAAGGTTTAACAGGAATTCTTCCTTTTCCGATTAGACTGGGAACTTGTATGGCTTTGGGGATCGCGCTTTGGTTTTCTCTCTTACTTGATCAGCGTAAAAATCGCCTAAAGACGATCGGTATTATTTTAATACTGCTCATAACATTAATTCTTACAAACTCTGCTCAAGCTATCATCACTTGCTTAACCTTAGTATCGCTGGTTGGGCTATTAAAAGTTTTGAAAAAGATGGGAAGATTAGCTCCCATTCTTATTTTATTATATTGCTCTATCACTATTTTATTAGTAGTAGGCTTAAACACTTATATACCGCTAATATTTAATCTTTTAGGTAGAGATGCGACTTTGACGGGGCGCACAGAATTTTGGCCTCAATTGATTGAAAGATTGCTATCACAGCGCCCGCTCTTGGGATACAGCCTTAATGGATTTTGGCAGGCTTGGCGCGGCTCACTTAATCCTGCTAATGGAATTCTTAACGCCTCTGGCTTTGTTCCACCTAATGGACACAATGGCTTTCTAGATTTGGCGCTATGTTTAGGAATAATTGGGCTTCTACTGTTTAGCATTTCTTTTTTAGCTGGATTTATTCAAGCGATTCGCCACTTTGCTCAACGCAAGTCTTCGGACGAGATTCTGCCTATTTTGCTACTAGTCTATTTAGTAATGGCGAATATTTCTGAAACGCAGCTTTTAGGATCGAACTACATTTGGATATTGTACGTAATGACTTTAGTACGGTTAAACATCAAACCATTCCGAACGATCGTAGATGAAAATGTGGCTCTTAGAGTAACAGCTTTATATGACGATTACGCTAAATTCTCTTCGTTCAACGAGAGCAACTGAATTTGAAGAAGATGTTTAGAAATCGGTTTTACCGCTGATTTTCAAATCAGGAAACGATGATAGAAAAGTTGTTGCTATAAAAATTTCTTGTAAATCCGACCGGATCTCCTTGCGCTTGACGGAATAAAGTCTCTGGACGCTTTTTGACTCCGAATCAATTAACTTACGCTTTCTTGAAGCCAAGTGTAAAATGAAAACCCCAGTCGTACTAATCATTTTCAATCGACCGGAAAAGACTCAAAAAATCCTTGAGGTTATTCGGGAAGCAAAGCCCTCTAAACTTTTGGTTGTTGCTGACGGTCCTCGCCCTGATCGACCCGGTGAGAGTGAACTGTGCAATGCTACTCGTTTAATTGTTGAACAAATCGACTGGAAATGCGAAGTATTGAAAAAATACTCGGATGTGAATTTAGGATGTGCACTCTCTCCAGCTCAAGGAATAAGCTGGGCATTTGATCAAGTGGACGAGGCGATTATTCTAGAAGACGACTGTATACCAGAGCCAAGCTTCTTTCGTTTCTGTGAAGAAATGTTAGATAGGTATCGTTCTGACGAAAGAGTGATGCATGTTTCTGGCAATAATTATCATCCTAATGTGCAGCGTTCAGAATACAGCTACTTTTTCTCACGTTACACGCTTGCTTGGGGATGGGCTACCTGGAAGCGATCGTGGGAAAAATTTGATTTAGAAATGAAACACTGGAATGAAATCAAAGAATTAGGGTATCTGAAGGACATTCTTTTCGATGAGCGTCTAGCTAGAAATTGGACAAAATCACTTCAGTTTGTTTACGACGGAAACTTGGACTGCTGGGATTTTCAGTGGCTGTTTAGCTGCTGGGTTCAGAATGGTTTGAGCATCATCCCATCCGTAAATTTAGTCTCAAACATTGGTTCTGGCTCAGACGCAACTCACACAGATAAAGACAATCAGTGTTTGCACCGTTCCACTGAACCATTGAGTTTTCCTCTAAAACATCCACCGTTTGTGATTCGTGATGCCCAAGCTGATCATCTCATTCAAACAACAATGTTCAATTACTATCCATCGCTACCTGAGCGAGTAAAAGCAAAGCTGATCAAAGGAATGAAAGCAGCAGGAATACTACGAGCCAACACTTCAGCGCTCTGATATACGTCCTGGAGAATCGAGATTCTGTTCATCGTTGTGTTAGAAGGTTTCAGATGAAAGTTCTGTTAATAAGTACGTCTGATATTGAAGGGGGGGCAGCGCGGGCTGCCTACCGTTTGCACCAGGGCTTTCAGACAGTTGGTATCAATTCTCAAATGTTGGTACAAGCCAAAGCGAGCGATGATCAAGCTGTTTTTACTTCTTCGAGCAGTTTTAGCAAAGTAGTAACGAAGTTGAAGCTAACTGAGCATACTGATACTCTTGTACTGAAGCGCTACTCCCGTTCTAGCAAAGCATTATTCTCACCCCAATGGGTTCCCGATCGAGTTGCAAATGCCGTTACGAAACTGAATCCAGAGATTATCAATTTGCACTGGACGTGTAAAGGCTTCCTAAAAGTTGAAACGGTATCAAAATTTCGGAAACCAATCGTGTGGACGCTGCATGATATGTGGGCATTTACCGGAGGATGTCACTATACAGAAGACTGCGATCGCTACACGAAGCTGTGTGGTTCTTGTCCGCAACTCCAGAGCGATCGCGATCGCGACTTATCTCGTTGGGTACTGCAACGCAAAGCCAGAGCTTGGAAGGATGTGAATTTAACCATTGTTACTCCAAGTTCTTGGTTAGCAAAGTGCGCCCGCGCAAGCTCACTGTTTCAGAATACGCGGGTAGAAGTGATTTCAAATGGTTTAGATATTCGCACCTATAAGCCCTGCGATCGCACACTGGCACGTCAGTGGCTCAATCTCCGGCAAGACAAGAAGCTCGTTTTGTTTGGCGCTGCTTTACTAGAAGATTCTCGTAAAGGATTTGCTTTGCTTGAACAAGCTTTAATGCGATTGGGCACAACTGAGCACAGCGACGAAATTGAGCTAGTGATGTTTGGGTCAGCCAAACCAAGTTATCGATCGCTTGAGCAGAAGTTTAAAGTTCATTATTTAGGTCGCTTCAATGATGATGTTTCGCTGGCGCTTGTTTATGCAGCAGTAGATGTATTTGTTGCTCCTTCGCTTCAAGACAATCTTCCGAACACGGTACTTGAAGCATTGAGTTGCGGGACACCATGCGTTGGTTTCGAGATTGGTGGAATGCCAGATTTGATTGAACATCAGCAGAACGGCTACCTAGCCCAGCCGTTTGATGTGGATGACTTGGCGCAGGGAATTGTCTGGGTATTGCAGAATTCAGAGCGCCATCAAAAATTGTGCGATCGTGCTCGCCAAAAAGCCGAACAGGATTTCACGCTTGAACGGCAAGCTGATCAGTACACCGCTCTTTTCAAAGAGCTTCTAGATGTCGATCGCACAAAAGCAACTATTTCTTAAGGACGCAGACAATGCTATTTCATGGTTTCTACATCCTGAGTACCGAACCCTTGATTGTTTCCTTCCAGGCTAGCAGCAAGTTCTACAAGGGGATCGCTAACGAGGTACTCAATCCTAATAAACCAGAACACATCGACTCTTTACCCTCTTGGTTTCGTCCTAAGTATCTCCTTGAGCACATTGGTGGTTGGGGTGTTCCTTGGCATCGCATGGCGCGGTACCGAATGAAGCAAACAATTCACGCCTTGCAAGGCAGGTCTCACTACTTAATTGTGAATGCCGCCGATGAAGATGTTGTCAGGAAAAGATTTTTAATGCGAGGCACAAAGTCTACCGTCAGCATCTATATCAATGAACATCTTTATCAACTGCAGCAGGAACCGAAGATTTACGATGCTATATACACTGCTCAACTCGCTCCCTTCAAGCGGCACGCATTGGCGCAAAAGATAGAGAAGCTAATGATCATTTCGTACGGTGGTGATCTACATACCTTTTGTCCGGAGCTTAAGCACGCTGATTTCAATCGCGAGTTTCTCCCACGTCAAGAGCTAGCGCAAAAATATAACCAGTCTTACGCAGGCTTGTGCCTTTCAGCAGTGGAAGGAGCAATGTTGGCATCCTGCGAATATATGCTTTGCGGTATTCCAGTTGTTAGCACCCCTAGCAAAGGTGGAAGAGAGGAATTTTTTAATCAAGATAACGCGCTGATTGTTCCACCGGAGCCAGAAGCGATCTCTCAGGCAGTTGAGTACTGGAAAAACCATCCGCCTGATCCCCAGTTGATTCGAGAGCAAACGCTCAAACGGATCAATCAGCTAAGACGCGAGTACTGTGTTTTTATTGCTGATTTGATTAAGAAAGGTGGAGGTGGAAAACAAGATCCGGAGAAATTGATGGAAGTATACTTTGCGCCTCCTGATGGAATGCTATCTCGTTTCATCAAGATTAATGAAATCCACAAAGCGAACTTAGACGATTTTCATTTGCATTAATCGCGAAGAAACAATGTATTTGTTTTCTATCTGATTGGTTTAAGCAAGTTGCGATCTTGAAAGTAAAAAGTTAGAGGAGAGCGATTTTGAATCAATTGTTAGAATCTCCACTTGATGTTTGGGTTCCTGAAAATTTTATCCTTGAAGGTGCTCGTCCACATCCCATCCTGATGCACCTCAGTGCACCTGATACAGATTCACAACTAATGTTTTGGAATCTACTTCGGGATAAGCTTAATAATTCTGTCAGAGTTCATAAGTTCAAGCACTTGACAGAGGCAGGTCGTGTTGTCGTGATACCAAATCCGATTCAGGATTATATTTATGTGGGAAGGTTTGATGAAGTCTTAAAGTTGAAGAATCGGGTATTAGCATCTGGACGAGTTCCTATATTAACAACAGGACTCGAATATTTTCCGAGACCGGGCGAAGTTGTTTTTATGCTATCAACGTATCGCTCTACGATGAGCGAAAGTACGATTCCAACTCCCAGTTGGCTTTATGATTTTGGAAGTGAAGTGACACCAATTCCAAAACCCGTAGAGCCGACCGTTGGTTTTGTTGGAGCAGCACGCTATCCAGGGCGGTTAAATGCTCTTCTTAGTCCCGTACCAATTCCAGGCTTCATCACCAATAGCATAATGTGCAATCAGCACGTTAATTGCGCTATGTATTTAGGGCTACGTCAAGTGTTTGCGCGACGACTGCGTGAGCGAGTACTGAATGAAGCAAGCAGCTCACCTGAGCTAAAGACTTCGTTTATTACAAGAAAAACAGCTCACTTTACCCAAACTGCCGAGGAGGGAAAACGGGCTAAAGAAGAGTATATTCAGAATATTCAAAATAACGCTTATACGGTCTGTATTCGCGGGACTGAAAACTATTCCTATCGACTTTATGAAACAATGTCGGCTGGTCGCATTCCTATTATCATTGATACAAATGTGCAGCTACCTAGTCTAAACAATTTTGGAGATTGGCGCGAGTTTAGTGTACTAGTTCCCTTAGCAGAATCCCATAAGATTGGAAGCATTGTCCGAAAGTTTCATGATAGTTTGTCCGATGAAGCATTCCAACAAGCTTGTGCTAAATCGCGAGCCGCATTTGAATATTTAGCTCCTCACAATTTCATTCTACGTGCATTGCAAGACAGATTGTAATTGCTCAAAGTGTCGCCAACTCTGAAATTTAGAGTCTTGTTCTTCTGCTTAAACCTAGCTAATCGCAAGGATTGGATTGCCTAGGATTCATCACGCCCGTGAACTTGGGCAGGTGGACTGGTCGCTTCGACGGCGGTGAAGGCTTCCAAAATTTTATAGGTATGAGATGCGCCTTTTGGCACAACCCACGACTGTCCTGGCTCTAATAGTACCATTTGCCCCTCAAGGTGCAACTCTGCTTTGCCGCTAATGACATAGCCCACCGTTTCGTAGTCGCGCTGTGTGTTGGGCTTGGCATCCGCAGGTTGCTCGTTCTCCCATAAGCGCATTGCAACACTTTTACCAGAGGCGAGATATCTCTGCCCCATGCCGCCTGTGGGTGAGAACTGTGCATCAACTTTTTTTACACTACTGTCTGTCATGAATCATTCCTCAATAATGCAATTAGACTAGTGACAATCAGAAAGAAATGCCTCTTACTTCAGGGTGATCATGTCGATCGCCAATCTAGATACAGTTAAGTAAAGTCGTTTTTGTTGAGAAAACGCAGTCACTCGCCCTCAACTAGCGATCGAACTAATTCTTACAATGCAAACACTCGAACTGCTCTCTAAACAAACGATTCCCGTTCTGGGGATGGGCACTTGGCAAATGGGGGAGAACAAGCGGGATTTTCAAACCGAAGTTGCAGCGTTGAGACATGGGCTAGATTTGGGATTATCTCTGATTGACACTGCCGAAATGTATGGCGAAGGCGGAGCAGAAGAAGTTATTGCTGAAGCGATCGTCGATCGACGTGCTGAAATATTTCTTGTGAGTAAAGTCTATCCACACAATGCCTCGAAGCGTGGAGCGATTGCTGCTTGTGAGTGTAGCCTTAAACGATTGAAAACAGACTACTTGGATCTTTATCTACTGCACTGGCGCGGGGCTGTTCCGTTAGCTGAGACCTTAGAGGCATTTCAAACACTGCAACAAGCAGGCAAAATTCGCAGCTATGGTGTGAGTAATTTCGACACCGAAGATATGCAGGAAGCGGCAGCACTCAAGGGCGGAAACGAGATTGTAACCAATCAGGTGCTTTACAATCTAACGCGACGTGGAATTGAGTGGGACTTGCTTCCTTGGTGTCGTCAGCATCGGATTCCTATCATGGCGTATTCACCGATCGAGCAAGGAAGATTATTGCATCACCGTAGTCTTCAAACGATCGCTCAAGAACGCAATGTTACAGTAGCGCAAATTGCAATTGCTTGGTTACTGCATCAAGAGAATGTAATTGTGATTCCGAAAGCGAGTCGGATTGAGCATATTGAGCAAAATTATGCTGCCTTAGATCTCGATCTCAGCCCAGAAGAACTTGCGATGCTAGATGCGACTTTTCCACCTCCAACTCAACCTGTTCCTCTGCAAATGCTGTAATGGTTGTCTAAATCAACCGTTGACGATCGCTGAAATTCACCTCGTCTTCTGCCGTTCGATGAGGAAATTCAGTTGTGAAAGTCGTTTGTCCTTTCCCACTTTTCACTTGAACTGAGATTCTTAAGCGTCTCACCAGGATTGAGAGCCTCGTGATCAGAAGTGGCAGATGATCCGTCGTTAGCAGGGGGCAACGTTCATGCCACTGCTGCCACGACTTCTGCTAGTTTCAAGGGTGAATGCTCGATCGAGAAGTTCTCTTCCAGTAGTCGTGATTCAGCAATATCGCGAATTAACGACATTTTTGAACCCAAATAGTCATACAACGCGCAAACCTCTTCGCCACCGAGTAAAATCTTTCTAGAAATTTGCTGCAAAAGCAGTTTAACCAACGCAGTATCTGAAAAACTTAGCAAATCGCTAGGCGAAGCTTCTTCAACCGTAGTCCAGATCAAGCGCAGCGTTGAGGAACTAATTAGCATTGCCCATACTCCCTTAATAATAATTCAGTATTGATTTAACAATGACTCAGCGAAAATCGAGAATCTTTAGATTTGCTTAATAGTTTAACGGCTATATCGAGCCATTTCACATCACTTAACTAATCGCAATGTTTTCGTTACAATTCTGAGCGGGTGTACTGCTACACTCACGCAATGATGAGTCACTTTTATGAGTGAATTTGAATCCAGCAAGGGCGATCGGAGCGAAGTTGCCCTCGAACCCGTTTATATTTCGGGTTCGATTCAGCCCTACGGCATTCTACTGGCGTTGAGTGAGCCGGAACTGCTCGTGCTGCAAGTTAGCGCCAACGTTCAGGAATGTTTCAAGGTGACACCTCAAGAGTTGCTGAATCACTCGCTAGAGATGCTGCTGGACGCGGCAACGATCGCAGAAATTCGACAAGAACTAGAGTCATTGAGTCCGAACGGCTCTAGCAAACTCTCACTTCGCATTGAGAGCAGAGATCGCGCTTTTGATGGAACCGTTTACCGAGCAGAATCCGTGCTGATCTTGGAGTTGGAACTAGCTCAACCTGAAATTAGGCACTTTCAAATTCATTCCCGCACCAAGAACGCGATCGCGCAATTGCGACAAGTCTCCGACCTGACTGAGTTTCTGCAAGCTGCTGCTGTTGAAATTCATCGAATGACGGACTTCGATCGTGTGATGGTTTATCAGTTTGATGCGGATGGAGCCGGAGCGGTGGTTGCAGAGGTAAAACGAGATAATTTACCTGCTTATTTAGGATTGCACTATCCAGCAACTGACATTCCAGCACCGATCAGAGAACTGTATCGCCAGGGATTAGTGCGCTATATTCCTGATTTGAGTGCTCGATCGATTGAACTGATTCCACGCGACAATCCACAGACACAAAAACCGCTTGATCTTCAACTCTCGATTCTGCGAAGTGTCGATTCGTGCTGTGTGGAGTATCACCACAACATGAACGTAGCAGCGATTTTGGTGATTGCGCTGATTCAAGGAGAGAAGCTTTGGGGACTGATTTCGTGTCATCACCAAACCCCGAAACTGTTGGCATACGAAATTCGGCAGAGTTGTGAACTGTTGGGACAACTGATTGCGTCGGAGTTGGCAAATAAAGTCAATACTGAAGAGCTTAACTATTTGATGAAACTGAGATCGCTCTCATCAGAGTTTGTCAGTTCTATTTCTCAAATGGACGATTTGAGGCAAGCGTTGATCAATCCCGTCGAGCGCTTGTTGGATCTGGTCAATGCTCAAGGAGCCGCAGTCTGTTTGAACGATGAAATCACGCTCATTGGCACAACGCCTTCTCTTCAGCAAGTCCATGCCCTGCTGCAATGGACAGATGCCTTCATCCCCGCTATCCCACTTCCTAAGAATGCTCTATTTCATACAAACGCACTGCCAAAGCGCTATTCAGGAGCAGAAACATTTAAAGAGAGTGCGAGTGGCTTGCTATTGTTACAGATTTCTAAAGTTCCGCACTATACGATTTTGTGGTTCCGTCCAGAAGTCTTACAAACGGTGAATTGGGCGGGCGACCCAAGCTCATCATTTAGTGTTGCCGCCGATGGTGGAGTGACCCTTTGTCCGCGTCAATCGTTTGAGCAGTGGCAAGAAATTGTGCGATCGACTTCACTACCGTGGAAGACGGGCGAACTAGAGAACGCGTTGGATCTCAGAAATGCGATCGTCGGGATTGTTCTGAAAAAAGCGGACGAATTAGCCAAAGTCAATCAGGAGCTAGAAAGTAGTATTCAAGAGCTAGATTCCTTTGCCTATGCCGCTTCTCACGATTTGAAGGAACCTTTGCGCGGCATTCATAATTATTCAAATCTGTTACTAAAAGGGTATTCCGAAGTTTTAGACGACACGGGCAGAGCGCGGCTTCAAACCTTGATCCGCCTGACTCGCCGCATGGAATCGCTGATCAACGCTTTACTAAGATTCTCGCGGCTTGGACAGACTGAAATCCGCCTTCAGCTAACGGATCTCAACCAAGTGGTCAGTCAAGTTCTCGAAGATTTGCCCATCAACCGTCCAGAGTTGCAGGCACAGATCCGAATTCCCCGCCCACTTCCGACAATCAACTGTGACACCGTACTGATTCAAGAAGTCCTCGTCAATCTCATCAGCAATGCAGTCAAGTACAACGACAAACCGGATCAGTGGGTAGAAATCGGCTTTGTAGAAAAACCTCGAAACCCAGCGTTGGGAAACAAAAAACCGACTTCGTCTCCTCGCTCCCCACTCCCTACCACCTACGTTTTCTACGTCCGTGACAATGGCATCGGCATTCGAGAGCGGCATCTCAATAGCGTCTTCCGGCTATTTAAGCGACTCCATGAGCAACACCTGTACGGTGGTGGAACGGGTGCAGGCTTAACGATCGCGAAAAAAATCATCGAGCGTCACAGAGGACAAATTTGGGTGGAATCTGAATACGGCAAAGGTTCGACATTCTTCTTCACTCTGGAGGAAAGCTAAACCTAGAGATGATATTAAGTTATTGTAACTTTTGTAAACTTATCGTAATATTCAGAAATAAAATTCGTGTCTAGCAATACAGAACGATGACTCAATCATTTAGCCCTTTGCTGATCGCCGAAGACAGTGATGAGGATTTTGAAGTGCTGGAATTGCTGATGCAGCAGATGAAAGTACAGAATCCTATTCATCGCTGTACCAACGGGGACAAAGTTTTAGATTTCGTTTACCAAGAGGGTGAGCAGTCTGCTGCATCCTTGCCTTCCGTCATTCTGCTTGACCTAAATTTACCCGGCACAGACGGGCGCGGAGTGCTAGAGCAACTAAAACACGATCGAAGCTTCAAGGAAATTCCGATCGTCGTTTTCACCACTTCTTCTAATCCTAAAGATATTGAATTTTGCTATCAAAACGGGGCAAACGGTTATCTGATTAAGCCTGTAGATTCAGATGAACTAGAACGAACCGTTCAAGCGTTTGTCAATTATTGGCTCCAAACCAATATTTCTCCGACCAATCGAATAGAGATTAAATAATTATTTCGCGATGTTCTACTTTCTTTAGATTTTCTTTGCATTTCTAAATCTGTGGCATTCTTAGGTAAAGAAAAACTTTTTCATATACCTCTTATGTCAAATATTTGGACGGTTTTAATTACAGATGACTGTCGAGAAGATCGAGAGATCTACCAAGAGTATCTTTCTAGTGATCCAAGCCAGTCTTACCGATTTATCGAAGCAGGCTCGGCAGAGATGGGATTAGCACTCTGTCAGAAGCAGCATTGTGATGCAATTTTGCTTGATTTTCGCTTGCCTGATATGACTGGACTTGAGTTTTTGGATGAACTCAAGCATCAGTCGATCGCTCCACTTCCGGTGATCATGCTAACAGGGCAGGGAGATGAGCGGGTGGCAGTGCAGGCAATGAAACGCGGCGCTCAAGACTACCTGGTGAAACAAGATTTAGAACCAGACGTTCTACAGCACACGGTTCGTAATGTGCTTCAGCAAGCTTATCTAAAAGACCCGTCAAGCCAACAACCGGGGCAACGGTTAGCCGCAGAAATTGCCCTTTGTCTTCATCGATCGCTAGATCCAGCAGAAATTCTGCAAACAACCGTCACAGAAGCAAAACGGGCCTTAGGATGCGATCGCGTGGTGATCTATCAAGCCACGTCAAATTCGACTGATGCGCCAGAGGGTAAAGCACTTACCCTAACTCATCGATGTGAAACAAACTCAAGCAGTGCTGCTGATCCAGTTCACAAGTTTGTCTCCTTTCTAATGGAGAACCACCCTGCAAATTTTCCTGCGACTCATAAACCATCGATTCTAGTTTTAGGAAACCGGAAAAAGGAAACATACCTGCTCGCTCCTATTCTGTTGCAATCTTCCACAACATGGGGATTGCTTGTCGCTTGTCAGCACTCAAACCAGCAAGTGTGGCAACCCGATGAGGTCAGGTTTCTCAACGATTTAGCCAGTCAGTGCGCGATCGTGCTGCAACAATCCGAGCAACTGACTCAAGCCCTTGAGGCATTAGAGTCTGAGAAGCAACTTAACCTCATCCGTTCACAGATGGTGGCAACGGTTTCTCACGAATATCGATCGCCCTTGGCAGCAATTCTCGCTGCTGCTTCAACGCTGAAATTGCACCGTCATCAACTTTCTGACGTGAAACAAGAGCAGTTCTTGCACGTAATTGAAGACAAAGCAAGACAAATGACTCAATTAGTCGATGCTCTGTTGGTACTTGAGGTATTTGAAGCAGGCAAGGCAAAGTTTTCACCGATGCCCTGTGAGCTACTGCAATTTGTCTCAGACTTGATTGATGAACAGCGGCAAATTATGGGTGATCGACGTGAATTGACTTTTAAGATAACAGGCAACACGAAGGGATTCAGAGGTGATCAGCAACTCCTGCGGGTAATTCTAGTTAATCTGTTATCCAACGCGATCAAATATTCGATCGATGGCAGCGAGATCGAAGTTCATCTGATTGGAAACGATAACGACGTTCTGATCAAGGTAAAAGATGAAGGAATTGGGATGCCTGTTGCAGAGCAATCTCAAGTATTTCAATCGTTTGAGCGCGGTAGTAATGTCGGTACGATCGCAGGAACAGGGTTGGGATTAGCGATCGCGAAAGCGTGTGTTGAATTACATGGGGGCGAAGTGACCCTAGTAAGCCAAGAAGGAAAGGGAACGCAATTCACGGTTTGCTTACCGAAGCGAGCATCTTAAACTGATATGAAGTATAAAGAAATATGGCAGTAGATTAGAGAAATAGCAGGATTTGTTAAACTCCAAGCATCCTTTAGATTTCCTTTACAAATTCTTTGTTCTCGTCTCCCAGCAATTTAGCTCGGAGAAATGAAACCTCAGATTTTCTTACTCTATCAGATTTTCTTACTCTAAAGGTAGAGCGTCGATGCTGCTGAATGGTGAGTCTGACATCAGCAGCAAGATTGTGCTGCAACGCTTGAGCAAAATTTTCTAATCTTTCGGAGAACACAATGACAATTGTTCCGGGTACTCCTGTCAAACTCGGTGATGGGCGCGAAGGCGTAGTAATTCCCTCTCCTGTTTTCGTTCGCGATCGGGTGTTAGTAAAAGTGAGAGGGGGTAGGAAGACGTGGTTCAGAGTAGATGAGTGTACTCCCATCTTTTCTGCTGCCTAGAAGCATCTGTCGATCGCTCGTCTTGAGGATGAAGCTTTTGTGATGCGTGAGTTTGGCTCTGCAACTCGTCGAGCAGTTATGATTAACTGGAGCGACTTCAATAAAATTCATGTCTACTCAACAAAAACAATCAGCGATCGTCATCGGTGGTAGTATCGCAGGGCTGTTGGCGGCTCGTGTCTTAGCTGAGCAGTTTGAGCAAGTCACGATCGTCGATCGCGACAAACTTCCGCTCACGTCTGAACCGCGTCGGGGTGTGCCGCAATCCGTTCAGCCTCATGTCTTGTTTACGAGAGGCTACCGAATTTTAGAAGAACTCTTTCCAGGAATTGGAGAAACGCTTGCTGCTGCTGGTGCGGTTCCGTTTGATTGGGGCAGAGACTTTCTTTATTTCCAAACCGGAAACTGGACTCCCACAACTGAAACAGCAGTTGGGCTAAAATCCTACACTTGTACTCGTCCACTGCTTGAAAGTACGATACGTCAACGAGTGAGCAAGCTGCCGAATGTTGAGTTTTTACAGGAACAGCGAGTGGTTGGGCTATATGGTGATTGCGCTGCGATCGAGGGCATCAAGCTTCAACAAGGCGAGTTGAACGCACAGCTTGTGGTCGATGCGAGTGGTCGTGGTACTCAGTTACCTCAGTGGTTACAGGACTTAGGCTTGACTGCCCCTCCGATGACTGTCGTTGATCCTGGATTGGGGTATGCAACTCGTCGTTGCCGCATTCCTGCCGAAAATCAACCCAATGGCAAGATTTTATTGATTAGTCAAGAGCCACCGCATCAACCACGCTTAGGATATTTAGCGCAGGTGGAAAACGATCAATGGATTGCGACTTTGGGGGGGTATGGGCATGATTATCCCCCGATCGACGATCAAGGCTTTCTGCAATTTGCTCAGAGTTTATCTGATCCGACGTTTTATCAAGCGATCGTTGAGGCAGAGCCACTTTCTGAAGTTCGAGTTCATCGGGCAACGGTAAATCGGATGTATCACTATGAACAGATGGCATTACCAAATAACTGAATCTTTGGGGTAAGCCACTGGTTCTACCAGTGCGACTCGATGAGCTTTGAGCGATACGGCAGTAAA
>PSLO01000195.1:0-3168 GCA_040289665.1 Leptolyngbya sp. ERB_1_1 | reverse complement strand
AATGTAAAGCAGTCTATCACTTTTGTTCGCTTTCACATATCATTTAGGATTGCTATATCTGGATCATTAAACCTCTGTGCAATCTGCTTTTTGTGGTTTAGTCCTATTAAAAAATTAATTGACAGCATAAATCAATATAAATCAATTAATGGTAATTATTTTCAAGAGATCAACACTGTTTTCATCTCGTTTCAGTTGAAAACAAGCGTTCATTTGTGCTGTTCAGGCTAAGTCGTGGCTTCAGCCAAATTCTACATCCCAGCATTTTTTGCCAATCTCCTATTCACGACTGTTCATTTACCACACTCTGAACCTATGCAACCTTCAGACTCTCGGACTCATCTTTCTGAGTCCGCATTAGAATTTCCGCGATCGCTCGACATCGCCACTGTTGCAGTTTATGGATTAGCCATTCTTTCTGCTGGTTTATTTCTGTTTTTACCGTTCATCAATCTGCTGCACCCCAGCCCCTGGCAGCGATCAATTGGTTTCATTCATGGTTGTGGTGCAATGCTCACGACTGTTGTTTTAGCGTACACTGGGCATCTTGCATTTCCATTGTTACGCGGATCTAGCAAAATCTTGCCACAAATGCGAACGCTTGCATTTTGGTCAAGTGTGATTACTACCTTGGGAATCGCGACAGGCAACCTTGCTTATATGCGCTATCGGGCAGGCGCAGACTATGGTGGCGCAAGGGCTTGGCTCAAAGAAAACTCGCCGCTTGTTCAGTATGTCTTCATGGAATATCACGAGTTCAGCGTTCTATTCTGCCTACCTTTGAGTGTTGCCTGTACTTGGGTGCTATGGAAGTATGGCGATAGCATTTTGGAGAAGCAAAACCGCCCAGTTCTTGCCGCAACCTCGATCGCACTCATGGCGATGATGTTCTTTGCGATGGGTGGTTTTGTGACTGGACTCGGAATCGCAAAAATTCATGCATTGTAATGTTGAGGTGAATAAAAGCATGACACAAGCAGATTCAGATCAATCTTTACCGAGCTATTCTCGTGCTTGGAACAGACTAAAACGCTTTCCAGGTGGACTTCATAAAGGAGCATCTCGACCTTATACTAGCTCTGGAGCAGCAGCAGCGGCTTTTATCAGTGCGGGGATTGGTTCAGTCATTATGATGATTGTGCATCACCTGTCCGATACCTCTAAAGAGCGTGAGAACATGGTGAAAGCGATCGGCAATTGGATTCCGGGCAGTGTGAATCCTGATCCGCTTTGGGGCAACATTGGTAGCTATGCTGGAAAAGAAACTTTTTTGCTCATTGGTTGGCTGAGCAGTTGGGCAGTGCTGCATTTGCTATTGAAAAATCGACAGGTTAGACCTCGCACGTTGTTTCTTTGGATGTTAAGTCTATTAACCTTAGCAACTGCAATGGCATGGCATCCACTCTTTCCTTATCTACCTTTACAATGATGGAGAATTAAATCAATGCAAGTTTCGACGCAGAAAATGCAGCGTTATGTTTTGGCATGGGTTGGATTGTTTGTTGCATTCGCGGCAACTTATCCCATTGCGATGATGCGCGTGAGTCAGACTCAAAAGTTTACAGGTCAAGCATTCAATTCACAAACCTGTGAGACCAAGCCTCAAAGTGGTTCTCGAGCCGTTGTTTCATGGTTAGAGACCTGTCGCAATCTCAGCATGAATCCATAGAAGTAAGGTTTAATTCAGGATTGCAACTGTGCGAATTCTCAGATAGTTTGAGCAATATTAGACCGTTTGCATGAATGCTCCCAAAATCGATTCGTGCAAGCGGTCTGCTGTTTAGATAGCTTCGGGATTGAAATCGATCAATTCGCGGGTTGCGTAAGTTCCGATCGGACTCCACAGCAAGTAAGGCAAAAGCAACAATGCTGCTGGTGCAGAAATGGGAAGTACAGAGAACGCTAATACGAAACCTAGAACCGCACCAAACCCGCCGATCACAGTTCCAATCGCAAGACTGCGAAGCCTTAAGATCAGCGGAATATAAGCAACAGTCACGACTTCCACAAGCAAATAGAACCCCATGATCAACCAGGTTCTAACACTGCCTGGATCTTCTCGCCAGACTAGCCATGCAGAGATCGCACCACAAATAAAAATCACTGTCCAAATCACCGGAATCACAGGTTCAACGATCGCTAACCATCGCGGAAGATTCAGCCGTTTCACCCAGCGAATGTCTTCCTTAGGTCGAATCAGCCAACTTCCTAACGAGACCAATAAAGTTACGATCGCGATGATCATCCCAGGTTTCAATGAACGATTCCTAACTCTGCATTTTGAACATAGCTAGATCCTTGCGATCGCAACCTGTATCCGCAGGCAGAACTATCCACCGACATGAATGCGAGGACGACGCGCCGGATCTCTCTCAGCTTTTCGCAACACTTCACGAGTGATAATTGCAATATCACCTTCTCCAAAGAGAATGAACCGCATTAAATACTGGAACGGATTGCCTTCGATCCAACCGAAGTAGACATGAGGAAGTCTGCCAGTTTCATCCCGAATCGCTAAGGAAATTGCAGCAATCGCGTTCGGAACCGCAGCGCTTCTTGCCCTCAAAATCCGGTACGGACCTACTTGTGCGCCTCTAACCTGAATCGTCTCCGAGAATTGCGAGGCATCGGAAATCTGAATCTCTAGAAACAGAATTGTTTCATCGGGTGGAATGTGTGTATCTTCTCGTACCTCTTGTTCTTTGAGAAAATATTCTCGTTCATCACCCGTATTCCTCCGATTTGCAATCAATCGGACAGCGTGGTGATTTTCCTGCACGATGAATTGACGCGCCACTTCATCAAACTCAATCTGCTCTACTCGAAGTTCAGTTGATCGCCAAACTCGCGAAATCAGTGAAGTGAAAATAATTGCACCAATGAACAGCGACGCGATCCGAATCCCTTCCGGGCGTTCGATGATATTCACGATCGTGGTGTAGATAAACACTAGCGTAATCACACCAAACGCGATCGTCTTAGCAGGCGATTGACGGTTTCGAGTCGAAAGCGTCACAGCAAACGCGGCTGAACTCATCAACACTAAAACCCCTGTCGCATAAGCGCCACCTTGCGCCTCAACACTCGCCTCAAAGATGATCGTTACCATAACTGAATCTTTGGGGTAAGCCACTGGTTCTACCAGTGCGACTCGATGAGCTTTGAGCG
>PSLO01000047.1:0-31397 GCA_040289665.1 Leptolyngbya sp. ERB_1_1 | reverse complement strand
CCTGCAACTAGCAAACGGTTGAAAAGATGTCCTATTTTTACTTATCCTTTACTAAAAAAGACTACCTTATTTAGGTATCCACGATCGCCAACTTCGTCTATATTACTGAAAACGGTTCGCTTGTTCCCTTACTAGAGGAAGCCGCAGAAGAACGAGCAGAACAACGAGCCGCAATTTTAGCCGCTAAACTCCGGGCATTGGGAATTGATCCCGATCGAATTTCCTAACGCTTCCACACCGAATCTTTTTCAACTTAGGAACAAAACCATCATCGATCGCGTCACTATGCCGTAGCCCCTCACGCGCGTTCCTGCTACTCTCAGTATTAATGAATTTAACCCTTTACTCATTTTCCTCTATGCTGCTGAAAAGAAGTTCGATGCGCCGCGCGGTTTCAGTCCTTGCGATCGCAGGTAGCCTGATTGCTAGTGTGCCACTGGTTGCGTTCGCCCAAGGTTTGCCGGGTCTGACCATCTTCAGCGGCGTTGAAGCGAAAAAGCAACTGAGCTACCGCCTTGACTTTGGTGGAAATACGAATTCCTGGGATCGATATCGCTTCCGCATTGGGCGGGACAAAGTGAAAGTTGCGATCGCCCAATTCTCGATCGACTATCCCAACTACTTCACGGGCACATTCGATCCGAAAGATGTCGAACTGATGGTCAACGACAAGAAAGTTCCGATTCAAGAAGTGAAGTGGCAGAAAGAAAACTACGTGATTGAGGTGTTCCCCCAAGAACCCGTTCCGGCTGGTTCAAACATCGAACTGATCTTCTCGAACGTGCGAAACCCCAATAGCGGCGGGATGTTCTACTTTAATTGCCGCGTTCTCTCCCCTGGAGACGTGCCGCTGTTGCGCGACATCGGAACCTGGATCGTAACGATTCAGTAATTAAAAATCGTGATACGCTAGTAGACTGTGACTTTTCCCGCAGTCTACTTATTTTTTGTTGGATTGATTAATTGATTCACTGGAGCCACGGACATGACGAAGCGCACTTTAGGCGGAACAAGCCGCAAACGTAGACGGGTATCAGGATTCCGCGCCCGGATGCGGACAAAGAACGGACAAAAAGTAATTCAAGCACGCCGTCGGAAAGGACGGCTCCGCCTCTCTGTTTCGACTTCCTGATCCCATTTTGCTGCCACAAGAGAATCGACTAAAACATCGACGAGATTTCGATGCTGTTTATCAGCGAGGATTTCGTCGGAGTTCGCGTTGTTTCACTCTAAGAGTGCTGAAACGCCCTGACCAGCCCACACAAATTGGAATCTCGATCAGTCGCAAGGTGAGTAAACGCGCTGTGATTCGCAACCGCATTAAACGGCAGGTTCGAGCAATCTTGCGCGGCTTTCTCCCCCGAACAAAACCAGGATTCTCGATCGTTATTGGTGTGCGAATCGAAGCAACAGAGTGTGATTATCCCCAATATCTGCAAGAATTAGAGCAGTTATTGGTCAAAGCTGAGGTGCTGAATGGCAGTTAAAGAAGAAGTCTTCTACGAAGGTGGACCTCATATTGGGGATTTGATTATTAACGTTCTCTTGGGTTTCACTGTGATTTGCTTGCCGCTGACGGTGGGCGCGATCGTGCGGGCGCTGTGGTTGCGATATCGCATTACCAATCGTCGGATTAGCGTTGTCGGCGGTTGGCAAGGGCGCGATCGAGCAGACGTAATTTATTCGGAAATTACGAAAGTCGTGACCGTACCGCGTGGCATTGGAACCTACGGCGATATGGTTTTGACACTGCGGGATGGAAGCCGTATCGAACTGCGGGCAATTCCGAAATTCCGTGAAGTCTATGACTTTATTAATGAGCGTCTTTCTGAGAAAGCGAAAAAAGTCAGTGGCAGTCTTGGAAGTCAACCTTAAATTTGCGCCCTGAGCGCTACACTGGATTTGGCATTTTCGATCGACCCAAAATGCCACGAACACTCATTAGACCTTAGTAGGTAGACGTAAAGCGAATGGACTTTGGTATAGGATTCTTATCCAATAATGTAATGCTGCCGATCCTGGATTTCTTCTACGGGATTGTGCCGAGCTATGGGTTGGCGATCGTAGCGTTGACTCTAGTCATTCGCTTTGCCCTCTATCCGCTGAGTGCGGGTTCAATCCGTAGTATGCGTCGCATGAAGGTGAGTCAACCTGTTATGCAAAAGCGCGTGAAAGAAGTTCAAGAACGGTATAAAAACGATCCTGCTAAACAGCAGGAAGAAATGAGCGCCATCTACAAAGAGTTTGGTAATCCGCTCGCTGGATGTCTTCCGGTTGTCTTACAGATGCCAGTTCTGTTTGCGCTGTTCGCCACTCTGAGAGGCTCACCTTTCTCGGATGTACCTTACACCGTGAATCTGCAAATTGCGCCCCAAGCTCAAATTGAACAAGTTGCCCCGCAAGCGTTTATCACACCGCCTCAAAATATTTATGTTACAGACGGTGTTCACGCGAAAATTAGCGCGATCGTGCCGAGCGGAACTAAGTTAGCGGTTGGTGAAAAAACCAAGATTGAGTTTCAAACTGTAGAAGGCAAGCCGTTTACGCAACTTGAAGCGGAGTATCCTGATAGCAAACTCACGCCGAGATTCAAAGCAACGAACGGTGCGGAGCGAATCAAAATTAACGATGATGGCACGATCGAGGCGCTTCAACCTGGAGATGCCACAATTCAAGCCTTTATTCCTGGATTGGCTGCGGATAAAGGATTCTTGTTTATCGATCAGCTTGGACGAGTAGGTGCGATTGATCCAGATGGCACCCTGCACTGGGACATCATCGGCATGGTGATCTTCTTCGGACTCAGCCTTTATGTCAGCCAATTGATTTCGGGACAGGGTTCGACGGGCAATCCTCAGCAAGACACCGTGAACAAAATCACGCCTGTGATCTTCTCCGGGATGTTCTTGTTCTTCCCCTTGCCTGCGGGTGTGCTGATGTACATGGTCTTGGCAAACATTTTCCAAACGGCTCAGACCTTCATTTTGTCGCGTGAGCCGCTCCCTGAGAACCTTCAGAAGTTGGTCGATGCGGAAGCTGGGACGACAGCGAAAACCAGTGGCGGAAGTGCAAAATCAGGTGGAGATGATTCTCTGCCGTTTGAACCCGGTCGTAAGAAGAAGGCATAACAAGAAGGTATAGTTGGGACGTATGGCTGAGACTCAATTACAGCAGCGCGGACAGCAGTGGCTAGAAACCTTTTTGCAGCTTTCTGCTTTTCCTGCCACCGTCAGCGCTGAAGTGCGAGATACATTTGCTGAGAAAAGCTGTTGGTTGACGATCAACCATACTTCCCTCCAGCCTGCTCAAATCGAGGCTTTACTCGGTAACAGTGGCGCAGTTTTAGATTCGATTCAGTACTTGGCAAATTCAATTTTGAATATTGGTCAAGCCGAGCAGATGGCTTACACGATTGAACTGGATGGATATCGCGATCGACGCTTGCAAGCCCTGCTCGAACTGGCTGAAACGGCTGCTAACAAAGTTCGTGAAACTAGGCAAGAGTACGAAATTAAGTCTCTGTCTTCTGCGGAGCGACGACAAGTTCATTCAATTCTGCAAGGTAGCGAAGATATTGAAACCTTTAGTCGGGGTCAAGAACCCGATCGACGCTTGGTTGTGAAGCTTGCAAATTCTAAATTAGAAGAATCCTAGTTCGTTCTAAATTTCGATAAACTGAAAGAAGCGGAAGATTCTGTGTTTTAAGCAACAAGTTTCCGATGATCGGTTTGTTAATTGTGGGTGGTGAGTTTCAAATCACGATCGACAAATTTACGACTAAGTTATTATGGACGCGATTCATATTCCTCGCCTGCTCCAGTTTCCTGAACACAGCAAAACGATCGAGTTTAAGACCCTCCTCAAAGATCTGAAAACTCTGACTCCGGTTCAAGGCTGGCTCAAAATTACACACCAAGGCAACTTTCTCGAAATTTCAGCGAAGGCAGAAACGATCGTGACGTTAACCTGTCATCGCTGTTTGCAGCAGTTCAATCATCGATTAGCGATCGCGCCCAGCGAGTTAATTTGGCTCGATGAAGCTGCGGATCAAGTTGATGAATTGCCGCTCGATCGCGATCTTTCAATGGATGATCTAGTTGAAACTTTGCCGCCGCACGGTTATTTCGATCCGGCGACTTGGCTATTCGAGCAACTCTCGCTCGAAATTCCACAGCGTCAACTCTGCGAGCAAGACTGTGTAGGAATTGAAGTATCAGATGATATCAAGAGTCCTGGAGTCGATCAGCGATGGGCAGCCTTACAAGCATTGAAAGGACATCTAAATTAACTTCAGGCTTGTTGTACGGTAGAAGAAAGACCGTACTTTAAGAACTGCCATTTATGAGTTTTAGCGACGAATTCAACCTGCTGATCCGTGCACGTTATCCGATCGTCTACATCCCGACTCGCGAAGAAGAACGAGTCGAAGCCGCGATCGCACAAGTTGCCAAAGCTCAAGGCGATCGCGCTGTTTACATCTGGGATTTTGTGGATGGGTATCAAGGCAATCCGAATGATGTGGGGTTTGGTAAACGTAATCCGCTTCAGGCACTTGAATTCGTTGAAAAACTGCCGATGAGTGCGCCCGCAATCTTCATTCTGCGGGACTTTCATCGATTTCTAGATGACATTTCGATTTCACGAAAGCTGAGAAATTTAGCGCGGTTATTAAAATCTCAACCAAAAAATTTAGTGCTGTTATCGCCTCAGATTTCGATCCCTGATGATCTGGGTGAAGTGCTAACCGTGCTGGAATTTCCGCTTCCGGGTGCAGCGGAGATCAAAACTGAGATTGAACGGCTTCTTAGTGCTACAGGACAGCGACTTGAGAGTAAAACATTAGATGAATTAGTTCGATCGTGCCAAGGATTATCGATCGAGCGAATTCGGCGCGTTCTTGCCAGAGCCTTCGCGCTGCACGGTGAACTTCGTCCAGATGATGTCGAACTGATTCTCGAAGAAAAGCGTCAGACAATCCGCCAAACTCAAATTCTCGATTTCCATCCAGCAAAAGAAGAAATTTCGGACATTGGCGGACTGGATAACTTAAAAGATTGGCTGCTCAGACGCGGTGGATCATTTAGTGATCGTGCTCGACAATATGGACTGCCCCACCCGAAAGGTTTGATGCTGGTTGGCATTCAGGGGACAGGGAAATCATTGACTGCAAAAGCGATCGCGCATCATTGGCACTTACCATTACTGCGATTGGATGTCGGGCGATTGTTTGGTGGTCTAGTCGGAGAATCAGAATCGCGCACTCGTCAAATGATCCAGCTTGCCGAAGCGCTCGCGCCCTGTGTGCTGTGGATTGATGAAATTGATAAAGCCTTTTCTGGAGTCGATGGTCGGAGCGATTCGGGAACTACAAGCCGCGTGTTCGGCACATTTATCACGTGGATGGCGGAGAAAAAATCGCCTGTATTTGTGGTTGCCACTGCCAATAATATTCAATCGCTACCGCCAGAGATGTTGAGAAAAGGGAGATTTGATGAAATCTTCTTTGTAGGGCTACCGACTCAGGAAGAACGTCGATCGATCTTTTCGGTGCATCTTTCGCGTCTGCGTCCGCACAATTTGAAGCAATATGATCTCGATCGTCTAGCTTACGAAACGCCCGACTTTTCAGGAGCCGAGATCGAGCAAACCTTAATTGAAGCGATGCACATTGGCTTTAGTCAAAATCGCGACTTTACCACCGATGACATTCTCGAATCTGCAAGTCAGATTGTACCGCTTGCCCGCACCGCGAAAGAACAGATTGATTTTCTGCAAGACTGGGCGGCAGCGGGAAAAGCGCGGCTTGCTTCTAAACATAGTCAACTAAGCGATCGTATCCAACGCCAACTTCAGCAACCCGATTGATCCATGACCCAGGCAAAACAACGACTCCTTTACGAGACCGATTATCTGCAATGGATCGAAACCACGGTTGAACGACTACGGAATAACGACTACGACAGTATTGATTGGGACAACTTGATTGATGAAATCGAAGATATGGCGAGGAGTCAGCGACGCGGCTTGAAAAGCAACTTAATTGTTGTGTTGCTGCATCTTCTCAAGTGGCAGTATCAGCCTGAAAAGCGCAGTGGTAGCTGGGAAGCGAGCTTGTTAGAGCATCGCGGACGCATTCAAGACGCGATTCAAGAGTCTCCTAGTCTCAAGCCTTATCTTGAAAGTATTCTTGCTGAGTCGTACATAAGAGCAACAAAACAGGCGAAAGCTGAAACAGGCTTGCCGCTGTCCACATTCCCAACTGAATGCCTTTATAACGTACCATCGATTTTAGACGATGACTTTTTGCCGGATTGAATCGAGCATTAGGACAAGATTCGTCGATCGCATTCTTTAGTGATACTCTAAACTCTGAATCTTACCCGAGTCTTATGTCTCAGCCCAAACCTACAAAGCGTGTCTCAACTGCCTTGGTGAATGCTTTAAGTGCAGGCGTTGTACCACGAGTCGGGTTAGAACATATTGCAGTCGGGCGAGAAAAGGAAATTGCTGCGATTCAGCAAGATTTTGCTCACGTTGCGAATGGTGGCGCGGCGTTTCGCTTTGTAATTGGGCGCTATGGAGCCGGAAAAAGTTTTACGCTGCAATTGATTCGCAACTTGGCGATGGAACAGGGTTTCGTTGTAGCGGATGCGGATATTACGCCCGATCGACGGTTAACCGGAAGTCAAGGAGCAGGCGTGGCAACCTATCGCGAATTGATGCGAAATTTGGCAACCAAGAGCCGTCCTGAAGGAGGCGCGTTAACGACAATTCTTGAGCGCTGGATCGCTGCAATTCAAACACAAGTGGCACAAGAAACCGGAATGAAGCCCAGTGAAGAAGACTTTGATCAGCACGTTGAAGCGCGAATTCGATTAGTGACGCAGGATGTTGCAGATTTAGTGAATGGGTTTGATTTTGCGACGGTGATTATTGCCTATTGGACGGGTTATCGATCGAATAATGAAACGAAAAAAGAATCTGTATTGCGCTGGTTACGCGGTGAATTTTCGACTAAAGCCGAAGCAAAAGCAGCGTTAGGAGTGCGGGTAATTATTGATGATGATTCTTGGTATGACTACATCAAATTGATCGCACGATTTGCGGCAGATATTGATTACAAAGGTTTGATTGTGATACTTGATGAGGTGGTGCATTTATCGAAGATTCCAACTGCGATCGCACGTCAGAACAATTACGATAAGCTGCTTGCAATGTTCAATGATGCGATGCAAGGGAAAGTCAGTCATTTAGGAACTTTGATCGGTGGTACACCTCAGTTTTTAGAAGATCCACGCCGGGGATTGTATAGCGATCCCGCTTGGCAACGTCGAACGGCTCAAAGTCGTGTTGTTCAAACTGAAGCGATCGACGCAAGCGCTCCAGTGATTCATCTCAATCCGTTGAGTGAGGCTGAACTTCAGTCCTTATTGGAGCGAATTGCGATCGTCTTTTGCGCTCATTACGAGTTGAAAAAACAGATTACCGCTGCTGAAATTTCCAGTTTTATCACTGTGGTGCGAGGTGGCAAAGTTGGAACCGAAACGCGCTTGACTCCTGGTGAAATGATTCGAGATTTTATGACCGCGCTAAACGTTTTACAACAAAATCCGCATCTCAAATTCAACGAATTAATCAAGACTCAGCAATATCAATCTGCAACCGTAAAACAATCCACAACCGATGATGAATTTGCTGAATTCACGCTTTAAATTGAATAATTCGCCCTCTAAATTTCAACAGAAATCTAAAGGGCGAAAAGCATCGATAGCAAACTAATTTCTACAAACAATTAGAAGCCAGCAAAGTTATAGCCAACTCCAAGCAGAATGCCTACTGCGGTTTCACCTGTTACAGACGCATTCACCGCAGCAGTCGCGGTAAATTGCGACGAGATTGGCACATCAATCCCACCTGTTAGCAACAATCCCACACTGCTACCGCCACCTGTGGAAATCGCTGCGCCCAGTCCCAAGTAAGGAGCTGCTGAAAAACCAATTCCACTGGTCGGACCTTCACCGAAGCGAAAATCATAGGTAATCGGCAGAAGAATGGCGACATCATCACTAAACAACACTGACGGACGCACAGAGAAATCGCGAGTCAAGCCAATCTTGCTAATGATGGCGAAACTTCCTTGACCTAGAGGGATGTCACCACTTCCGATCCCAATGTTGCCGCCGACTCCAACGTAGCTAGAACCAGAGCGGGTGGCACGACCAGGCGAGAGTTCTTGTGTAGGAGTCGTTCCAGGGGTTGTGCTTGGCGTTGTGTTTGGTGTTACTGGGGTTACGCTTGGTGATGTTAGTGATGTTGTTTCTGGTATTGTTGGTGTTGTGCTGGGAGTCGTTGGTGTTGTGTTGGGAGTTGTTGGAGTTGGTGTTGTGTTTGGTGATATTGGTGATGTTGTTTCTGGTGTTGTTGGTGTTGTGCTAGGTGTTGTTGTGCTGGGTGTTGTTGTGCTAGGAGTAGTATCGCTCGGTGTGACATCCGCCGGATTGGTAGGAGTGCCAGAAGGCGTACTTCCTGGAACCGCACGACCTGGAGCAGTGTCGCTTGGCGTTGATGGCGTGCTTTGTGCAAGGGTAGAACCGGAGTTGGCTGAAAACTCTTGGAGCACAGCGTTTTGGCTAACATCGATCGACGGCTGACCGAGTAGCGCTGCACCTTTCGAGGTCACGGAACTTGAAGCGGATTGCACAGAAGCGGATTGCACAGTGCTTGGCTCTTTCGCGTTCGCCTTGAGTTCGCCTGCAACGAGCGCGATCGAAATAAATGTCAGCGGTAAAAAGAGCTTTAGCGCTGTCTGAGGTCGTGGATTCAAAGTCATAGTCGAATGATTAATAGTTGAGTCTAATGTGATTTGAGCAGTTTCGTGCTCACAATTGAGCCTAATGATCAGACTTGCAAACTTCTTCCTACTAAAGTCCAACTCAGGCGAAAAACGGCATATGTCGTAAGATAGAATTTTTTGTAGTGCTAGGATTTTAGGCGTGTGGCGAAGTTTTGCGATCGAGTCGGTGATAAACTCCGAGCTTTAAGAATGGCAGCAGCGAGAAAGGCGTAAGAAACCATCCCCACAAGCGCTAAAAGAATCTCGCTCACGCTTCCCGTCACATTCCAAAGCGCATGAAGTCCCGATGCGGTCAGATAGCCAATCAGCAAAATGATTCCGCTTTGCCGAGGTTTCAAAACTGCAAGCCCAATGAAATAACCAAAGTAGCCGCTATACGCCATATGTCCCGAAATCGAACCTAGTAATCTCGGAATCAAAACTTGCAAGCCTCGGAGCTGATCCCAGCCTGCCCCTAACTGGAGCGCGGTCGTTTGGATCATGTCTGGAACGTATTGCCCTAGCGTTTCCACTAAGGTAAATCCAACCGCTGATGCTGCACCTAATAGAATTCCATCAAGTGGCTCCCAAATGCCAACACGATCGTTCCACGGTGCGGGCAAATAGCGCCCAACTAAAAATAGAACTGCCAGCGGAATGGCTTTCAGCAGTTCTTCCATCATTCCCGCGCCGAAAAACATCCGGATAAATAATGTAAAGGGATTGATTGGCTCGCCGGGCGTGGGAACTTGTCCAGGTAGCACTCCTCGAAACAGTTCAACAAAGAGCGGTAAGACTGGGCTACGCAATAAGAAATAAGTTCCCATTGCAGCCAGCGCCAGCACCCACCAAGGTTTTCGCTTTCCACACAGTTGGTAAACAAAATAGAGTCCAACGAGCGCAATATATCCCGCTAATAATCGGTTGAATAATAAAGGCTGTCCGACTGCGACAAAGAGAGCAACCACAAAGACGATCGTAATCACACTCGGAATCAGGAAGGCTTTACGAGTCAGTTCTCTTCCAGTCGAGACGATTGGGAACAATTGCGTCAGCGTAACGGAATCGGTTGGATTCAGAGCAGGTGCGATTTCATCTTGATCGATGACAGAGACGACTTCGCGATCGAACTCTACAAGATACTCAAAAATGTATTCAGGTCCATCACTGCCTAAAGTGACGCGATCGCCCGACTGTAAAACTTGACATCCTTGCAGCCGTCGTCCGTTTAAATAAGTCCCGTTAGAGCTATTGAGGTCGCATACCCACCAGGACGGGCGTTCTCCTGCGCTGCACTCGATCGGTCGCACCTCTGCATGGCGACGCGATACAGACGCAAACCGGAGTGGATCGATGACAATCTGACAGCGGGGATCACGCCCAATCGCGGTCACTTCATCGATCGACAAAGAATGTACCAGTAATTTTGGATCAGAAGGGCTGTCGATCAACAGTTGCCGAAGGCAAGCTATGGCACTGATTTCGCTCGTCATATCAGGAGTTCGAGCAGTGAGTGTTCGCTAGAAGGATACGGTAAAAATAGGGAAACGATGAGCATTCCTAGCGCAACATTCTATACGTGTCTCTGGATTTCTATCACGCGATATCAAAGCGGTCGGGAAACGCCTGAAAATCTTTATGATTTTACTGGTTATTCGCTCTCGCGTCTGCAACCGCTACCATAAAGCAGATTACGGTTAACGGCGCACTCACCGCCAAAATGATTCCAGTGACTAAGCTGCCGTATTCAGGATTTCCCGATGTCAGTTCAAAAATGCACCCCACTGCCGCGATCGCAGCTACACACGATGTGCCGAGAAACAAACCACTTTTAGGTGTCATAATCATAAACTGATTCTCCTCAAAAGACTGAAAAACCGACAGTTTCGCTGACGGCTTGTTTAGTCTTTATTATCGGATAGAGCGAACATCATTTGCTGAGAACCCGCGTTTTTTCAGTTCTTGATTCAAGGCAAGCTGGTTTTCTACACGATCGACAAATAGCACCCCATTCAAGTGATCGATCTCATGCTGAATGGCGCGAGACAGCAGACCATCCGCGCTGAGGGTTCGGACTCGTCCGGTTTCGTCTTTGAAAGAAACTTCGATCGCTTCAGGACGCTCGACATCGAGATACACCCCTGGAATGCTGAGACAGCCTTCTTGTCCGCTACAGGTTTTCGTGCCGAATTTTTTGATGACCGGATTAATCAGTACCAGTGGTGCAACTTCGGGTTTGTCAGGCTCGATATCGACCACGATAATTTGCTTGTGGATGCCGACTTGGGGAGCCGCGAGACCAATACCATCCTCGCTGTACATTGTTTGCAGCATTTGACGGACAATTTCGCGCACTTCATCATCCACCTTTGCCACGCGTTTCGCAGACTGACGCAACACGCGATCGCCTAAATGGTGCATTTGTAACGGTGGATTTTCTAACTTTTTCTTCTCAACCAAAACTGAAGAGGGCATGGGATGTGTCACCTAAAAATGAGATCAAAGGTCGGAGTGATTCCGTGTTAGTTCTATTTTAGCGAATGGCTGACGAATTCAGCGGATGTTTCGGATGCTGGTTTTGATTCTAAATGCTACAAGGGTCTCCGCAGCAAGGGAGAAAAAGGCATGATTCGGGTCTTTACCAAGTTGGATTATTTGTCGCGCGAAACGTTGCTGGGATTGAAACGCAGCGGGTGGATGAATTGGGCAGCGGTCAGTATGGTGACGGTGTTGTTGTTTCTGTTCGGCATTAGTTTACAAGCTTCGTGGCAGTTAGAAAGCTTGCTGACTCAGTTTGGGAGCCAGCTTGAGGTTTCGGCTTATCTAGAAACTGGAGTATCAGCGGATATTCTACGATCGACCGTCGAAAAACTGCCCGAAGTTGCCTCAGTGCAAGATGTTTCCAAAGAGCAAGCCTGGAGTAATTTGGTGCAAGAACTCGGCTTGTCAAATTTAAAAGATGCGACTCAACAGCTTGAAGGCAATCCGCTGGTTGATGAATTGAAAGTGAAAGCGCGATCGTCCGAAGCCGTTCCGGTTTTAGCAGAAAAGCTGAAAAAGATTCGCGGAGTCGAAGAGGTTCAGTACGTTAACGAAGCAGTTCAGAGAATTGCTCAATTGAATCGTGGATTTAACTGGATTAGTACAGCAATCATTGGATTGTTAACAGCAACGGCGATCGCAGTGATTAACACAACGATTCGGTTGATTGTTTTGGCGCGTCGAAAAGAAATTGAAGTAATGCAGCTTGTAGGGGCAACGCGAAGTTGGATTTATCTGCCGTTTCTGACTCAGGGTTTGGTGTTTGGTATTGCGGGAGCCGCGATCGCATTCACATTAATTCAGACGATTCAGAACTGTATTCGTCATCAACTTAGTGGACAAGCGGAGTTTGTACAATTTCTCACCACGGGGGCATCTCGACCGATCGACGTGGTGGCGCTTCCGTTCATTTTGCTGGCGTTTGGTGGGATAGTGGGATTCGTTGGCAGCGTGTTGGCAGTGCGACGATTTGCCAGGATTTGAGAAGCCATACCAAAAAACCGACTGATCGAATCTCAATCAGTCGGCTCTCAACGAATTTCAATCAAATCTAACCGCGAAATTCAACTTGAGGAAGTTCCGCAGTTTTTTGAAGGGGTTGTTCTGCGATCGGTTGAGTCTTGATCACGGCTTGCTGCAACATTGGAGATTTCACCACCGCATCATTAGCCAGCGTGAACAAGGGATTCGAGAGAATTCCAGCGATCGAGGTTGCGACCAACGTCAGGATCAAACCGACCTGAAGCGGACGCAAACCGGGAAGATTCCATACGATCGGCGGATAGTTCTTCACCGCTTCCGACATTTCGTGTGGCTCTTTCACCACCATCATTTTCACCACCCGAATGTAGTAGTAGATCGAAATGACGCTCGTGACCAAGCCGAGGATTACCAATGAATACGCGCCCGCTTGCCAACCTGCCCAGAAGAGATATAACTTTCCGAAGAACCCTGCAAGGGGTGGAATTCCGCCGAGCGAGAGCAAACAAATGCTCAATGCCAAAGTCAGCAGCGGATCTTTCTGATACAAGCCAGAATATTCACTAATCTGATCGGTTCCAGTCCGCAGCGAGAACAGAATGACGCAGGTAAATGCACCCAAGTTCATGAACAGATAGATCATCAGGTAGAAAAGCATACTGGCGTATCCAGCATCCGATCCGATCACCAACCCGATCATCACAAAGCCTGCTTGCCCGATCGACGAGTACGCCAACAGTCGCTTCATGCTGGTTTGTGCTAATGCAACGACATTCCCCAACACCATGCTCAGGATCGCCAGCGTCGTCATCACCAAATGCCACTGATCCGTCACTTGCGGAAATGCCGTCACCAACAAGCGAATTGCTAAACCGAAGCCAGCCGCTTTTGAACCCACAGAAAGGAAAGCCACAACCGGAGTGGGCGAACCTTCATATACATCCGGTGTCCATTGATGGAACGGAACCGCCGCAATCTTAAACGCAATCCCCGCGATCGCAAACACCAGCGCAATCACCAAACCGATCGATTGATCTAACCCTGCTGCTGAGATTTGTTGTGCGATCTTCGTTAGTTGTGTTTCGCCGCCAGACAGTCCATACAGCAAGGATGCCCCATAAAGGAAAATTGCTGAACTCGATGCCCCAATCAAGAGATATTTCAGCGCGGCTTCATTCGATCGCGGATCGCGCTTGGTGTAGCCCGTCAATAAATAGGACGAAATACTGAGCGTTTCCAGCGAGACATAGACCGCGACGAACTCATCCGAACCGCAGAGAAACATCCCGCCTAACGTTGCGGTGAGCAGAATCGTGAGGAATTCTGCCAGGGCGGTTCCCGACTGCTCGACATAGCGCACCGACATCAGAATCGTTACGGCAGCAGAGAGCGCAACGATCCCCCGAAGCACGATACTCAACGCATCGCTATTAAATTCACCCAGGAACCCGATCGGGGTTGGGTTATCCCAAAGCGTGAACAGGGAGCCTACTGCCGTCAGCAACCCACCGATGGCGAAATAGGGTGTCCATTTTGAGGAATTTTGTCGCCCCACGATGAGATCGCCCACCATGACGATCAGCAGCGTGGTGATCACGATGACCTCTGGGAGGATCGTCCCGGCATTTAACTGAGCCACGAGAGAAGCAAAATCCATAGCACGAAGTCCGTATGAGCAGGAATTAACAAAAATTTATGCTGGGCGCACTTTTATTTGAGTTAAGCGAATAGTTCCGCCTCCTAGGGATTCTAACGCGCCATGTTGCCCTGTTCTCGTCAAATCTGCGTTCTCTAGTGCATCTTGCAATTGGGATCGTTATGATTCACCTATCAAGTCTGGTCTATATTGATCAAACAACGGCCTTCAGAAGGAATTTTGGCGAAAACATAGACGATCGATTCATAATCGTTTACAGTCTAAAACCTAGGTGTTTGTGACAGTTGGTTGACTGGTCTACCCTGCTTTCTGGATTTGGATCATTTTCTAGTGAATCAAACTAAGCAGTTGGGTATGGTTATAAGTTAGAAGCAGGTAACTCAACGGTTTCCCCTCAGATTGGTTTTCCGTACCCCACGATCGAACAAATTGAGTGATATTGGTATTCAATACGCCCCGATCCTCATGTCTTGATCTTCCTTGTTGAACAGCGATTTCTAGTTAGACAGAACTCATGCCAACCCTTGTCATCGTCGAATCCCCCACCAAAGCCCGCACTATTCGGAACTATTTGCCTCGCGATTTTCGCGTTGAGGCATCGATGGGTCATGTGCGTGATCTTCCTCAATCGACGAGCGATGTACCCGATTCGATTACCGATAAACGGGTTCGAGAACTCGGTGTCAATGTTGAGGCAGGCTTTGAGCCGATTTATTTAATTCCAAAGGACAAATCGAAAGTTGTTAAGACTTTAAAGGACGCTTTAAAAGAGGCGGATGAGTTAGTGCTGGCGACTGACGAAGACCGCGAGGGTGAAAGCATTAGTTGGCATTTACTTCAGCTTCTTAAGCCGAAAGTGCCTGTTAAGCGGATGGTGTTTCACGAAATCACCGAAGAAGCGATCCAAACCGCGATCGACAACTGCCGCGATATTGATGAACGGCTGGTTCGCGCTCAGGAAACGAGACGAATTCTCGATCGCTTAGTCGGTTATACTCTTTCGCCGCTGCTCTGGAAGAAGATCGCTTATGGTCTGTCGGCGGGACGGGTGCAATCAGTTGCGGTGCGGCTACTTGTGAATCGGGAACGCCAACGCCGCGCTTTCCGTAAGGGAACGTATTGGGATTTGAAAGCGCTCTTAGCGGTGGATGCGGCTCCGAAACAGGACTTTGAAGCGAAGCTGGTAACGTTAGCAGGTCGCAAGATTGCAACAGGTGCGGATTTTGATGAATCGACCGGGCAAATTGCCGCAGGTCGAAACGTCGTGCTGTTGAGCGAAGAAGAAGCAAGAGCGCTACAAGCGAGACTAGATGGCAAAACTTGGACAGTTTCGGATCTGGAAGAGCGTCCGGTAACTCGTAAACCTTCTCCTCCATTCACCACTTCAACGCTGCAACAGGAATCCAACCGTAAGCTAGGCTTATCCGCGCGGGACACGATGCGGACGGCTCAGAGTTTGTATGAGCAGGGGTACATCACCTATATGCGAACCGACTCGGTGCACTTGTCGCAGCAAGCAATCTCTGCGGCTCGCAGTTGTGTTGAGGAGATGTACGGGACGGAATATCTCAGTCCACAGCCGCGCCAGTACACCACAAAAAGTAAAGGTGCACAGGAAGCCCACGAAGCGATTCGTCCTTCTGGGGGTACGTTCCGCACGCCAAGACAAACCGGACTGAAGGATCGAGAGTTGAAACTTTACGATTTGATCTGGAAGCGGACGGTGGCGACTCAAATGGCAGAAGCCCGTCAAACTCAAGTCACAGTGCAAATTCAAGTCGAAGATGCAGGCTTTAGAGCAAGTGGGAAGCGGATTGATTTTCCGGGATTCTTCCGGGCGTATGTGGAAGGATCAGACGATCCGAATGCAGCGATCGAGAATCAAGAAGTCATTCTGCCGCCAATGCGTGCAGGGGATCATCCGAAATGCAATCATCTCGAAGCGATCGGACATGAAACCCAGCCTCCAGCCCGCTTTACCGAAGCCTCTCTGGTGAAAACTTTGGAAAGTGAGGGGATCGGACGACCTTCTACGTATGCCAGCATCATCGGCACAATTACCGACGAGCGCAAAGGATACGCACAACTGGTTGGCAATACGCTCGTTCCGACTTTTACAGCGTTTGCAGTCGTGGACTTGCTAGAGAAGCATTTTCCAGACATTGTGGATTTGCGGTTTACCTCCAAAATGGAGCAAACGCTAGATGATATTGCAGCAGGTGAAGTGGATTGGCTTCCGTATCTGAAGCAGTTTTATTCAGGTGATCAAGGGCTAGAAACGCAGGTCAAAGAGCGCGATAGCAACATCGACCCGAAAGAAGCGCGAACGATTCACCTAGACGATTTAGATGCAAAGGTGCGGATTAGCCGCACTGGAGCCTATATCGAATCCGAGAACGGTAATATCAATCTACCGAGAGATTTGCCGCCTGCCGATCTCGATCCCGAACAAGTCGAAATCTTGCTGAAAGGTCCAAACAAACTGGGCTTGCATCCTGAAACGGGAGAACCCATCTATGTCAAACTCGGACCTTACGGACATTACATTCAGCTTGGGGATAGAACCGACGAGAATCCGAAGCCCAAAAACGTTTCGATCCCCAAAGGTGTGAAACCTGAGGCAGTGACGATCGATATGGCGATCGGATTACTGTCTCTGCCCAGAACTCTGGGTGTTCATCCAGAAACGGGACGGAAGATTCAGGCTGCGATTGGACGATTTGGTCCGTATATCGTGCATGACTTGGGTAAAGACGAAGAAGGCAAACCGAAAAAGGATTATCGATCGCTCAAAGCGGGTGATGATGTTGTGACGATTACGCTTGATCGAGCTTTGGAACTGTTTGCAGAGCCAAAAGCCGTTCGCGGGAAACGAGGCACAGCGACACCGATTCGGGAGTTAGGCGCACATCCGAGTGATGGAGAGCCAGTTAACATCTACAACGGTCCTTACGGTGCTTATCTCAAACACGGCAAAGTGAATGCGTCTCTTCCCGAAGGGCAAACAGTTGAAGATATCACAATGGATGTAGCAGTCGAAGCGTTAGCGGCGAAGGCGGGAACGAAGAAAACCACCAAGTCGAAGAAAACCACAACGACCAAAACTACCGCCAAGAAAACGACTGCCAAGACTGCGACGAAAACGGCTGCGAAGCGATCGACAACGAAAGCGGCGGCGGCTAAAAAAGCAACTGGCACCAGCAAGCGCGTCAAGGCAAACGATTAAATAGTAGATTGTGTGAAAAGATGACGATCAATTCAATAAATTGATCGTCATTTTCGTTTCGGGTTCAATTTCTTCTGCATTGCCTCGCCAACAACCGAATTGACTAAACCACCTAGCAGCATGGCAAAGGCACTGAGATAAAGCCACAACAGCAAAATGATCACAGCCCCGATCGCGCCATAAACCTGATTAAAATTTCCGATGTGCGATACATAAAACCGCAGCAATCCAGAAAGTATCGCCCAGAGTAACGCCGCTAAAATTGCTCCTGGCATAATTGGTCTACCGTGCTGCCAGCGACTTGTGCCATATCGGTAGATGAAACCTAGCGCCAGTGCCACAATGGATAATGCGATCGGTAAGCTCAATCGCTGCCAGACCTGAAACAGAATATAGGCAAAACTTCCACTGCGATAAGCGACAATTTGAACCGTGATATCGCTGATGACGACAATCAGCAAGGCGACAACGAGCAGCAAAAACGTTCCTAGCGCTAAACTCAGTGCAATTAACTTCGCTTGCCAAAAAGGGCGAACCTGTTTGCGGGGAATTCGGTAGATCTGATCCAAGGCTGCCATCGCTGAACCTGTCACGCTCGAAGATATCCAGATCGCTGCTATGAAGCTGAGCGAAAACAGCCGCTGATTGCTCCTTTCCTTCAAATAATGCAGCGATCCCTGGATCAGAGTTAACGCCTGATCGGGAATTACTTGACTGGTTTGCTGAATTAAAGTTTGGAAGTTAAACTCTGAAATCTCGAAAAGCCCGATCGCGCTCAAGACGGCTAACGCTGCCGGGAATAGTGCAAAGATCGCATTGTAAGCAATTTCGGCAGAGAGTCCTGGTAAACGATGTTGTCCAGCCCGTCGGATGACTATGAGCAGTGTTTTCAGGTTGAGATACTTGAAAAATTGAAGAAATCGGGTGATCAGAGCCAAACTGGGTTGGCTGAGTCGTTTCAGCATTGTGAGGGAGTAGGTGTTCTACGCAAATCTTAGCAACCCAGCCAGTAGAGGCGAGAAGTAATGTAGACGATGCGTGACATCGCGCGGTGCTTTTTATTGAGCAGATTTGGATGCAGTGATGCAAGCTGTGTCTAGTAGGGTGAATTGAGTTGTGGTCAAGACTGAGCAGCGTGATAGTTTCGCAAGTGCCGGGGTTCGTCCTTGTTGTAGATTATTTAGCGCGATCGTAAATGCAGGCTGGAAACTTTCAAGCCAATCCGCATCGGTTAAATACTGAGGTGTAAATGCCGATCGCTCAATCAGCCAATATTTGATCCGATATTTCTCGATCGCTTGTTTTGCTAAGGTCAGATTCGGACTATATTGTGCCTGCATTACATCAATAATCCGCTGCTGAATCTGACGATAGTATCCGAGATGAAACGGTAGCGAATGTTCTTTACTAAATAAAACAGAGCGTTGAGCAAAGGTCGAAAGATTGTTCGCTTCATCTGAAAGGGTTGCAATCAAAGTATCTTTCGGCTGAGTTTGCAAAAACTGGTAAAGTGTGGCGTTATTTCCGACACGGAAGTTTGTATTTGGAAATCCGGCTGAAAACTGAGGATAGAAGAGAAAGACAATTGCGATCGCGAACATTAACAATAATCTTGCGCTCAAAGAAAGCCATTTTTGCCGCGAAAGCAAAGTTTCACAAGCTCGAAATGCTGCATCGAGCAGAATCGTTAGGACAATTCCGGCTGCGATCGCCAACACAATTCGGAAGCTGTGAGATGTATATCGCGTTGGAAAAAATAGTCTTAACAACAATAGATGAGCAGCGAAAAATAGTCCCAAAGAAACCCAGACTGTTTGTGATAGAACCGCAATTGCACTATGAATCCGCTGTACCAGTGGAAATCTTGAGGGATATCGCATTAAAATCGGCAGCAGTAATCCAAGCCAGATCAACGGCGGCATCAAAGGCGGAATGATTCCACTGTGTTCACCAATTAGCCAAAACTTCCAGGGATTGGGATCAAAGAAGGGATGTCTTCCGCCTGGATGGAGTTCTGGCATTGTCCAGGCTTGCGATCGCGTGATCAGTGGTGCGAATTCCGCAGAAGATATCGCATAAGGGAGAAGTGCAATCGCGCTGAAACCGATACAGATTCCAACAAATATAAGTTGATTAGAGCGGAAGTGGAGTTTTCCAGAATTCCAATGCCATAACCTTAGACATAAAAGCGCGATCGTAATAAATACCAGCGGTGGATAAATTAGTGCTTGTAAAACTAAAACAACAACGATACCAATCCGTTGATTACGAATTAGATAATATAGAAATGCTAAAAATAACGGAGTGACAAACGCTCTAGGCGTTGCAGAACTCAAGTCATCTCTAAACCATAGACTTTGATTAAGCAACAGTGTTGAGATAAATGCAGCTACAGGAAATGGAAACAATCGTAAGCAGATAGCAAAGCTGTAAAGTGTCGCAATCAGCCCTAATCCAATCGGAAGTACTTTGCTTAACCAAAGAGGCTGTACCCCAAGTATTGCCATCATTTGGTAAAGCGCAGCGTATCCCGGTGGAGTGATTGATTTGAAATACTGTGCAATCAGGTCATTCGGTAGCAGCGTTGGATCAATGAATTGCTGCATCCAAAACACATATTCTCGTGCATCATCTTGAACCACATATTCAGATCGAAACGCTTTCTGGAGTGCAAGACTACCGTAATAAAGGGCAAACATGACACTCAGACCAAACCAAAGCACGATCGTACTAAAAGGTTGAGTACGAACACTCCGGGCAGCGAAGCTCTCATGCTTTTGATCTGTTGAGGTGATGAAAAATCGATGTGCCCGCGAAATGAGCATTGTTAGAGGGTATAAGTAAAGTTCTCCACGAGCATACCAGGGGTACGAACACCCCCTAAGTCCCGATGACCATAAGTTCCAACATCGGGGATAAACTCTTGGAAATTCGTGAGTGCGATCAGATTTTCACCCCAAAATTGATACAGACTATCATCGAATCTAAGATTTTCGATCGGTGCAACGATTTCCCCATTCTCCACCCAGAAGCAAGCGTATCGCGTCATTCCAGTGATTCGACCTGTAGGACGATCGCTCCAGTTCAGATAGTGCAAATTCGACAAGTAAAGTCCGGTATCGAGCGCTGCAAGAATGCGATCGTGGTCTAAGTCACCGGGGAGAAGTTCGGGCGATCGTAAGCTTTCACTCCCAGATGCGCCGTTGGCTTCGAGTCCGTATTCCTTGGCGGTTCTCGATGAAGTGAGCATATTGATCAATTCACCGGATTCAATCAGCGGCAATTCTAATGGTGCAACTTCACCGAGTTCATTGAATCGCGGTACTAAGCCTGATCGAAAGTTTTCTTTCAGCGTGAATTTTGGTGATAGCTTTTTCTCACCGCGCCGCATCGCACTAAAACAGCTTCCACCTTGTTGATGTGACGATTCACTAATACCACCCCAAGATAGCATGGACATTAATTCCGCAACGGCAGCAGGGGCGAGATAAGTGCGATATTGTCCGCGTTGAATCGGTTTCGGCGGTTGTGCCATTCGGTCTAACTGCGATCGAGATTCTTTAATTCGAGCCTTATAGGTTGCATCATCCCAATCTGATCCCGCCAGTGTTCCTTTTACCGCTTGTCCATCCGTTGTAAAAAGTGAATAGTCTAGCGAATACGAATCGGTTGCAAACCAGTGTTTCTGCCCAACTGAATCCGCATACGCACGAATCACCGAGCCTGCTGCATAAATGCCCGTAAAATCGAGATCTGAAACCACAGGAAGCAACGTAGAAACGACCGCATCGGGTTCGAGTAATTGCCCGGTATGAACTTCGCGACTGGTATTGTTGCCAGCAGGGAGAACAAGATAAGGATTTTCTGGCAGTTGCGAAACTTCTTCACGTAGAGCACCGATCGCATCAATTGCCGTTTGTCGATCGGTTTCTAAATCCCCAGTGAACGGAAACTCTCGATAGCTACTACGCTGATTGTGCATCAACACCAATTGCAGATTTCCATCATTCACCGTTCCCGTTTGGCGAACTTTCGCATGATTGAATCGGGTGAATTGGCTTTGCTCGCTATCGAGGGTAAGTGTGAATTGTTCATCCGGTTTTAACTGGTGACGGATCTCCTCAACGAGTTGATTAAAGCTGTTCTCTAACGTCATGCGCCCCCTCCAAAAACTTCAATATTCGCGAACACTGCGATCGGAGAACCATGTCCCACAGTAATTGCTTGATTCGGTTCGCCTTTGCCGCACATTGGTGTGCCATACATTTGCCAAGTCGAACGATCGCCCACTTCGACTAAACCGCCCCAGAACTGCGGAGTAATGCTGCGATAGTTGGGATTTCTCAGAGTTGTCGTGAGTTTGCCGTTTTCGATCCGCTTGCCGTATTCACAACTGAACTGGAATTTATGCCGCTGATCGTCGATCGACCAAGAGCGATTCGATTCCATATAAATTCCGCGATCGATTCCCGCAATGAGTTCTTCAAAGCTTTTCTCACCGGGTTCAAGATTGAGATTTGCCATGCGATCGATCGGTGGACGGTTCCAAGACGAAGCCCGCGCACAAGCAACACCTTTGACTCCCGTTCTCGCTTGACTTTCGAGGCTACCAACTCCGCGCTGTAGAATGCCTTGTTTGATCAAATATTCACGGCTTGCGGGTGCGCCTGTGTCATCGAAACTGTAACTGGCAAACTCTCCAGAAACTGTTGGATCGAAAGTAATGTTCATCAATGGTGAACCGTAGACCAAGTTTCCGAAGTCTTGGAGCTTCACAAAGCTGCCGCCTGCATAGTTGCGTTCATCGCCCAAAATGCGATCGAGTTCTAACGGATGCCCCACGCTTTCATGAATTTGCAGCAGCATTTGATCCGGTGCAAGAACAAGCGTTGTGGTTTCACTCGGACATTCTTCAGCGCTGAGCAGTTCGATCGCTTGGGTTCCAATCTGCTGCACCCGCGCCCACAAATCCGGAGTGATAAAGTATTCCAATCCGCCCTGATAGCAGCTTGCTAACCAACCATTGTTCGATCGACGTTGGACGATCGCGCCGGCTTGAGCGGTAGCGGAATAGTCAGTTCCGATGCGAAAGAAATGCTGATACACTTCCGAACCGTTGGTACTGACAAACCAAGTTTCGGTCTCAGTTGTCAACGCAGTCGCGCTAGTTTGAACGATTTGATCAGAAACCTTAAGTTCGCGGCTGATCTTAGTGAGAATGTCGTTGATTTCACCCGGACTCAGTGCATCAAATGGTTTAACTAGCGGTGACACATACTGTCCAACCACTTTAGGACGAGCGGAAATCGAGGTCGAGTAGATGTTCCATTCTGAAGCCGCGATCGCTTGACGATAAGCGGATTGTGCTGCTGCTCGAATGCCTTCTAAAGTCAGCAGATTCGTTGCCGCATAACCGATTTGACCTTTGACCAATACTTCGACCATGATCCCTTGCGTCAGAGATGAGCCATTGGTTTCAGGAATGCCATCTCGGACAGAACGGGTGGTAGAAGCTTCCTTGGTTGCCCGTAAGCCAATCCAATCGGCGGGAAAGTCGATCGCATTCAGAAAGTGAGAAAGTTCAGAAATCATGGGGCTTATGGATGAATTCAGGATGTTGAGCGAAATCTCGAAGGGCAATCCGCTATCGGAGATTAATTATTATTACGTATTTCCTCTAGTCTAGCGATGCCAAATGGTTTCTCCACCTGGTTTATCGATCAGCGTAATTCCTTGAGCTTGAAGATCATTGCGAATGCGATCGGCTTCAGCAAAATTCTTCGCTTTTTTCGCGGCTTTACGTTCTTTGACCATCGCTGCGATCGCTTGATCCGATAATCCAACGATCGTTTCTTCGGGTTGCGCCTCTAAGCCTAGAACTTTCGCCAATTCGACTAACGTTTTCCATTGAGCGTAAAGAACTTCAGGTTCCGCTTCAGTTTTTCCTTCATGCACAAGGATATTGCCTTCTCGCTGCAGCTCCTTCGCTAGAGAAAATAGAGCCGCTAATCCACCGGATGTGTTGAAATCATCATCCATTGCAGTCTCGAACTCTTTCACTGTGGAAGAAGTTCGATCAATTTCAATCTCTTTGTCGATCTTGAGCTTGAAGCCGAACAGTAAGGCATCTTTTAGCGTATTCCAGCCATTTTCAGCAGCAGCGATCGCGTCATCGGTAAAATCGATCGGCTTACGATAACTCGCTTGCAGCACAAAGAAGCGAATCACCATCGGATCGATGCCCTTTTTGTCGAGCAAATCCCGAATTGTCGTAAAGTTGCCCAACGATTTCGACATCTTTTCGCCGCCCACATTCACCATGCCATTGTGCAACCAGTAACGCGATAGCGGTTTTCCAGTCACGGCTTCTGACTGAGCAATCTCATTCTCATGATGCGGAAAAATCAAATCATTGCCGCCTGCGTGGATATCGATCGTATCGCCCAAGCGATCGCGCACCATTGCCGAGCATTCAATATGCCAACCGGGTCGCCCATCACCCCATTGCGAACTCCAAGCAGGCTCACCGGACTTCGCGGCTTTCCACAAGGCAAAATCGATCGGATCGTGTTTCTGCGCCTCTTCGGTGTCCGTTACTCGACCGCTTGCTCCGACTTGTCGATCGTCGATTTTCTGCCCAGACAGCTTTCCATATTCTGGAAATTTGCGGACTGAATAATACACATCACCGGCACTCGGATAAGCAAATCCTTTATGCTCAAGTTCGTGGATCAATCGTTTGATGCCATCGATCGTATACGTCGCGCGTGGATATTCATCCGCCTCAGTCACGTTCAGGCGCGTCATATCCTCAAAATATGCCTGGATAAACCGCTCTGAAACAGCTTCCATTGTGGTCGATTCGGCACGAGCGCGATTGAGAATTTTGTCATCAATATCGGTGAAATTCTGCACATAACGCACTTGATAACCGCGCCATTGCAGATAACGCCGCACCACATCCCAAACGATGCACGCCCGCGCGTGTCCCAAATGGCAATAGTCGTATACCGTCACGCCGCAGTAATACATCTTCACATGACCCGAATCGATCGGCTCAAACGGCTCTTTGCGGCGGGTTAGAGTGTTGTAAACGACTAAAGCCATGAAATTTTGATACACAATAAAGACCGATAGCCCATCTTAATCGATTCTGATCAGCAATAATGAGGGAAAAGATATTTGATGCGATCGTGCTATGCAATCAGTCAGCACTCAGTCTGAATCCACAATGGACGCGCCCAAAACTGGGCTTCCGGTTACGATTATCACAGGATTTCTCGGCAGCGGTAAAACGACGTTGCTCAATCACATCCTGACGAATCAGCAGGGTTTGAAAACAGCGGTTCTGGTGAATGAGTTCGGTGAAATTGGCATCGATAACGAACTGATTATTCAGACTGATGAAGATAAAAATATGGTGGAACTCAGCAACGGCTGTATTTGTTGCACCATTAATAATGACCTGGTTGAAGCGGTCTACAAAGTTCTAGAACGTCAAGATCAGATCGATTACCTCGTGGTCGAAACCACCGGACTTGCTGATCCGCTTCCCGTTGCGCTCACCTTTTTGGGAACGGAATTGCGAGATTTAACTCGGCTCGATTCGATTATCACCGTGGTTGATTCTGAAAACTTCAGCTTAGATTTGTTCAACAGCGAAGCTGCTTATAGTCAAATTGCTTACGGCGATATCATTCTGCTGAATAAAACGGATCTCGTTGATGAAGCAAATGTGGATGCGCTCGAAGTCCGGATTCGAGACATTAAAGAAGGTGCAAGAATTCTCCGCACCGTTAAGGGGCAGGTGCCATTAGCTGCGTTGCTGAGTGTCGGTTTGTTCGAGTCTGATCAGTACTTCGATGCCGATGCTGAGTCAGATCATCACGATCACGACCATCACGATCGCGATCATGACCACCATGATCATTCTGACTGCGATCATGATCATGGTCATTGCAACCACGATCACGATCACCACCACCATCATCACTCCAACCACTTAGAGAACGATGGTTTTACATCAATCTCGTTTGAAAGTGACAAGCCGTTTAGTATTCGTAAGTTCCAGCATTTCTTAGATAATCAGCTTCCGACGAATGTGTTTCGAGCAAAGGGCATTCTCTGGTTTGATGAAAGTCCGAAGCGTCACATTTTCCACTTGAGCGGTAAGCGGTTCTCGCTCGATGACGACGAATGGAAAGGCACGCCCAAGAATCAACTGGTGCTGATCGGACAAGGCTTAGATCATGAGCAACTACGATCGCAGATCGAGTCCTGTCTCTGCCCTTCTTCGCAAAACAAAGGAAGAGGTTTCGGTCGATAAGGGCACTCTAAAGGCACAAGGAACGGAGCTATTTTTTACCCTTCGTCCTTGCTCTTCTAATGTCTTGTAAACAGGTTCTCATCTGCCAGTCTCAAAGCTGTCTTGCTCAAGGATCAGCCGAGGTACTGGCAGCTTTTTTAGAATCTTCTTCTGATGCGTCGATCGTTTCAAGTCACTGCCAAGGTCAGTGTCATCTCGGCGTAACGGTGAGAATTTTGCCCGATGAAATCTGGTATTGTCGAGTGAAATCCACCGATGTAGACGCGATTGTTGAGTCCCATCTCAAGAATGATCAGGCTGTCGATCGCTTACTACATCCCCGTTTTCATCCGACGTATTCGACTCCGTAAGTTATGCGTGTTGTGCTTCAGCGAGTTCTCTCTTCTCAAGTTGTCGTGGATGGAGAAGTGATCGGGAAAATCGATCGCGGTTTAAATCTCTTAGTCGGAATTGCCGAAACCGATACCGAAACAGAACTCAACTGGATGGCGCGGAAGTGTTTGGAGTTGCGAGTCTTTTCAACCGAGGGCAGATTTGACCAATCCGTTCAAGACATCAACGGTGAAATCCTCGTCGTCAGTCAATTTACGTTGTACGGTGATTGTCGTAAAGGGCGAAGACCTTCGTTTGATCAAGCTGCACCACCCGATCGAGCTGAACATCTTTATCACCGATTTGTGGAAAAACTGCGCGAAAGTGGTTTGAAAGTTGAAACGGGAAAGTTTGGGGCGATGATGCGGGTGTCGATCGAAAATGACGGTCCTGTAACGTTAATTTTAGAGCGCTAAAGAATTCGCTTCTTCTAACTGCATTATGATCTGAAGCAGGATTTTGGATAGAAATTCTGATGAAATTTCCTAAATTAAAGTTCTCGTTTCTCCGCGTTCTGCTCCTGCTGATTGTGATGCTGCTGTGGAACGTGTCGCCTGTCTGGAGTCATCCTCGAATTGGACTGATCGCCCAAGTGCCCACCTCCGCACCTAGAACCCAGAACTCCCACCCTCAAACCCCTGACTCAACCCCACAAGCCACAACAAAATCGTCCAAGCAGTCCTCAGTGAAACCAGAAAGTCCAACTCAGCCCTCTCCTGAATCACCTGCCGCTACCGGAGCGCCGGAAGTAAGTCCTACTCCATCTGGGTATGACATGGAAGCAATTCAGGAGTTCAATCAAGACGTATACCGCGATCGAGCGTGAAATCCTAAGCTTGGATCACAGGCGGTGGCGTAGACCCAATCGGCGGTGCTGGTAATGGCTTCGCAGGGGCAGAAAGTGGATCTGCTCCCCCTTTGCCTATTTCAAATTGAGCCATCATGTCGTGGTCTTCATGCACAATGTTATGGCAATGCATCATATACTTACCTCGATGGGGTCCAAACCGCGCCACAAACCGAACGGTTTCAAAGGGACTCAGCAAAACGACATCCTTCCAAGCCGTTTCATAAGGCAAAGGAGCGCGTCCATTGCGATCGAGAATGCGAAAATCAATCAGGTGAATGTGAACGGGATGCGTCCATCCGCCTGTATTGACGAGGTTCCAAACCTCAACCGCGCTATCACCGAGACTTGCCTCAATGTAAGCGGGATTCCAGGTTCGATTATTAATCGTCCAAGCATTGCTCCGCCCAAAGCGAAATGTTCGGGTTTGCACAGCGCGGTTTTCTAACAGGCTACGATCGGGTAAAACCCCTAACGGATTCGGAATTTCGCTTTGATCAACGATCGCCTCATCTTGTAAGTCAAACCGCAGAATCCCAGCAGGTTCCACCCCTAGATTTCCCGGAAAGGCAAGGTTGCGTAAGTAAACCTGCCTCACGTTCGTCGGAAATTTAGCGAAGTCAATGACTACACCATACCGTTCTGCCACCCCGATCCGCAAAGATTCAGGAGCGACTAATGGAACGGGCGCACCTAATAGCCCTGCATCGCTGCCAACCACCGTGAGTTGATAGGCTGAATCATTGATCGTTTGACTGGTTGCATTCAGACTCAGCGTCAACTGATAAGTCCGAGAAGCAGAAGCGTTCAAAATTCGGAAGAAATACTTCCGGCGTTTAACTCGCAAATGCGGATACATCACCCCGTTGACTAATACGACATCTGCGTAAACGCCTTGTTGCCGTCGATCGTTAAACACCAATTTCCAGTCATGACTTGTTCCTCCCTTGGGAATCTCAAAGGCTTTATCCTGAATCACAAGCGGAATCTCAAATTCTCCACTGGGCAACGCGGTTGCCTTTTCTGGATTCACAAACTCATCCTGAGTAAATTCGACGATGTACATTCCCGCTAATCCCATATAGACATTGCGCGAAGTTTTGTGAACCGTGTGATCGTGATACCAAAGAATGGAGGGGCGGTTGTTGGGATAAAAATAATCTTTATATTGACCAGGCGAAATTAGATCCTCTGCATAGCCATCGTATTGTGGCAAAGAAGCCATTCCATGCAAGTGAATGGACGTACAAATATCCTTGCCATTTTCGTCTTGTCCCAAATCATTAATAAAGCGAATCGAGGAGAGCCGTTGTTTGGTTTGGCGAATGAGCGGACCCGGAATCATATCGTTATAGGTCCAGAACTCAGCAGTAATGGCAGGCTTTCCATCCTTCGCAGGCAGAATTTCTACCCATTTCTTCCGCATCAAAATTTCGTAGTAATCAACGTCGTTCTTTTTCAGAACGGGAGTCAAAGCATTGAGAGTAGGAAGTTCTGCTTCAAAACGCCGTTCTAGAAGTTGCGGACTGAGGGTTAACGCTTGTGAATTGAGTGGCAGTGGTGATTTTTCACAAACCTGAGAAAGCGGTTGTGCTTGAACTTCAACTCTACCAGAGCTTGACCATAGGACACCGCTACTTGCTAATCCAAGCTTGAGGACTTGTCGCCGAGTGATATTCATTGCCTATTGAAAGCGATAAACTGCCGTATCTACAAATTTCAGTTTGACGGAGCGTAAAACCAGTTTATGAGATAACGGCAGGTCTCAAGTTTCCATTGACAAAATTTCAAGATTTGGCTGTGACGACTCTGAATCACCCGCGCAAGGTTTCGATCATTTAGGAAAGCGATCGCCCCAACGACGATCGCATTTTCCTACACTTCAACCAATTGACTCGCAGAAACCACCGTTTGACGCGCCCACTCATCTGCTGCCAAAATTTCTTCTAACGTTGGGGTTGAACGATTTTGAGTTGTGTAGCGATCGCAGGTTTCTTCAATCAATCGCGGAATATCCAAGAACCGAATCTTTTCTTCTAAAAACAGCGCGACCGCTTGTTCATTCGCCGCATTCAGCACCGCAGGCATACAGCCCCCCGCTCGACCTGCCGCATACGCCAACTTCATGCAGGGATATTTCGCGTGATCCGGTTCTCGGAAGGTCAGCGTTCCCAATTTCACCAGATCTAATCGCTCCCAAGCTGTCGGAACGCGATCGGGATACGACAACGAATACAACAACGGCAGCCGCATATCTGCCCATCCCAACTGTGCCAGCACCGATGTATCTTGCAGTTCGATCAGCGAGTGAATGATACTTTGTGGATGAATCACAATTTCAATATCGTCGTAGTCGACTCCGAATAAATAATGCGCTTCGATTACTTCCAAGCCCTTGTTCATTAGCGTGGCGGAATCGATCGTAATTTTGCGTCCCATTGTCCAATTCGGATGTTTCAGCGCATCTGCAACCGTTACCGTTGCCAACTGTTCAACAGGCAAATCGCGGAATGAGCCACCCGAAGCCGTCAAAATAATTTTCTTTAATCCATCATTCGGAACCCCTTGCAAACATTGAAAAATTGCAGAATGTTCCGAATCTGCGGGAAGCATCTTCACTCCATGTTTTTGCATCAGGGGCAACACAACGGGCGCACCTGCAATAATTGTTTCTTTATTGGCTAAAGCAATATTCTTTTTCGCCTCGATCGCAGCTAAGGTCGGCAACAATCCCGCACAGCCCACAATCCCACTCACCACTGATTCTGCATCTCCGTAGCGAGCCACTTCGACGATTCCTGCTTCGCCTGAGAGAATGATCGGCTGCGGGCTGAGATCTGCGATCGCTTCTTTTAATTCCGCTAACTTGCTCTCTTCACAAATCGCAACGATTTCCGGACGAAAGGTGCGAATCTGCTGCGCGAATAACTCCACGTTGCGTCCTGCCGCCATACCGACAATGCGAAACTGATCGGGATGCTGGGACACAATATCGAGCGTTTGTGTCCCGATCGATCCAGTTGAACCAAGAAGGGTGATTGCTTTCACGGGTTATTTGTTTGACACTTCACCCCATATCTTACGGGGAAGCGGGGATCAAGGGTTGAGGATCTTTGAGACACTCAAGACATCTTTATCGCCACGTCCCGAACAGTTAATCACAATTCGAGGACTGCCAGAAAGCTGAGGGCAAAGCGCATCGAGATAACCGATCGCGTGAGCCGTCTCCAAGGCTGGAATAATTCCCTCTAACTGTGAAAGCTTCTGAAACGCGGTTAATGCTTGCTCATCCGTCACTGCATAGTATTCAGCCCGTCCCGCTTCCATCAGGTAACTATGCTCAGGACCGACTCCTGGATAATCTAATCCTGCACTCACAGAATGCGGTTCAATCACTTGCCCATCTTCATCCTGCAACAAGTAACTCATTGCACCATGCAGTACTCCGACTCGTCCCTTGGTCAAGGTTGCTGCGTGTTTATCGGTTTCTACCCCATGTCCCGCTGCTTCGACCCCGATCATCCGAACACTCGGATCTTCTATAAACTCATGAAACAACCCGATCGCATTCGAGCCGCCACCGACACAAGCCATCAGAATATCCGGCAAACCGCCCCATTTTTCCTGACATTGAGCGCGGGTTTCTTGACCAATCATCGCGTGAAAATCGCGCACAATCATCGGGTACGGATGCGGACCTGCGACTGATCCGAGAATGTAATGAGTCGTCTCCACATTCGTCACCCAATCGCGAATTGCTTCAGAAGTTGCATCTTTCAGCGTTCCCGTTCCTGCTGCGACTGGGTAAACTTCTGCTCCCATCAGACGCATTCTGAACACATTGAGCGATTGGCGTTCCATATCATGAACACCCATATAGACGACGCACTTCAGCCCGAATCGAGCGCAAGCGGTTGCGGTGGCGACTCCATGCTGTCCGGCTCCGGTTTCGGCAATAATCCGCTGTTTGCCCATGCGTTTTGCGAGAAGGGCTTGAGCGATTGCATTATTAATTTTGTGCGCTCCGGTATGATTTAAATCTTCACGCTTGAGATAAATCTGTGCCCCTGTGCCATCCGGTCGTGCGTAATGTTGCGTTAATCGTTCGGCAAAGTAGAGCGGACTCGGACGACCGACATAATCGCGCAATAGTCCTTGAAGTTCTGTTTGAAACGCTGAATCTTGACTGTACTGTTTGTAAGCAGCTTCGAGTTCGACCAATGCGGGCATCAAGGTTTCAGGCACATACTTACCGCCGAATTTGCCGAATCTGCCGAGCGCATCGGGGCGATTTTCAATCGAAACAGAACGATTAGGGGGAAGCGGAGTAATAGTCACGATCGCACTTTATAAAGAATCAGAACATCTCTTATCTTACTGATAACGCATCGATAGAAGGCATATGAATCTTTACAAGTTCTACAGTTTCTCGAACCAATGCTTCAAATTGATTTGCTGCAATTGGAGCCTCAAGATGAAACAAGCTTTCGAGCTGATCGGCTAAATTTTCAGCTGCGATCGTCATTTGCTCGATCAATCGGCTCATTCGGTTGAAATCTCTTTCATGGCTCGATTTTCCCTGCTGTAAAAGTAAGTCAGACACCCCCAGCAAAG
>PSLO01000046.1:0-31519 GCA_040289665.1 Leptolyngbya sp. ERB_1_1 | reverse complement strand
CCCATCGGCAAACCTTCAATTTCTCAAAGGTTTTTATGTACGGCGCATTTTCATAACTCATTTAGGATCGCTATAGCAGCACAGAACAAAGCCGTGACGCTTTCACCTGAGCAAATCGAGAATCTATTGCACGCTAGCCGCTTTCTGCTGAATATGAGCAAAGCAGCGACCGAAGACTTCGATCGATGGCTAAATGAGCATTCCTGGAATTTAGGCATGATTCAAAAAGCCTTGGAAGCGACTGCCGCGTTAAACCAATCAGGACAAGCGATCGAGAGCAATCTTTCATCAAATCACTCATTGATCGAGAGTCCGATCACTTTACCAACAATTGAATTGGTAGAGCTACCCAGTGATCCCACTCCTGTGCAATCAGAAACGACAATTGCAGTACTTGAAGCGCCTAAACCGTCTGAAGCATCCGCCCAGGTGCGGGTTGATAGCTCAATGATGGATTTGTTTCGGTTGGAAGCAGAAGCGCAAATTGTGATTTTGAATGAAGGTGTGCTGGCATTAGAAGACAATTCGCAGTCTGGAAAAGCGCTAGAGGGTGTTATGCACTTTTGAATCCGATACTCACGAACTGCCTGACCATCAACATCACAAACGCAATCAAGTGAAAACCCACTAACGTCTCTGCTAATCGCTCGTAATCACGTGCCAAGCGTCGGAAGCGGGACATCCAACCAAACCTGCGTTCGACCACCCATCGCCTCGGCAGCAGGACAAAGCCCTTCTTCGCTTCTGGCAGTTTCACCACTTCCAAGCGAATCCCTGCTGCCTCCGCATCGGTGGCAGTTTGTGCTCCTGTGTAGCCTTGGTCAACAAAGGCTACTTCCACTGATTCCCCTGTCATCTGCTGAACTTGGTGCATCAGTTCTGCGACCTGCGCTCGGTCTTGCTCGTTCGCTGGGGTGACATGCAAAGCCAGCAAGTGTCCTAATGTGTCCACCACCATGTGAATCTTGCTGCCCTTTTTGCGTTTCCCTCCGTCATAGCCTGCTCGATGACCACTTTCCACGGTCGATTGCAAGGTGCGACTGTCCAGAATCACCGCGCTCGGTTGCTCGTTGCGTCCCGCTAAAATTCGCAATATCTCACGCAAGTCCTGCACCATCGCTTCAAATACACCTGCTCTGATCCAGCGTTGCGTTTGCTGATACACCGTGTACCAAGGCGGCAGGTCATGCGGCATCAGTCGCCAAGCTCCTCCCGCTCGAGTCACATACCGCATGCCGTTGAACACTTCTCTCAGGCTATGTTCTCGTTGCGGTGCATCTTCGGTCATTAAGGTTAGGTACGGCGCGACAAATGCCCATTCTTCGTCGCTCACGTCCGTGGGGTATGGCTTTCTACTCATGCTCCCACTCTAACAAAAGTGCATAACACCCTCTAGGTAATTATCTGTGCTTTGTTGGAGAGGACATTACATTGGCAGATATTGTTGCTGGAACGTTAGTGCCTTCGTTGTCTATGTTTGAAGTTTCTCTAGATGCTTATCCTCGCCTAAAAGCTTGGTTAGAGAGGCTTGCAATGCGTACAAGTTGGCAACAAACAACGCCGCAGCCTGAAGTTGTAGAAGCCGCTTTACCTAGTATCAGAAAAATTTTGGAGCGACGATCGTAATCGCTCGCACTTCGACAGTCGCGCTACCGCAACGAGGAAGTCGATCGATGATTCTATCAGAGCAGAATCGGCTGCGATCGCTAGAAAATTTGCGATCGATGAGCTTGATTACTGATATCGCGACTTTTTGTGCTGCATGGCATTGATTCGAGCTTCCTGAGAAACTATCCGTACAATGTAAGTGAGTTCTCTTTCTTAACGAGCATGAAGCGGATTGTTTTAATCGCGGGGTTTGAGTCGTTTAATGCAGGGCTGTATCGGCAGGCGGCGGATTTGGCTCAAGAGCGATGTCCGGAGTTGGATGTGCGGGTGTTTAGCGATCGCGATCTCAATACAAATCCGGCTGAAGTGGAAGCGGCTCTGAAACAAGCGGATGTGTTTTTTGCAAGCTTGCTGTTTGATTATGATCAAGTGCTTTGGTTGAGAGAACGAGTGCAGACGATTCCGATTCGATTGGTGTTTGAGTCGGCGTTGGAGTTGATGAGTTTGACGCAGTTAGGAAAATTCGCGATCGGCGATAAGCCAAAGGGAATGCCTAAACCCGTGAAATTCATTTTGGATAAATTTAGCAATGGGCGGGAAGAAGATAAGCTTGCAGGATACATTAGCTTTTTGAAAACGGGACCAAAATTACTGAAATTTGTCCCTGTGCAGAAAGTTCAGGATCTGCGGAATTGGTTGATTATTTATGGGTATTGGAATGCAGGCGGAACAGAGAATGTTGCGGCTCTGTTTTGTATGATCGCTCAAAAGTATCTCGGTCTAACCGTTGGCGAAATTGCAGAACCGATCGAGACTCCGAATATTGGGCTTTTGCATCCTGACTATACTGGATATTTTGAGTCACCAAAGCAATATTTAGAGTGGTATCGTCAGCGTTTTCATTCTAATTGTCCAACCGTTGGAATTTTGTTATATCGAAAACATGTTATTACCAATCAGCAGTATATTCCAAAGTTAATTCAAGCGTTTGAAAAATCGAATCTAATTCCAGTTCCGATCTTTATCAATGGTGTTGAAGGTCATGTTGCAGTACGTGATTTAATGACGACCGAATATGAACAGCAACAGCGCGATCGCGGAATCAAAGAAACACTTTCGCTCTCGGATCAAGCGGCGAAAGTAGATGCGATCGTTTCGACGATCGGGTTTCCATTGGTTGGAGGTCCGGCGGGATCAATGGAAGCAGGGCGACAGATCGAAGTTGCAAAACGGATTTTGAGCGCGAAGAACGTTCCTTACCTTGTGGCGGCTCCGTTGTTGATTCAGGACATTCACTCTTGGACGAGGCAGGGAATTGGTGGATTACAGAGTGTTGTGTTGTATTCATTGCCTGAGTTGGATGGCGCGATCGATACGATTCCGCTCGGTGGTTTAGTTGGAGAGACGATCTACTTAATTCCAGAACGAGTTGAGCGATTAACCGGACGATTGAATCAATGGATTAAGTTGCGTCAAACTCCTGCTGAACAGCGCAAAATCGCGATTTTATTATATGGATTTCCGCCGGGATATGGAGCAGTCGGAACAGCAGCATTGTTGAATGTTCCACGATCGCTGATCAAGCTGCTGCAAGCGATGAAAGAGCAAGGATATACGATCGAGGATTTGCCCGAAGATGGTGAAGCTTTGATTCAAGCGGTGAAAAGTGCAGATGAAGGGGAATCGATCGCAGTTTCGACGACAACATTAGAACAATGGCTAGGTTATCTACTGACATCGAGAGTAAAGAAACAATGGAAATCATTATCGAGTAGTGGAATCAAGACGCTAGGCGAGAATTTGGTTTGGGGTGGGGTGCAGTTCGGGAATGTATGGATCGGAGTGCAGCCACCGTTGGGAATCTCTGGCGATCCGATGCGATTGATGTTTGAGCGTGATTTAACCCCACATCCGCAGTATGCAGCGTTTTACAAATGGCTTCAGAATGACTTTGGAGCGGATGCGATCGTTCACTTCGGAATGCACGGCACGGTTGAATGGCTGCCAGGTTCACCGCTCGGCAATACAGGCTATTCTTGGTCAGATATTCTATTAGGCAATCTTCCGAATCTATACGTCTATGCTGCGAACAATCCTTCAGAGTCAATTTTGGCAAAGCGGCGCGGTTATGGAGCATTGATTTCTCATAATGTTCCGCCCTATGGTCGAGCAGGATTGTACAAAGAGTTAGTCAATATTCGAGACTTGGTTGCAGAGTATCGCGAAGATCCAGAAAAGAACTATGCGCTGAAGTCTGCCATTGTTCAAAAGATTGTTGATATTGGCATTGATGCCGATTGCCCATTTGAAGATGCAAAACGGTTAGGGATTGCTTTCAGTGTTGAGAACATTAATCTTTTTAGCAATGATGCTTTCAATCACTATTTGATCAAGCTGTATGAGTACTTACAGGTTTTAGAAAATCGATTGTTTTCATCGGGCTTACATACACTGGGAGAGACACCCTCAGCAGAAACAATTGCAAGCTATCTTAGCGCTTATTTTGACGATCGCATTCCCAAACATTTGATCACTCAAATTGCTCAAGGTGAAGACTTATCAGAATGGCAAGAAGCGAACAGCAATTGCTGCGCCGAAGGCATCGACATTCGCAATCTTTTGCTGCAAACTACAGATGAACTGACGAATCTATTGCGCGGTCTGAATGGAGAATATATACCTCCTGCTCCGGGTGGTGACTTGTTGCGAGATGGCTTAGGTGCATTGCCAACAGGTCGAAATATTCACGCACTTGATCCTTATCGAATGCCTTCCCCCGCTGCATACGAACGCGGTCGCGAAATTGCTCGTAAGATCATCGATCAGCATTTGAAAGAACATCAAACCTATCCAGAAACCGTGGCTGTAATGCTTTGGGGATTGGATGCAATCAAAACAAGAGGTGAATCGCTTGGAATTTTATTAGAGCTAGTGGGTGCAGAGCCGACTAAAGAAGGCACAGGGCGAATTGTGCGCTACGATCTCAAGCCGCTTTCAGAAGTCGGACATCCAAGAATTGATGTGCTTGCAAATCTTTCTGGTATTTTCCGAGATAGCTTTGTCAACATTATCGAACTATTAGACGATCTGTTTCAACGAGCCGCAGAACTCGACGAGCCAGAAGATCAGAACTTTATTCGTAAACATACGATCGCGCTTTCCCAACAAGGTGCAGAAAATCCCACAGCCCGTTTATTTTCAAACCCCGCTGGTGATTTTGGTTCACTCGTCAATGACCAAGTGGTTGCCTCGAATTGGGAATCAGGTGAGGAATTAGGACAGACTTGGCAGAGTCGGAATGTCTTTAGCTATGGCAGAAAAGATAAGGGAGAAGCGCGATCGCAAGTTTTAGAAACATTACTGAAAACGACCGATCGTATTGTTCAAGAAATCGATTCGGTTGAATATGGCTTAACTGATATTCAGGAATACTATGCCAACACAGGTGGACTGAAACGTGCGGCAGAACAGCATAAAAGTGAGAAAGTTCAGGCAAGCTTTGTTGAGAGCTTCTCGAAAGATACAACCCCTCGGAACTTAGAAGAACTCTTGCGAATGGAGTATCGTACGAAGCTGCTTAACCCAAAATGGGCGGAAGCAATGGCAGCACAAGGATCAGGCGGAGCTTACGAAATTTCCCAACGTATGACGGCTCTAATCGGCTGGAGTGGAACGGTTGACTTCAAAGAATCCTGGGTATACGACCAAGCGGCTGAGACGTATGCGTTAGATTCAGAGATGGCGAAAAGACTGCAAGAAGCCAATCCCGAAGCTTTTCGGAATATCGTGGCGCGAATGTTGGAAGCGAACGGGCGAGGATTTTGGAATCCGGACAATGAGAAATTGGAGAAATTACGATCGCTCTACGATCAATCAGATAGCAAAATCGAAGGCGTTTCGATCGTCTAGAGATTTTGTTAAGTTGTATTACTGTATTGCTCAATTATTCACTTCAAACCGATGACCACTGAACAAACCGAAAAAGATCAGTTACAAGCAAAAACTCAGGAAAAGACCGCGTCAGAAAGCGAATCAAAAAGCGAAAAAGTGCTATGTCCTCACTGTCAACGCACCGCTACAAACGGAATGAAGTGCCAAGGAATTTGTATATCTGATAGCGATTATTAGGATCGAAGATTTAACTAACTTAACATTATTTCTAACGTGTTCCATCCTAAAGAAGATGGAATGGGGATCGTCATATTCGTATGATCTGAAACTCTGAAACTTTCATAAGAAATAATGAGTTATGGTGATCAGTACTGTCTATAACCAATTCTTTACTAACTGAAACGAGATCGTATCTTAAACTGCGATCGTGGGGTGATTTGACTATGGAAATGCTGCAAGACTATCGTGAAAAATTTGTGCTGTATTGGCGGCGATCGCTGACATTTCGGCTCATCAGTTCATTCGTTGCATTCGCATTGACTGCACTGCTGATTGTTCTGCCGCTTAGAGCACAGCAACCTGTGGTTTTATCAATTCTGATTCCTGCACCCGATGTGAAGCCATTTCCTCCACTGATTGCAGAATTTGAGCGGCAAAATCCGGGCATTAAAATCAATATTGTTGAAGGTCCAAACTCTTCAAACTTAGTTGAAGACCTCTATTCGTCTGCATTTTTGCTCGGTGAATCGCCCTATGATCTCCTGAACATGGACATTACTTGGGTGCCCAAGTTTGCCGCAGCAGGTTGGCTACAAGATATGTCCGACATCTTGCCCCAATCAGAACTCGCAAAGTTCTTAAAGGGAGATATCGAAGGTGGACGGTATAAAGGAAAGCTTTACCGCTTACCCTACCGAACCGATGTTGGAATGCTTTACTACCGTTCAGATCTGCTTCAGCAAGCAGGCTTGAAGCCTCCAGAAACCTTTGAACAGTTGATGCAAGCATCAAAAACGATTCAGGCGAAAAAGGCAGCGCAATGGGGCTATGTGTGGCAAGGTCGGCAGTATGAAGGACTGTCAGCCATGTTCACCGAGGTATTACAAGGAAAAGGCGGCTTTTGGATCAATCCACAAACCAATGAAGTGGGGTTAGATCGTCCTGAAGCGATCGATACTGTTAAATTCCTGGTCAGTACCATTCAGCAAGGCATTTCACCGCCAGGGGTTAACACTTACATCGAGGAAGATACGCGCCGTCTGTTTCAAAACGGCAACACGCTGTTTATGCGGAATTGGCCCTACGCTTGGGACTTGTTGAACGGCAAAGATTCTCCAGTGCGGGGCAAAGTGGGAATTAAACCGATGGTTCGAGCACCGAATGAACGTAGTGGAGCGTGTCAGGGCGGTTGGGGTCTTGGAATTTCTAGCACAACCCGACACCCGCAAGAAGCACGTAAAGCAGTACAGTTCTTCACCAGTCCCGAAATTCAGAAGAAACTGTCGATCGCAGGTGCATATCTCCCCACTCGACGCGAGCTGTACAACGATAAAGAACTGCTTCAGCGCTACGAATACTTCCCGCTGATTCTAAAGATTCTAGAAAATCCGGCATTGCGTCCGCCGATCGCGCAATATGCTCAAACTTCAGACATTCTGCAACGCTACCTGAATGCAGCGCTATCTGACCAGATTTCGCCAGAAGAAGCGATGCGATCGGCAGCACGAGAAACCCGCGCATTGTTAGGAGCCTAGCCGATGAAAGATGTGATTCGAGAACGAGAACGCCGCACAGGTTGGTTTCTAACAATTCCAGCGTTGCTCATTCTCGCGTTGGTGTTCGCTTACCCAATTCTGCGAGCATTTTGGCAAAGTTTGTATGCTCAGAACCTAGGCAATCAACTGAATCCAGAGTTCATCGGACTCACGAACTTCGGTCGCATGGCGCAGGACGGACGATTCTGGCGTACGATGTGGAATTCGACCATTTTCACCTTTGCATCTGTGTTCTTTGAACTAATTTTGGGAATGGCGATCGCATTGGTGTTAAACCAGCACTTCCGAGGACGCGGGACAGTGAGAACGATCGCGATTCTTCCTTGGGCGTTGCCGACTGCGCTGATTGCTCTGGGTTGGACTTGGATCTTTAACGATCAGTATGGCATTGTGAATGATATTTTGATGCGGTTGGGCATTGTTGAGAATGGCGTAAACTGGCTCGGTAATCCAATACTGGCGATGATTTCGGTGATCTTTGCGGATGTGTGGAAAACAACGCCATTTATTAGCATTCTATTGCTGGCAGGATTGCAATCGATTTCTAATGATTTGTACGAAGCTCAAGCGATCGATGGTGCAAGCCCCTGGCAGAGTTTCCGAACCATTACGCTGCCGCTGTTGATGCCGCAAGTGGTAATCGCGCTCCTGTTTCGACTAGCGCAAGCATTCGGAATCTTTGACTTGATTAGTGTCATGACGGGAGGCGGTCCTGGAGGTGCTACCGAAACCGTTTCGCTTTACATTTACTCGACTGTAATGCGTTACTTAGATTTTGGTTACGGTTCAGCATTGGTGGTTGTGACATTCTTACTGTTAGTGTTAGCTGTCGCGATCGCGTCATTCTTTCTCACTCGATCTAGAGCCAGAGCTGCTGGAGAAATCTAACGATGACTACTGTACTTTCAGAATCCACTGATCGCAGAATGCCGGGTGGGAAAGCCACAAAGATCGGGCGCAAACTCATATTACCGATTGCGATCGCGTTTACAGTTATCTTCTGTCTTGCACCGATTTTATGGCAGCTACTAACTTCCGTAAAAGTCAATGCGGATATCGCTGCCATTCCGAATGTGTATTTTCCAACCCGCTATACGCTGGATCACTATCGGGAACTGTTCGCGCGTCGTCCGTTTTTGAACTACATCTTTAATAGCGCGATCGTTTCTTTTGCTTCAACAATTTTAGCTTTGGGAGTGGGCGCTCCCGCCGCTTACGCCTTAGCACGGTTGAGACTTCAAGGAGAACGTTGGATTCTCGCAACTATCCTGATTGTGACTTTGTTTCCACCGATTCTATTGTTTATCGGATTGCTAGAAGTCGTTCGCTATTCCAATCTCGGTAACAATTATCTAGCGTTGATCATTCCTTACACTGCAATCAACTTACCGTTAACGATCTTAGTCATGCGGAGTTTCTTTCAGCAATTACCGAAGGATCTCGAAGACGCTGCAAAAGTGGATGGTTACAATACACCTCGAATGTTGATTGAAGTGGTTCTACCGATGACCATTCCAGCATTAGTCACAACGGGAATTCTCACCTTCATCTCTGCTTGGAATGAATTCATTTTTGCATTGACGTTTATTACTCGCGAAGACATGAAAACTGTTCCGGTTGCAGGCGCTCAACTCGGTGGAGCCTCACCGTTTGAAATTCCCTACGGTCCGATCGCGGCTGCGACTGTTCTCGGTACACTCCCGCTTGTGCTGTTAGTATTGTTCTTCCAACGTCGCATTGTGCAAGGTCTGACCGCTGGAGCCGTCAAAGGATAAATCTAAACACATCAACATCATGGATAGAAAACTAGAGCTAATTGACTTGAAAAAGGCTTACACTCCAAAAGTCATTCCCGTAAAGAACATTAGTTTGGAAGTGAACCAAGGTGAATTTCTCACATTGCTTGGTCCGTCGGGCTGCGGAAAATCAACCATTCTGCGGCTGATTGCTGGACTAGAACAACCAACCAGTGGACGAGTGCTAATCAATGGTCGGGATGTGAGTCGGTTGAGTCCGGGCGATCGCAATATTGCAATGGTGTTCCAAAGCTATGCGCTGTATCCGCACATGACGGTATATGACAACATTGCATCGGGATTGAAGCTGCGAAAAACGCCTCATGCTGAAATCAAAGAGCGGATTCGTGAAGTTGCAGACTTTCTCGGCTTACATGAGTTGATGGATCGTAAACCTGGACAGCTTTCCGGCGGTCAGCGGCAACGGGTAGCAGTAGCGCGAACTTTGGTACGTCGTCCTGATCTGTTTTTGCTGGATGAACCGTTGAGTAACTTAGATGCGTTGTTGCGCGAACACGTTCGGGCTGAGCTAAAACAACTGTTCGGATCGCAAAATGCTCCGATCGTGTACGTGACCCACGACCAAACCGAAGCGATGACGCTTTCCACCAAAGTCGCTGTATTAAACAATGGCTATCTGCAACAACTCGATCGACCGGATGTGATCTATAGCCATCCTGCAACCCAATTCGTCGCGGGTTTTATCGGCAGCCCACAGATGAACTTCTTGCAGGTTCCTTGTGATAATGGCAGCGCGATCGTTGGAAACGCTAGAATTCCGCTTCCGCATGGAATCTCCACACCACGAGAGATTACGCTAGGCATTCGTCCAGAGCACGTCCACTTGGCTAAAGGTCAGAACGAACCTGTCTTAAACGGAGAAGTCTTCCTGACTGAGAATTTGGGGATGCACGATTTGGTGAGTTCTCGAATTCGCAATGCGGCGGGTGAATCGATGAATGTTCGTGCAATTCTGCCTGTTCATTCGGGACTGAGCAATGGTAGCGAGGTGCAATTAGCCTTCCCCGTAGAATATATTCACTGGTTTGATGTAACAACGGGCGATCGTGTTTCAACGACCGAATCGCGAGTGATGGCATAGCTAAACTCATAAAAAACTGGGAGAAGTTCATCACTTTCTCCCAGCGAATAATTGATTTAGCGAATTGCTTAGAAGTTCATTTCGGCAGCTTGAACGCGCTCGACTTGTTTCTTCTTCAGCACCAACATGATTTGGGTCAAGGTGACGATCGCAAAGAACGCCAACAGTCCCTTAATCCGATTCGGGCTTTGCAGCACGATTTCTTTATCCACTTGACCAAATCCACCCACGTTCGGGTTATTGGTCAAAGCATCACCAGCTTTTACCGTGTCACCTTGAGCGACAATCAGTTCAGGACCTGCGGGAATCTCATCGGTTGCAACGTTGCCGTTTTCTTCGGTGATCTTGACGCTGTAGCCGCCTTCTTCGGTTTTGTCGATCGCGCTGATCTGACCAGAAACCGAAGCGTTATAGATGGCGTTGTTGCTCTTTTGCCCAGTTGGATAGACTTGTCCGCGTCCACGGTTGCCGCCGACGTGAACCGGATACTTGCCGAAGCGCGTTGACTTATCAGTGTTTGGATCAGGAGACAGCACCGGGAAAGCAATTTCTTGGTACTGTTCGCCCGGAAGTGGTCCAACCACCAACCAGTTCGGATGAGCCTCGCTATACGGCTGAATGAAGAGTTCTCCAGCTTTTTCTTTTTGCTCTTCGCTCATGCGGTCTTCGGGAGCCAGTTTAAAGCCATCGGGCAGCATCAATACTGCACCGACGTTCAACGGTCCTTTGCTACCATCGCCTTGAACTTGCTGAACGCTGGTGTCATAAGGAATTTTCACTACCGCTTCAAATACCGCGTCTGGTAGAACAGATTGCGGCACTTCTAATTCAGTCGGTTTGGCTCCCAAGTGACAGTTCGCGCAAACAATTCGACCTGTCGCTTCACGGGGATTTTCATACTGTTGTTGAGCGAAGATCGGGTATGCAGAAGCGGCTTGAGGCAGGGCGAAACTTCCGGCAAGGAGGGTTGCGATCGCAGCTAATGTCACGATCGCTTTTCTTAGAAAACTTGTTCTCATCTCTGTATCACTCTGTTGTGCAAGGGTTCAAAACGACGTGGCTCAAGTCCACCAAGGATCGTCGCCAGTCCGGAAGTCGGTTTCTGTCCAGGGGGTAAAGGAAATTTTGTCTTCTTCGACGCTTGCGTGAACCAATGCCAGCGACAATGGAGCGGGACCGCGCACGACTTTACCCGTGTTGTCGTACTGCGAACCGTGGCAGGGACACATAAATTTGTTTTCGTTGACGTTCCAGGGTACGACACAACCGAGGTGAGTACAAACAGCGTTGATGCCATAGTTCTCGATCGCGCCGTCATTGGTTACGACAACGTAGGTAGGGTCGCCTTTTAGCCCTTGAGCGAGAGAGCGATCTCCAGGGGGATGCGATTTCAGATATTCGCTGACGACAATATCATTACCGAGCGCGTCTTTTGCCGTGACACCACCTGATGCGCCACCCGACGAAGGCGGAATAAAATACTTCACGACTGGATATAAAGCACCGAGCGCGACCAACGCTTCGGAGCCAAACATCAAGACGTTCATAAATTGGCGACGACCCATACTTGGGACATCAGAAGATTCAGATAATTGAGCCATGACTTCTTCTCTAGGGATTGCGAATGGAGATGACAAAAGATTTCGCGCAGAACTGATTTGAAAGCCCTGTGTTTAAATCAATTTACATGGAGAGTGCTACATTACGACGCTCCAAGTTGATTCGGGTTGGATGTCCAGAAATCCCTTAGAGTCGATAGTGTGTAGCTTTTCTAAGATGTATTATACATTTCTTGACATTCACATTATCGAGATGAAACCGTGGAATTGATTAACGAAATGTTACAAATTGTGATTTCACCATTATGACGGGACAAGAACTTCGGCAAATTCTTTTAGATAAATGGGGGCGATCGTACGATATTCAGGTGCGACGAACGCAGGGGAAGTTTTTTGTTCAGGTGATGTGGAAGTATTTGGAGCAGTTGTCATTTCCGCTCTCTGAGGCGGAGTATGTGGCGCATTTAGATCAGGTGGCGGAGTATCTGGCGGGTTGGGGCGCGATCGAACAGTTTCGGTCTTATGTGCAGAACACTCGCGAACGTCCTCGGCAGGGTAAAGCGGTGAGTGTGCCGATCGAGCTTGGCGATCGAGCTTCGGAATGGTTGTTAGAGGATGATTGAGCGAGGAATTCTATTTTTCGGGTGCAAGCAGAGAGTTTGGAAGTTCATCGAGGGTCTTACCGATCGCATGACAAAACGCTTTCATTTGTGCAACGGTCATTGTCGGTTCGTCATTGATTCAATCAGGAAATCTATTTCTAACAAGTCGTAGGATGGCACGATAAAGAAATGTCCGGGTAGGAGCGAACCGCTATGACTCAAGCCAAGCCACGTTTCAGAACGCTCGAAGAATACGCCGCGCTCGATCTCTCAGAACTGCCAGAGGGTAATTATGAATTGGTTGATGGGGAGATTATCGAATTGCCTACCGAAAGTGATCTTAATCTCTTGATTGCTACGTTTCTCACGGTGACACTTTCACAGCAAACCCCTTACTACTTGATTCGACGCGGGACTGAGATTTTTGTCAGTAGTCGCTTTGTGACTAGTCGCTACCCGGATTTAGTGGTGTTATCCGAGGAAGGGTTTGCAGCATTAGACGGCGCGAGACGATCGGCGGTGACTCGCGAGATGCCAGCCCCTAAACTCGTGATTGAAGTGGTTTCACCAGGCGACCAGAACCACAATCGCGACTACGTGGAGAAACCCCAGGAATACGCAGCGAGAGGAATTCCTGAATTTTGGCAAGTCGATCCAGTACGATCGATGGTGACGGTGTTAAGTCTTAGCGATCGAGCTTATCAAGCGAGAGAATTTTGTGGAAGCGATGCGATCGTTTCTCTTACGTTTCCAAATTTGCAACTCACAGCCGAGCAGATTCTGAGGGCTGGACGATGAGCAGCTTTGACCTTGATTGAGTGAGGCGCGTTACCCTAGAAGAAAGCGAATTTCTCTAGATATGCCTTGTCAGCTTTGCGATCACACCGTTCCCGCCCTCACCGAACATCATTTAATTCCTCGACAGCAGACCAAACGCAAAAAACTCGATCCCGGTGAAACGATCGACATTTGCCCTGCTTGTCATCGCCAAATTCATGTCTTATTCGACAATCGCCAACTCACACAGGAACTCAACACTGTAGAGCAGTTGAAATCGCATCCCGCAATGGCAAAATTTCTCGCTTGGGTACGGAAGCAAAATCCCGATCGCAAAGTGAGAGTGAGACGATGACACATTTCATGTTGAAAGAAATTCATGAGCAACCGGATGTGATTCGGCATTTGCTCGATCGTTCGATTTCAATTCCGTTTCAGGGAGTCGATCGCATTAATATTCTCGCTTGTGGAACCAGTCTACACGCAGGTTTGATTGGGCAGTTCTTATTCGAGCAAGTTGCGAAAATTCCAACACAAGTGCGATCGTCTTCGGAATCGCTGTCGGCTCCATTACTCGAAACGCCGAACACAATTACGATCGCGATGACACAATCGGGTGAAACCGCAGATACGATCGCAGCATTACAAACCGTTCGATCAAAACGAATCACAATTACAAATGGAATTGATAGCACAATTACAAAGCAAGTTGATCACACGATTTATATAGATGCTGGAGAAGAGAAAAGCGTTGCGGCAACAAAAACGTTCACAGCACAGTTAGTAGTTCTATATCAGCTTGCATTTGAATTGGCACATCAGAGACACCAAATCGATCAGCACGAATTTGAAACGAATCTTAAATTGCTTCGACGAATTCCAGAACAGATTGAAGCAATTTTGAAACAAAATACGATCGCCCAAATTGCCAAAACGCTAAAAGATACTCGTGACTTAATTCTGATCGCAAGCGGAATCAATACTGCGATCGCACTCGAAGGTGCATTGAAACTGAAAGAAGTGACCTATACCCATGCTGAAGGATACGCCGCCGGGGAATTTTTGCATGGCTCGATCGCGCTTTTAGATCCACAAATTCCAACGATCGCGCTGTTGCCAGAAACAGCACTGGTGAGAAAAACCGTCGATCGCATTCGATCAAATCAGAATCATGTGATTGAAATTCCTACCGCATCGTTTCCCGAACGATTTACACCTTTCTTAACCGTTGTGCCGCTGCAACTTTTGGCGCATGAGATTGCAATCCTACGGAAGATAGATGTCGATCGACCCCGAAATATTACAAAATCGCTCACGACTTAATACAGATAAATCCCAATCTAAGAGCAGTTTTCACCTTCTTTGTCTTACCCTCTATCGCTCCCGGAGAAATTGCTTTAGGATTTGGGTGAATAAACTTCGCTAAAAGCAAACGCGCTAACGAAATGACTTCTTCTCCAGATCCGCGCCGTCGCCTTAGTCCTGACGAACTGCTCGCCATGTTCGTCGCCTTTCTGAGCATCGGGGGCATCTTCTTTTGGTCAACCCGACAAACCGACACAGGGTTTGATCTCGGTTCGCTATTTTCGAGCAGACCGCAAGTTGTACCTTCCCCTGGAATCGCTCCCCCTGCAGCCGAACTGCCTCGAAATAACGCGATCGTTGGAGGCGCACCGAATGCCCCACAAACGCTGCTTCCCATCCCCCAAGTCGAAGCCACAAACGCCCCAAACGCACAGACCCTCATTCCAGGCAGTCCCGTTCCAATTGACGCTGCTCCGTCTCCCAGTCCGAGCAATCTCCCCAACCTCGTTCCCTTTCCCACAACACCTCCTTCGCCTGGAGCTGCAAAGCCCATTACTGGCTTTACAGACGTGCCGAGCGATTTTTGGGCGGGTGCTTACATCGGAGAACTCTCGCGCCGCAACATTCTCAACGGATACCAAGACGGAACCTTCAAACCCAATGATCCGATTACTCGCGCTCAGTTTGCGGCTCTGTTAGGGAAAGCATTTGAAAAGCCGAAAGAGCGACAAACGCTGACGTTTGGAGATGTGCCAGCAGATTACTGGGCACGATCGGCGATCGACGGTGCGGTTCAATCCGGCTTTATGAGCGGATATACTGATGGCGCATTCCGACCGGATCAGCAAATTCCGCTGTATCAACTGCAAGTGTCGTTAGCTTCAGGTTTGAAACTCCAGCCGCAAGCGCCTCCAACCGGAACATTATCAAAGTTCCAGGATGTGAATGAGTTGCCGAAATGGGCACAGGGCAAAGTCGCGGCAGCGGTTGAATCGGGTTTAGTAACGGGATATCCCAGTGCCCAGCAGTTGACCCCAAATCGAATAGCAACTCGCGCAGATGCAGCCGCTTTGCTTTATCAAGCGCTCGTTAAAGAAGGACGGATTACACCCACGAAATAAAGAACTGACACCTCACATCTCCTCATCTAGAATGGGTAAGCATATGTTTTTGCCCCATATTCGCTGTAGGAGTTGATTCGTGGAGTCCCGTTACATCCCCGCCGAGATCGAAACAAAATGGCAGCAGGCTTGGACAGCCGCAGATCTGTACCGAACGCCTGAAAGCAGCGACAAGCCCAAGTTTTACGCGCTGTCTATGTTTCCCTACCCTTCCGGCAATCTCCACATGGGTCATGTGCGGGTGTATACGATCGTCGATGTGATCGCCCGCTTAAAACGAATGCAAGGCTATCGCGTCTTGAATCCGATGGGTTGGGATGCGTTCGGGTTGCCTGCGGAAAATGCTGCGATCGAACGGGGTGTTCTTCCCGCAAAGTGGACTTACCAAAATATCGACCAGATGCGCGACCAGTTGAAGCAGTTGGGCATCTCGTTTGATTGGACAAAAGAATTGGCAACCTGTTCGCCAGACTATTACCGCTGGACTCAGTGGATCTTTTTAGAGTTCTTCAAAGCGGGATTGGCGTATCAAAAAGAAGCAACGGTAAACTGGGACCCGATCGATCAAACCGTCTTGGCGAATGAGCAAGTAGATGCAGATGGACGGTCATGGCGATCGGGTGCAAAAGTCGAGCGGAAATTGCTGCGTCAATGGTTTTTGAAGATCACGGACTATGCAGAGCAATTGTTAGCAGATTTGGACAAGCTGAGCGGATGGCCCGATCGCGTCAAATTAATGCAGGCGAATTGGATCGGCAAATCAACAGGCGCACAGGTGACCTTCAAAACGGAAGTGGGTGGCGAGATTGTTGTGTTTACGACCCGTCCTGATACGTTGTTCGGGGCATCGTTCATGGTGCTGTCTCCAGAGCATCCTTTCGTGGAGAAACTGACCACAGCGGAACAAACGGAAGCAATCAAGCAGTATCAAGCAGCAGCAGCGGCAAGAAGTGATCTCGATCGCACCGCTGAAGGTCAGGAAAAGACAGGCGTTTGGACGGGAAGTTATGCAATTAATCCAGTCAACGATCGCCAAATTCCGATTTGGATTGCAGACTATGTGCTGATGGATTATGGAACGGGCGCGATCATGGCAGTTCCAGCGCATGATCAGCGAGATTTTGAGTTTGCTAAAAAGTTCGATTTGCCGATTAAAGTCGTCGTTCAGCCACCGGATCAAACCTTGGACGCTGCAACCATGACCGAAGCCTATCCGGGTGAGGGTGTAATGGTGAATTCGGGGGTGTTGGATGGTGTACCCGCAGGCAAAGGAAAAGGGCAGAGTGTTGAAGCTGCGATCGCGTTTCTCGAATCTAAGCAGAAAGGCAAAGGCACATCGAACTATCGCTTAAGAGATTGGTTGATTTCACGTCAGAGATATTGGGGTGCACCGATTCCGATCATTCACTGTCCGAAGTGTGGGGCGGTTCCAGTTCCAGAAGCTGATTTGCCTGTTGCCTTGCCGGAGAATGTTGAGTTTTCGGGCAAAGGTGGATCGCCGTTGACCCAGTTGGAATCGTGGCTGAATGTTCCTTGCCCAAGTTGTGGAACGCCTGCAAAACGCGAAACCGATACGATGGACACCTTTATCGATTCGTCGTGGTATTTCTTGCGCTATCCTGATGCGAGAAACGAGCGAGAAGTGTTCGATCGAGCTATCACAAACGATTGGATGCCCGTTGATCAATACGTTGGTGGAATTGAACACGCAATTTTGCATTTGCTGTATTCGCGGTTTTTCACGAAAGTATTGCGCGATCGTGGTTTCCTAAATTTCGATGAACCGTTCGAGCGTCTATTAACTCAAGGCATGGTTCAAGGTAGAACTTACAAGAATCCAACCACTGGTAAGTATGTTATTCCGGCTGATGTCAAGGATGCAAACCACCCGATCGATCCAGCAACTGGAGAAGCATTAGAAGTTGTATTCGAGAAGATGTCAAAATCGAAGCATAACGGTATTGCTCCGGGTGATGTCGTCGATAAATACGGAGCGGATACGGCTCGAATGTTTATCTTATTCAAAGCCCCGCCTGAGAAAGACTTGGAATGGGAAGATGCTGATGTTGAAGGGCAATTCCGATTCTTAAATCGCGTATGGCGCTTGGTTACGGAATCCACATTAAGTAAAAAGCCTGCGAAAGAATTAACGAAAGCTGAGAAGGATTTACGTCGATCGATTCACATTGCAATTAAAGAAGTCACCGAAGATTTGCAGGGTGAATACCAATTCAACACGGCTGTATCCGAACTGATGAAATTGAGTAATGCCTTGAGCGACTTTACTCAAAAAGATTCTCCGGTTTATGCAGAAGGAATTGATACATTACTGCGATTGTTAGCGCCCTTTGCTCCACACATTGCAGAGGAGCTGTGGCATACGATCGGACATTCTGACTCGATTCACGTTCAATCTTTCCCGATCGTTGATCCAAGTGCTTTGGTTGCCGATGAGAAAACGATCGTGATTCAAATCTTAGGCAAAACGCGCGGAACGATCGAGGCAGCAACTGCGATCGCAGACGACAAAGCTGCGTTAGAGCAATTTGCGCGTGAGTCGGAGATCGCGAAACGCTACATTGAAGGCAAAGAGATCAAGAAAGTGATTGTTGTGCCTGGGAAGCTCGTAAACTTCGTCGTAGTCTAGTTTGGAATGTCGAAAAAGCAAAAATTGCTCAAACGCATTTTGGAGGGTTCAAAAAACATCTCATTCGATTTCTACACTACTTCAGAAGTACACAACAATTGTTAAAAACTCCTCAAACTGTTTAGGAACGATTAAAAATGGCAGATTTACAAAACTACGATCCGAGTGGTGTAGGGGTTGTGGGGCGATTGTTCGGATTGCCGTTTGACCAAGACTCGGCAACGCTGATTGTATTGGGTGTGCCTTGGGAAGTAACCGTTTCTTACAATGCCGGAACAGCACGCGGAGTAGAAGCGGTGCTAAATGCCTCCTCACAGCTTGATCTGTATGATTTCGACAATCCGGACGGGTGGAAACAAGGGATCTTTATGCTCGACATTCCGCAAACAATTCTCGATCGCAGTGATTGCTTACGAGCCGATGCCGCGAAAATCATCGATCGCTTATCTACTGGAGAAAGCCTTGATGCTGAGTTATCTCAATTGTTAGAAACCATCAATCAAGCGTGTGAAATGCTGAATCAATGGCTATTTGAACAAGCAGACAGCTTACTAAAACAGGGAAAACGAGTTGCGCTGATCGGGGGCGATCATAGTGTGCCGTTAGGATATTTGAGAGCGATCGCACAACATTATGCAAACTTCGGAATTCTGCACATTGATGCTCATGCAGATTTGCGCGAAGCTTACGAAGGCTTCGAGTATTCTCACGCCTCGATTATGTACAACGTGCTAAAACTGCCACAGATGACGAAGCTCATTCAAGTTGGCATCCGCGATGTTTGTTTAGATGAAGTGAACTTGATCCGCAACTCAAACGGGCGAATTTCGACTTACTTTGATTCGATGCTGAAGCAGAAACAGTATGCAGGTGTTTCTTGGCTGGAAACCTGTCAGCAAATCGTCGCAGAGCTACCGCAAGAAGTTTATATCAGTGTTGATGTAGATGGATTTGATCCGAAGCTTTGTCCTGCGACCGGAACGCCTGTGCCGGGTGGATTGGAACTAGAGCAAGCCTTTTGTTTGTTTCGTGAAGTTGTGAATAGTGGACGAAAAGTGATCGGGTTCGATGTGGTTGAAGTTGGAAATGCAGAATGGGATGGCAATGTGGCATCGAGAACAATCTATAAGCTGTGTAATTTGATGGATTTGACTTGGAAGAATTAGATCCTTGACGAATTCTTTAGACAAGAGGAATCGCGGAACCACAGTGGTAAAAAATAAACAGTTCCCTGTTTGTTATAGCGGTTGCCATTAGCGTTGCGGTATCGACCGAGAGGAACTGGGCACTCTGAGACCGTTGAGTTGCTTAGTCCCTTCGATGCCGAAAGCTTACAGTCAAGATTTGCGAGAAAAGGCGATTGCAGCCATAGAGCGAGGTGTACCTAAGAGTGAGGTGATCACGATGTTCAACCTCAGTCGCGACAGCCTTGACCGTTGGCTCAAACGCCGCTTGGAGACGGGCAGTGTTGCGGCAACTCAAGGCTATCAGCGGGGACACAGCCATCGAACGCAAGCTTTCGGGCGACCGCTATATCTTTGCTGTGCCGCCCAGAAAACCTACAAAATCTGCTCAATGTCAAGCTGATACAATGTCGCGTCGCACCATGAAGACGATTCTGAGTTGAAATGCACGTCCAAAAAAATGGATGTTCATTTAATCCAAATGAACATCCAAAAACATAAATATCGAAGTTGTTACCGTCGAGCCGTTGAGCCACGATAAATCCGTTCGGCTTGTTCTGGGGTGAGCCAAGGAAGGGGCTCGATCGACACTTCAGAGCGCACAGATTGTGGAACGGGTTCAGGCGATCGCTTTGCTCCGTTGTCTTCACCAGACAATTTGTGCAACAATTCACACGCAACAGGCGGTGCGCTCGTTCTTTCGTACTCTCCTGGAACCAGTCCGCCCAGTTCTTGCAGCGAAAGCTGGCTTTGAGGTGGAACATAAGCATGGGTTTCAGGATCAAACGCGAGAACTTCCCCGGTTTCTAGGTGGTAGACCCAGGCAAAGATTTCGAGCTTGCGTTGATACAAACGGGAGTGAACGATCGGATAAGTTTTCAGGTTGTCGATTTGGGTGAGGACGTTTTCAGCGATCGTGATTTCTAATAATTCTTCACCCCTGTATTGACTGTAATTCTCTTTCACCAATCGGCGGGTCGCTTCCGAGTGCTTCAACCAGTCATAAACGAGCGGCATTTCTTCTTCGAGTTTGCCAAGCTGTAACAATCCTTTCATTGCACCGCAGTGAGAATGACCACAGACGATGATTTGCTGAATGCCGAGCGCATTGATCGCATATTCAACAGCAGCGCCTTCTCCACCGTTCGCAGCCCCGTAAGGCGGAATGATGTTGCCTGCATTGCGAATGATAAACAATTCACCGATATCCGCTTGGGTGATCAAATTTGGATCAATGCGGGAATCAGAGCAGGTGATAAACAAAACACGCGGTTTTTGACCATGCGAAAGTTCTTCTAGCTGATCGATATGGGTCGGAACGTAGCTCTGTCGAAACTGTTGGTGTCCTTGAATTAACTTCTTCATCGCTCACTTCCTGTTAGGATTGCCACTCGTCAATGGCTTCGTCTTTGGAGTTGGTGTTTCGGCTTGGCGTTTCTCGATTGAACTTCAAATGAATCGATCGCGTTTGCTCTCCATCTTTTGCCACTGCCAAGATCGGATAATCGATTAAACCATCTTGGAATGACATTTGGAATCGAAATGTTCCGTCTGGATTGAGCGGAATGGTTTCGCCTGCGATCGAAACGGTTGCACCTGGCTCGGTTGCACCATAGATGATTAGTTCTGCATCCGCGACCAGCCAGAATCGACGGGGACGAATTGGCATCGCACCCATCCCGATTCCTGACATCCCGATTCCCGACATTCCAATGCCAAACATTCCAGAAATACCAGAAGCGGTTGGCAGTCCCGACATGCCGACACCCGATGGAAAGCCGAATGAGCGAATCGATTCAGCCGGAACCTGTTGCATAGAGCCAAAGATCGAACCTGCGATTCGCTGAAGTTCTGCGCCTTGAGATAAGTCGAAGATTCGATCGTACATCCCATTTGGAGCGGCGGCTAGTCCCCTGTTATCAGTCGGTGACACCAAAGTCAGGAAGGTTTGATCGCGCAGTTCGGTTTCCCAATTGAGCGTCATAAACTGATCTTCTTGCCAGTTCGATGGATAAACAGGCGGAACGCGTACGGGAAGCGATCGCGCTAACATCAACCAGCGTCCATCCCTGGTTAAATAGCCGATTTCGACGAGATAATCGCGATCGCTCACCGGAATCGGGACGTACCAATCGCGTGCCAGTTCATCACATTCAAACTGCTGTAAGCTGTGCGGACTTTGATGAGCTAAATTTACATCGGTGACATCGTACAAGCGCAAGACGAGATTCTGTCCGCCTTGATTTCTCAACTCTGACTTATGCACGTTTGGGACATCCCAATACGCATATGCCCATTGTGGATCGCGCGGCATCAGCACGATTCGACTTTCGCCATATCCGTCGGGTAATTCTGCTAAGCCTTCGTCCACCGATGCTAGAGTTTCGCTAGAAAGATCAGTTTGTCCGACATCAAATCGAGCCGCTTCAACCTCGGTTTGAGGCGAATCCCCACGGTTTGCCAGTCCGACCAGTCCTGCTGCGAGTCCAACTCCCCCGAGTGCCGTGACACCTGAAATTGAAGGTTCCGATTCGACGATCGCAGAGCGTTCTGGCTGAGGTTCATTGATTTGCGGCATCGGGGGCACTTCACCCATCACATACGGCGCGTCGTCGAGATCCAGTTCGATCGCAGGTTGATCGAGGGGCGCATCTTCAACTTCATCGAGTGGCTCGATCGCATCTAAAGACGTGAGTGGTTCTGGTTCAGGCAACTCGGTCTGTGGCGGTTGGTCAGAACGGGTACGGTTCATCCAAGCTGCTGCCCCGGTCGCGCCCAGTCCAGCAACTCCACCGAGAATTGCACCATTCGGCACATCGATCTCTGGTGCAGGAGGCGCTTCTGGTGGTTCGATGTTGGTCGTGTGATCGACATTTGCAGAAGTTGGAGTTTCGATCGGCGGCATTTCGCGAATTTCCACCAGCGGACGCTCAGAAACCGGAACCGAGGTCGTTTCTGCAACAACAGGCAGGGTAGAACTGTCGGCTGATGGAGTTTCTAGAGGAACCGCTGGAGGTTCAGACTCGATTGCTGGAGGTTCAGATTCAATCACTGGCGGTTCTAGAGGCTCGGTTTGACCAGAGTGAATCACCGAAGCGGCTCCCGCTCCTGCCAGTGCAGCCCCTCCGATCGCAACTTCTGGTGGAATCGTGGGCGATTGAACTTCTGCGATCGAGGCACGATCCGAGTGAATCACCGAACCTGCACGCGATGCCAAACTGCCATCCGATTCTACCGGGGTCATCAAAGGCGGGGGGGGCGGAGGAGGCGTTTGCGGTTCAGGCGGAGGAATAACAGGCGTTTCCGCAACAGGGGGAGTCGAGCGACGACGTAGCAGCCATCCCAACAACAGTGCTGCTAATCCCAAAGGCAACAACCACCAGAGCCAGCCGGGAATGCCGCTATCGTTCGACGGTGTGCCCGTGTTGGTTGGAGTCGCTCCGATCGCTTGCGCCCCATCGGATGAAGTTGTTCCCGTCGTACTGGGTGATGCTGTATTAGTTGTTGCACCCGGAGATGAGGGAGCCGATCCCGCACCTGCTCCAGTGTTTAACGCTCCTGCGGTTGCGCTTCCGGCAGCAAGTAGGGCTTCGGGATTGAGTCCTTGTGAGGCGGGATTGGTTTCGATCGATTGCGTCGCTTCCTTGCCTGAATCCGCCGTGGCATAACCTAGAAATGCGGCGGCACCCGGAGAGGGATTGGCTTTATGAACGTAATAGAAAGGCTGTGAAAAGGGATAGCGTGGATCAGTCGGCAAGGTATTGTGCATCCGAACGATCCGGAGATTGGGCTGATTTAACACTTGATTCGCAGGAGCAAAGCTCAATCCGTCTTTTCCAAGTTTTTGGGCAACTGCTTGAGTGCTGTCTTCACCCGTCCGAGTTGCGGTCGTTCCCACTTCATAAGGGGTTTTGATGAACACGGAATAATTGCTAAACGCAGCACGAGTATCACTGAGATCGGGTCGATCGATAAAGCGGATTTTTCCAGGTTCGCCACCCAATTGAGACCAGTTCGTAATTTCGCCGCGTACAATCTTCGCAAACTGCGGCACAGAAATACTACCTTTGAACGGATTCTCTGGACTGACGATCAAAGCAATTTTGCCGCGTCCAACCGACACCGGGGTAAACCCTTGATCGCGTTCTGCTTGGGTCAGCGGTCGCCCGATCGCAGCAAGATCGACTTTGCCATCTCGTAGTGCCTGAAGTGCGGACGGAGTGCCAGAATAGTTGAGATTAATGTTGCTACCTGCAAATTGATTTTCAAACCGCTGTTTTAGGGTTTGATTCGTCGCAGCCATACTGCTTGAGCCATCAATTTGCACCGTTGTTCCCGCCGGAACCGAGGTCGGGAGCGGAAACACAGTCGGCGCGGCTTGAGCCAAAGTCCGAGGAACAAAGATCGATTCGAGGGGTCTCGCGGTTGCAACAGTGGTAAGCCACAACGCAAACCCAAGCGCAGACGATTTGTGATTTGGCAACATTAATTCAAACGCCTCTTACACCAGTGCAGATCGAAATTGGAGCAGATCGAAATTAGAGTTGCAACGTATTATATAGCGATCGCTTAGAATCCGCTTCTATCAATGCGTTAGGAATCGAAAACGAATGATGTGGGATGTTATTTACAACACCCGTAGTTACGGCGTGTAGTCATGATGAGAGCGTTGCGAAAATCGGGCACTCTACGGGAGATTTCTGCTTAAGATTTGGTATGAGTTCGGATAATGTCGTTTCCAATCCCAATGATCGCAACTATCAAATTCTATTAGAAGCAATTCCTGATTTGATGTTGCGATTAAGTCGGGAAGGGATTTGTCTCGATTTTCGGCTCCCGCGATCGTTTCGGGCATTCAGCGCAGATGTGGACTGGCACGGAAAATTCCTGTGGGAAATTTTGCCGATGGACAAGGCACGGCGGCGGATGGAATACGTTGAGCGGGCGATCGTCACCAACGAAGTTCAGGTCTACGAGCAAGAACTCGAACTCGATGGACAGTTACAGTATGAAGAAGTACGAGTGATTCGCTGTAATGAGCAAGAAGCCTTGGTGATTGTTCGCGATATTAGCGATCGTAAGTATGCAGAACAAGCACTCCAACGCAGTGAAGCGCGATTTCAAAGACTTGCCGCAAACGTTCCGGGCATGTTGTATCAGTTTCAGCTTGCGTCCGATGGTAATGTCAGCTTCCCGTATGTCAGCGCATTTTCTCAGGAATTGTTAGAGATAGAACCGGAACTGATTTGTCAAAATGCCGATTTATTGATGAGTCAAGTCCATCCTGACGATCGAGAAGCGCATCAGCAATCGATCGCCCAGTCCGCAGCGACGCTTGAGCCTTGGGAATGGTCGGGACGGATGATTACGCCATCGGGAAAGCTGAAATGGATTCAAGGACGATCTAGACCAGAACAACAGTCGGATGGCTCGATGTTGTGGGATGGTGTGGTTCTTGATATTAGCGATCGCAAAGCAGACGAAGAAGCCTTACGGCGATCGGAAGCGCAACTGAGACAACAAGCGATCGATTTGGAAAATGCCCTTCAAGAACTCCAACGAACTCAGGCACACCTGATTCACAGCGAGAAAATGTCTTCGCTTGGTCAATTGGTAGCGGGAATTGCTCACGAAATTAATAATCCAATCAGCTTTATCTATGGCAATCTTTGTCACGCAAGTACTTATTTTGAAGATATTGTTGGATTGATTCGCTTGTATCAGCAACATTATCCGCAACCGAAACCAGAGATCGAGCAACTGATCGAAGCGATAGATCTGGAATTTATCGTTGATGATTTGGACAAACTGTTTGACTCGATGCAGATTGGTGCAGATCGCATTCAAGACATTGTTTTATCATTGCGAATGTTTTCTCGGCTTGACGAAGCGAAATTAAAATCTGTGAATGTTCATGATGGCATTGAGAGTACGTTAACGATATTGCAAAATCGATTGAATCAAGATCGTCAAGGACACAGAATTAAAGTCACGAGAAACTACGGCAAGTTACCTCAGGTGGAATGCTTTGCAGGTTCGCTTAATCAAGTATTTTTGCAAATTATTACTAATGCGATCGATGCTTTAGAATCTGCCTTACAAAACGAACAGTGGTTAACGCAGTCACAGCAACCGACAATCGAACTGTACACCAAGCAAGTCGATTCAGAACGAATTCAGATTCGGATGATTGATAATGGTTTAGGCATCTCTGAAGCACTGCAAGCTCGCATCTTTGATCCATTTTTTACGACTAAACCGATCGGCAAAGGAACGGGTATGGGGCTTGCAACCAGCTATCAGATTGTGACTCAGCAACATAACGGCAGTTTGAAGTGCAGGTCTGTTCCGTTACAGGGTGCAGACTTTACGATCGAACTTCCGATTCGGCAACTGTGATATTTCACTAGAAAAAGACGCTCTAATTGAGCGCCTTTTGAGATTATTGAGGTGGAAGGCTATCAAGGCTATGCGCGATCGACAACATCCTTTGCAGCGTCTTTCACATCTTCCTTAGCATTGCGAGCTTCAGCTTCTGCTTGCTTTGCTTTGCCTTCGATCTTATCAGCGGGGTCGTTAGTGACATTGCCCCAAGCTTCCTGTGCCTTGCCTTCAACGTTCTTAGCAGCAGCTTTAGCTTTTTCTTCTAAACTCATGATATTCTCCTAGCAACTTTAGATAGTGAGCTTGTGGTATTGCTACCAACTGTGTCGAATTTAACCGTTTTCCAACCCCCTGGAATCTAGCTAGAGTCTGATTGCAACTCAGAACAAGCTCATCAATAGGGAGACTCGAATCGATTGACCGCATTCTCCAACACACCAATGCCAAAGGTAAAAAGCTAAAATTGAGGTAACTCTCTTTGAATTAAAAATGGCAGAATTTAACATTCAAGCCCCCTTTGAGCCGATGGGCGATCAGCCGAGCGCGATTGCCAAGCTCGTCAAAAGTATCAACGCTGGAAATCGCTATCAAACGCTACTGGGCGCAACCGGAACTGGAAAGACCCATACGATCGCGCGTGTGATTGAGAAAGTGGGTAAGCCAACATTATTACTCGCACACAACAAAACGCTGGCAGCCCAGCTTTGTAACGAGTTGCGCGAATTTTTTCCCCGGAATGCTGTTGAATATTTCATCAGCTATTACGACTATTATCAGCCTGAAGCCTATATTCCGGTGAGCGATACCTACATTGAGAAAACGGCTTCGATCAATGATGAGATTGATATGTTGCGGCACTCGGCAACGCGATCGCTGTTTGAACGCCGTGACGTGATTGTGGTGGCTTCGATTAGCTGTATTTATGGTTTGGGAATTGCGTCAGAGTATTTGAATGCATCGATTCCGCTGCGGGTCGGAAAAGAGATTAATCAACGGCAGGTGTTACGCGATCTCGCCTCGGTACAGTACTCGCGCAACGATCTCGATCTCGGTCGCGGCAAATTTCGGGTGAAAGGCGATGTGTTAGAAATTGGTCCGGCTTATGAAGATCGGATTATTCGCGTCGAGTTTTTTGGGGATGAGATTGACGCGATTCGCTATGTCGATCCGGTGACAGGGGCAACCTTGCAAAGCATGGAAGCGATCAATATTTACCCTGCACGGCACTTTGTCACACCTGAAGATCGATTGCAGCAAGCGTGTAATGATATCGAGTTAGAACTAAAACAACGCTTAGTTGAGCTTGAAACCGAAGGAAAATTACTCGAAGCCCAACGCTTGGAGCAACGCACTCGATATGATTTGGAAGTTTTGAGAGAAGTCGGTTTCTGCAATGGTGTTGAGAACTATTCAAGACACTTAGCGGGTCGCAATCCTGGAGATCCACCAGAATGTTTGCTCAATTACTTTCCAAAAGATTGGTTACTCGCGATCGACGAATCTCACGTGACGATTCCACAGATCCGAGGAATGTATAACGGCGACCAAGCCCGCAAAAAAGTGCTGATCGATCATGGCTTCCGTTTACCCAGTGCGGCAGATAATCGCCCTCTCAAAGCTGAAGAATTTTGGGAAAAGGTGAATCAGTGTATATTTATTTCTGCGACTCCGGGCGATTGGGAGCTAGAAATTTCTGGAGACCATGTGGTTGAACAAGTGATTCGACCGACGGGCGTTCTCGATCCCGAAGTGTTTGTGCGTCCGACTCAGGGACAGGTAGACGACTTATTACATGAGATCCAAACACGAGTCGAGAAGCGAGAACGAACACTCGTCACAACGCTAACGAAACGAATGGCGGAAGACTTAACTGAATACTTCCAAGAACGCGGAGTTCGGGTGAGATATTTGCACTCAGAGATTAACTCGATCGAGCGAATCGAAATCCTCCAAGACCTACGAGAAGGCACATTTGATGTGCTGATTGGCGTGAACTTACTTCGAGAAGGATTAGATTTACCAGAAGTTTCGCTCGTTGCGATTCTCGATGCGGATAAAGAAGGATTCTTGCGGGCGAAGCGATCGCTGATTCAAACGATCGGTCGAGCAGCGCGGCACGTTGAAGGAAAAGCAATTCTTTATGCCGATAACTTCACCGATAGTATGGAGGGTGCGATCAGCGAAACTGAGAGAAGACGGGCGATCCAGGAAGAATATAACGAGAAACATGGCATTGTGCCGAAACCGATCGTTAAAAAATCGAATAATGCGATTTTGGCATTTCTCGAAGTGTCACGTCGGTTGAATTCGCAAGAGCTTTATCAGGCTTATGAAAAAGCGGATGAGATTCCTTTAGAGAACATTCCAACGCTAATCACACAGCTTGAAGCGCAGATGAAAGATGCGGCGAAAAAAATGGAGTTTGAGGAGGCGGCAAAATATCGCGACAAAATCAAGCATTTGCGCGATAAGCTGCTGGGCAATCATAGTTAATACCAATTTTAGATTGCGAAACCCTTGAGAGACGAAGCATCTAAAGAACTCATCTATCGTTGAAATTTGGAGAATGATTACTTTTCCACATTCTCTTAAACGCCGATCGTCAATTTCCAGCCGTTAATAATTCCGGTATCATTGGCGATCGCATCAACCACCTTGAGTTGCCAACGTCCTTGTGCTGATTGTCCTAGCATTCTTCTCAGTGTTGGTGTTGTTTGCAGAGAATACGATCGGTTCAGAACTGTCTGCCTTCCAAGCGTTCGACCTTGTAATAAAGTCACTTTTCCCGACGGAGAAATCAAGCTCACTTCGATATCACCGAGAAAATCGTGTGTGATGTTGACACTGACTTGGATATCTTTGACGATCGCAGAATCATTAATCCGAATCTCGCTGACAATGCCTGATGAATTATTATCGGGGATCATCAGCATATTATTATTTTCGGCGGATAGCGATCGTGCAACCGTCAACGGTACTCTTCTTGCAATTGCGGCTTGAGTAGCTTTCGCTGCATTCACTTTTCCATAACCAAACCAATCACACCTGCCATTCGCATCATATGTTCCTTTACGAAGTCCAAACTGTGGATCGGGATCAGGATCAATGATTTTGTCAGCAGTCTGCTGTAGGATTTGCCGGACTTCTTGCGCGGTTAGATCTGGATTTGCAGATAACACTAACGCTGCAACTCCCGCAGCTAGTGGACAAGCGCTCGATGTGCCACCAAATCCATATGTGAAATCGCTCGTATCATAGCCGTCATTACCACGTCGATCGGTGGTGACAACTCCCAATCCTCGCAGCGCAACTCGAACCTCTGGTGGTGTAAAGACATAGCCGATTCCTGGAAGCCCCACGCCAGGAGGAGCATTGTTGCTCGGCGCACAAATCGACACTTCACTGCCCCAGTTACTATAGGCTGATTTTTTATTCAAACTGGTTGAAGCGGAAACGGTAATCACATCGGGGTGAACGGTGAATCCGCCAAGCCAAGTTGTATTGCCGCTGACCACATTGTTCTGCCATCCCGATTCGTTGATGGTTCCATTGGTTGGACGATTGGCATTTCCCGCTGCAAATAGAATCACGCATCCTTTGCCATCGCGCCCTTCAGTGGCAGCACGGGTAATTGCGGCTCGTTGCCGTAGCGAGAGCGGGTAATTGACGGCACTGGGACCCCAACTACAAGAAATAACTGCTGCGCCTCGATCGACTGCCCATCCAAACAAATCTTCGATCGTTTGATCATCCAGAAATCCAGTCGTCCGAATCGGCATCAGCGCGCAGCCCGGAGCCGCTCCGACCACACCGAATCCGTTTTCTTCTGCAACAGCAACTCCTGCACAAGATGTCCCATGATCTTCTTCTGCATTGTCTGGATCAGGATCGAAATCTTTCCCCTTAAAGTCCCTTGGTGCAACGACTTTACCCAGTCCTTGAAAGTCGGGATGATTCAAATCGACTCCGTCATCCATGACTGCTACCGCAATCGATCGACTTCCTTTTGTAATGTCCCAAGCCTGCTCTGCGAAGACATGCGATCCGGGTGCTAAATCCTGTCCTCCTGCGTGATTGAGATGCCATTGTTTCGGATAGACCGGATCTTTTGGACGATAAAATCCTTGCTGCCGCACGATGATGTTTGGTTCTGCGGTGAGAATTTCCGATCGAGTAATCAAACGATTTGTGATTTTGAGCGGATTTTCAGTTGAGTTTGCGGTGAGTTGAAAAACGAATGTATTGGGAATTCCTGGAACTGGTTTGATTTGTTCTAGGGCAAATTCTGCCGCGATCGCACGAATTACGTCAGGTTTCACAGCCGGATCAAACTGAATCGTAATTTGATTCGTGACATATAGCTTTGATGCGGGATTGTCTTTGAATTGATAAACGTGACTGGCATAGTTCACTTGATCATCTGCCCGCACTTGGTTCAGCACTTGATCTTTTTGGGCAGGATCGACGATAAATTCCGTGAGTTGAGGCGGGGCTGCACCGGGATTAATTTGAACAGGAGCTTTATTGACAAGATTCTGAGCTTCTTGTTTCGAGGTAGCGTTGACTGCAATGCGATCGTCAAGTTTTTCGACTAATAACTCTTCACCGCCACGCTGAAGAATTTTGCCACGATTCTCATCGGGAATACTGGCATTTCCTTGGGGTTGAGTGGGGTTTGTCATGGCACTTCTCCAACGTTTCCTAACTCGATTTCAACTGCACTTCACTCAGTTTCGGATCACGCTCCACGGTTTTTAACTTTCACTGTTTTTAACACCGACTGTACGGGAACCTTGAAAAAGTCTTGTATCTCTTCAGTATGTGCCCGGTCAGTGATGCACGTTAATTATGAAATCCAATCGTTTTCAAGTGCTCTTTAGTTTGGCAGTGTCAACCATGATACCCCTGCCACTCTCAGGGTGTACGTCTTCTTCCACCGATTGCCGCCCGGATGTTGAGGGACGAGTGCCACCCGGTTGTTCGTCGTCGGGTGGAAGTTCTGGCGGTTCGTATTATCGATCGGGTGGCTCATCCGGAGGTTCAGAGCGATCGGGAGTTTCAGGTCGATCGTCGGGACGCAGCGGGTTTGGTAGTTTTGGCGGAGGTCGTGCGGGGGGATGAGCAATCCATTTCAGAGCATCGATCGCGATCATTTCTTCCGCCAAATCCGTATGCCCTGGTACAACCTTGCACCTGTAAATGGTGTTTCGGCTGCCCCAAATCCGTATGCCCTTTATCACTGCCATTCAGTGACAGAAAGCCAAATTGTTAACTTAAAGCGATCGGCGGAACGAGTCGGAGCGGTTCTTGCACATCTTTGGTCAGTGATTCGCGAATTTGATGCCGAAACATTACTCGATTATGGGTTTCCAGAAGAAACGATTCGGGTGGTTAAATTCGATCGATTAATGCCGTTTTGTATGCGGCTCGATTGGTGCTGGAACGAAGAGACACAAATTTATAAAGTGATCGAAGCGAATGTACAAACGCCAAGTTTCTGGTTTGAATGTATCGAAGGAAACGCCAAAGTTGCAGAACATTTTGGAATGAAACCACCAGAAACCGAACTGAAATCCGTTCTTAGTCGATCGATGAATCAGCAAATTCAACGTGCCGCAGATTGGATTAGAAAACCGATTGAGCGATGTCAAATCGGATTAACTACATTGAATAATCTTGAAGATATGGGAACGATGCGTTGGTTAGATATAGCGATCCTAAATCAGTTATGAGAAGCAGCCATAGGTAAATAGCTTTGAAAAATTAAA
>PSLO01000194.1:0-3198 GCA_040289665.1 Leptolyngbya sp. ERB_1_1 | reverse complement strand
GGAAGTTGCGGGTTCGAGCCCCGTCAGTCCCGTAGAAAGTGAAGCGATCGAGTCATGAAAGTGCTTCAAACACTAGCAGAGTACATGGCAGGAGAATTTGATAATCAAGCTCAGGCAAGAGAAAGCCCGACTTGGTTTGTTCACCTGCGTCTATGGCAGCGACCCATTAAGCTATTTGGTGAAGATCTGGCGATTTTTGCTGAGCAATCGAATGTTTTGAAATTAGAGCAACCGTATCGCCAGCGATTGCTGCGATTGCAAGAGAGCGAAGAAGGACTGAAGGTTCAGTACTATCAGTTCAAAGATCCGAATCGTGTCAAAGGAGCCGGACAACAACCGCAATTGCTTGATCGAATCACCGACGATGCGATCGAACTCCTTCCGAGTTGTACGCTCCAAGTTACGGCAAAATCAATTGCTCAAGGATTTCATTTCATCGCAATTTCCCCGCCTGATACGCAATGTAAATTCTCGCTTCAAGGCAGTACGATTCAGGTTTCACTCGGTTTTGAAGCAATGCCCGATAGCTTTTTGAGTTACGACAAAGGCATTGATCCTGAAACACAACAACCGATTTGGGGTGCGTTGATGGGCGCTTATGAGTTTCAGAAAGTGCGATCGTATTAGTCGACAAAGATAGATTTGAGGCGCTGTAAGGCGGTTTTGATTTCGGTTAATTCGGTTGGGGTTAAGCGATCGAATTTTTGTTTGAGATAGGCGATATGAGTGGGGAAGATTTTCTCAAACAGCGCTTCACCTTCGGGAGTAAGAACGATGAGAAAACAGCGGCGATTTTCTGGCGGAACTTCTCGACGGACGAGGTTCTTTTGTTCTAAGCGATCGATAATTCCGGTCAGAGTTCCTTTGGTGACAAGCGTTTTCTCAGCCAGTTGATTCATGAACATACCAGACGTGTTGCCGAGCGTGCAGATCACGTCAAATTGCGGTGCCGTTAAACCCGTTTCGCGGATATGTGCCTCGTCGTAAGCACAAAAGGCTTGGTAGGTTGTGGCAAGTTCGCGCATCGTGGCTAGAAAGGGTTGTTTTGCGGCAGTTTTTGCATCAAATGGGGCAGCGTTATCGAGTTTCACAAGCAAATCACTACTGAGGTTCTACTATTGTATATCAAACTGTTTCGATCAAAACTGTCATCCTTTTACACCGCTTCCCGCTTCTGTGGGAACAATGTAGCGCTGCATGATCAGGAAAAACAGCAAAATTGGCACGATCGAGATCACTGATCCGGCTGCAATCAAACGCCAATCGAGTGTGAATGTTCCGGCTAAATTCGCGACACCGAGCGGCAAGGTGAATAATTCGGGTCGATCGAGGACTAAAAGAGGCCACAAAAAATCGCTCCACGAACCGATAAACACGAAAATCGCCAACGTGACCAGAGCGGGACGAATCGACGGCAGCATGACATACCACCAGATCCCAAGTTCTGAACACCCATCCATCCGCGCCGCTTCTTCGAGTTCTTTCGGCACACCTTGAAAAGCTTGTCGCAGTAGAAAGATGCCAAATGCAGATGCGATCGCAGGAAAAATAATGCCAAGATAGCTGTTTCGCAATCCTAACTGTACTGCTAACACATATAGCGGAATCATCACAATTTGAAATGGAATCAGTATCGTAGATACGATCACACTAAAGATCAATTCTCGACCCGCAAAATCTAATCTTGCTAATGGATAAGCAGCAAGTGAACAGAATATGAGATTCAATATAACGGTCAATACTGAGACCAATGTACTGTTAAATAGATACCGCCCAAACGGATTAGTCTGCCAAACGGTGACAAAATTTTCTAAAGTTGGCTGCTGTGGTATGAATCGGGGCGGGAATTGAAATAGATCTTCGGTTGGCGATTTAAACGAGGTGCTGACAAGCCACACGAGCGGAATCAGCATCAAAATCGCGATCGTGCTCAGCAGCGTGTATGTCAGTATTGATCGACTAAACCGCGCGTGCATAAGAACTCCGTAAACTGATTGTCAATCTTATCTGAATTTGCAATTACTTCGTCGCGACGACTGCTAAATTCCAAGCCATTCGTTTCATTAAAGGTAGTTTTTTCAGCACTCGATCGAGCTTTTCAAGGCGCAGATATGTTTTTTCTAATCGCGCTTGTTCAAGAATAATTTTTTTCCAGTAGCGCTCTTCATTCGGATTCACCCGCTCAATGAGATAGAACTGCAAAAAAATCCAAAGCGTTGCAATCCAAAATGTATCGTAGTTTGTTTGAGCATAGAGCGATCGAATAAATTCAACAATTCCAATGTCCAAAGGTGTTTCATCTTCGGTTCGTACTTCCGTTGCCATGCGTCGATAAACATTAATCACTGGATTGTGTCGTAACGGGTCCCAAAAACAAGCTTTTCCACCAGGTTTAAGAATACGGTGCATTTCTCGCAGCATGATTTTCGGATCAGGAATGTGATGCAGTAAATTCGAGGCATAAACAATATCGAACGTATTATCGGGAAGGTCGATCGACATTGCATTCACTACCTGACCTTCGATCTGTACACCATTTCGCTCTGCTAACTGAAGCGCAACCTCCACCATTCCGGGCGAATAATCTGCTGCGACACAATGCGCTCCAAGCTGAGCAAAATAGACGCTATTCTCACCCGCGCCACAACCGAGATCGAGCAGTGTTTTTCCTCGAACATCACCGAGTTGTTTCAGAATAAAGCGATTTTCGGGAGCAGTGCAGGCTTCAAAATAGTCGGACACTCGAATGCCATCGACATCGATCGTGCTTGCCCATTGGTCATGGAACGCCTGCTCTCGGCGCAATAAATCATCTTTCATCAATTGAGAAATCGCGAGTAATTTTGGCGCGATGATAGCACTAAAATCATGTCATTAGAGAGGAGCATCGGATGAGTCGCATCGTTTTAACCACGATTGGTTCTTTTGGAGATTTGCATCCTAAAATTGCGATCGCGCTAGAACTCCGAAAGCGCGGTCATCATGTCATCTTCGCAACTCACAAAGAGTATCAAGACAAAATCGAAGCCTTAGGATTTGAGTTTCATCGGATGCGCCCGGATAATACTGCACTCACCGATCCTGAAGAAATGGCACGAATGATGGATTTGCAGAAGGGAACAGAATATAGCGATCCTAAATCAGTTATGAGAAGCAGCCATAGGTAAATAGCTTTGAAAAATTAAAGGTCTGGCAGTG
>PSLO01000193.1:0-3277 GCA_040289665.1 Leptolyngbya sp. ERB_1_1 | reverse complement strand
GGCTTACCCCAAAGATTCAGTTAAGAATTGCAAATAAAATCAGTGGTGTAGCCAACGCGGTCAAAGCTTTGAGAACCAGTCTGCAAGGAATCACAAGACCGTCAGCAAACGCAGCCGATCGAGGACTAGGATTACCTGCGCCCAACAACATACCAAGCAGCACAGCGCAAGTTAAGGCAGTGAGAATTTGAACATAAAGCGGGATCACTTTCCCAAAGACACGCAATCCTTGACTATCTTCGCTCATAGATTCGATTGAAACAGGGCTGACACAAGATAGCACGCTCATCTTCAGACACGATCGGAAAAAATACGATCGTCAATCTCAACCCAAAATCCGGTCAATGCTAGCCTGCCTCTGAATTGCTGTGATAATATTAAAAACTGCCGTATTCATCGCAATTCAGGACAAAATCTCAATGGCACTGGTACAAGAGCGCAAGCAAGAAATCATTACTCAATATCAAGTTCACGAAACCGACACGGGATCGGCGGATGTTCAAGTTGCCATGCTCACCGAGCGGATCAACAAACTCAGCCTGCATCTGAGAACCAACAAAAAAGACCACGCTTCCCGCACCGGACTGCTGAAAATGATCGGTCAGCGCAAGCGTCTTCTCGCCTACATTCAAAAAGGCGATGTTGAACGCTACCGTGCCTTGATCGGTCGCCTTGGTATCCGGGGTTAAACCCATGCCTGAAAACGCCCCTGATTCCAATCCAGAGCGGCTTCCCTTCGAGCCGGGACGCAAGAAAGCGAAGTCATCCGCCAAATCCGCGCCCGAACCCACGAAAACGCCCGCAAGAGAAGCCAAGCCTGCTTTGATCGAGAAGCGCCCCAAATCTTCCTCGAAAAAGCCACAGGCTCAACCTTCCACGCGCGAATCCGTTGCCGTTCCTGAAATTGTGAGTCGGCGGATGGCGCGGCGAATGGCATTCTTCTGCGGAATTCCGACGGTGTTAGGTATCGCGACCTTTGTCGTTAGCTACTTCATCGTCACCAAGGGTATTTACAAACTGCCGAACGCTGCTGTCGTGCTTGTGAGTATGCTCTTCTTTGGATTAGGGGTGGTTGGCTTGTCCTATGGATTGCTCTCGGCATCGTGGGACGAAGAGCGCGTCGGTGGACTGCTCGGCGCAAGCGAATTCTCCACCAATTTGGGGCGGCTAACGGGAGCTTGGAAAGAAGCCCGTGAGCAACAGAAGCAAAAACGCAGCGAGAACTAGAGAATCGATCGAGTACGGTACGATAAACATGACTGATCCGGGCAGCAAAACGCTCGATCGGCGACGCAACACATCAACCCATTCAGCAGGATTTTTAACATGATTGTGGTCATGAAAGTCGGCTCCCCGGAAGCCGAAATTTCCCGCCTCACTGAGGAATTCACCAGTTGGGGACTCAGCCCGGAAAAAATCGTCGGTAAGCACAAAGTTGTGATCGGATTGGTCGGTGAAACCGCTGCCATGGATCCCCTACAAATTCAAGAGTGCAGCAATTGGATTGAGCAAGTTTTAAGAGTTGAGCAACCTTTTAAGCGTGCAAGCCGCGAGTATCGTCATGGGGAAGCCAGCGAAGTTCCGATTTCAACGCCGAATGGGGTGGTTTACATTGGTGAACATCATCCGATCGTGACAGTGGCAGGTCCTTGCTCGGTCGAAAACGAGGAGATGATCATCGAAACCGCGCGTCGTGTCAAATCCGCAGGCGCACAATTCCTTCGAGGTGGCGCATACAAACCTCGAACTTCTCCTTACGCATTCCAAGGACACGGAGAAAGCGCCCTTGGTTTACTTGCCGCTGCTCGTGAGGCAACCGGACTCGGAATCATCACCGAATTGATGGATGCTGCCGATCTAGAGCCGTTAGCAGAAGTTGCGGATGTGATTCAAATCGGCGCACGTAATATGCAGAATTTCTCGCTGCTGAAAAAGGTGGGTGCTCAAGACAAGCCGATTTTGCTGAAGCGGGGTATGGCAGCGACGATCGAAGATTGGCTGATGGCAGCAGAATACATCTTGGCAGCCGGAAACCCGAATGTGATTCTGTGTGAACGGGGTATTCGGACATTCGATCGACAATATGCCCGTAACACCCTTGATCTCTCAGCCATTCCTGTTTTGAGAACGCTGACTCACCTGCCGATCATGATTGATCCAAGCCACGGAACCGGACGCGCCGAATATGTCCCCGCAATGGCAATGGCATCGATCGCGGCTGGAACGGATTCACTGATGATTGAAGTTCACCCAAATCCGAAGAAAGCCCTTTCTGACGGACCTCAATCTCTAACACCGGATCTGTTCGATGAACTGATGAAGAACTTAGCGATCGTCGGTAAACCCCTCGGACGCTGGGTAGAACAACGTCAACCCGTTGCAGTCTAGCATTTCACTTGAAATGATGCGCCTCCTGAGTGTAACTTGCAGTCAGGAGGCGCTTGTTTTTGAACTTCTGCCGTAGTGAAGAGTCGATCGAGACGATCGCTCAGTTAAAATCCTCGACTGGTTAACAAAAAGGAGGTATCAATTGCGATCGCGCAGATTTATCCTCACCGTTCTATTGAGCATCTTACTGATTCTGAGTCCTTCTGCTCTGGCGCAGGCTCCCGTTTTACCCACTCCAAAACTAGAACTGCCGCACTTAAATAATACCGATGTTAAAACCGCTCCGGTGCACTTAGACGGCAAAGAACTGTTTCAGATTGCAGCCCCAGCGAGTAGTGAGTCGAATCAACCGAACCAAAAGAGCGCGATCGAAGTCCGTGTCCAAGGGATCGAAGCCAATTTAACTCGGCTGGCAAATCAAACCAGTCCGAATCCGCCTGAAGTCACTTCCTTGATCGATACCAGCAGCAATCTGCCTGTAATCACGGTAAATCGTCAATATCTGATGACCGTGACGACGCTCGATGCTCAACTGCAAGGACAAGAACCCGCTGTATATGCTGAAGAACTGACGCGCATTATTCGAGATGCTTTAATCGAGGCACGCCGCGAACGCCAGCCGGAAGTGCTAACACAGCAGGTGAAAACCGCGATCGCAATTATCCTCGGAGTGCTTGTCTTGAGTTGGGTTGTGTCTCGCCTGCAAGCTTATCTACGAAAACAGCAGAAACAATTGCAAGCTGAAGCGCCAGATCTATCTGAACTGCCGCCGGACACATCAGAAATGGAAAGTTCTCACACTCAATTGATGGTGCAGCGACAGTCAGACACCCCCAGCAAAGCTGGTGGCTTGATGAGTGTGACCGCCCCAAGGGCGGATGTCCTTGCT
>PSLO01000192.1:0-3302 GCA_040289665.1 Leptolyngbya sp. ERB_1_1 | reverse complement strand
CGTTCGAGTTGTGCGTTAAGTCATTGAATCTGTCGGAAATCTCTTAGCGTTTATGATTCATGCAACAAAGCCCTTAAACTGAGGAGAATGAGAACGAACCGACGCAATCACCGCCGGAGTGACCGTTTGAATTCCCTCAACCTGAATCAGCTTTTCGAGAATTGAAATCAGCCCCGGAATATGGGTGGAATGATTGAGAACAAGCCGCCCCTGTTCATTTTTCATGCTTGCTCCAAGGGAGCCATCGTCAAGCCCTCTACACTAAGTTGCATATGATAGAGTTCTGCTTGTTCGAGCGGACCTGTCCAGACGATCGCTTGTCCTTCAAAATGAACTTGATTCGTCAGTTTCCAAGCGCGATCGCTCGTCATTTTTGGAATATACTGCATCAAGCATTTCGCGACGTGCTCAAATGTGTTGAAATCGTCATCTAGAACGATCACTTTATAATTTGGATAAGTTTGGCGAGTCGTTTGACTGGTTTTCTCAGGAGTCGTGACACTTCCCGCCATCATTGAAGTTGAATTGAAAAAAACGCTAGTCATAACGCTAAACAGGGACTTGAATTCACGAAATTCCCTATCAAATTCTAATTCAGTCTTTACCAAGTCGCTCGATTTCCAAAATAGTAAACTTGTACTAAATTATAAATATTTGGATTTTCTGCTTAAATTTAAGACTGTTGCAGCGTTGAGTTCAGACGATGCGAAGAAAAAACCGCCAGAAACCAGAGGTCGGTAGCGTGTTCAAAAATATCAGCTTGATGTTAACAGGAAGTGGACTGCTGTTAGGCGCAGTCCTGATGGTTGGATTATTACGATCAGGCGATCGATTTTTCGATCAACTCAAGTCGTTGATGAACGCGAAACCACCAGAACCCAGGGTCGAAACGCGATCGGTCGTAGTTCAGCAAGTTCGGCAAGCGAGCGAACTCACAACCGCTGTGTTTACGATGGAAGCTGTGGTTCCGACTCAGCAAGATGCTGCGATCGCAGGCATGGTAATTGGGACAACCAAGCTGCTGTATATTGCACGGGGAGAAGTTCGGGCGGGTGTTGATTTAAGCGCATTGACACCGGAAAACGTGCAGGTGATCGGAGATACCGTTCGGTTACAGTTACCTGCCCCCAAAGTATTAGATAAAAAGATCGATGTAACGCGATCGACCGTTTACGATTACAATCGCGGTCCGCTTGGATTAGGTCCGGATGTCGCGCCGAATTTGCAGAAATTAGCGCAAGAAGAAGCATTGAGAAAGATTCAGCTTGCGGCTTGTGCAGATGGAATTTTAGAAAAAGCAAACGATCGAGCAAAGTTAACCGTAAGCCAGTTAATTCGCATTTCTGGAATTAAAGAAGTGATTGTCGTGCCGAAGCCCGTTACCGCACAACAATGTTCTGCTTTGTAAGGTTCTGAAATGCAAGAGAACTAACTTTTGCTAATAAGATAATTTCGGTTAAATACGATCGCAACGCAAATTCCTCGCCAAGAAACACCATTTCTAAAGAGCAAAACGCAACTTAAATAGATCAGATACAACGCCGGGATCACACTGAAGATAGGTGATCCCCGTATTTTGAAATCTTAAAATAATGATGAGGATTGAACCCAATAGGCATTTTTACCGTTCATAATGAAGATCGATAGTTTAATCATTAATCGCCGATTTAGTAGCGATGAATACAAACTGTTGACGGAACATTGCCGTTCAAAGCTCAGATTTTTAATGTTCGGATTTAGCGATCGTATTGAGAGGGATTTAAGATGCAAGTAGTTCAAACCGTTCGGTGTCCAAATTGTGGCAGTCCTGCGGAACGATTTCACATTCAACCGGGAAATCTAACCCGAACCCAATGTGCCGACTGTGATTATTTAATGATTACTTGTTCTAAGACAGGCAGAGTGATCGAAGCGTATGCACCTGGAATTTATGCACGTCGATAATATTTTTAGCCTTGGTGGATAGGATTCGCCAAGGCTAAGAATTTCTAACAATTACGAAACTTCTGCAAACGAAGCCCTTAATTGTCCACACGCCGCATCCGCTTCTAAACCACGTGTTCTCCGGACACTCACCGCAATATTTCGATCCTTCAAAGCATTCACAAATTGAGTAATCCGACGTTGATCGGGTCTTTGATAATCTGCTTCGCTAATCGGATTATATGGAATCAAATTGACGTGACTCTGAAACCCACGCAGATGATCCGCAAGCTCGATCGCGTGTTCGCGGCAGTCATTCACTTCCGCCAGCAGAATATACTCGAACGTCACGCGCCGACCCGTCAGCTTGACATACTCACGACACTCATCCAACAGTGCTTCTAACGGATACTGACGCGCACTCGGAATCAGGCGTTCTCTCACCTCCTGATTCGATGCGTGTAAGCTCACAGCAAGTGTCGCCTGTAAATGATGATCTGCCAATTTACGAATTTTGCCGGGAATTCCTACAGTGGAAATGGTGATAAACCGCCGACCGATGCCAATATCTTCATTAATTGATCGAACCGCGCCCAAAACATTTTCCACATTCAGCAACGGCTCGCCCATGCCCATGAATACGATATTACTGACGCGCTGCTGAAATACTTCTTGAACCGTTAAAACCTGATCCACAATTTCATGGCGTTCTAGATTGCGCTTGAAGCCACCTTTTCCAGTCGCACAGAAATCACACGCCATCGGACAGCCCACTTGAGACGAGACACAAACCGTGAGGCGTTTATCGCTGGGAATTCCGACCGTTTCGACAATTTGACCATCACTAAGGCGCAGCAAAAATTTTACAGTGCCATCGATCGACTTCGCTTGATGATGGATTTCTGATCGACCGATCGCGCAATCAGACACCGACGATCGCCACTGTTTCGGAAATACGGAGATCTCAGAGAGCGATCGTGCTCCCCGTTGATAAATCCATTGGTGTAGCTGTTGTCCTCGATAAGCGGGTTGCTGTCGTTCTTTAACCCACTCGGTTAATTCTGGAAGGGATGCCCCAACTAAGGCTTTCATAAAAAACTCGTAACGTACAGAGAAAGAGGTTCAGGAAATTTAGCGATAACTTCGCCACAACTTTACGCAAACTAGCGGAATTCCACGAATCGAGAAATCATGATGCGAATCATGAAAAAAATCTCCAGTGTTTGGCTGAGTCAGAGTTCTATCTTAGATCGTGAGAACGCTTTCAAGTTTTAGCTGGGCTAATTTACGTATTCTTCCTTATCGCTTGTAAAAACACTTATACCAAATTAAACAGCGTTCAGGGCAGATACTGCTTCTCGAATGAAGGAATAGCCTGT
>PSLO01000045.1:6702-32453 GCA_040289665.1 Leptolyngbya sp. ERB_1_1 | reverse complement strand
CAGATTCGCCTGCAACTAGCAAACGGTTGAAAAGATGTCCTATTTTTACTTATCCTTTACTAAAAAAGACTACCAAGTCATTGAATCTGTCGGAAATCTCTTAGCGTTTATGATTCATGCAACAAAGCCATTCTAGACATAATACTTTCTTAGATCGGGTAAATTACAATACTCTCTTAGCTCGGATAAATTCTGGCAAGCTTTGAAACTAATCTACATTTTTAGCGAATAATGCAAGATAACGATTGAAATTCCTGTTTTGCTGTTGGCTCCAGATCAACGATCACAATTGGCATATTTCTCGATTGCAGTTTTACAACACTTGATCTAATTCCATTGAAGCTTACTCTAAGCTAGTAACTAGGGCTGCTGAACTGTACATCCAGTTAGTCCTTGACTTCGAGTTACAAATTTACTATCGAAAGTATAAATTGCGGAACAATGTTGGCTTTGTGCTAAGTGAAATGCGTCAGCAAAATCTAATCCCTGTTCATGCCATTGGATAACCTGCGCTACGAGACTCGCATTTGTAAATTGTACGTTTGGCAACCCTAAAAGATTTCTGAGAGCTTCGCAGATTTCGCTAGTTGTGAAGCGGTAAGTGAATCGTAAAACCCACTCAGTTTCGAGAATCACTGTATCTGGAATAAAGATGTCCTGCTGTTCAAATAGGAAGCGGCTTCTCTGATATTGTTGCTCATCATCTCGCGTTAAGAGACGAACAATGATGTTTGTATCAACCGCGATCATGTTGCTCCATTACTCCTTGACGAATCGCATCTTCCATCTCCTCTAGAGTTTTGGGCTTTCCCTCGTACTTTAAGCAACCTGCAACCTGATCTAACGTTGTCTGAGGAACAGGCTTCTTGGGTTTTAGAAGAATTCCGTCTCCGACCTCGATCGCAATTAATTCCTGCCCTGCTTCCCACTGGTGAGCAGCGCGAAGCGCTTTCGGAATCATGACTTGCCCTTCGTCTGATAAGTGAGTGACTTCCATACAGTCAATTCCAATCAAAACAATGTAGAAATTTTAGCATTCGCATCTTAAAACAGTTGCGTTACTGGCTTATCGATATGATGGAGTAGGCAATAGAGGCAATTGAGCGATATGCCAATCAAGGACAGCAGACATTTTTACGTCAGCTTCGCTGTGTGATCGCAGTTTCTCCCAAAAAGTCTTTAATTCATCTACAGTTATCACAATGACCACAAGCAAAGTTGTAAGCTTCTTGCTCAAAACCAAACGATCGTAAAACAAACTTCCACCGACAGTCTTTCGTTCTGAGATAGCTTTGCATCGATTGTGTGGAATTAAGCAGCGAGGTTTTTGGTAACTGTCTTTTAGACTGAATTTCGTAGTGAAACGGATCAGTCCAGATCAATTGATTCGCACTATGCAACAGAGAAAGCGCAATCGCGGCGCCTTTGAACTCTCGTGAAACAGTATCAATGTTCCCTTGTCGCGGTAGTTTCTGAATTAGCTTCTGTGCTTTGACAGTTTGCTCGTGTTCCTTGGATTCAAAGAACTGCCAACGCTGACGATCTTCCGAATCCAGCCAACTGCTTTTAAGTAGAACAGCGATCGCATTCTTTCCATCTCGCCCTGCACGTCCAATCTCTTGCACATATTCACTCATCAAAAACGGCGCGTGATAATGTACAACCCAACGAGTTGCAGATTTATTCACTCCCATGCCAAATGCACAAGTTGCAACTACGAACTGTAAGCGATCGTTGATCCAATGTTGCTCAATCTGTCGTCGATCGATAGATTTCAAACCTGCATGATAAGCGACTGTTCGATAGCCTTGTTGATTCAACCATTCTGCAAGTTCTTCACCATCTCGCCGCGATCGAACATAGACTAATCCCGATCCAATTTGCGATCGAATCACTTCTAATAGCTTTTGTCGGCGTTGTCTTGGTGTTGAGACAGATTGAATCTGTAATGTTAGATTGGCTCGGTAGGGACTCAGCCGAAAACACTGGGGTGCTTCAAGTTGTAGAATGTGTTGAATTGTTGCTTGAGTGAGTGGGTTTGCAGTTGCGGTGAATGCGGCAATCGTAACGCGATTACGATTGTTAGATAATGCCGATCGTACTGCTCCCAATCGGTAGTAAACAGGTCGGAATATCTCGCCCCATTGCGTTAGACAATGAGCTTCATCGACAATTAGCGAATTGATCTTAAGTTCAGGATTTAATAATCGTTGCCAAACCGATGCACTAAGCAATGTCTCAGGCGAGAGATAGAGTAAGCGATAGTTTGTGAGTGTATTTAGAATCTGCTTTCTTAGCACAGCAGAAAGCTCACTGTGTAGCATTGCTACAGGAATTCGACGCTGTTTTAGTTCCTGAACTTGGTTTTCCATCAATGCAACCAAGGGAGAAACGACGATCGTTAATCCTGGCTGCATCACGGCGGGAAGCTGAAAGCACAACGATTTGCCGCCACCTGTAGGTAGAATAATTAACGTATCACGGTGACTTAAAATCGATTGAACAATTTCGCCTTGAGGGGGACGGAACTCCGAATAGCCCCAGATTTGCTTTAAGCGATCGCATAAAACAAGTTGATGATCCACGGGCGCATGAGTCGTATTTTGATTTGGGCTTGGTGGATCATCGTTCTTCATCGAATCATTTCTCAGCGATCGTTCAAACATTAGGTTATACAGATCGCTGCAAGAAATCTCTCAGACAAAAGTATACTTATTTCACCGACAACATATTTGCTAACTCTGCATGAATGAAAGCAATATCCGGATCACGCTGAATGGATTGGTAATAGTTTTGCTCTAAGGTTGACCCTGTTTGCGAGGGGTGCATCAATTGACGAGTTTGAGACAATAACTCATCTGCTTGAGCCAGTGTAATTGGCTCTTTCGCGCTCAAAGCTTCATCGATTTGCACAATAAACCGTGAAATCGGGCGTAACCAAGCAAACCATTGATCCTCCAGTACCAACTGGAAAAACTCACTATTCGATCGAATCCGTCCATGTTCCTGCTCATACCTGACACGCTCTCCATCTAGAAGCGCTTTATGCAGACGCAACAAGGCAAAACGGACTTGCCCTAACCGTTGCAGCGTTGAATCAAACTCAGTCAAAGACATCCGGCAAGATCTGGTAAACACCATTTCCATCTTGTCACATCCCGGATGAGGCAGATTCTTCCTACCGAATCGATTTCAGTGGAAATTACCCAACATTCAATCAAAACGGGTGCTGAATTTAATTTATCAAGTTGGGGCGGGAAAACTAGAAGCGCTATCTAACCTACCGCCCCAAATGTTTAACGCCACAGAACTCTTAATCGATGATTTTGTTCAAAAATTAAAGGAAGGCTACCATCGCACTTACGGCGGTTGGAAGTCTGATTATGAAGATATCATCGGCTGGGTTGGGTCGATGGCAATGGAAAATATTGCAAACAGTGATGCGCTCTATCACAATGTTGAGCATTCGATTTTAGTCACGCTGGTCGGTCAAGAAATCTTACGCGGAAGGCATATTCGCGATGGTGGAGTTTCGTGCGAAGACTGGCTGCACTTTATTATTTCGCTCGTTTGTCATGATATCGGCTACGTCAGAGGAGTCTGTCGGCAAGATCAACATCATCTCTATGCAACGGGTCGCGATGGTGCGATGGTTTCAGTCCAGCCCGGATCTTCGGATGCTGCGATGACTCCTTACCATGTCGATCGAGCAAAGCTCTTCATCGACGAGCGATTTGGCGGACATAAGCTGATCAATGCGGAAATTGTCAAGCGCAATATTGAACTCACTCGTTTTCCGGTGCCTGCTGCCGAAGATCATCAGGATATAGTGAATTATCCCGGTTTGATTCGTGCTTCGGATTTGATCGGGCAGTTGAGTGACCCCCGCTATTTGAAGAAAATTAGCGCACTGTATTACGAATTTGAGGAGACGGGCGTGAACAAAGCGCTCGGATATCGTCATCCTGGGGATTTGCGGAAAAATTACCCCAAATTCTACTGGCATGGCGTTTATCCTTACATCAAACACGCGCTGTATTATTTGTCGCTCACCCAACAAGGCAAGCAAATCGTTGCGAATCTTTACTCAAACGTTTTCGTAGTTGAACATGAGCCTACAGACGAGTACTGTGCGTAGATTCTAGCGGAAGCGAGCGATTTGACAGATCAAGCGGCAAAATTGAAAGGTACTCGATCGCGCTTTTCGCTGCCATGGATCGTTTTTTCTCTCCGATTCAACAATTTCTCATCACCTGGTTACTGATCTTAGTTTCCGGTTGGCTAACGCTGAGTGCGCTGACTTATTTTGGTGAGCTGATTAGCGTTTTGGTCACGGCTAGTCTGATTGCCTTTCTGCTCAACTACCCAGTTTCGCGTCTTGGTAGAGTGTTGCCAAGAGCGGTTGCGGTTGTGATTGTCTACTTATTTGCAGGGTTGATCCTAGGCGTTGTGGCGGTGACGATCGCGCCTCCGATTCTTCAACAAGCGCAACAACTGGCGACGAACCTTCCGAATTTGATCGCGTCAGGACAAGAGCAAATTTCGGAACTTCAAGCGTGGAGCCAAGCGCGACATTTAGGATTTGATCTGTCGCTTCTAGAGCAACAATTATCCGATCAGGTGCGAGGTCAGGCACAGACGATCGCTTCGACGGGAGTCGGCTTGGTGTTGGGGACGTTTAACTGGGTGCTGGATTTCATTTTGATCTTAGTGATCTCGTTTTACTTAGTTCTCGATGGTGCGAAAATTTGGAGCAGCATCACCGGAATTTTTTCGCAGCCGATTCGGGAGGCTTTAACGATTTCGATGCGCGATAGTTTGCAGCGGTTTGCATCTGGGCAATTGTTGCTAGGGCTGTTTATGGCGGTGCTGCTGTCGATCGCGTTTTGGTGGCTGAGAGTGCCGTTCTTCCTTGTATTCGCTGTGTTTATTGGCGTGATGGAGGTGATTCCATTCATCGGTGCAACATTGGGAATTGCAACGGTTTGTATCGTTGTGGCGTTTATCGATTGGTGGCTAGCGATCGAGGTTTTAGGGGTTGCGGTGGCGATTCAGCAAGTGAAAGATAATGCGATCGCGCCTCGAATTCTCGGAAAATTGACTGGATTTAGTCCGGTTATTATTCTCACGTCGCTTCTGGTGGGTGCTAGAGTAGCGGGATTATTGGGTGTCATTTTGGCAATCCCGTTAACCAGTGTGGTTAAAACGATCGCCGAAATTTTACTGAATCCTGAACTTCCGCCACAGACGGGATCAATCTTCTCGGAAAAGGTGGAAAGTAGTATTCTGGAACCCATTCTCTCGGTTGAACCCGACGAAGAACCTAAAGTCACAATCATCGTCAACGACTCACGTTAACCTTTAACTTTTCTGACCTATGGACTGGTGGCAAAAACTTAAAAGAAATCCGTTAGCCAAATTTGGAGCGCTATTGCTGTTGGTGTTTTACCTCTCGGTGATCGCTGCCGAATTTATTGCACCTTATAGTCCGTGTGATACGGTATCGATCACCAGTGGCGCTTGCAAACCCCAAACGGATGGTGCACTGTTGCCACCGACTCAGATTTATTGGACAGACCAGAATAATCAATTCATCGGTCCGCACGTGTATCCGACGACTCAAGGTCCTGTCGATGTGAAAACAGGCGATCGAGAATTGCGCGTGGATCGATCGAAACCTTCATCGTTAAGACTATTTGTTCAGGGCGAACCTTACCGCCTTTTCCAAATTCGGTTTCCTTTGCCCACGCGGTTCTCGCTCACCGATCCGAAGTTTGAAGAAATCGAACTGTTTCCGGGCATTCCTGGCAATCTCCATTTGTTTGGTACTACGGGCGAAGCGAAATTTAATCTACTGGGTACAGATGAGCAAGCGCGAGATATGTTTAGCCGCTTAGTGTATGGCGGTCGAATCAGTCTCAGTATCGGATTGGTGGGAATTGCGTTGTCTTTCCCGATCGGAATGTTAATCGGCGGGATCTCTGGATATTACGGAGGCTGGGTCGATGCGGGTCTAATGCGAATTGTAGAAGTATTAATGACGATTCCAAGCATTTATCTACTGGTCGCGTTGGCTGCGGTATTGCCGCCCGGACTGTCGAGTGCTGAGCGGTTTTTGCTGATTATTTTCATCACGTCGTTTATTAGCTGGGCGGCATTGGCACGGGTGATTCGGGGGCAGGTGCTTTCGATTAAAGAGCGCGAATTTGTGCAGGCATCGCGGGCAATGGGTGGGAAGTCTCTGTATATCATTCTTCGGCACGTATTACCCCAAACCGCAACCTATGTGATCATTGCAGCAACACTGCAAATCCCCAGTTTTATCATTGCGGAATCAGTTCTAAGCTTGATTGGTCTTGGAATTCAGCAGCCCGATCCGTCTTGGGGAAATATGTTGTCACTAGCAACGAACGCGTCGATCGTCGTACTGCAACCGTGGTTGCTGTGGCCCCCGATGATTTTGATTGTATTGACGGTGCTGGCGTTTAACTTGCTGGGTGATGGTTTGCGCGATGCGCTCGATCCTCGAAGTTTGCAGCGGTAGAAATCTGGTTTGTATTGGCTTAATCATGAGAGGCACGATCGGGAATTGCGATCGTGCCTCTCATGATTAAACATTAAGCTTATCTTTAGCATTCATTGGTAACGACTGCTGTGCTGTGTTATCAAGCAATGAGCTTATACAAAATTTTCAACGTTAGTAATCTTCAATACAAAAAACATACATCCCTGTTTTTACTATATACCGAGTAATAAGCCTTCAGTAGCATCTATACTAATTGTTGAAATTCAGGAGTTTAATCGCTGCTAGGTGAATTACATCTATCAGTTCTATCTCAAAAGCCTCCAAGGTGTTGCTGAACCTGATGGGATTTTACAAGCCGCACCTGTCATGAGTTGAAGCATCCAGTCGCGTCTGAAAAGTGCATTTTGTCGATTTGAAACCGTTGCACGATCGTTAGGGCTTTCCCATTTGGGGTCGCTAAAGCTCTAGCCTCATGCTGAGCGAATTCAAATCATTCATCTTGCAGAGACTTCTCAGACCTTTCCTAAGAAGGCGCGGAAAGGGAAGTCTTCTACACGTCCTCCCCTTTTCCGCGCTTTAACTTCCATCAGGAGATCTCAGTCATGGAACACGCAGTTAATGGTTCACTGGCGGTACAGGAGAATGTCTCATTGCTTGAGGAAAAACATCCTAAGAAACATAAAAAACACAAGAAACATAACATTCATCCTTCTAGTGAGCATCAGTCTATTGAAAGTGAGCCGATCGAGCAAAAAAAGCTGGGATCAAAAGCATATGAAAGCGAAATGGCTCGCTTACAAGCAGAATTGGTCAAAATGCAATATTGGATTAAACATACGGGTTATCGGCTTGTGATCTTGTTTGAAGGGCGGGATGCGGCTGGAAAAGGTGGCACAATCAAACGGATTGCAGAACCCCTAAATCCGCGCGGCTGTCGTGTTGTTGCTTTGGGAACGCCATCTGATCGCGAAAAAACTCAATGGTATTTTCAGCGCTACGTCGAACATTTGCCCGCAGCAGGCGAAATTGTATTGTTCGATCGAAGCTGGTACAACCGTGCCGGGGTTGAACACGTCATGGGGTTTTGTACTGATGACCAGTACCAAGAGTTTCTGCACTCCTGCCCAGAGTTTGAACGGATGTTAGTGCGATCGGGGGTGATGTTACTCAAGTACTGGTTCTCTGTCAGTGATGACGAACAAGAACGGCGCTTTCAGTCTCGTACCATTGATCCCGCGCGTCGCTGGAAGCTCAGTCCAATGGATTTAGGATCACGCGATCGCTGGGTAGAATTCTCCAAAGCCAAAGATGCGATGTTTGCTTGCACCAACATTCCTGAAGCACCTTGGTTTACAGTCGAAGCCAACGACAAAAAACGCGCTCGTCTGAACTGTGTGAGCCACATTTTGAGTAAAGTTCCGTACAGCGATATGACTCCAGAAGCAATGGAGTTACCACCCCGGCGCACCGCACCACAAGACTATGTTCGTCCTCCTCGGAGTGAACAGTTCTTTGTGCCACCCGTTTACTAAGTTTTTTTGAGGATAATTGTTATGAGTCACGAATTGAGAGTACAAGCGATCGCACAAGTTACCGATCGTACTCCTTTGCCGCCGAAAGTTCCGTCACGCCTCGAAGCAGTCTGGGCAACGGATGTATTTACGTTGAGTAAAATGCAAGCGTGTTTGCCCAAAGATGTGTTTAAGTCGCTGCAAAATACGCTCAAAACGGGTGGGAAGCTTGATATTTCTGTTGCAGGGGTTGTTGCTGCTGCAATGAAAGATTGGGCAATTTCTAAAGGTGCGCTCTATTACGCACACGTTTTCTACCCACTGACGAATGCGACTGCTGAAAAGCATGATGGTTTCATTTCTGTTCAGAGTGATGGTTCTGTCATTTCAGAGTTCACTGGAAAAGTTTTAGTTCAAGGTGAACCGGATGGATCATCGTTTCCAAACGGAGGATTGCGGGCGACCAGTGCGGCGCGTGGCTATACCGCTTGGGATGTGACCAGCCCCGCCTATGTGATGGAAACTGACAACGGTGTAACCTTGTGCATTCCTACCGTGTTTGTGTCTTGGACGGGTGAAGCACTCGATAAGAAAACACCGCTGCTAAGATCGAATTCAGCAATGAACAAAGCTGCAACGCGCGTTCTCAAATTGTTGGGATACACCGATATTGCAACGGTGAACTCAAGTTGTGGAGCCGAGCAAGAGTACTTTTTGGTAGATGCTCACTTTGCTCACAATCGTCCTGATTTATTGCTTACAGGTCGGACTTTGTTTGGAAAATCGCCCGCGAAAGGTCAGCAGTTTGACGATCACTATTTTGGGGCAATTCCAGAACGGGTGCAGGTCTTCATGCAGGATGTGGAAGAAAAGCTGTATCGGCTGGGTATTCCCGCGAAAACGAGACACAACGAAGTTGCGCCCGGACAGTTTGAAATTGCACCATTCTTTGAAGCGGCAAACGTTGCAAGTGATCACCAACAATTGATCATGACGATTTTGAAAACGACTGCTAAGAAACATGGATTTATGTGCTTGCTGCATGAGAAGCCATTTGCGGGGGTGAATGGTTCTGGTAAGCACGTGAACTGGTCGGTCGGCAATCCAACCCAAGGAAACTTACTTGATCCGGGTGATACGCCGCACAAGAACTTACAGTTTCTACTGTTCTGTGGTGCAGTGATTCGAGGTGTACATACCTATGGTTCACTGTTGCGGGCGGTGGTTGCAACTGCAAGTAATGATCATAGACTCGGTGCAAATGAAGCTCCCCCTGCGATCATCTCGGTGTATCTCGGAACCCAACTCGAAGAAGTGTTTGAGCAGATTGCCAAAGGAGAAGTGAAAGATTCGGCACATGGCGGAATGATGGATCTTGGTGTGGATACCTTGCCTGTGTTTGTTAAAGATCCGGGCGATCGCAATCGTACCTCTCCGTTCGCATTTACCGGAAACCGCTTTGAATTCCGCGCTGTAGGCTCCGGTCAGTCGGTATCAGGTCCCTTAGTGGCGATGAACACCGTTTTGGCAGATTCACTCACTTGGATCGGTGACAAGCTAGAAGCTGAACTGTCAAAAGGAACGGAGTTAGGTGCTGCGGTCTTCACAGTCTTGAAAGAAGTGATGGAAAAACACAGCGCAGTCATCTTTGGCGGCGATGGCTATTCTGAAGAATGGCACAAAATCGCAGAAGAACGTGGTTTATCGAATCTGCGAACTACAGCGGATGCGTTGCCTGTCTTGAAAGAACCGAAAATCGAGGAATTGTTCGATCGCGTTGGTGTGCTCACTCCGGTTGAACTCGAAAGCCGCTTCGATGTGTATGCGGAACAGTACATTCAATCGATCGAGGTGGAAGGAAAGCTCGCGATTAGCATGGCGAAGACGATCATTTATCCGGCTGCGGTGCGGTATTTGTCGGATTTGGGAAGTGCGATCGCGAATTTGAGCAGCATCGGATTGTCGATCGACAAGGAAACGGCTGAGAAAGTTGCAGCATTGACTCAATCAATGATGGATAACGTCAGCAAGTTGAGTTCTGCGATGAGCAAGCATGACTTTGAGAGTGCTGAAGCTCATATGCAGTACTGCGCTCAAACGATTCGTCCGCTGATGGATAAGGTGCGTGAGTATGCGGATTCACTCGAAGGCGAAATTGCAGATGATCTGTGGCCCTTGCCGACCTATCAGGAAATGCTGTTTGTGAAGTAGGCTCTAAGCGTCTGTGTTGATGCCCTCTGAATTCGTTCGGGGGCATTTTTGATTAATTCGGTAGAATTCGAGCAGGACTCTACACTTGCAGCCCTATGAATTTGCCCTTGCCGAAACGGTTCACGATCGAGGAGTATCACCGCTTAACCGAGTTGGGATTTTTCCAGGAAGACGATCGCATTGAACTCATTCGAGGACAATTAATTCATGTGGCAGCAAAAGGAACGCCGCATTCAGTTTGTAGTACTCGCTTAAATCGTCAACTCACAAAACTGCTGGGCGATCAAGCAACGCTTCGCGGACAAGAACCGATTACGTTGCCGAATGATGGTGAACCAGAACCCGATTTTGCGATCGTTCGGAATCGACCGGATGATTACCTTGCAGCGCATCCAAGCCTAGAAGATGTTTTGCTGGTAATTGAGATTTCGGATTCGTCCTTAACCTACGACCAAGAGACGAAGTTAGAGCTTTATGCAGAAGCTGGAATTCAAGATTATTGGATCTTCAATTTGATCGATCGCGTTTTAGAGATGTACAGCGAATCGTATCAACAATCAGCATCCGAATTTGGCTATCGAGTGAAACGAATTGCTTTACCGAATGAGAGGGTAAAGCTGCCACAGTTTTCGGAATTGTGGGTGGATTTATCGATCGTCTTTCCACTACAGCAAGACCTTCAGCGCTAAAGTAAATCCTGGAACGACATCTTCTCCGCTGAGAGTGGCAGAATCAGGGTATTGAGTAATTGAACCATCTGCGCGGTAGACAAAAGCGGTTTTATTTTTACGATCGATGAGCCATCCCAACCGCACCCCATTCTCGATATACTCCTGCATCTTTTCTTTCAAGCCTTCGAGCGAATCCATCTTAGAACGAATTTCAATGACAAAATCGGGCACAACTGAGATAAATTTATCTTCCTGTTGATCCCAATCTTCTGCCAAACGACCTTTTGCGACAAACTCAGCATCAGGCGATCGCACAGCGGTATTTGGTAATCGAAATCCACCACTTGAGCTGAAAACTTCGCCTAAATCATTCTGTTCAACATGAACCAGAAGATAAGCCCCTGCTTTAATTTCTCGATTGCTCGAAATTCCCCCCGTTGGTGGCATGGTGACTAAACTCCCGTCTGCGTTACGCTCAAATCGCAGTTCAGGATTCTTAGAACTCATCTGCATTAGTTCTTCATCGGTAATCTCGGTGAACGCAGGATGTACCATTAGCTTGTCCAGAATGCGTCGATATTGTTGACCATAGCAAGAAAATTTGTGAGCTATCGATCGTCGAAAATCGCGAGTTTCAGTGGGTATCGATCGTCTTTCCAAGTTGAGAGATTAGCGATGATCGATCGTCTAATCACGATCGACCTTCCAACACTCACGCACGAGTTCTAAACACTCACTCACGAGTTCTAAATACTCACTCACGAGTTCTAAACACTCGCTCACGAGTCCTAAATACTCGCGCACAAGTTTCAATCATTCGCTCACGAGTCCTAAATACTCACTCACGAGTCTGAATCATTCATGCACGAATCTTCAACACTCTCGAACGAGTATTTTTGCTTCACGCTTGACGATCGGAATGTCGCTTGCGAGCGTCAAATCTTCGCCTTTCAAGCCCATTCAGAATGCGTCAACGCTATTGAATATAATTGATGGCTCAGCAATAAAACGCTTCTGATGAAATACGCGATCGCGCTTGGTAGCAATTTAGGAGATTCTCAATCGATTCTGGAGTCTGCACTCAGTCGTTTAGAGAGTGTGATTGCGCGATCGTCTTGGTATCAAACCAAAGCCGTTACATTACCAAACAGCCCACCGCAGCCCGATTATCTCAACGGTTGTGCCATTCTCGAAACGCCATTAGAACCGCTGGAACTCCTCGCGCAACTTCAGCAAATCGAAGCAGAATTTGGCAGAATTCGATACCAGCGATGGGATGCCCGTACCCTTGACTTAGACATCCTCCTGCTTGATGATGTAGTATTCCACACCCAAACGCTCGAAATTCCCCATCCTCGGATGAGCGATCGTGCTTTTGTGCTTGTGCCACTCGCTGAGATTGCTCCCGACTGGAAACATCCCTTGTTGAATCGTTCGATCTCCGAATTGGTTCAATCGGTTGATGCTTCTGATGTGAGAAAGCTTTGAGCATCTTTTTACCCTCACCCTGACAGATTCATGCCTTTGGGATCAGAACCACCTCAACTCCTCAAACAGCGTCTTCTGTACAAAGGACACAAGTTCAACTTTGAAGTCAACAATTTGCGATTGCCGAATAAAGCAGAAGGCGATTGGGAATGTATTCGGCATCCGGGGGGCGCGTTGGTGATTCCGGTGACGACGGATGGAAAGTTAGTGCTGGTGCGGCAGTATCGGTTTGCTGTGCAGCGACGATTGTATGAGTTTCCGGCGGGAACAGTGGAGAAGGGAGAAGATCCACTCGAAACAGTTCAGCGTGAGGTTCAGGAAGAGACGGGCTACACTTCGGAGAATTGGAAAAAGCTAGGAGAATTCTTTTTGGCTCCCGGCTATTCGGATGAGATTATCTATGCGTTCTTGGCGACGGAAGCAACTGAGATCGCAGAACCGCCCGCGCAAGATGAAGATGAAGATATTGAAACCGTGTTAATGACTCCGCAAGAAGTCGAAGCGGCGATCTACGCTGGAGATATCGCGGATTCAAAGTCAATTTCTAGCTTTTTATTAGCGCGTTGCATTTGGCACACGGATACGTGACCGCTGTTATTTGATTCGTAGGTTATGTCTGATTTGATTTTGTTTTGGCATCGTCGAGATCTTCGTATCTCGGATAATTTGGGTTTGACAGCAGCAAGAGAACGATCGACAAAAGTCGTCGGAGTCTTTTGTCTCGATCCATTAATTCTCGATCGAGATGATGTTGCCCCTGCGAGAGTGACGTATTTGATCGGAAGCTTGAAATCCTTACAAGCTCGATATAAAGAGGCTGATAGCGAATTATTAATCATTCAAGCTGATCCGAAAGAGGGAATCCCGAAATTAGCACGATCGCTGAATGCTGCGGCTGTGTTTTTAAATCAAGATGTCGAACCTTATGGACGCGATCGCGATCAGTCTGTGATCAAGGCATTGAATGAAATTGGGATCGAAACACAAACGTTTTGGGACCAACTTCTGCACTCACCCGAAGCAATCAAATCAGGATCAGGCTCGCCTTATACCGTTTATTCACCGTTCTGGAAGAATTGGAGCATTCAAAAGAAAACGGCTCCCGTTCCAGATCTAGCGGGTGTAGAGAGCTTGACGGATGCGGAACGAGAACAGGGAGAAGGTACGATTCCGCTTCCGACCGCAAAAGAGTTGGGTTATGCCTGGGACAACGCCCTAATGCTTGATCCGGGTGAAAAAGCAGCGCAGGATCGTTTAGAGGAATTCTGCTCTAGCGCAATTTACAACTATCAAGAACAGCGGAATTTCCCTGCTCAGTATGGAACTTCATTACTAAGTGCAGCGTTGAAGTTCGGGGTGATTGGGGTACGGACGGTATGGGCGGCGACGATCGGTGCCGCACAACAACGCGGCGACAGTGACGATATTCGCGTTTGGCAGCAGGAGATTGCTTGGCGCGAGTTTTATCAACACGCGATGTATCATTTTCCTGAATTAGCCGACGGTGCTTATCGTAGGGTTTTGAAAGACTTTCCTTGGGACAATAACGAGCAGTATTTTCAGGCGTGGTGTGAAGGGCGGACAGGATTTCCAATCATTGATGCTGCAATGCGGCAGATGAATGAAACTGCTTGGATGCACAACCGCTGTCGAATGATTGTGGCAAGCTTTTTGACCAAGGATTTATTCGTGGATTATCGCTTGGGCGAGAAGTACTTTATGCAGCGCTTGTATGATGGCGATCTGTCTTCCAACAATGGCGGGTGGCAGTGGAGTACATCGAGCGGAATGGACCCAAAACCCTTGAGAATCTTTAATCCTGCAAGTCAAGCGAAAAAGTTTGATGCAGATGCCGCCTATATTCGGGAATGGTTGCCAGAGTTGCGGAGTGTTGAAACAGAGGATTTGATTTCTGGCAAAATCTCGGCAGAAGAACGCGATCGAGCCGGATATCCAAAGCCGATCATCGATCATAATGTTCAACAGCGGAAATTCAAAGAGCGGTTTGCAGCACAGAAGATTGCCACGGGAGATGGTGGAGGCGATTGATCGCTTAAACTGGCTGTAATGCTATTCCGATTTACAATGTCTTTTTCTGAAATCACTGTTCAAGATCTCGCCCAATGCCTCGACAATCCGAATCTTCAATTCGTCGATGTACGTGAGCCGTGGGAAGTTGAAACTGCTGCTCTTGCGCCATTTCAAAATCTCCCATTAAGCCAATTTTCTGAATGGTCAGAGCAGATTTACAGCAAGCTCGATCCCGAAACTGAAACATTCGTGCTTTGTCATCATGGCGTACGATCGGCGCAAATGTGTCACTGGCTGATGCAGCAAGGATTTACGAACGTGAAAAATATCTCTGGCGGAATTGATGCGTATTCGATCGCAGTCGATCGCTCCATTCCCCGCTACTAGCAATTTTGTTGGTTTTGCTACGATGCGCGACTGAAATCTAAAGTAATCTGGGACAAACAATCTGAAAAGTGCAGCACTTGACCCAAGTTCTTAACGGTGCTGTAAGCGGATTTTCTTGTCTCGTGGCAGCCTCAAACATTAACTCCTCTCACCCTATTATTCCTGCGACACGACCAATTTTTTGTCAAAAACTGTCCTGACTAGTGGTAAAATCACCTATCAATGTAGTCCAGATAACAAAAACTTTCATTCCCAGTAGAAGAGGAGATAACTCTAGCAGTTAGGTTTTATTCCTAACGCTATTGACAGAATATAGTTTCGATAGCTGAAATGCTTGCTAATTGTAAACGCAGCTCAGACCTATGTTAGAAATGCAATTAAATACACTAAGTAAAAACCAACCATCGCGATTTCCTAGGTTGAACCGCACAGCGCTAAAACGTTACTCTCTAAGGTTACTTCTAGGGAAACAGAGTTACTCCGACCTATGTGATACTCAACGGCTGCTGTGTAAAGCAGAAGAAAAATCTACGCCGTCTGCTTTGTTTTTAGAGGGCGACCTAGAAAACGTTACAGCCGTCCAGCCCAATACAACTTTTGAACGTGAACTTAAAAGAGTTCTGGGTGGAAAGGTTGAGATTCCAGCGTCGATCGTTTACCCACTGAAAGATGTAACTTTAATTCAAGGTTATCTTTATAAAGGTGCGCTAAAAGAACCGCTAGTTACCACGCCGGAAGATTGGCTTATTTCAAATGAGACTGTCGAACTGAACGAAGCAACGCTTGCTTGCAGCTATTGCGGGAATCTGTATTTTGGGCACTGGATGCGAGATGACTTAACTGTAGGTTTACTTGCGAGGCAGTTCGCTCCAGCCGTTAGAACACATCAAGTCTTAACCCAGCATCAGACTGAATACTCTGAGGTGACTGACATTAAACCAACACCGATGAGTCAGGCTCATTTTCAGCAGCTTTATGTTTTTGACGACAGCGCCCAGAATGAACTTAAAAGACAGCGCTATCAAACGATTCGAGCAATGTTTAGAAATCTATCGAATTCCATCTCGTCTCATCCAGGCATTCTGTTACTAAGAGGGAATTCTGGTGCTAAGCGAATCTTAACGAATGAAACGGAGGTCGCAGATTACCTACAAAAGCAAGGGTTTACCATGATTGACCCTGAAAAAACCTCTGCACTTGAAATCATTCAACAGTCGCTAGGAGCAAGAATTGTTGTCGGTGTAGAAGGAAGTCAACTTGCCCACGGAATCTTCTCTATGGCAGATCAAGGAGGAATCCTTACACTCCAACCTCCTTATCGTTTTAATAACATCTATAAAGAGTACGCAGACTGTTTAGAAATGAAATATGGATTTATTGTTGGAGAACAAGTTGAAGACGGATTTCAAATTAATCTTGATAGGCTAGATCAACTGCTGCATCGCTTCTAATCTATCAGATGGATTAGAAAATTCTCGGAGAACTGTCTACACAATGCACAACTAGGGGACAAGCACATCTTGATTTAACTAAAATTGAGTTCTGGGACTGAAGAGAAACGACACCAGAAATAGGGTTGAGCAAACGAGAACGATCGAGGGTTCTGAAGGCAGATGATTGTAGTAGCTGATTTAGACTCCGGTGACCGCCATAAAACCAAAATAGATCGGATCGACTGGTAAAAATAAGGAAAATGCTACATTGGTCTCAATTCGATTAAAGCGCGATCGTTCTTGAAAATGTCGATAAATCCTCCCCTTAATAACCGTCAACAACAAGTCCTCTGGGCAACTGTTAGGCATTACATCGCGACGGCTGAACCAGTCGGATCAGGCGCATTGGTGAAAGAATTTAACCTTAGCGTCAGTTCTGCCACGATTCGCAATGCAATGGGACATCTCGAAAAAGTGGGGCTACTGTTTCAGCCGCATACTTCAGCGGGTCGAGTTCCATCGGATTCGGGCTATCGGATTTATGTGGATCAGTTAATTCAGCCTTCGCCAGGAGTCTCAGTTCAACTAGAGCAGATGTTGAGCGATCGCTTGAACTGGGACAAATGGAGCTTTGAAGCGGTCTTAAAAGGCGCAGCGCAAATTCTTGCAGCCTTAAGCGGCTATATTGCGATCGTCACGATGCCGATGATGCACACGACACAGCTACGACATCTCCAACTGGTGCCGATCGATACTAATCGCGTCATGTTAATTGTTGTGACTGATACGTATGAAACACAGTCAATTTTGATGGAACTGCCGCCTTCTGAAGATGAGCCAGATGCAGAAATTGTCGATCGAGAACTGAAAATTCTCTCAAACTTTTTATCCGATCGATTGCGCGGTCGATCGCTTTCGGAATTGCAAACATTAGACTGGGGTGAATTGGGCAGAGAGTTCGATCGTTATAGTTCTTTGCTGACTTCTGTACTATCAGAGTTATTGCAGCGTTTAGCCCAATCTTCTTTGCCGTCTCAATTGATGATTAGCGGTGTTTCTGAAGTTCTGCGACAGCCGGAATTTTCAGAACTCAATCAAGTAAAAATGATTTTGCACCTGCTTGAAGAAGAGCAGGATCAACTTGTGCCCCTGATATTTGATCAACCGGATTCTGAGGGTCGGCGCGTTTCGATCCGGATTGGTTCAGAAAATTCACTGGAGCCGATTCGGGCTTGTTCTTTGATTTCGTCTACCTACAATCGGGGACTGGTTCCGGTGGGGAGCATTGGCGTTTTGGGTCCCACTCGGATGCTGTATGAAGATACGATCGCGCTTGTGGAAGCAACTGCCGATTATCTATCTGAGATGTTGAGTTAGAACGGTTGAGGCAATTCTATGCTGTCTGCTTGTAGCAATGTGTTGATTGTTGGCGGCGGTCCGACAGGATTCGCTACAGCATTAATGTTAGTGCAGCGGGGATGGACGAAGATTACCGTTCTAGAACAACGCGGCTCGGCAGATGATTATGAGCCAGATAAATCTTTTAACTATCTCATTGATGGTCGGGGGCAAAAACTAACGGACTTGCTTGGACTAACGGATGCAGTGTCAAAGCTCGGCGTTCCAAATACAGAGTTTTGCATCACCCGGATTCAAGCAAATGGCAAGCGTAAAACCTCAAAACTGTCTATTATCGATGCCAAGCGAAAAATTGCTTATTGGCTGCCTCGAAGGGCTTTTATTCAGTTACTCTATGAGACGATCGAACGGCATTGGAAAGACCAAATTACCGTCCTCTTTAACACTCGATGTATCGCGATTGATCAAGTCGCTACACAAGGAACCCAAACGCTAGAAGTCGTTGTTCAGCGATCTGATGAGGTGGAGCGATTTCAACCATTCTTTCTCGTGGGTTGTGATGGAATTCAATCGATCGTGCGTCATACGCTTGATCAGTGGAACGGAGACCGCTTTGAGGTGAAGCGATTTCCCTCACCGAGTTCTGGGCTGAAGTACAAAGTGTTGCGTCTGCCGCCAAATTTTCCGCTGGATGCCCAAAATCAAGACCATGCTGTTTCTACGATGGCTTACGCGATTCGGGGCAAGTGGCGCGATCGTACTCGATCGCTGTCCCTTGGTTTGCTGCCGATCAAAGACGAAACCGCCCCGCGAACCGCGAACATTGTGACTTATCCAGACCATCAAATTTGGGACTTGAAAACGGGTGAGGCGATGCTCGATTTTTTAGAGCAAACCTTTCCACAACTGCCCATTCGTCAAATCGTCTCGATCGAAGAAGTCGATCGGTTTGCCAAAAGTCGCGGTGGAGCGTTTCCGACTCCGCAATTTTGCCCTGGATTGTATTATCTGCTGCAGCCGGAGGCTTCTGAACAAATCAGTGCTGGAGTGTTGCTGTTAGGAGACGCGATTCATTGTTTTCCCCCGGACATCGGGCAAGGCGTAAACGCTGCCTTAGAGGATGTGTTTGTTTTGAATGAAACGCTGTGTCAAAGTCAAGATGATTTGGCACAGGCTCTACCGCGTTACGAAACGATTCGGGCTAGGGATGCGAGTGCTGTGGTTCGCCTTGCCCAAATCGCCGCCCCCTGGCAATATAATCAGAATCGCCTGCGGGCGCGATTGTGGATGATTCAGTTTCTTCTGCGCTTAAGCATCAGTCGGCTTTTTCCTGTGATCAATCCTCCAGCATTCTTTCTACTCCAGAATCATCAGTTGTCTTATCAAGAGATTTGGAATCGAGAGCAACGGGGAAGCCAACTCTTCAAAGCATTGAGTATCATTGTGTTTAGTGGATTGCTGGCAGGTGGAATTCTCATTGCAAGAGGGTTCTAGCCAAAACGAATCCCTTGACGATCGATCGTTGTCATTCTCTGGAGCTTCTCGATCTTCGGTATGATTGATCAGTTGCACTCGGATCGATCAATCATGACTGCTTTTACTGGAATTTCGCTTACGACACTCGCGCAGCAGACTCAGAAGGCAGCGCGTCAGCTTGCGGTACAGTCCACCGAAAGTAGAAATACCGCGATCGCGAAAATTGCCGATGCACTTGAAGCCAATGCAGCAGAGATTTTAGCGGCGAATGCGGCGGATTGTAAAGCAGTGCAGGCAGAAGGAATTGCGTCTGCATTGTATGCGCGGTTGAAACTGGATGAAGCGAAACTGAAGAGCGCGATCGCGGGAGTGCGGGATGTGGGCAGGCTGGCTGATCCGGTTGGAGTTGTGCAGATCGATCGCGAATTGGATGAAGGCTTGATTCTGAAGCGAATGACTTGTCCGCTGGGCGTTTTGGGCGTGATTTTTGAGGCGCGACCGGATGCGGTGATGCAGATTTCGAGTCTGGCGATTAAGTCGGGAAATGGCGTGATTCTCAAAGGTGGGAAAGAAGCAATTCGATCGTGTGAGGCATTGGTAAAAGCAATTCATCAGGGATTGTCGCAGACAGAAATTGATCCATCGGTGGTGCAGCTTCTAACAACGCGAGAAGAAACGCTAGAGTTATTGAAACTGGATCAGTATGTTGATTTGATTATTCCACGCGGATCAAATTCGTTTGTGAAATTTGTTCAGGATAATACTCGCATTCCGGTGTTGGGTCATGCGGATGGGATTTGTCATTTATACGTCGATCGAGCAGCGGATATTCCAAAAGCGATCAAGATTGCGATCGATTCTAAAACGCAATATCCAGCGGCGTGTAATGCGATCGAGACATTGTTAGTGCATTCTGCGATCGCATCAGAATTTCTACTCGAAGCGGCTCCGGCATTACAAGCGAAAAATGTCGAGCTTCGTGGAGATCAACGCACACGCGAAATTCTCAACATTGCAGCAGCAACGGAAACAGATTGGTCAACGGAATATAGTGACTTAATTCTGGCGATCAAGATTGTGAATTCGACTGAGGACGCGATCGCGCATATCAATACTTATGGCTCGAAACACACAGAAGCGATCGTGACTGAAGACGCAAAAATGGCGCAACTCTTCATGGATCAAGTCGATGCGGCAGGAGTTTATCACAACTGTTCGACGCGGTTTGCCGATGGGTTTCGATATGGGTTTGGGGCAGAAGTTGGAATTAGTACTCAGAAGATGCCGCCGCGTGGTCCGGTTGGGCTTGAAGGGTTGGTCACTTACAAATATCAATTGGTTGGGAATGGGCACATTGCAGCGACGTATTCGGGTGCGAATGCTAAACCGTTTACGCATCGGGATTTATAGACCTGAACGACTCAGAAATATGATCGCGATCGTTCCGCTCACACCTTGAGGATAAACAGCATGGCTTCTTTACCTGACTGGTATTTTAGCGAATACAATATGGCGGGTGTTGATTTTGAAGATGCAGCACAAGTCGAAGTATTTGATCTCAAGCAACTATCGAGTACGCCTGAAAAAGAGCAAGCCTTGGTCTCTCGGCTTGGCATTTCTTCTGAGCAAACTGTGATTGATTTAGGAGCAGGAACCGGGACATTCGCGATTCAAGCTGCGCTGACTGGAGCAACAATCTATGCGATAGATATTTCTCAAGCGATGTTAACTTATGCCCAAAACAAAGCTCAGAAGGCAGGTGTAACGAACATTCAATTTCATCAAGCAGGATTTTTGACCTATGAACACTGTGGTCACTTAGCAGATCTTGTGGTGACAAAAGCGGCGTTACACATCCTGCCAGATTTTTGGAAGATGATAGCGTTTCTCAAAGTTGCATCGATGCTGAAACCTGGTGGACGTTTCTTCTTGCGAGATGTGATCTTCTCGTTTCCGCCTGTTGAGTATGAGACTGCGATTAATGCCTGGATCAAACGTGCTGCAAAACCTGAAGGCGAAGGATGGACAAAGCAGGACTACGAGATGCACGTTCGAGAAGAACACAGTACGTTTGCTTGGATTATTGAAGGAATGCTAAAACAAGCAGGATTTAACATTGCTCAAGTAAACTATATTTCACCTATGCTAGCTGAATATTTGTGTGAGAAAGCCAGCTAATAATCTTAATCGATTAGTTTGTGCAATAAACGTTAAATTTATGAACTCTATATTGAATCCAGCTAGTTAGACCTTCGCAGATTAGGTGTCACGATGCAGCAAACAATCCCGATCGCAGATCTCCAGTCCTTTCTCTCAAACGATCCAACTCAACAACAGAGTTTTGTTTTAACAATCGGGAAAGCATTAGAAGAAATTGGCTTTTTTGCGCTGATTAATCATGGGGTCGATCGTGCTCTGATTCAACGGGCATATCAATGTGCTGAGACATTTTTTGAACTGCCCAATCAAGTGAAATTACGCTACGAAGACCCGAAACTGAATGGACAGCGAGGATTCACCCGATTTGGGAAAGAACACGCAAAAGATCATCCTGCACCGGATCTCAAGGAATTTTGGCACGTTGGACGCGAAAGCCATTTAGCGAATCTTGATCCGACCGAGGTTCCTGACTTTCGAGCCACGATGAATCAGCTATACGCGCAACTCGAACACTGTGCCGTCAAACTCCTCGAAGCCTGTGCATTGTATCTTGGAGTAGATCGATCGTTTCTAAGTGATACTACGATCGATGCGGATACCATTCTTCGGATTATTCACTATCCGCCGATTCCAGAAGATGCTGATCCCGCAAGTTTACGATCGGCTCCACACGAAGACATTAATCTCATCACCTTGCTTTGTGAAGCGACCGACAGTGGTTTAGAACTCTTACAGCACGACGGAACTTGGAGAGCAATTCCGAATCTAGAAGGGCAAATTATTGTCGATAGTGGCGATATGTTGGAGCAATTGACCAATGGATTGCTAAAAAGTACCACGCATCGAGTCGTGAATCCTGGAGATCGCTCCCGTCGATTTTCAATGCCATTCTTCGTTCATCCGATCGGCAAAACCGATCTCACGCCGCTCCAATCTTGTATTGACAAAACGGGCGGCGCGATTAAATTTCCCAACATCACAGCCGGAGAATACCTCCAACAGCGGCTTGCAGAGATCGGATTGAAATAAGTTAGCCACCTGCCGCAAACGTTGCCATAATTGCCACAGACAGCAAAATTCCTGGGATCAGCATCAAAATCAGCATGAATAAATCGTGGGTGTTCATTTCTGGGCGCTCCGAGTTCTGACTTGTCTTCATTCTAGGCAATGCGATCGTAATCTTTTCCTACCCAAGGATTGAGAAACCCTTAAGTTTTGGCGATGAATCACTTCTCCTTCGATAACTTGCAAAAGAAAGATTTGCTAACGGCTCTGGTGCTTTGGCTTGTGGTTGAAGCGGTGAGTTTTGTGCTGTTTCCGACACTTGGATTAATTAATCCAGGCGCTAGACTGAGAACATGGTTTCTGCTAAGTTTGACGTTTGGCTTGGGCGGGGCGGCACTGCTGAGTATGAGTTCTCAGTTTGTTGCAACAGCGGGCGATCGACCAGGGAAAAAAATCTCTTTGTTGATCGGTCAGTTTGGCGGCTGGTTTGGACTTGCAGGAATCATGTTTCCGTTTCTTGTGGTGTGTTTAGAATTTTTCTCGACGCTAAATTTATCCAGATGAGTTATGAAACAGGCGCTGAAAGAATGGTCGATCGCGATTAAAGCACTGGAGCAAGGGGAAACGATTTTGCTGCTGCGTAAGGGCGGCATTCGAGAGGAGAAGGGGCGATTTGAGGTTCCGTTTCGTCGCGTGTTGCTGTATCCGACTTATGAGCATCAAGATCCAGCATTGCTAAAGGATTCTAGTACGGTTGAGCGGGTTGAATCAGGCTGGCATCCAGCGACGATCGAGATTAGTTCGATGGCAGAGATTACAGATGTGATGCAGGTGAGTGATCCGGATGTAGTTCGTTCACTATTGCCGTTTCATATTTGGAATGATCGATTTGTGGAAGAACGGTTGAAGTGGAAACCGCGATCGCCGCTGCATTTACTGTTATTGCAGGTGTCTCGATTGCCACAATCGCAGGTGATTGCCTATCGAGAGGAGTATGGGGGATGTCGATCGTGGATTGAAGTCGATGAGGTGGAGATCGATCAGGCAATTCCGGTGCTGAGTGAGACGGAGTATCAGAAGCGAGTGGGACAGATTCGATCGATCGTATCCTCGATTAGTGTGTGAATGAGGATTCGAGCGATCGAACCCTTAAATCCTGGCAACGAGATGGAAAAAAGATCAGATGCTTGCTCGAAACGAATTGAGACTAAGCTCCGTGACCGTCTGAACGATGTTGGCGGAATTCTTCAACCATTGCCTGCACCATATTCGCTAAAAGCTCGATGTTTTCGCTTTGAATCTGCGATCGTTCAAGTGCGATCGTATTGGCTTCTCTCAGTTCTGAAATCTGCCGACTCTGAATTTCCTGTCTTGTACGAAACTCAGCATTCATTTGAAGCTGTCGTTCAAATTCTTGATCTCTGCGCTGCTGCTCTTGATCTCTGCGCTGCTGCTCTTGTTCCATGCGTCGCTGCATATTTTCAAGTGCTGCCTCGAGGCGATCCAAGCGATCGGGTTGGTCTTGTGACATGAAAGGATTCCACCACGTAAACGTCCTAGTTCAGATGTTCAAATTTTAGCCGATCGTGAATTAACCAAACGTCCAATTTCAGCGACGAAAATAAAAGCACTGCTGGGTTTCCGGCATTAAGAAAGGTTTGACGATCGATGAGCCGAGCCAGTGTGATATGCTGCATTGGCTAAGGATTGGGAAAATTCGGTGAGAATCCGGTACTGTGGCGCAACTATGTTGAACAAAGGCTGTTCGAGTCAGAATGCCAACCTTTAGCAGTCTGTTTAATTCTCTGCGACCCACGGAGAAGGGGCATATTCATGAGTTGGTTAGCGGCATCAAATCCTTGTCCAGGTCTGTTTTATGGCACATCTGCTCAAGACGGAACTCTGATTCGGATTCGCATTCCGGGCGGTATTTTAGCTCGACATCAGGCAATTGCGATCGCAGATATTGCCGATCGCTGGAATACGCCAACGGTTCAAGTCACCAATCGCGCAAATTTACAGTTCCGAGCAGTACAATCGATCCCCACTCCCGAAGTTTTTTCCACGCTGCAATCGGTTGGACTCGCTGCCCAAAATCCGCAACTCGATCATCTGCGAAATGTGATGGCAAGTCCGACAGCAGGAATTGATCCGTCAGAGTTAATTGATACTCGATCGATCATTCAAGCAATCGATCGCTACCTTCAGAACACGCCCGATTTAGCAGGATTGCCGCCCAAGTTTAGTATCGGTGTCGATGGTGGTGGAGAGATCGGCATTGGAGCCAGATCTGGAGCGGCTTGGCAGCATCGCTACAATGAAATCCAACTCTCAGCCGTCACTTGCAATCAATTTAAGCTGACCTTGGGTAGCAATCGACAATTCTATGAAACAGATGCTTTGATTGAACTATCGGATTGTGTTGACGCGATCGCAGCATTAACGCAAGGTTATCTGGAGTATGTGCAGCAGAGCCAGAAAAAGCGACGAATGAGAGATTTGTTGAAAGAGTGGGGAATTGAACACTATCTTAGTCGCGTTCCCTTTCAATTCGAGCGCAGTTCAGATCATCCAACTCTAACCGCTCGATCACAGCATTTAGGCGTTCAACCACAGCATCAAACTGGGCTTTCATACATTGGAATTGCATTGAAACTGGGTTGGATGTCGATCGCTCAACTTCAAGGATTGATCCAACTTGCTGAAACCTATGGTTCTGGAGAACTACGGCTCACACCTTGGCAATCTGTTTTGCTTCCCGACATTCCAACACAACACACTTCACCCGTTCTAAAAGCAATCAAATCGCTTGATCTTTCTATCGATCCGATCGATTCTACAATTGTTGCCTGTGCTGGAAAACCAGGCTGTGCATCCTCAGAAACACAGACTCAAACTCACGCACTTGCATTGATTCAGCAACTAAAACACCCAATTAACATTCACATCACAGGCTGCACAAAAGGATGCGCCCAACCGAGTCCCGCGGAAGTCACACTGCTTGGAACCACATTGCAAGGTGCTGAAGCATACTGTGTGTTTGCAGGCGATCGCGCACTGATTGATCGCCCAATTCCAGCCAGTGAACTATCCACGATCGCATCTCTTATCAATAGCCTACATGATTGATTACATTCGTAACGGTGACGATATTTACCGGAAATCCTTTGCAATCATTCGTGCAGAAGCGAACCTTGATCGCTTACCTGCTGATCTTGCTCATGTTACAGTCAGGCTGATTCACGCTTGCGGCATGACTGATTTAGCTAACGATATCGAAGCTTCTTCGGATGCAGTTCAAACCGGACGACAAGCACTCGCGATCGGTGCTCCGATTCTATGTGATGCTCAAATGGTGGCAAATGGAGTTACGCGACGACGATTGCCTGCTGACAATCAAGTGATCTGTACCCTCAATGATTCAACGGTTCCAGAGATTGCTCGATCGATCAACAATACGCGATCGGCTGCCGCTCTAGAACTGTGGAAGCCG
>PSLO01000045.1:0-6649 GCA_040289665.1 Leptolyngbya sp. ERB_1_1 | reverse complement strand
CGATCGGGAATGCTCCGACAGCATTGTTTCGATTGTTGGAATTGTTAGACGAGGGAGCACCAAAACCCGCTCTGATTTTAGGGTTTCCGGTTGGGTTTGTCGGAGCCGCAGAATCAAAGATTGAACTTGCGGCAAATAGTCGGGGTGTTCCGTATATTACACTGCATGGGCGGCGAGGTGGAAGCGCGATCGCTGCTGCTGCGGTAAATGCTTTAGCAAAACAAGAGGAGATATAACAGATGACAGGTCGGCTTTATGGAATCGGAATTGGTCCTGGAGATCCAGAACTATTAACAATGAAAGCGTTTCGGGTACTGCGATCGTCGGCAGTAGTGGCTTATCCAATGTCGGATAGTGGGCGAAGATTAGCGCGATCGATTGTGGCGGAATATTTGCGCCCCGAACAAATTGAAGTGCCGATGTATTTTCCCTTTAAGCTCGAAGAATCCGCACAACCTTACTACGACAAAGCAGCGGAAACATTAGCAGAGCATCTACAAGCCGGACGAGATGTCGTTGTGCTGTGTGAAGGTGATCCGTTCTTTTATGGATCGTTTATGTATCTGTACAATCGATTGTCTGATCAGTTTCAGACCGAAGTGATTCCAGGTGTGTCTTGTGTAATGGCAAGTCCAGCGATTTTGGGAACACCTTTGACGTATCGAAACGATGTGTTTATGGTGTTGTCTGCAATTTTGCCAGCAGAACAGTTAGCCGATCGCTTATCAGTTGCTGATGCTGCCGCAATTATCAAACTCGGTAAGCATTTTAATAAAGTGGTGGGTGTGCTGAAACAGTTAGGATTGTACGATCGCGCTAAATACATCGAACGCGCCACCATGCCTGATCAGCAGATTGTTCCGATCAGCGAAATTGATCCGACTAAAGTTCCTTATTTCTCGATGATTGTAATTCCGAGCCAATGGCAACCTTAAATTCTTCCACGATCGCAGTAATTGTCTTAGGTCAAGCAAGTGTCCCGATTGCTCGTCGGATTGTCGATGCGCTACCGAATGCAATTTTGTATGGATTAGAGCATCGGACTCATGGAGTCGATCGCTCATTTACTCAGTTCGGAGAAACTGTTCGGGAATTGTTCAATCAAGGAACTGCGATCGTGGGAATTTGTGCTGCGGGCATTTTGATTCGCACCGTTGCACCCCTGTTAAACAATAAATGGCAAGAACCTTCAGTGATTGCGATCGCAGAAGATGGAAGTGCTGTTGTTCCGTTGCTAGGCGGATTGCATGGCGTGAATGATTTAGCACGTCAAATTGCAACCGTGTTAGAAACAACACCTGCAATTACAACCACTGGTGACATTCGATTTCGTGCAGCATTGCTATCTCCGCCGAGTGGTTATCGTTTGCTCAATCCCGATGATGCAAAAACTTTTCTAGCAGATTTACTCGCAGGTGCAACCGTTAAGATTGAAGGCGCTGCACCTTGGTTAGAACAAAGTCAATTACCGATCGCTGAAGATGCACCATTAACGATCAAAATTCTAGAGCAAGCGGATAGTTTCGTTGAGCCGCATTCAGATTGCTTGGTTTATCAAGTAACCCGAAATCAACGACTTGCCATCATTGGAACGGGACCCGGATCAGCCGAGTGGATGTCACCCGAAGTAAAAGAAGTTCTTCGCAACTCAACCGACTGGATCGGCTATCAGACGTATTTGAACTTAGTTGAGCCGCTCCGCACGACACAGCAGCGCCACGAGTTTGATAATCGCGAAGAACTAGATCGGGCAGCATTGGCGCTAAATTTAGCCGCTGAGGGGCGATCAGTTGTAATGGTGTCATCGGGCGATCCGGGCATTTATGCGATGGCTGCGGCAGTATTTGAGGTCTTAGAGCGCACTTCTAAACCAGAATGGAATACGATCGACATTCAAGTTTGCCCAGGCATCTCCGCGATGCAAGCCGCTGCTGCTCAAGTCGGCGCACCGTTGGGACATGATTTCTGTGCAATATCGCTGTCCGACATTCTCAAACCGTGGGACACGATCGCCAATCGAATTTGCGCTGCTGCCCAAGCGGATTTCGCGATCGCCTTTTATAATCCCGTTTCTAAAACCCGCACTTGGCAACTCGAAAAAGCCAAATTATTGTTATTGAACTATCGATCGCCTGAAACCCCGATCGTTGCCCGCAATTTAGGCAGACCCGGGCAACAAACTCAGGTGAAAAACTTAGGGGATTTAGCGATCGACGATGCCGATATGAGAACTGTGATCTTGATTGGATCAAGTAAAACTCGAATTATCGCTCGCTCAGGCGGTGGAGTTTGGGTGTATACGCCTCGCTCCTATGAAGGAGGAGCATCTCCCCCGCCATAGGGTTTCGGCTGAACGTGTAGTTTAGGCGCGATCGTATCAAACAACTGATTCGCGATCGCTCCATTTGCTCGATCGCTCAAGTGAATTGCATCCTGAAACACTTCGCCCTGAGCGTTATTCACAGTTTCAGTCAGATTCAGCGTTGACACTCCAGGAGCATCGCGCTTCACTTGTTCGATCGCGCCTTGCAGCTTGCTGTAGCCTGCTTTAATTTGCTCTGGATAGCGGGAACCTAACTGATCAAGAATTTCTTTTTCCCGTCCAGTCGGCTTTGCCGCGCGGGTTGAAACTTCGGGCTGAAGTGCAACAAACAGCGGAATCTTAGACGCAGATGCCAGCCGCGAGACTTGCTGAAGATTTTGGCGGTAGCGATCGATGCGGCGTTCTAGCTCTTTGGTATCCGTAGTTAAGCGCTCTTGCACCGGAGTTTCGGTCGGGGGAATCAACTGCTTAAATGCCATTTGCGGACGCAACACCCAGTATTGAATGCCCTTGACCAAGTAGAACTGATGAAAGAAATTGTTCAAGTGATTGCCCCAACTCGCCATTAAATGCCGAGGTGCACTTTCTAGCAGCGCTTCCATCTCCGGAACATCGACCCCTTCTTGAGTACTTGGTAGTAACAGATCTGAATAGCCATTCATGAGAACGATCGCATCTGGCTTGTAAGGCAACACTTCAAACGCCAATTGTGCTAATTCATTTCCAGACGCATATCCGGGAACTGCTGCATTAATCACTCGATAGCGCGTTTCTCGAATTCGGGGCGGCAGTTTTAGCGCTTTTTCTAACTCATCGGCAAAATAAGGCAGCGTATCCGGTCGAAACTTATTTGGGTTTGCTTTTTGAGCTGTAACTTGCTGATTGAGCCGCGATTCAAGCTGAGCCGCGATCGTCGTTTGATTGTTAGAACTCAGTTGCCCAAATGCTGCTGAACCGCCTAATAGAAAAATCCGAACTTCATCTTTTGGTTTATCTAGACTCAGAGGTTGATCGGCTCTGAATCCTTGTTCATTAATTTTCCAAACAGAGTTTTGTTGATTATTCACCAGTCGATAACCGAGAACTGAACTGCGCTTCGCAGTGAGTTGTCCGTGATCTGGAAGTCCGTCAAAAGGCTGTCCGCTTTGATTGAGAAACTTGAGTCGATATGCCGTGATATTGAGGGGTTCGCCTTGAAAAGCGTTAAATTCTGCGGTTTTGCCCGTGGTACTCACGATTAGGCGCATCAGCAGTTCTAGCCCAATCAAAACCAGCGGAATGGAGAGTAGAATCCACCGTTTTGGGAACGCCTTTTTCTTCTGATATAGCGAGCGGCTAGACCAGGAGGACTTTCGGCTAGACCTAAAAAACATTCACAATTTCCTCTATATACGATCGCAGTAGGGTTATTCACAATCTGTACTAAACCCGGTAGATGAGAGATCGAACGTTCAATGATTCAGAGTTAAGGTTGTTCGATCGCACCTGATGATTTTTCAATCCTGTAAACAGAATTCAAGCTCGTCCGTGAATCCGCACAGTATTGAGATATCGGTTTCAAATTTTACTACCATACACCAAGTCTGAATCGAATTTTCTGACATTTTGCAACATTAAATCTGATTTGGTATCGGCAGATTGATCTGCAAACCGGGAATTCTGGCTAAGAAAACCAGCTATTTTTCCCGATATGAATGAGTTGTCGCTTGAGCAATGTTACGCGCTGTTGGAGTTAAATCCGGGAGTTTCGGTTGCTGAAATCGATATTGCCTACTCAAAAAAAGTAATGGAAAAAATACAGCAGGGTGCGAAACAGGAAAAAGTTTTGCTCAAAGCTGCCTACGAGGGGGTAAAAGAACACGTTTATCAAACCGCTCAAACCGCATTGAATCCGCTAAACGATCGAATTACAGAATTTTTACACTGTCTCAAGCCGGAGCCGTTTTATGTGAAACTTCAAGCCGAAACGCTCCAAATTTTTTTCAGAACTGACTTAAAACAAGATTATGCAAATTTCATTTATCAGCATCTCAGCGAATTAGAGCTTCCTGAAATTCAAACGATCGTGATTTATGGAATGCGATCGTCAAAATTAGTCGCTTGGAAAAAACAGTTTGATTTGGATGCAATTTCTCAAGACGATTGCGATCCGTATTCTTTCAAAAATCGCTACGTGTTGCTTCTGACATTTCCGATCGTGATGTGTTCTTCCATTCTGTTGCAATCAATTGGATTTGCTAGAGTGTTGTTTCCGCTGCAAATTTGGGTGCATGAAGTTGGTCATGCAATGGTTGCTTGGTTTTCTGGACGGCGAGCGATTCCATTACCGTTTGGATGGACAAATTTTCAGCCAGAGCGATCACTGTTTGTCTACTTCGGAATTTTGCTGCTTTTTGGTTTACTGTTTCGGGCTGGATGGAAAGAGAAAAAGCGATCGACGATGTTGTTTGCGATCGCTTGTGCAATTTTGCAGTTTGCAATGACTTGGATTCAGTCTGCGGATCAGTTTGAAATGTGGTTTTCATTCGGTGGTATCGGTGGAGAATTTTATCTCAGCGCTTTGATGATTGCAGGCTTTTATTTTCAGATGCCGAACTACTGGCGATGGGACTTCTGGAGATATCCATTTATCGTCGTGGGTGCGAATACATTTTGGGCAAGTTTTTCACGCTGGCAGGAAATCAAAAAAGGCACAGAATCAATTCCTTGGGGAACGCTTTTATTTGGAGAAGGAGACTCCGGCGGTGATATGAATCAACTTAGTCAAGTGTATGATTGGAGTGATCAAAAAATCATCACAACCTACAACACTTTAGGTAATGCTTGTTTAATCGTTCTAATCAGTCTCTACATTTTTCTCTCAATCAGGCATCGACGCTGGATTCTTGATCGCATCACCAGTAAACCGCTCTGATACAGTTAAATCAAGATATTCGAGCGCTAGTGATGACGGACTACACACCACACATTCGGAAATTAATGCGATCGCAGCAAATTACGACATTTCGAGAATTGCGCGATCGTACAGGCATCTCTGAAAAACAACTCCTCAAACTTCGACGGGGTCAACTTCAACAACTGCGTTTAGAAATATTAATCCAATTCGCAGCCCGCTTAGAGCTTTCTTTAACTGAGCTACTTTCAATGTTTGAACTCGTTCCATCGAACTCAATTCAGAAAGAATACGATCGACTACAAACACAACTCACAGAACAACGCGAAACACTGTTACAAGAGTTTCAACAATCTAGTCTGCAAACCTTGGAACCCTGGTTAATCCAATGGTCTGCTGCTGCTTATGCGGCACAACAAAATCCTCAAGCTCCCGCTGCCAAACTGTTACCGCTAGTCCGTCCAATCGAGCAACTGCTACAACAGTGGGGAATTGAGCAAACGGCGATCGTCGGTTCCGAAATTCCTTATGATCCACAACAACATCAACTGATGGGCGGTGCGGCTGAAGTTGGCGATCTCGTTCGAGTGAGATATGCGGGATATCGACAACACGATCGATTGTTGTATCGCGCCAAAGTTAGCCCAGTCTAACAAGGCGGCGAAGCAAAGTAATGCAAATATACTGCTTTAGAATAGAATTACTGTCCAAGGGCATTCAGGAGTCACGATCGCATGAACTTGCAAACTGAAACCAAGCGCAATTACACCCCAGAAGAATATTTAGAAGCTGAGGTGCAATCCGATGAACGCCACGCATATATTGACGGTGAAATTGTTCTAATGCCAGGCGGACTTCCCAATCACAACACAATTACAGGCAACCTTCACACTGAGCTAAATGTTGCGCTAAAGCGCAACCCTTACAGAGTTTTCGTGACAGATCAGCGCCTATGGATTCCCAAAAAGCGAATTTACACTTATCCAGACATCATGGTTATTGCCGATCCGCTTCAACTTCAACCCGGTCGGCGCGATACAGTAATGAATCCCTGCTTCATTGCAGAAGTACTATCTAAATCAACTCGTAGTTATGATAAAGACGAAAAATTTACTGCTTATCGCACCATTCCAGAATTCCAGGAATATCTATTAATTGATCAGTACTCCATTCATATTGAACACTACATTAAAAGCGAAGAGCGACGCTGGATTTTGGTCGATTACGAAGATGAAAATGCCGAGATCTCGCTTTCGTCTATCCCTTGTCGAGTTTTAGTATCAGACCTCTACAACAAAGTTGACTTTTCTGAACCAGAAGATGAGCAAAGCGATGCGCTTGGCACACGCGAACGTGACTGCACCTAAAACACTCTGAAGTGGCTTTGTTGCATGAATCATAAACGCTAAGAGATTTCCGACAGATTCAATGAC
>PSLO01000191.1:0-3330 GCA_040289665.1 Leptolyngbya sp. ERB_1_1 | reverse complement strand
TCGCTCAAAGCTCATCGAGTCGCACTGGTAGAACCAGTGGCTTACCCCAAAGATTCAGTTATCAGCAGCGATGAAGCGCGTGGTTCTATCGAATACCCCGATCGAGCTTGAGCCGATTCAGGCATTTAAGCTTCAAAGTAAAGGGTTAGTGCGAGTCAAAGATCCGCTGATTTCGCCAAGCTGTCAACTCTATCGTAAGTACTTTCAGCAAGCGCTTTCTACGACGTGACTTCTCAACGGCTCAATTCGCGTTATCAGGTAGGGGGCAGTTTGCCGCCGGATGCAACGTGTTATGTCGAGCGAAAAGCGGATGAGGAGTTGTACGAAGCGCTATTAGCAGGTGAGTTCTGCTATGTGTTTAACTCGCGACAGATGGGAAAGTCGAGTTTGCGAGTGCGATCGATGCTGCGGTTGAGGCAAGCCGGAACTCAGTGCTGCACGATCGATATGACCGGAATTGGAGTGCAACAGGTAAGCGCGGAGCAGTGGTACGCTTCGATCGCGGCTTCGATCGTCAGTAGTTTTGGCTTGAAGATCCAGTTCGGGCAATGGTGGCGCGATCGCGCTCATTTGTCATTTGTGAATCGGTTAGAACTGTTTCTAGAAACGGTTTTACTCACGCAAACTCAGCAAAACATTGTGATTTTCATCGACGAGATCGACAGTGTTTTAGCGCTGAAGTTTCCAGTCGATGATTTCTTTGCTTTGATTCGGGCGTGTTATGAACAGCGATCGGAAAAACCTGCATTTAGACGATTAAGCTTTGCGCTGTTGGGAGTAACCACGCCAGCAGAATTGATCAGCGACAAGCAACGCACTCCGTTTAATATCGGACGCGCGATCGAACTCGGTGGATTTCGGTTTGCAGAATCGGCTCCGCTGTTAATAGGATTAAAGCGAGTGGTGAAGAATCCAGAAGCCGTTCTCCAACACATTCTGAACTGGACAGGAGGACAGCCATTTCTCACTCAGAAATTGTGCGATATTGTAGTGCGCGAAATTTCTGAGCAACCTGAGATTGCCTCTGAGGACATTCAACTCGTCTCGATTTCAGCCCTGACCCTAGAGTATTTGTTTCAACTGCGCGTGATCGAAAATTGGGAAGCGCAAGATCAACCCGAACATCTTAGAACCATTCGCGATCGCGTTCTCGGTAATGAATCGCAAACCGGACGATTATTGGAACTGTATCAGCAAATTTTGCGATCGCCGAAACTCGAACTTGACCAAAACTATCCATTATTTCAGCAACGACGACAGGGAATCGAGATTGATAGTAGCGTTGAGCAAATTGCCTTACTGCTATCCGGATTAGTCGAGAAATCAGAGGGTAATCTGCGGGTAAAAAACCCCGTTTATGAAGCAGTTTTTAATCTCAATTGGATCGATCGACAGTTTGCCAAGCTGCGCCCCTATTCGGAGGCGCTGGATCAGTGGAAACGGTCAGGCTATGAGGATGAATCGCGATTGCTGCGCGGACAAGCGTTGATCGATGCCCGCAATTGGTCGATAGGAAAGCGACTCAGCGACGAAGATTATCGCTTTCTCACCGCAAGTCAAACGTTTCAGGAACAAAATACCCTGCGGGATCTCGAAGCCGATCGCGCTCAAGTGATCGCTGCCCGCCTTGATCTAGAGCGCAGAAGTACAAAGATACAGCGCCGACTTTTGATATTCCTGAGTGTTGCACTGATTGCGGCGATCGCACTAAGTTCGATCGCGCTGGTTCAATATCGGGGTGCAACTCAAAGTAGTGTCAGCGCCATCACCAGTAATTCTGAGTTGCTCTACACACTGGGTCATGGAATGGATGCCATGCTTGGAGCATTACGCGCCCGTGCCAAAGTGCAAAGGCTACAGTTGCACGATTCAGCAACCTTGGCAGATGTCGAATCGGCTTTCTGGTCATACGGGCGGTGTTCGCTGTGTCAGCTTTAGTCCCGATGGTAACTTTGTTGCAACCTGCTCTGAAGATCAAACCGTGAAACTCTGGCGAAAAGATGGATCAATTGTGGCAACGCTCAAAGGACACACGGGAAGCGTGTTTGCCCTCGCATTTAGCCCCGATGATGGATTGATTGCAACGGGTGGAGCCGATAACGCTGTGCGCCTGTGGAGCCACGATGGTTGGCTCGTGGAGCGGCTAACAGGGCACGAGGGCACCGTTTACGGAGTAGCATTTAGTCCTGATGGTCAGACGATCGCGACTGCAAGCGCCGATCGAACCGTCAAACTCTGGTCACGCGATGGAAAATTACTGCAAACGCTGAACGGACATCAACAAGTTGTGAATGCTGTCACCTTTAGTCCTGATGGTCAAACGATCGCGACTGCGAGTACGGATCAAACCATCAAACTCTGGACGCGCAATGGCAGCTTGATCAAAACTTTGTCCGGACACCAAGATTCGGTTCAAACCGTTGCCTTTAGTCCAGATGGAACCGAGTTAGCATCTTCTAGCCTCGACGATACGATCGTGTTGTGGAACCGAGAAGGTAGTCTGATTCGCAAAATCGAGGCGCAGAGTGATGGAGTAACAAGCCTCGCCTGGAATCCAAATAGTGAAATGATTGCAACCGTCGGATTTGATAAAACGCTGAAACTATGGCGACGCGACGGAACATTTTTGCGATCGCTGCAAGGGCATAACAATGTGATTTGGTCAGTTGCATTTAATCCCGATGAACAATCGATCGTCACCGGAAGCGCTGATAAAACTGCGAGAATTTGGCGCTTGAATAATGGCTTGATGACTCGATTAGAGGGACATACGAGTGATGTCAATCAAGTCGAATTTAGTCCAGATGGACAATGGTTAGTGTCTGCTAGTAAGGATCGATCGATTAAACTCTGGTCGCAAAGCGGTGATTATATTCGCGATCTCAAGGGCGATCGTAGTTGGAAGTCGGATGCAGCGTTCAGCCCGAATGGTCAAGAAATTGCAGCGACTGGACTGAATGGAACTTTGCAGCGATGGAACATCAATGGAACACCGATAGAACCGCTGTTTGAGCCTGGTAGCAGTGCAATTCAGAGCATGGCATACCGTCCCAAGGGAACTTACATTGCGACAGCAGGACAAGATAAACAGTTGCAATTGTGGGATACCAAAGGAACTTTAGTGCGATCGTGGATTGCTCACGAAGCTCCGATTCAAAAAGTTGCCTTTAGTCGCAATGGTGAGATGATCGCGTCTTCCAGTTTGGATGGAACCGTTAAGCTTTGGCAAACTGATACTGGAAAATTCTTAAGCTCATTAGTGGGACACCGAGGAGAAGTCAGACACCCCCAGCAAAGCTGGTGGCTTGATGAGTGTGACCGCCCCAAGGG
>PSLO01000190.1:0-3331 GCA_040289665.1 Leptolyngbya sp. ERB_1_1 | reverse complement strand
TCGTTTTCATCCGCAAGTCTGACAATTCTCCTGTTCTACAGGTTACCGTTTCTAGTTATTCATGCAACAAAGCCCGAAGACTTTGCAATCAAGTTTTTTGAGCATACGATGTGGATTTCGGGCGCGATGGATCGCATTGGGGAATTCAACGACGAACTATGGGACGAGGAAGACGGCTTCTTCTATGATGTGCTGCATTTCCCAGATGGGCACTCTACCCGCTTAAAGGTACGATCGCTCGTTGGCTTGCTGTCAATCATGGCGGTGGCAGTCTTTCCGCAGCACGCCTTTGACAAACTGCCACGCTTTAATACAGCAGCGAAGAAGTTCATCATGCAGCATCCTGAACTGACTCAAAACGTGCATCTCCCAACCAAATTTGGTGAACGAAATCGGCTGATGCTATCAATTCTAAACGAGCGCAAACTGCGCCGTGTGCTGGAAAGAATGCTCGATGAATCTGAGTTTCTCAGCGATTACGGGATTCGATCGCTGTCTCGCTATCACCTAGACAACCCCTATTATTTCCATCACGCAGGGCAGGAGTACAAAGTTGGCTATGTTCCGGGTGACTCCACTTCGGGGATGTTCGGCGGAAATTCCAACTGGCGCGGTCCGATTTGGATGCCTGTGAATCTGTTGATACTGCGATCGCTGCTCCAACTTTACAGCTACTACGGCGATGCCTTCGTGATTGAGTATCCAACTGGCTCTGGCACTTATCTCACTTTGTTTGATGTAACCAAGGAAATCAGTGAGCGGATTACGAGTATTTTCCTCAAAGATTCATCGGGTCGTCGTCCGGTGTATGGGGGAAGCGAGAAGTTCCAGACTGATCCGCACTGGCGCGATTTGATTTTGTTCTATGAATATTTCCACGGCGATAATGGCGCGGGAATTGGGGCAAGTCATCAAACGGGTTGGACAGGCTGCATTGCTCGGATCATTCAAGCGTTGGGATACTTTACGCCAGAAACGGTGTTGGATACGATCACGCCTGGAGAACTATCGAAATCTCACACTTAGAGCAGGCATTTGGAGAGAGTAAGGCGATCGCACATTCAAAGCTATCAAGCTATCCACAATAACAACTCTATGACCATTCAAACTGTACTTGATGCGCGGGCGCGTTTAGGTGAATGTCCTCTATGGGATGTCGATCGACAACAGCTTTTTTGGGTTGATGTTTACAATCATCGGGTGCATCAGTTTGATCCGGCGACTGGACATGACCGCTATTTTGATACTGGAGATGTTGTCAGCGCAATCGCGCTTGCAGGTCAGGATCGATTGTTGATTGCACTGGGCGATCGTCTTGCTTTTCTCAACACGGATACAGGTGAAATGACTCCTCTGTATCAGACCAAATTTCCTTATCCCAAGACTCGCTTTAATGATGGCAAATGTGATTCTAAAGGACGGTTTTGGATTGGTTCGATCAGCGAAGCGCCACAAGAAGCAGAACTCTACCGATATGATCCTGATGGCTCTTTTCATCGTATGGAAACTGGGCTAACCATTTCAAATGGATTAGGTTGGAGTCCTGATCAGTCCACATTTTATTTGACCGACTCTGCTCAACATAAAATCTATGCTTACAACTTTGATATTGAAACAGGAGCAATTCGCGATCGTCGCGTTCTGATTGATCTAACTGCCGAAGCGGTTGAACCGGATGGAATGTCGATCGACAAGCAAGGCAACCTCTGGACTGCGCTTTGGGACGGCTGGTGTATTGCTTGCTTCGACCCAACTGGACAGGAAATCATGCGAATTGATCTACCAGTACCGCGTCCGACCAGCGTAACGTTCGGAGGTGCTCACCTAACAGATTTATATATTACTTCGGCATCAGTTGGACTCAGCCAAAAAGAAGTTCAACACTGTTTCAAAGCAGGGGATTTGTTTCGCTTCTCAAGCTCCTCTGCTGGAATGCCGACTTATCAGTTTTCAGGTGCATCAGGTGTGTAGAGCTAGATTTAGCTCGATCGCATCGAAGGGACACAAATAGATAGTAAGGACACGATTTTATGCAAGCTCGATTTTTAGTTGGATGTACAGCGGTTGTAAGCGCGATCGGTTTAACTTTGCTGCCTCATGCCCTGTCTCAAACTAGGGGAACGCTTCAGGGTCGCGGAGTCGTTCATGGTTCTGCTTTTACCAGAGGAAGAATGGCAAATGTTGCACTGACGATCGAAGGCGATAATTTTGGTTTAGAACTGGCGGAACAAACCCGAACCGGAGCAAGAGTTCAGTATCGCGGAATTATCACGCGGCAGCCCAATACGCCGACCAATTCAGGTAACTTTACCTTGAATGGTCGCGTCCGCAGTTTCAACACTTCTACCAATCTGCGTGCCCTCAACAACACAACGGGTAACTGTCGAATTGAAGTTTTCGATTCGCGCGTGATTTCGAGTAACTGTAATACTGTTGCTCCCGATAGCTCGACCCAATTCCTGGGACTAGAGCAGTTCTAGTCTAACAGTCTCTAAAGTAGCCAATTCTGTGAAAGAGGTAATCGATGGTTTTACAAGTGCCAGAACGGAAAATGCACTGGGTTCGATGGATTCTCACGATCGGTTGGCTACTGGTGATCGCTTCTTTGTTTTACGATCCTTGGAGTGCAGCACTGACTGAACCAGATCATCTTTGGAGTCCGCTACGGCTCACGGGTGAATGTGTGAAGGTGCAAGGTGAATGTGTACCCGAAAAGCCTTATCCAATTGGTGCAACGCTGTTTTGGGGCGCGATCGTACCATCGGGAATCTTTATTTTGCTGGTGTTTGGACATGAACTCTGGCGGCGAATCTGTCCCTTATCGTTTCTGTCTCAGATTCCTCGCGCTTTAGGGTGGCAACGACACTTTAAGCGCGAAAATAAAAAGACTGGAAAGATACGCTACGAGTTGGCAAAAGTAGACGCTAATTCGTGGCTGGGTAGAAACTATCCTTATGTACAATTCGGCTGGCTGTTTGTTGGTCTATGTGGGCGAATTCTATTTTTCAATGCAGATCGCTTAGTGTTGGGTAGCTGGTTGGTATTTACGATCGCAGCCTCGATCGCGGTCGGTTACTTTTACGGTGGCAAGTCTTGGTGTCAATACTTCTGTCCGATGGCTCCGGTACAAACGATTTTTAGTGAACCGAGAGGCTTGCTAGGCAGTAAGGCACACATGAGCGATAGCCGAATTACTCAGTCGATGTGCCGGACAGTTCAACCTGAGGGCAATGAGCAAAGCGCGTGTGTCGCGTGTCAAAGTCCTTGTTTTGATATTGACTCTGAACGAACCTACTGGAATGGATTGAACAACCCGGACGAAACATTGATT
>PSLO01000189.1:0-3372 GCA_040289665.1 Leptolyngbya sp. ERB_1_1 | reverse complement strand
TGAACTCCGCTTTCAAAGTGCATAACACCCTCTATAGTTGGGCACACTGTATATCAAGTGCAATAAAACACAATAGGAGAGTTAGGATAAATGAAGAAGTCTTTCACAACGATTTCTGATCCCAAACATCAGGTTATTCAAGTCGGAAACGTTTTTGCAGGGTACCTCGATTAAGGTGTAGGTGTAGTTAGCTTTGTGGGGTGTAAAGAATGTCTCGCCATCTAGAACGATTACTACAAATCGATGCCTTGCTGAGATTGGAGCAGCGCCAAACTGCCAATAGGCTGGCTGAAGTTCTAGAGGTGAGTGAACGAACTGTACGAAGTGATCTTGCTTTTTTGCGCGATCGCTATCACGCTCCTATTCAATACAGCAAGACTGAAGGGGTTCACTATACCGATTCGGAGTGGCGCTTGCCCACAATTACACTCACAAAGGGAGAGCTATTTGCTCTTACTCTTGGTGCGCGGATGCTGGAAACCTATTCTGGCTCTGCATATGCGGCAGATCTAAAATCTGCAATCACTCGTCTGGGTGAGAGATTGCCAGAACAAACTTGGGTTGACTTGCAGCAAGTTGCAGATGAACGCATCCTGTTTCGGAGTGGTGGTGAAATTGATCTCAATCCTGATATTTGGCATTCATTAGAGGAAGCTTGTCGAGTACAAACGACGGTACAGATGACTTACTACACAGCAAGTAGTAATTCCACGTCGGAGCGCAAATTAAACCCCTATCTTCTCCACATCTATCGTGGTACTAATCCTTACGTGATTGGCTATTGCCACAAGCGCCGTGCAGTTCGTTGGTTTCGAGTAGATCGAATCCGATCACTTCAACTCCTAAAAGCTCCGTTTGTTCCTGATCCATCTTTTAATGCCAAAGACCATCTAGAAATGATTTTCCAACATGAGGTAGGAGGCGTTTCTTGCCTTGTTTCAATCTGGTTTGATGTGGCTACTGCTCCATATATCCGGGAGCGACGTTGGCATCCAACTCAAAGGATTCAAGAGCATTCAAATGGTTCTCTTACTCTGCATATGGAAGTGCGTGGAATGAATGACCTGAAACGCTGGGTTTTGGGCTACGGCAAGGGAGCAATCGTACAGAAACCTCCAGAATTAGCAGCGATGGTACAGGAAGAATTACAGGGCATGGTTGAGAACTATGGCAAAGCCAATTGACTGAGGAGACTCATGACAACAGATTTTAGGTAGCGATAATGCAGGAAAAGTTTTGGGCAAAAACAGGGAAAGGGGAGTTTCGAGAAGATGGGCAGCCGAACTATCACCCCGTAATCTGTCATCTTGCGGACACTGCTTCGGTGGCGATGCAGATCGTGAGGGAGTATTTAAGTTCGGCTGCGATCGCGTCTCTTGAACGTGGTTTAGGACTAAAGGGCGAATCACTGATTAAGTGCTGTGGCTTTTTGGCTGGTTGTCATGACTTAGGCAAAGTCAGTCCAGCGTTTCAGTTTCAAGTAAGCGATGTAGGAAAAGCCTTGATAGGTGAGCATTTCTATGATTTATGGACAAAGCTTCCAGAGGTTAAAACTCCCCACGGACTGGTCACAGCAAAGACAATGCCGCAGTTTTTATGTGATGCGGGATTAGGAATTCGCCTGACGAAACGACAAGCCCATCAACTTGCCAAACGGTTGTCGATTATTGTGGGTGGACATCATGGGTTTTTCCCATCTCAAGCTGAAATTGATGCTTTGAATGATGGCTTATGTGGCACTAATCCTGGCAGCGATTGGCAGCATCGCCGCTTTAGCCAAAGGATTTTTGAGCAATTACAAGAGTTTGTGGGATTAACTTCATCAGACTTACCCACCCACTGCGACAATGCTGCGGGAATGATTCTGGCAGGACTCACGACTGTTTCTGATTGGATTGCATCAAATCCAGACCAAAAGAGCGGCTTTCCCTATGCTAATGACACCCTCTTCGATGAATATGCGAAGGATTTGGAGGCAAAAGCCCAGAATGCACTTAGAGTGATTGGCTGGACAAAAACATCCACAGAAAATCCTTTGAATTTCACAGAATTATTCTCGCAGATTCAGACCCCTCGACCATTGCAGGATGCCGCGATCGAACTTTCTGTAACGCTTACTTCTCCCTGCCTCGTCTTAGTGGAAGCTTCAATGGGAGAGGGAAAAACTGAGGCAGCACTGTACTTGGCGGATTATCTCCAGCACCAAGCTTCAGTAGGTGGGTTCTATATTGGCTTGCCAACCCAGGCAACGAGTAATGCAATGTGGAAGCGGGTGCGGGACTTTTTAAGTCAACGTTATCCGGAAGAGATTGTAAATCTGACTCTGAGCCATTCAGCCGCAGCGTTAAAAGAAGAGTATCAGCAAACAGTTTGTCGGCTCGATCAGGTCTATGACGAAGACGAGCAAAATTCGGCAGGCAGAGTGGGAGCAGGAGAATGGCATACGGCGCGAAAGAGATCGCTTCTCAGTCCCTATGGCGTAGGAACAGTCGATCAAGCATTGATGGGTGTGGTGAGATCGAAGCATCAGTTTGTGCGTTTATTCGGTTTAGCAGGACGCACGGTGATTTTGGATGAAATTCACGCTTATGACTTGTATACCAGTACGCTGCTGGAACGATTTCTCGAATGGTTAGCGGTGTTAGGCTCCCCTGTGATTGCGCTGTCAGCAACGTTGCCGATGAGTACGCGCCGTTTATTGGTGAATGCTTATGCAAAAGGCTGTGGTCAGAGCGATGTGGAATTGCCGCAGGCGAATTATCCTCGCATCACTGCTTTTGCGGGTGGAGAAGTTCAGGTTAGATCGTTTGCGGCTTCCGACCATGTGACGCGATCTCTGAATTTATACTGGATAAACGATAAAGAATGGATGGCGGCATTGCGAGATAATCTAGCCGATGGGGGCTGCGCGGCGGTAATTTGCTCGACGGTGGGACGGGCACAGGAAGTATTCCAGCGATTGCAAGCAGAGTTTGGTGAGAATGAACTGGGGTTGTTTCACGGGCGATTTTTGTTTATCGATCGCGATCGTATTGAACAAGCCTGTTTAGAAAAGTTTGGTAAAGACAGTACAACCCGTCCACATCGCTATGTATTGGTCGCAACGCAGGTAATTGAGCAAAGTTTAGATGTAGATTTTGACCTGATGATTAGCGATTTGGCTCCGATCGATCTACTGTTGCAGCGATCAGGTCGGTTGCATCGACACACCAGAGATAATCGCCCTGCAAAACTGAAAGTTCCTACGCTATGGGTCGTATCACCCACAATCGATCAAGCAGGCAGAGTGCAGTTTGCAGAAGCGGGAATTATTTATAGCGATCCTAAATGAGTTATGAAAATGCGCCGTACATAAAAACCTTTGAGAAATTG
>PSLO01000188.1:0-3404 GCA_040289665.1 Leptolyngbya sp. ERB_1_1 | reverse complement strand
TCGTTTTCATCCGCAAGTCTGACAATTCTCCTGTTCTACAGGTTACCGTTTCTAGTTATTCATGCAACAAAGCCGCAATCGATTACAGATGTGGCAGCACTGGCAAACCAGAACTCTGCTCAGTCGAGTCAAATTTCTTCATCGTTCCAAGAATTGCTGAACACCGCTCAACACCTCCAAACCAGTGTTGGACAGTTCAAAGTCAGTTAGGGAATTTGGGGTTGAGTTCTGCATTTGCACTTCGCTGATTCGGAATTTAGCCCCTTCAGCAGCTTTTTGCCCAAATCTAGCCCTCTCAGTTCCCTATGATTCCAAATGCTAAACTTCGTGAGCAAACTTACTCGTACTTTCTGACGGAAGCACAGGATCTGCTTCAATCGATCGAGCAAAATCTGTTCTCGCTCCGTCAAGATCGCTCCGCTACAAAAGTCCACGAACTGATGCGGGCAGCCCACACGCTTAAAGGCGCAGCTGCCAGCGTTGGTTTCGAGAGTATGAAATCGATCGCGCATTCGTTTGAAGATGTGTTCAAAGCACTATACAAGCCCGAAGTTGAACTTGATGCAGAACTAGAAGCATTGTTATATGAAGGGTATGACTGTTTGCGGTTGCCCTTAACGACTGCGATCGCGGGTGTACGTTGCCAAGATGCAGATTTGCTAAATCGGGCTGAAGCTATTTTTTCTAGGATTCGCAAAAAACTTGGTCAGCATTTTGATCCGGGTGCTGCGTTGCCGACATCGGCTAAATTGGGGTTTGATATTGTTCGATCGATGTTTGAAACGGGAGTGCGAGAGCGACTCGAACAGTTAGCACTGGCAATTTCAGAAGGTAATCCGACTACGATCGCTCAAACGCTACAGACCCAAGCAGAAGTCTTCTTAGGATTGGCAGAATCACTGAATCTAGAAGGATTTAGAGCGATCGCTCAAACGACTTTAACCGCACTAAAACATCAGCCGAATCAAGTTCGCGAAATTGCTCAAGCAGCACTAGCGGATTTTCAGCAGGGTCAGATTGCTGTGTTGAGTGGCGATCGTGTGTTAGGCGGTGAAGTTTCAGCGGCACTCCAACAATTTGCAAGATTAAGTACTGATCAGAATCATCAACATATATGGGGCAGTTGGGCGAGACTGAAGCAGTTCTTTCGGCAGTCAGTGATCGAACATTCTCCAATTAAAACTGAACACACTCAGAGCTTCTCAGAGCCAAATGATCCATTTATTATTGATCCTGCTCTTGTAGAATTAGCAAGTCAGTTTGAGGCACTGGAACAACCACCGATCAATGATACAGATCTAGGATTTGAACCTTGGGATACTACTGATTCTCACAGCAATGCTCCTCAATCTTCATCTCAATCTGTTTCTCAAAAATCCACTGCTCAAGATAGTGTTCGCGTTAATTTAGCACATTTGGAATCGCTGAATTTCATCACCAGTGACCTTCTCATTCATCAGAACCAGCAATTGCTTCAAGATGAGCGGCTTCAGGTCATGATAGTTGATTTACTCGATCGACTAAATTATCATCAGCAAGTTCTTGCACAGTTAAGGGATTGGGCATTTATCGCGCCAGAACGGTTATCCAGAAGAACTCAGAACTTAACAGCGGCAAGCGATTTCAAACAAAGATTTGATACACTCGAACTCGATCGATACAACGAGCTTCATCTCTTATTGCAATCAGCTTTAACAGAAGCGGAACAACTCGAAACAGCGGCTGGGGAGATCGAGTTCTTAGCGCGAGAGTCTCGATCGGTACGGAGTAAACAAGGTCGGCTGTTGACCAATTTGCGAGATGATTTGCTCAGCGTTCGGACGATGTCGATCGAAACAATCTTCAATCGATTTCCAGCGGTGATACAACAACTGAGCGAAACTTACGGCAAAACGGTGAAGTTGCGGTTAGTGGGTACTCAGATTAGGGTCGATAAAGCATTCGCAGAAAAACTCTACGATCCATTGCTGCACTTGGTTCGGAATGCATTTGCTCATGGAATTGAATCGCATACCACGCGGCATAAACAAGGAAAGTCGATCGGTGAAATTGAGCTTCGTGCCTATCAACAGGGGAATCGTACCTTTGTCGAGGTGAGTGATGATGGGCGAGGATTAGACTTGCAGGACATCTGTCAGCGCGGATTTGAACAACAGCAACTGTCTTCTAATCAGGTTGGTCATTTTTCTCAATCTGAACTATTGAACCTGCTATTTCAGCCCGGATTCTCAACGGCTAAAGAAGTAACGGATTTATCAGGGCGGGGCGTTGGATTGGATGTGGTGCGATCGCAAATGAAAGTGATGCAAGGCAATGTTACGGTTACATCCGTTCCAAACCAAGGAACAACCTTTTCGCTGCAGTTGCCGCTGACTTTGGTAAGTGCAAGATTGCTAGTGTGTCAAGCAGGACAAGCAATCTACGGTATGATCTCTGAGGAGGTTACTCGAATTGTTTCACCTGACTTCAAACAGATAAAACAACTCGGTAATCAGCGCGTTTTGCGTTGGTGTTATGAAGGTGAAGAACAATCTGTTCCGATTCATTCTTTATCTGATGCGATCGCTTACACAACTTGGCTAATTGGAATGCAAGCAGTTGTGAACCCCACTGAGAGATTCGGTAGCCCAACGCTAACCTCATCGATTTTGATCCTCAAGCACCAAAATTCTTGGATTGGCATTGAAGTTGATCGAGTGTTGGGTGAACAAGAGCTTGTATTACGACCTGTCGGAAGCGCGATCGCAGCACCAAATTATGTGTATGGCTCTAGTGTTCTAGCAGATGGTAGATCTCTATTGGCGATCGATGCTGTGGCGTTGATCAAGCAGAATTACGGAAACTCTCCTTCTGTGCCTGTTTCAACTCGGTCTGTAGCAGCCAAATCTGTGTTAGTGGTGGATGATTCGCTAACCGTGCGGCAAGCCGTTGCAGCAACGCTAGAAAATGCAGGATATCAAGTAATTCAAGCGCAGGATGGATTAGATGCGATCGCACAGTTGCAGCAACACTCTGAGATTGAACTGATTACTTGTGACATTGAAATGCCGCGTATGACTGGGTTTGAGTTTTTGAAACGGTATCATCAGGACGCTCAGCTTACTCAAGTTCCAGTGATCATGCTGACCTCCCGCAGCAGTGAGAAGCATCAACAATTGGCAAAGCAACTACGAGCAGCAGCATATTTAACCAAACCATTTGATCCAGATAGATTAGTTCAATTCGTCAATCAGTTGATTGAAGGAAAGGTAGCACGATGAGCCAAGTGATCAATCGCTCTCGAACATCAGTTCAGAAAGAAACAATTCGATTGGTTGTTTTTGCGATCGCATACCAATTTAAACAGAGAAAGCGACAGATAATATAGACTGAGAAGAGTTGTTCAGAGACAGACTTATGGCTGG
>PSLO01000044.1:0-33305 GCA_040289665.1 Leptolyngbya sp. ERB_1_1 | reverse complement strand
CGTTTTCATCCGCAAGTCTGACAATTCTCCTGTTCTACAGGTTACCGTTTCTAGTTATTCATGCAACAAAGCCGTGTCTTTGTGTAATCGAATCAAAGCTGAACCTTAGAAATCGATGCAAGACTGCCGCTCTCGAAAATCAGGTTCAAGTCAATGCAACGCTTAGGATTGAGTTAGAGGTTCTCAAAGGTGCGGCTGAGGCATTGCTACGAACGGTTGAATTGCATCAAGGAAACATTGAGATCTTAGCTGAATCAATGCGCTGTCATCGCAGCGACGGAAATGGAGCCTAGCGGGTTAACTCAACTTGGCTGTACATTCCAAAATTAACCGCTGATTCTCGATCGCATACGGCTGAATCTCCAATGCCTGCCGAAATGCCGCGATCGCATCCCGATACTCTCCCAACGCCGCATAAGACAACCCTAATCCATGCCAAGCGCCGAAATGAATTGGATTTAGCTCGATCGTTTTTCGGCAATCCGCGATCGCTTTACGGTACTGTTGCTGCACAAAATACAACACTGCCCGTCGATTCCAAGCTTCCGCAAAGTCCGGCAATTGCTCAATTAACTCCGACAATACCGCTTCCGCCTCAGTTGCTTCACCCGACTCTAATAACACCTGTGCCCGTCGTAAAGTTTGCAGCCCAGCGGCTCCCTTCTGAGCAAACCAAATCTGCCACAACGCCTGAGTTGCATCCGATCGTACTTCTTCATCCGGATCTTTCAGGGCTTTGAGTAGAATCTCAATCTCTTGCATTGCCATCGGTGAAACAGGGGTTAGAAACACAGGATAGCATCTTTGATTATTGCGATCGTGGATCAAATCCGTCGCGTAGCCCATCACCCAACAAGTTAAACGCGAGAACAATCAGCGTAATTGCTAACCCTGGAAAGATGGTTGTCCAGGGCGAAGTCAACGAGTAGCCGCCTCGAAACGCATCCGCCAACATCGTGCCAAGTTCCGGAGTTGGTGGTTGTGCGCCCAGTCCTAGAAATCCTAATCCCGCAGCTTCGAGCGTTGCAGTTCCCAAAGATAGAGAGGCTTGAACAATGATTGCGGTTAGGCTTCCAGGCAAAATGTGGCGCGTAATGATCTGAGGTGTTGTAGCTCCGATCGCGATTGCCGCTTGAACAAAATCCTGTTCTCGCAGCGATAACACAGTACTACGAGTAAGGCGAATGTAGATCGGAATCTGCACAATTCCAACTGCAATGATCACACTTTTCAGACTCGGACTTGTGATCGTAACAATGGCGATCGCCAACAAAATCGACGGAAATGCCAGTAAGATGTCCGTTACCCAACTAATCACCGCATCGATCCAACCGCGAAAATAGCCTGCGAGTAAACCAAGCGTTAACCCGATCGCGGCTCCTACTCCGACTGAAACTAAGCTAATCAACAAAGAAGTCCGAATTCCATACCAAATCAGAGTGAGCAAATCGCGCCCTAATCCATCGGTTCCCAGTAAATGAATCGCGTTTGGGGATTGCAATCGTGCAATAAAATCGCGATCGCTTCCCGGATTGTAAGGTCTTAGAATTGGTGCAACGAGCGCGATCGCAAACAATGCAATCGTTAAAATCAACCCGATCCTGCCAGAAGTTGATCGCCAGAATCGTCTCACCGAGCGAGTCTCAAACACATTATTCATACCGGACTCTCGGATCAACGATCGCATACGACAGATCCACCAATAGATTAATCAACACAAATACGATCGCAACAAAGACAACGCCGCCTTGTACAACAGGATAATCACGCGCCAAAATTCCCTCATAAATCCAAGACCCAATCCCCGACCACGAAAAGATAGTTTCTGTCAAAATCGCACCACTTAACAACGTCCCGAACTGAAGCCCGATCGTAGTGTTAATCGGTAACAGTGCATTCTTTAATGCGTGACGCAGAATTACCAGACGATCGGATAATCCTTTCGCTTTTGCTGTCCGAATATAGTCTTGAGATAGCACATCTAACATGGCACTGCGCGTAATACGTGCCACGATCGCTAACGGAATTGTTCCTAGCGTCAATGCAGGTAGAATCAAATGCGTAATCACGTCGATGAACGCTGAAGGATTCAGCCTTAGCAATGAATCTAATACATAAAATCCAGTAATTGGCTGAAAGGTAAAACCAGTCTCAACGCTAATCCGTCCGCTCGGAGGTAGCCATTGCAACGTGACCGAGAAGAGATATATCAGTAACAATCCTAACCAATATACCGGAAGTGACACACCGAGTAATGAACCTGCGATCGTGACTTGATCTTGCCAGCGATTTTTCTGCACTGCGGCAATGATACCGATGGGAATTCCAATCACAATCGCCACCAAAATCGCTGCGATCGACAATTCAAACGTTGCCGCCCACCGTGTCCGAATTTCATCCAGCACAGGAATTCCGCTCAAGATACTATTGCCCAATTTCAACTGCAATAGATTTCCGACAAATGCAAAATACTGAAGCAACAACGGTCGATCGAGTCCAAGCTGAGTTCGGAGTGCTGCGACTTGTTCTGGTGTTGCCCGTTCTCCCGCCAGCACGATCGCAGGATCAGCGGGAATCAACCGCAACAACAAAAACACCGCCAACGTAATCCCAAACAGAACGGGAACTAAACCCAAAAGCCGTCTTAGAATGTATTGCGACATAAATTCACAGAATCACTCAGTCGCAACTTTATCATTCTGACCCTCGATCGCTCATCAGTCGGGCGATCGTTTCCAACAAACTCCCTGAATCATACGGCTTCGACAAATACATCTCAAATCCCGCCGAATCTGGATCGTCGCGAATCATCTCGATCGCTTCTCCGGTCAGCGCAATCGCCACTGTTCGTCGCCCGAATTCCATATCTTGCTGTCGAATTGCCTCTAACACGCGCGCCCCGTTGCCATCAGGTAGCCGGATGTTGCTGACTAATAAATCCGGCTGAAATCCCGACTCAACCGCCTGAATTCCTTCTCGAATCGAACCGACTGACACCACGATCGCGCCTTGATACTCTAGAAGCACCGTTAACGCGGTTCGCGTCACGGCTTCATCCTCTAAAATCAAGACCTGTGCTGAATTTAGAACAGAAGTTTGGATAGCCAAATCACTCAGAGTCGAATTTCCCTCAACAATTTTAATTCTTAATGGATTCAATACGGATCTTATTGACTTTCTACGTATTAAAATGATGCACTTTAAGATGGACTGGTTTCTCTATCTTCAGTTACGTTCCGATTGAAGGATCTTTCTTTGTTATGGCAACTGTTCGGCTCGATCATATCACTCGACGTTTTAGCAAATCCGCAGCGGTTGAGGACATTAGCTTTGAGATCCCTGACGGCGAGTTTTGGGTACTGGTCGGACCTTCTGGCTGTGGCAAATCGACCATTTTGCGAACGATCGCAGGACTCGAAACTGCAACTTCTGGGAATTTGTATATTGGCGATCGCTTAGTCAATCAAATTCCTGCGCGTCAACGGGATGTGGCAATGGTGTTTCAAAACTATGCGCTTTATCCTCACCTGAGCGTGGCAGAAAATATCGCGTTTGGGTTGAAAATGCGACAAGCGCAGCCGAAAACGATTCAAGAGCGGGTAGAGTCGGTGGCAAGAATTTTAGAAATCAGTCATTTACTAGAGCGCAAACCGAGACAATTATCCGGCGGACAACAACAGCGGGTTGCCTTGGGAAGAGCGATCGCACGTCAGCCTCAGGTGTTTCTGCTCGATGAACCGCTTTCCAATCTCGATGCTCAACTGCGAGACGGAACCCGGGCTGAACTAAAGCAACTTCATCAACAAGTAGGCATTACGACGATTTACGTGACGCATGATCAAGTGGAGGCAATGACCTTAGCCGATCGCATTGTTGTCTTGGATCGCGGCAAAGTTCAGCAAATTGGGACACCCCAGGCAATCTACGATCGACCCGTGAATCGTATGGTTGCTACTTTTCTGGGTAGTCCCCCGATGAATCTAATTCCATCAACCTTCACCGGATCAAGCTTTCAAATCGGTGGGCAATCATTTCCGGTTTCGCTTAACCTTTCACCGAGTCAATTCGATTTGGGAATTCGACCAGAACATCTCTCTGTGAATGCTCAAGAGCCGCACTGTATCGCAGAGGTGAGTGTGATTGAACCGTTAGGGCGGGAAGTGCTGGTTCGCGCGGTATTAGAAGGTCGATCGATTAATTTGCAAACTGATCCAGCCTTGAACTTGAAAGTCGGCGATCGCTTACCGTTGCGCTTTGATCTCGATCGCATGTTCCTGTTTGATCCAATTTCTGGCGATCGGCTAGAGATCTAACCAATCGCTGATTTCATCTGCAAACTGTCTCGCTGAAAGCCGCGTGAATTGACCTCTCAGCTTGTTTTCAACCGCCCCAACCTGAATTGCAACACCGTAATGGGTTCCAAAATGATGATAGGTCGGTTCAATTTGCAGAATGTCTTCTGTTCTACCTGAGCGTTTCCACACTTGATGTCCAAAGAGTTCACGACTGAAGATAATACGATCGCGATCAATCTCAAGCCGAATTTTGTAATAACGACGGAAGATGGCAGAAAGCGCCCAAATTCCAAGCAGAATCGGAATCAGTACCTTGAAACCTGCAACGATCGATGTATAAAGGCGCGGCGAAGGTAGGCATTCAACTTGATCCTGTATTCCGCAGACTAAAAAACCCAATAGTGGCATTCCTAGAAACGGGCACACCAGAATTGTCATCAAAATCGCTTGTATCCAAAACGGCTCTCTCGGCGATAGCATTGCTTCCAAGCGTTGCTTTGTTTTGTGCAGTGCGATTTTGTGCAGTGAAGTTTGCCCAGTGCAACCGTTGATCTCTGCATACCATTGAGTGATGTTGTCACCGACGAAGCTACCCACGATCACAGCGATCACAGAAATGATCACGGTGCTAAAGCCAATGAGAAGGGCTGAACTCGGTGTCATGGGTATCGAAGCATAGCTCAAAGGTGCGTAAAGGGCTGCACCTTGACCGACGATCGCAGCGATCGCTTTCGCTGTCGATCGATATCGTTCTACACGGCGAAGCGGATAAAACCCTACCACTGTCACTAAACTCAGCGCGATTCCATTCACTAGCCCCAATCCTATGCCCAACAAAGCGCCAAGCGGTGCAAAGTAAACATAACCAAAAATTCCGCCTACAGCCCCAGAAATCAATCCGAGTAGCGTACTTCGACAGACAATCTTCCAAACCACTTTTAGTCTTGAAATCGGTCTTTGAGGATGTAATTCAAACGCACAATGTGTCGTCATGTTTATCACTGGGGCAAGTTTTGCGATGCGATTACACCCTGCGAAAGCTTAACAGCCTTGGTTTGCCCATTAGTCTAGCTTACTGATAGAGCGATCGAATCCACTCCCATTCATGCGTGAGTCCTTCTTTAAGCGACACTTTTGGCCGATAGTTCAGAATCCGTTTTGCTTTGGAAACATCAGCAGAAGTATGTCGCGCATCCCCGATCGCAGTTTCAATCTTTTCTTGTCGAATCGATCGACCGATGATCGCTTCCATTGTTGCGATCACATCGGTTAGAACCACTCGACTACCACCGCCAATGTTAAAGATTTCTCCGACTGCTTCTGGAGTCGTTGCTGCTGCAAGATTTGCTGCGATCGCGTCACTCACAAAGGTAAAATCGCGCGTTTGTTGTCCATCGCCGTAGATGACGATCGCTTCATCATGCAACGCTGCTTTGAGGAACTTGTGAAAGCCCATATCGGGTCTTTGTCGCTGACCGTAAACCGTGAAATATCTCAGCGAACAGGTTGGAACTCCAAAGTTTTGATGATACAGTCCGCAGAGTTGTTCTGCGGCAAGCTTGGTAATGCCATAGGGCGAAACAGGCTGTGGGCAAACCATTTCTGAAGTGGGAAGCGTCTCTGCATTACCGTAGATCGAGGAACTCGAAGCATAAATGAATCGTTGAAGTCGTTTTGCAGATTTCGCCGCTTCTAGGAGAATTTGAGTTGCATTAATGTTCTGCTCGGTATAGGTACGAAATCCTGCGCCCCAACTCGCTCGCACTCCTGCTTGAGCTGCTTGGTGATACAAGACTTCCACATCGGTCAAAAGCGCACTCCAGTCTAATTTCTGAATATCAGCTTCGATTAGCTCAAAGTTCGGATGTGACAAACTGCAGGCAAGATTTTTCCACTTCAGAGCGGAATCGTAATAGTCGTTGAACTGATCGACTCCGATAACGCGATCGCCTCGATCGAGCAATGCTTCAACTAAATGAGAGCCGATAAATCCCGCCGCTCCGGTCACTACGCTAATGGTCATATTGCCAGCCGATGCCTCACACCTAAAGGGTTGATCTTACTCGATCGAGGAGTTCGGTTGTTGATGACGTTTTACCCGCGCGGTTTGTTCAGGTGACGTTTGAGTTTTTGGAATCGATGATTGAGATTGCTGATTTTTTGCTTACGGAATTGAGTGATTATCGATCGTGCTTGTCTGAATGTGCTAGGAGATTTGAATGATTGCGGGCGGTCTTGAGGAGCGTTGAGATAGCGATAGTGCAAGAATAAGTCCCGATACGGAATCGATACATTTTCTCCTTGGCAAAGGCGTTTAAAGGCAGTGGATGGAATACTCATATAATGCAAGTACGTGAGGGGTTGCCCTTTGTCATAAAGTACTTGGTTGCGCTGCTCAAAGCTCGATGACCAGTGTGAACCGGGAGCAGTTCCAGTTGCAGCGAAGTTATAGTAAGAAATCTGGCTTCGCAACACCATGTAATTCATTAGCGATTGATCAGTTCCCCAAAAAGCCAGTAGGTCTGATTCTCCAGCTTGAAGTGAGGTTAGGAGCGATCGTAAAATCTTATCGGTAAATACATTTTTTTTTGAGGCAAACCAGCCTGCGCAAAAAACATTAGATTTGAGCGTTTCGGCATCAAAAAATTCTACAAGTGCTGTTTCTGGTGCATCAAAAATATACTTGATATCCGAACTATATTGATAGTCATTTGCGACCCAATCATAGGTTTCTAGCTTCTGAAAGATGGAGTCAACCGAATGAAGCGCTAATGTATCTGCATCAAAATAAATAAATGAATCAAATTCACCATCAAAGCAGCAGAGTTTACGGTGCATTTCGATGCGATACACTTCGGGAAGCTGTCGGGCACGATTTTGTGTGCCGAAGGCATCGCGCCACGCTTTCTGAGCGCGATCATGAGATTTCCAAACTTGAGTTGCAAATGCTTCCCATCGCTGAATTGATTCTGTATTTTCAAATAAAGAAACTTGCGGGCGAGTTGCAATCTCCGATCGCACTTTCTCTAAACGATCATTATACGGAATGATACAAATGGGAATTTCAGGACTAATATTTGTTTCGATGCTGTTGAGTAGTGCTACAAGCTGATCGAACACAACATCATTTGCAAGAATGTAAATTCCTTTTTTCATCGATCGAACTTCCTTAAAATGGCACAAGTCTCGACAATTTATGCCAGAATGCTGTACTCGGTTCATGTAAATATCGGTAGTGTTCCCACACATTCCAATAAGGCGCACCTGGACGAATTGAGATTCCTGCCCAGTGGAGATATTTTAGTTTTTGACCTCGATCGTATAAAACATACTGTCGATTTTCAAAATGTTGCGATCCCGCCCAACTTCCTGGAGCATTTTCAGTCGGCTTTACTAAATTCATCCGCTTCTCAAAGCACTTTAAGATCAAATAATTAAGAATAGGTTGATCAGTAACGCCTTGAGTAAAGTCAAAATATTCGCGATGCTGAGCGCAATCTTTTAGAACTTCATACAATTGCTCTTCTGTGATTATGCCTTTTCGCGATCCCCAAAATCCGCTATTGAAGACATCTTGTAGCTGTTCATCAGCGAAGATACTCTCTTTCACAATAGGAGAGAAAATATTTCTCAAGCCTTCGCTTGAATAGTGATAGTCGCAGCAGAAGAAGTCGCAATTTGATAGATAATCCAATGTTTCTGAGATTTTGTCGAAAACAATAATGTCTGTATCAATATAGAGAAACTCGTCGAACTCACCAAACCAAACTGCAAGCTTTCGCATCTTGTTCGGAAGCTTGAGAAAATCTTGATCGAAGATTTCACCCACTCGATCCGTCATTCGATCAAGTAACTCTAAATCTGGAAACAATTGGACACTGTATAATCGATTCAGGGTTGAAAGAACACTCTGATATTCATCATTAAATGGAATTAGATAGATGGAGATTTCTTGATCGTACAATCGAATACTATTGAGCAACGCGATCGTATTCTCAATTACTTTGTCATTTGCGACAATATAAATTCCCCGTTTCATGCTCGTCTCAACTTTTGTAGAACTTTCTGAACTAAATTAGGCTGCGGTATTTCTTGAAGTAGCGGATACTTTTCAGATTCATGCAAAAATCGGTAATGTAGAAACAGATCGCGGTAAGGAAATGCTACATTCTCGCCGTTACAAACTTGCTCCATGCGTTGCGGCTTCACGCCGATGTAATGTAGATACGTTAAACGAATTCCGCGATCGTATAAAACGTGATCTTTCTCTTCAAAATGCTTTGAAGTAATCGAACATCCAGTCGATTTTCCAAACGGTAAAAAGTGAGCAATATTGCAGCTTTTGATGCCTGACTTCATCACCATGTAATTGATGATAGGTTGTTCGCCTGCTCCACCGTAAAGAATTTCTCGATCGCCCATCTGCAATGAAGCAACCAATGATTCTCTCTGTTCTGCGTTAAACAATCCACCTTTACTCGCAAAAAATCCTGAACAGAAAATTTCTCGATCGACTCGTTCTTTTGAAAACACATCGTACAACTTTGGGCAATCGAGATTGTAAATTTTGCTTGGATCAAGAAATTGAAAATCGTAAGTGACCCAATCGTGATAATTCAGTTGCTCAAAAACGTGATTCATTGGACTCATTGCCAATGTATCCGCATCCATATAAATAAAGCGATCGAACGGTGCATCAAATGCACAAAACCGCCGATGTGCCCCATAGAGCCGCATTTTCTGATCTAATCGCTCTGGTGCAATTCGCTGCATGAATTCATCCCAACGCTGGATCGATTCCTGGTCATCGTAAATCATCACATTCGGACGATTCTGAATCTCATCACGAACGCGATTAAGTTGATCATCAAACGGATAAATGCAGACGGGAATATCACAGCTAATATTTGCTTCAATGCTATTGAGCAAAGCTATTAATTGATCAAAAACGCGATCGTTTGCCAGAGTACAAATGCCATCCATGATTAAGACGCTCGCTCAACGTATTCAGAAAGCCAATTCATCAGATTGAGTTTGTGCAGAATCACTTGTCGAGCTTCTGCGATCGCGTCTTTTGCTTCAAACCAAGCATCCGAAGTCGCGGTCACTTCTTCAATGTATTTCAAGCCTTTTTCATCCATACTCGGCAAGCGCAAAAAGCTTCCAGGAGGCAGTAACTTATCTGCCGCAGATCCACCGTAGTAAATTGGCAAACACCAGGCGAGAAGAGCATCCCAGAGCTTCTCAGTTACATACCAATCATTCTTGGCATAGTTCTCGATCGCTAAGTTGTAATAGTAAGGAGCCATGCCATACCATTTCCCACTGATTCGACCTGTCGTTTTTGCCCAATCGGGTAACTCTCGACCGTAAAGATCAAACTCTAGATCATTCTGTTGCAACAGTTTTAGAAACGCTAACCGCTTCAGATGATTTTCAGTTCGGTCAATGCCGGAGGTAATCCAGCTACACTTACGAACTTTCTCAGGTGGCGGCATCTCATTCAACTCTCGAAACGAATTCCCTAAGTACCAGATTGCAGGCATATAGTCGGGAACGGGCGCATGATCATCAGAACCTGAAACGTAAGCACAGTAGTGCTTTGCCTTTTCGTAGTTTGCTTTGGTAATGTGCAAAATTTCATCGAGCGGTGGTTCTCGTAACAGATAAATCATCCGCTCTTTTGGCACTCCTTTAAACTGTAGAGTAATATCCGGTAAAGGTGTCGGACGTAAACGGTTGCGAACTCTCGCTCTCCAGGTTTTCGGCTTCTGAGGTCGCGGGAAATCGAACTGATACAACAATAGAAAATCTGGATTGGTGGCAGAAGCTTCAAGCTGAATGTTGCCCCAGTGCCCAAAAGGATAAGGCGATTGTTGCCATAACCAATCGATCGGGCTAGGCTTCAACCCGACGTAACTACTGACCATTCCGACTACTTTCTTTGCCATCGTCTCACTTCCTAAACCGTCTGAGGTTCTTCTGAAAACTGCATTGCATAAAGTTGGGCATACAATCCCCCTTGCTTGAGTAATTCAATGTGTGTTCCAACTTCCACCACGCACCCTTGATCCAGCACAGCAATTTGATCGGCTTTTTGCACTGTAGAAAGTCGGTGAGCAATCACCAACGTCGTGCGATCGCGGCTCAGTTCATCGATCGCGCTTTGTACCAATCGTTCTGAAACCGTATCGAGTGCTGAAGTGGCTTCATCAAGGATCAAAATCTCAGGATCGCGTAACAATGCTCTTGCGATCGCGAGTCGCTGTCGCTGCCCACCCGATAACATCACACCTCGATCGCCAATCAAAGTGTCGAATCCTTGCGGCAATTTGATAATGAATTCGTAAGCATTCGCCCGCTTTGTTGCTTCAAGGATTTCATCATCGCTGGCAGTTCTGCGGGCGTAAGCAAGATTGTTCCGAACCGAATCATTAAACAAAAAAGTGTCTTGACTCACAATGCCCATTGACCGACGCAGAGAGCGAAGCTCAAAGTCTTTGAGATCGCGATCGTCAATCAAAATCCGTCCTGCTGTTGGATCATAAAATCGCGGTAACAGATCTGCTAGTGTTGATTTTCCGGCTCCGGATGATCCGACGAGCGCTAAAGTTGTGCCTTTGGGGAGCCAGAGATCGACTTGATCAAGAACGGGTCGATCGTGTCCCGGATACGTGAATGCTAAACGCTCAAACCGAATGCCCTCAACCATTCTAGTGTAAGGAATGCGTCCTTTTGACATAAAGGGCTTGCCTTCACGCCGCAAAAAGTCATTGACCACAGAAACACTCGGAGCAAGATTCGCTAATGAACTGCGCGAGTTATTCAGTTGTCCCACAAACGGCAACATTCGGAACAACACTAACAGATAGGTTAATAACACCGCTGAAAGTGATTCTAGATGCTCTTTGAAAAAGATTCTTCCGAGCAACAAGATGGCAATGACGACAATCAGTCCTGCCATCTCGTTTACAGGAGCAATCAGCGCAGAATTCGCTTGAGAATTAAAATCTGCATTTTCTCGATCGTAAATCAACCGTTCTATTTTCTGATATTCATAAGATTCGCTTCCAGTTGCTTTAACTAATCGAATACCCGATAGCATCTCTAAAACCGCAATCGAATAATCGCGTGACTGATCAGAAAGTTGTTGACCAAATCGTTTTGCTCGTTGAACAAAGAAGCTATTTGCAAAAGACACACCTGATAGCAGTAGGCTAGATACTAAAGTTAACTGCCACGAGATTGATAAAAGAATAATAATGAATACAAAAATAGTAATAACAGTAGACAGCATTTGAACCGCTGTCCGAATTGCAGTTGCAGTCGCTCCAATCTCGCCACCCAATCGATTAATTAAATCACCAACCTTTGTTTTGACATAAAAATCAAAATCGACATCGAGCAATAACTGTAAACCTTGTTTGCGAATATCGTTGACCAGCGATCGAGATAAATTCCCTGAAGACAACGTACTTGCATAGCTCGTTACATTCTTAAGGAATATTGCCAGCAGAATGAACCCCATCATCCACAAAAATTGTAATTCTCCACCTGTCTGAGCAAAGCGCGAAAATACTTGCTGTAAGAGTGGCGGTGCGCCTTTCAAGTTCACTTCCTCGCCCAATAATCCCAACACCACCGGGATCATCAGCATTGTGCTAATGCCGTTGAATAATGCACCTGAGAATCCGAGTACGATCGTCAATCCAATCCAGATCGGATGACGCAGGGCAAATTGAAGCAGCAATCGATTGGGGGACATACAGAAGGCGGGGGTGACAATCAGAAGAAATACGGAATTCATTGTTCTGAACTGCGAATTTCTGATGAAGAACTGCTTCTAGTTATCCCGATGCCCACCCTCAACTCACGCTCTTAAGAACATCCGCTAAAATTGGAGCCATCGCATCGACGCTATAGCCAGTGACACAGCGCGATCGCAGTTCTTGCCCTCGCTTTTCTGCATCCTGCCAATGCTGAAACATTTCGTCGATCGCATCCGCCAATTGATCCGGCGACTCTGGATCAACCAAATATCCTGCTTCCCCTAAAATCTCTGGAATATCTCCAACACGAGTTGCCAAAATCGGCTTCGCCATTGACATTCCTTCTGTCAGCTTAATCGGAAATTGTGCTTGAGCCGTCACGGTATCGCGCTGAGGAACAACGACCACATGAGCCGCCGCCACAATCTCTGGCATCTGCCAAAACGGAACAGGCGGAATTTTGATCACCCATTGTCCCCACGTTTCGAGCAACTGTCGATCGTAGTCATCATAAGGACTTCCCCCAACAATCACGAGTCTGAGATCCGGCTGATTTAAGTGATCGAGCGCCACCAAAATATCTTCTAGTCCCTTATGCGGACGCGATGCCCCCGGAAACATCAACACCCGATACTCAGATAATCCATACTTCCGACGACTTTCTGCCGGATCGAATCGGCTCGGATCAAACATATCGGTATCTTTGCCGTTGGGAAGATAAGTTCCACCGAAACGACGCTGCAAAAAAGTAGTGTCGATCGTCATTGCATCCGCGCGTGTTACTAGCCGTTCCATCCACTGCAAATAAAGAAAATGATCTGGCGATCGCAATGCTCCATCGGGTTTGAGCAAGTCCCGCCCGAACTGCTTTAATCCCGGTTGATAACGTGTTTGGTCGCCTCCTGTCCAACTCAATTCCCAGTCATCCACATCGAGCAGAACGGGAACGCGAGTTTGCAGCTTTTTCAATAGCGCAACTCCAAAACTTGATGGCTTCGGCTTCACGGCATAAATCAGATCGCCACCGATACGATCGAGCAATTTGCTCACAGAAGCGAAGAATTGCGGATAGTGGCAGCCCGGTAAACAGACGATGGGTAAATCAGCGGGTGGTTCTGGATAGATTTTTTCACCAAAAAGAAAACCGAGAATTTCGACTTCGTGGTTGAGTTTTTTCAGAACTTGGGCAAGGAGATACGCACGATCGACCCCACCTTTAGAAAAGTTGGGTGTGAGAACGGAAACTTTCATAAATCAAGAAACTGGGGAACAGAGGCACAATCAAAGACACGCAATTCCCCAGTTCGATTAGGATTCCCGAATTAAGCTTTGATAAAGCTCTAACATCTCTGCGGCAACAGTTTGCCGTGTTTTTACGGGTTGAATGCTTTGCTTGAGTTGTGCGATCGTCTTCGGATTTTCTGATAGGTAGGCGATCGCATTTGCCCATGCTTTCACGTCTTTTGCTGGAACCAACCAGCCATCAATTCCATGTCTGACCAGTTCTGCAATTCCACCCAAATCTGAACCGATCACAGGCGTTCCGGCTGCAAAGGATTCCAGCACAACCAAAGGGCCAGTTTCTAGCCATTGTGAGGGAACCGCAAGCAGATCGAATTGGGCGATCGCATCGGAAATATGCGATCGATCTAAAGTCGGTTTGATGTGAATTCGGGAATCCGTTTCGGCAATTCTCAAGACTTTCTCACGATTTGCCATTCCATGCTGATCCGCGTGAGTTGCATGAATCACCAATTCCACACGTGCATTCGGGATTTGTTGAAGCGCCTGAGCGAGAATCTGAACGCCTTTAGTTTCTTGCCAGCGCCCCAGAAAACCAATCCGAATCGGAGAATGAATTGATCGTTCTTTCGGCTTTTGAGGAGTTGCAACACCGTGACGGCTCAGAACGAGCTTTGATTCAGGTACACCATTGAGCACGAAGGCATCATAGAGCCATTGACAAACCAGCACGATACGATCGCTCAATTCCACCATCTGATGAAATTGCCGTTGCTGATGGCGAACTTGGGTAGGGGTCGCGATCGTCGTTCCCAATTGCCGCAAACGCACATCTGAAGATTGACGTAAGCGATCGCGGATTGAAACAGCGATCAGACTCGGTAAAGAACTCAATGCTTCAACCGCCCACGTTGGAACCCGCTTGGAAACTCCCAAACAAGCACTACAGCGCCCGATTTCAATTCTGCCATCGCAAGCCGAGTTGCCTCCTTGCATCATCGTTCCACGCAGACACGCAATATCGGGCATATGCACCGTAATGATCGTTTTCATGCCCAACTGTTTTGCACTCCGCAAATGTGGCAGTCCACAAGCCGATCGCAGCGTGTGTTGATGATAAATTTCACTTTGATTCTGAGTGAGCCAAGCCCGAAACGCGCTGAGATCCTCAGTTGGATAGCGATATACCTCGATTGTGTTGTAGTGCTCGATGGTGGGTTGATTCTGCGATCGAGCCGCTGCTACTTTGCAATTCAAGCCGATCGCGCTCAAGTCTTTCACTAAGCCAGCCAAATAAACCTCAACGCCGCCAAACGAATCTGGCGGAAACCAAGCGCTGGCTTGAATCACATTCATGAGGATGAGAATCCTTCGTCGATCAGTTTGATCTGACCCGACTGGATCTGATCGAAAATTTGATTAATTTTTCGCCGTTCTTCTGATGTGAGACGATGGTTTGCCAGCAACAGAGAAGCGAGATGTAAATGCTCTTGGCGGTTGAGTTGGTGCAGAGTAAGGATACGATCAAGAATCCGCTGCGTTGATAAATTGAATCGATTTTGGGCTGCTTTTACCATAGAAATCGTCGTTTTGTGGTCTAACGGGGCAAGTCAAACACAAGTAAAATTTGAGTAGAAAGACGTACATTTTCTGCCTTTTCTACTGTTGCGCGTTTTTGCGGGAGCCACACAAAGGTTAGATGAGAACTTCATTAAGACTGAGTAAAATCTTACGGAGTTCTCTCTAGTATTGACGAATTCCAGATCGGAATAAACACGGATATGATTTTTTAGCCATATGCAAATTTATCGAATTTCGGCACTTTCAGATAACTATATTTTCCTGTTGTACGATGCGGCTCAGCAAATTGCGGCTGTGGTCGATCCAGCAGAAGCCCGTCCAGTCCTGCAAAAACTAGAGGAACTTGGTGCAAAATTAGTCGCAATTTTCAACACGCATCATCACCACGATCATGTGGGAGGTAATAGAGAATTGCTCGATCGCTTTCCGAATGCGATCGTGTATGCCGGAATTCACGATCGTGGACGCATTCCCGGTCAGCAAGTGGAATTGAACGCAGGCGATCGAGTGAAGTTTGGCGATCGTACAGGTGAAGTGCTTTTCGTACCGGGACATACACGCGGTCACATTGCTTACTACTTTCCCCCGATTGCGAACGAGCCAGGAGAATTATTCTGTGGCGATACGCTGTTTAGTGCGGGTTGTGGGCGATTGTTTGAAGGAACGCCTGCTCAGATGGTGAATTCGCTCAGTCAGATTCGGGCGTTGCCGGATAATACACGGGTTTGGTGCGCCCATGAGTACACGTTGAGCAATTTGAAATTCGCGGTGACAATCGATCGACAAAATCCCGATTTACAAGCTCGATTTGCTGAAGTTCAAACGGCTCGAAGTCGCAATCAAGCCACCATTCCAACCCATTTAGGATTAGAGAAACGTACAAATCCCTTTCTACGCTGGGATACGCCTGCCATTCAAACCGCGATCGGTCGGAGCAATGCGATCGAAACCTTTGCCGCTCTTCGTCAACAGAAGGAGCGTTTTTAAGATGAACTCTATTCTAAATTTCGTACAGATTAACGATCGACTTGCCACCGCTGGACAACCGACGATCGAACAATTCACCGCAATCAAAAATGCAGGTTATTCCGTAATAATCAACCTCGCCGTTCCAACTTCAGAAGGTGCAATCCCAAACGAACGCGAAATCGTAGAATCTCTGGGAATGCAGTATTTTCACATTCCAGTAGTTTGGGATAATCCGACGATCGACGATTTCAATCAATTCTCAACGGTGATGAAAACTCATGCTGATCAATCAATCTTTGTGCATTGCGCCAAGAATATGCGCGTGTCAGCGTTTGTTTATCTCTATCGTCGCTCGCACGAAACGATCAGTGAAGAACAAGCAAAAGCAGACTTAAACAAGATTTGGCAGCCGAATCCGACGTGGCAAGCGTTCATTCAAACGGTTTTGGTCTGAATTCGGCTCGCTTGCTAAACAATCGGCGATCGCTGCTCCAAATCAAACTTGTATCCATTGGGCAGAATGTGCAGCTTCGCACCACACAACGCTAACGCTTCATCTTGTAGCAGGTCGTTGATATTATTGTGCGTTACGGTTGATTCATCGACGATCGTCACTGCACCTTCACCGATCACTTCGACCACTTTGCCGCTAACAACGATCGCAGTATTTTCATCAATCCCAAAGCCTAGACTTGCAGGCTGTTGTGCCAAAGCTGAAAGCAATCGTCCCAATCGTCCCCGCTGTGCGAAGTGCTGATCAATGATCACATTCGGCAAAAATCCCATACCGCGATCCATCTGGGCAACTTCGCGCCGAGGATTCGTTTCCCCTTCACCCACGACGATCATCATGTCCGGCATCATTGCCGCACCTGCGCTCGTTCCCGCGATGATCGCACCTTCAGAGAAGCGCTTGTGTAACGTCGCTTCTAGTTCAGTATCTTTGAGGCATTCGGTGATGCGAGCCTGGTTGCCTCCGGTGAAAAAGACTCCCGTCGCTTGGGAAACATCTTCGATCGCTTTTGGATTGCTAGCGTCTTCGCGGTGTGCAGTGTCTACCACTCTCACATCTTCTGCACCTAAGCGCCGAAAAATCTCAATATACTGTTCGCCCACTTCACCGGGCAGTCCGGTTGCAACCGTCATCACTACAACGCGTGCCTGAAGTCCACCCGCACGCCGCACAAATTCCCGTAGAATTCGGCACTCTCCCTCTTTATCTTCTGCACCGCCGATAATGACAAGTTCCCCATGAGTTTCAGGAAGCGCAACGTTATCCTGAGGCTGCTCTTGAGTATCAATCTGACTCACCATAACTTCTCCAGTAGCAATTTCAATTGGTTCTACTGAATCACATTTGATCAAAGCTACATCACAACCGAACGGTAGATTTCGATACAGTTTGACTTCCGTTTCAAGGCTGAACTATTGCGATCAATAACTATTCGATCGACGACGGTAGCTTTCAATCAGCAACATAAAGCCAAGCCGAAATTGGTTAAAAGTGGGTGGTTCAGGATGCATTAAATTCACCAAAAATGCTTTTGCGCGTTCTAATGGCAGATGTCGAGGCTTACCTTTATATACAATTTGATACTCGCCATCGTATTCACCATCCCCATATCCTGAAATTAGATGCAGGTGAAACGCTTCTTCAGCCAAAGAATGAACCTCTTCACGTAATGGATTTGTAGAAATAGTCATATTGTTATCCTTTCTTGATTTAGTTACGGTTATAATGCGATCAACTGTCTTTTGTCACCCTGCCAGAGTCCTATGCCTTCCGATGTTGGAAAAACATCTAGAGATAGACGCGCTCAAGATCGGCACTCCAGTAAAGTCTCAACGTAGAGATGAACGGAAATTTTATGGTAGTCGATCGCGGGTCGGAAGTTAGCCGAGTGAATGCTAGAAAGACTGATGCGTTTGACATCTTCAATATTCGCTATTACATGGGTGCGAATCCCTATCTATCAACAGCCGCAACTGTATTTGACTTCGCAGAGACTGAGAATCAAAGCATGTTGCCATTAGAAAAGTATGTAGATGTGATTTGCGATCGCTATCCTCATTTTCGCGAAATTTCTTTTACGTCTCATGCGGATCTGTTTGCTCAAACGGTTGCCCAAGTCAGCCAACTCGAAATGGATCTGCATTTGCAACATTGGAGTTTGAAATCTTACCCAAAGTTCGATCGCATTGCGGTTGAAACATTACACGCCCGTACCAGTCGCGAGATTGTGTTTTCGGTGTGGGATTGGTTTGAGGCGATTACACAAGGGCGTAATTTTGCGATCAGTGACCACATTGAAGTGTTACAAGCGCAATTTCGTCGATCGGTGTATGGCGGTCCGACCGTTTACGCACTGCTGAAGTCGGCTCATATTCAAGGAATTCCGACCTTCTACCTCTGGGATGAAGGATTGATGCAGTATGGTTACGGTCGGAAGCAAGTTCGAGGCGTTGCAACCACATTTGATGGAGATAGTCATCTCGATTCTGATTTCACAACCCGCAAAGATGACTGTAAAGCGTTTTTGAGTACGCTTGGTTTTCCTGTGCCTAAAGGAAGAATTGTGAGTACGTTGAAAGAGGCTCAAGATGCGGTCGATCGATTAGGCTATCCCGTTGCAGTCAAACCTGTTGTGGGACACAAAGGAATCGGTGTAACGGCGAATGTTCGCACTGATGAAGATTTAGAAGCAGCATTCGATCGCGCCGTAGATGCAGTCGAACCGGAGCACTCGATCGAAATCATTGTGGAGCAAAGTATTGACGGCAGTGATTTTCGATTGTTGTGTGTAGATGGAAAGTTCCTTGCAGCAACAGAGCGCCGTCCTGCTTCAGTGATTGGCGATGGAACTTCAACGATCGGTGAACTGATTCATCAAGCCAATCGCTCTAGGGAGCGGAGTGATACCCCAACCTCGCCAATGGGAAAAATCAAGGTCGATGATGCAATGGAACGGTGTTTAACCGAGCAGGGCTTATCCTTGGAGAGCGTTTTGGAGCACGATCGCGAAATCTATCTCCGTAAAGTTGCAAACCTTTCTTCGGGTGGTCTGAGTATCGATGCAACCTCTGTCGTTCATCCTGATAACATTGTGTTAGCTCAAGATGTTGCCCAGCATTTCCGTTTAACTTGTTTAGGCATTGACATCATTACTCGCGATCTAAGTCGTTCTTGGAAAGAAGGGAATTTCGCTATCATTGAGATTAACGCTGCTCCTGGTGTTTTCATGCACATGAAGCCTGCCGTTGGTCAAAGTGTTGATGTTACCTCTCATATTTTAAAAACATTCTTTCATTCTGGTGATGACGGTCGGATTCCAATTATTACTTTCAATCGTGTCACAATTTCAGAACTGCAAGAAGCGATCGCTTATATTCTGCGCCATCATCCTCATTGGACGATCGGAGCCGTTTGCCAAGATGGAGTCTTGATCAATCACTCCGAAAAACTATTGCACTCGGATTACAACACGAATGTTCAAAATCTATTGCGTCATCCGAAATTAGATCTATTGATTGCTGAGTATCCCGAATCAATTCTCGAACGTTCTGGAATGTTCTATTCTGGTAGCAATCTTGTCATTTTGCACGATCCAACTGAGACCGAAATGACGTTAATGCGAGACGCTTTTGAAGATGCCAGAGTGGTGATTAAGCAAGGTAGCACTGTTTCAACTCAGCATCAAGGATTGATCGAACAGTACTCGCTGAGTGAAGCGGAAGGATTCAGCCGTGTGTATCTCGAAGCGATCGCAGCAATGATTCTTTAATGAATTGCGATCAGATCAAGCGCATATTCTAGCTAAAGCACTAGCAGCTACCTTTCAAATAAACTAGAAGCAATGAACTCACTTCACAATGCTTGACCTTGTGAATACAGATCGAGTTGCGGATATGACGATCGATGAACTTAGAACATTGGTCACTTTACGATTCGCTCTACATCGCGCTTACCGAGCAATTAGACGTGCCGCTCATTTCAGTCGATAATCTGACACCTGAGAGCTGCAAGCTTACACGGTGTCAGCCCTAAATCCATTACAGATTTCTCACCTGTCTGACAGAAGCCCCCGTCACTTCGCCTCAAAGCTGCTCCTTACTCCATTCCCGCAGCACAGTCAGAGCTTGTGCTAGACCGATCGTATCACTTTGTTCTAAAAACTCCTGTACTCGCTTCCCAGGGAGTGCCGGAAATAACTTACTATTTGCGATCACAACGTATCGATCTCCCTGAAGCTGATAAATCTGCAAATTTCCTTTCAGCACATTATCGCCCACGGTCGTCATGTAGCGCCAGATTTCCGGCACTCCCATCGCAGCGTAGATCGAATCTCGATCGATAGATCCTTTCCCGATCGCCACTTCGACTGCTAAATCCGGTGGTGCAGATTGGCTCATATTCAGCACTGAGCGCTTCTGAAGCCGCGCTTCTTCCAGTGCATAAGCTGCATCCGGTTGAATCGCTCGTCCCACATCCGGAAGTGTCAGCAACACCGAACCGATCGAATGAATTTTTAGATACAGTTCATCTGCTACCACCAAAATCAAAGAATCGATCAATCGCAAACAGCGATTGTGTTCTTCAAGCGGTGTCATCATCTCTAACTTGCCGCGCTCATAAGTTAAACGCGCTGTTCGAGCCTGTCCCAGTTCGCGCAGCAATTCTTCAAACGATTGCCAACTCACCCCCGATAGCGTCACTCTTTTTTCAGTGGGAGTTGGTTTTCTGCCCATAATGTTTATCCTCAATTCTCATGAAGTATCGTACTGCGTTTGTTCGCCTGAGTAAGAGTGCATTGTGTGGAGTTTTGTTACTTACAACTGGACTAACGATCGGCTTTTTTACCCCGCGCCGTTGGTCTGCAACTCCGACTTGCGAAAATCAGCCTTACCGTATTTATGTTCAAGGCGGTGCAATGCACATCAATTTGCTCATGCCTGTTGATAACGGGGTTTACAACTGGCGGCAGTTTCTCGATCTCAAACAAATCGGCAGTGATACGGATGAAAATTACAGCTATCTCAAAATGGGATGGGGCGATCGTATCTGGTATACCGAGGTTTCAGATTGGTCACAAATGAATGTTTTGGATATCGGCAGAGTGTTGTTTAAGCCCGGAAATGCTTCAGTGATGTATGTTCAGGGATATGCAGCACGTCCCGATGGTGTGAAATGTGTGGGACTCGATCGAGACCACTATCTCAAGTTTGTCCGCTTTCTGCAAAACTCCTTTGCTCACGATGCTCAAGGCAAACTGATTTACGTCAAAGCGGGAGCCGCGACTACCGACGGATTTTACGCCGCGACCGGAGACTATTCTGCATTACGAACCTGTAATACTTGGTCAGCCGAAGCGCTTGATGCTGCGGGAGTCAATACCCCTTTGTGGTCAGCGCTTGCGCCTGCCGTCATGCAACAAATTCCGACCTGCGACTGTCCTTGAACATAGCAAAAATTTATGCAACGTACCCCTATTCGCTTTATTCTACAATTTACGGATCTAGGCTATTGAAAATGCGTTTTTCAAAAATTTTGATTGCAAATCGGGGGGAAATTGCCCTAAGAATCATTCGCACTTGTGAAGAATTAGGAATTGCAACCGTCGCCGTACATTCGACGATCGATAGAAATTCGCTTCACGTTCAGTTAGCCGACGAAGCGGTTTGCATTGGCGAACCTCCCAGCAGTAAAAGCTATCTCAATATTCCCAATATCATCGCCGCTGCTCTGACTCGCAACGCAACCGCAATTCACCCAGGCTACGGTTTTTTGGCAGAGAGCGCCCGATTCGCTGAGATATGCGCCGACCATCAAATCTCGTTTATTGGTCCGACTCCAGAGGCGATCCGAGCGATGGGAGACAAATCCACCGCAAAAAAAACAATGCAGCGGGTTGGAGTACCCACGGTTCCCGGTAGTAAGGGATTAGTCCATAGCGAGGACGAAGCACGCGAGGTAGCAAGAGAGATCGGTTATCCGGTGATTATCAAAGCGACTGCTGGCGGTGGCGGACGAGGAATGCGGCTGGTTCCTACGGATGACGAACTTAGCAAGCTGTTTCACGCGGCGCAAGGAGAAGCTGAAGCGGCGTTTGGCAATCCAGGAGTATACGTTGAGAAGTTTGTGCAGAATCCACGACACATTGAGTTTCAGATTCTCGCGGATAGCTACGGGAATGTGGTGCATTTGGGAGAGCGCGAATGTTCGATTCAACGGCGACACCAAAAACTATTAGAAGAAGCCCCAAGCTCGGCGATTACGCCTGAGTTGCGTTCTCACATGGGAGCGGCTGCGATCGCGGCTGCAAAATCGATCGATTATGTCGGCGCAGGTACAGTGGAATTTTTGCTCGATCGCTCTGGTGAATTCTATTTCATGGAGATGAATACTCGGATTCAGGTCGAACATCCAGTCACCGAGATGATTACCGGAATCGATTTGATTGCCGAACAAATTCGGATTGCTCAAGGTGAACAACTGCGATTTACTCAAGACGAAATCGAACTACGAGGACACGCGATCGAATGTCGCATCAATGCCGAAGATCCCGATCATAATTTCCGCCCCAGTCCCGGACGCATCAGCGGCTACTTACCTCCGAGCGGTCCCGGGGTGCGGATGGATTCCCACGTTTACACTGATTACGAAATTCCGCCCTACTATGATTCGCTGATCGGTAAATTGATTGTGTGGGGACACGATCGACCTTCTGCCATTTTGCGAATGAAACGGGCGCTCAGAGAATGTGCAGTGACAGGATTACCTACCACGATCAATTTCCATCAACGCATTCTCGAAACACCTGAATTTCAGAAAGGGGACATCTATACAAACTTCGTTGATAAAGTGATGATGCCGGACAAATCGTGATCGTTTAATTTTTGAACTCAGATAAAACGTTAAATGAAGCCGTGAAACTTTATGTGTTGAAGTTCGCATGGGACTGAAATTCCTTGTACTGTTGGATTATCGACAACTTAATGAGGCAAACTCCAATGTTTCAACTTGGCTCAATTTTCGGCTCAGTAGTGGGTTCGCTCGGTGGTTCGGTTGTGGGCGCGATTGTGGGTTCGATGGTCGGCGCGATGAGTGGCTCGGTTGGGACTGCAATGTTGAGTTCGATGGTCGGCGTGATGAGTGGCTCGGTTGGGACTGCAATGTTGAGTTCGTTGGTTTGCTCGTTGGGCGGTTCAATGATCGGCTCTTGGGTCGGGGCAGTCATCGGTACGAAAGTGGATGCAGCAATGGAAGTGCTGTTTGAAGATCTCAAAAAGAGCGGAAGCATCCATCCGATGAAATCTGCGGCAGTGTAACACATTCGGTTTCTCGTCGATCGCAAAATCCGCCCGAACTCCAGTTCAGGGCGGTATGGTCGTGAGCAGATTCGAGCCTAGAACATCATGGTTAAAATGCCTTGCTGACCGAGCAACAATTCCCGCAGCAAGCTAAAAATTCCGACCCACAAAATTGGTGTAATATCTACGCCGCCGATCGGTTGAATAATTCTCCGCGTTAGTACTAAAAACGGCTCTGTAGGAATCCTTACCCAGTTAAATGGAAACTTCTGCAAATCAACTTGAGGATACCAAGTCAGCACGATTCTAAAAATGAACAGAAATGTCATCGCACCGAGCAGAATGCTGAGAGAGAAGAGCGCGATCGTTGAAACATCCATAAACTTCTGCCATCCAATTCTTAAGCTTTGTAACTTAATCTCATTCTATCGAGAAGCGTTCTACAGAGGGAGTAATCGCTAGACTTGATCTCCACGCTATACAAATACATGACGAACTATTAAAATTATGATGACTTGCGTGTTGTTGATAAGGACGGAGCGATATGACCCCTTCTTTGATGAATTTTCTACTTAGCCTGCTTGCAGGAGTTGCGATTGTTGTGATCCCGGCTTCCGCATTTCTCATTTTTGTTAGTCAGAAAGATAAAATTCAACGTTCTTAAGGATTCGATCGAAATCTTGAATCGAAACGCTGGTCAAATCAGTTTGACCAGTTATAGTAGAATCAAACCTCAGAGCCTGGACGCTTGCCGATCAGTCAATGGGGTTTTTTGTGGTTTTTGCTGATCGAAGCGGGACTTTCATGGAGAAATTGGAAAGAAGCCGCTAACATAGGACTTATCCTTGGAGACCGGACATGGTTAATTTTCAGTTCAATTTAGCAAGTATCTCTGGGATGGTCCTGGCAGTGGGCGGGGCTTCCCTCTATGCAGTGCGATCGTTTCGTCCGCAGATTGCCCGTGATACCGATATCTTCTTCTCGGCGGTCGGACTGCTCTGCGGGTTGATTTTGATCTTCTACGGCTGGCGCTTTGACCCGATTATGCAGTTCGGACAGGTGCTGCTAACCGGAGCTTCTGTTTATTTTGTGTTTGAGAATTTGAGATTGCGGCAGATTTCCACTGAGCAAGCAAAACGCACCACGCCGATCGTTGATACCGATCGTCCGGTCAGTCAAGATTATCGCGCTGAGTTTGAAGACGATTATCGCGTCAGCTTTGGAGAGCGGGAAAATCGTACGCCGCTTCGAGAAAGTCGCAATCGCCGCCCTGCCCGTGAAGATGAATTTGATGATCGCCCAGTGCGCTCGTCGCGCTCAGACCGTTCTGATGAACCTCGCTTAGGTCCTGCACAACAGCGTACTAGCCGCTCTCGTCGGGATGATTCGCTTGATGATGATCTCGGTAGCCGTCCGCGCCGGAGTGCGTCTCGAAATGCTTCTCGCCCACGTCGGAACAATGCGATCGAAGATATCAATCAGCCCGATGATGCCGGATATGTGGATTATCGCCCGATCGACTCCAATCGAAAGGATGGTTGGGGCGAATAACTGAACTGAATTGAAAACAGAGAAGGAGCGCTAAATTAGCGCTCCTTTTTTAGTAACCTAATTCTCAAAATCCAAGCCAGGTAAAGAAATCTTGGCGTGTGACAAATTGCAAAATCAGCAGAGCGACAAACCCGATCATGGCGAAACGTCCATTGATCAGCTCGGCGTAAGGTGTCCAACCAAAAGCAGGTTGGGGTTCTTGAACTTCGGGTTCTTGAACTTCGGGTTTTGGAGATTCAGCAGTCATGGGTTAATTTGCAACTCAGCTTTTTGATTGTGCTTCAAATGCCTGTACCGATTCAATCAGCGATCGTACGGTTTCCGTCCCTTCGGATTTCTCAAATCCAAGTGGAAACTTCCGTCGTCCAAGCATCCGCAATCCTAACGGGACAAGACTGCTCAATCCTTGTAAGTCTCGAAAATTGTTTGCGACCACTTTCAAGCCAAACTGCCGTTCGTCAATCCAGCCGCCTTGTTTGACGAGATCAATCAGCGTTCTACGGTGGCGAATCGATCGACTTTCATCAACCGTTTCGTCATGCAAAATCTCATTTTTAATCTTGCCGATTTGATCCATCGGTGCCACTTCCATCGGACAAACTGAATTGCAGAAATAACAACGAGTACAGCCCCATACGCCGTCGGTTCCCGTGTTGTATTTCTCTAAACGCTCAATGGCGCGATCGTCGCGCGAATCTGCCACCATTCGGTAAGCTTTTGCCAAGGCATGAGGTCCAACAAAGTTTGGGTTAATTTCGCGGGCATTGCATTCCGAATAGCACGCACCGCACATGATGCAATTTCCGGTCTGATTCAGCTTGTCGCGCTCGGCTGGAGACTGAAGAAACTCGCGTTCTGGCACTTGACGTGCTGCCGTACTCACATAGGGATCAACCGCCTTCAAATTCGCCCAAAAGCTCGACATATCCACAACCAAATCTTTGATCACGGGCATATTTCCCAGCGGCGCGATCGTTATTTCTGGAATTTCCGCATCTGGCGCAAATCGAGCCACTTCACTGCCAACATTTTCTTTACAAGCGAGTGCCGATCGACCATTAATTCGCATCGAACAGCTTCCACAAATTGTATTGCGACAGTTTTTTCGATATGCCAGCGTTCCGTCTTGCTCCCATTTGATTCGATTCAGGCAGTCGAGAATCGTATTTCCAGGCTCTATCTCTAGTGAGTACGATTCGACTCGTGGAGCGCTCCGATCATTTTGCCGGACAATCTTAAACACGACTTTCATTCTGCCAACCTCAGAAACCAAACAAGATAAATTTAGCAAGCTTACAGTCCGAGAACAGCTTAACTGAATCCTTCAGAGTACGGCTGATCCAGACACAGTTTAACATTGCCGTTGAGGACTGAGCGATCGCATTAAATCCGCATTCTGAGCCGAATTTTTGTTTAAAACTTCTATATCCCTTGTCAGTTTGTTCTTCATAAGTCTTGTTGTTTTCTGACATTGAGGAGAATGGATTGTTCTATCTTCAGAAGACTGATTTATTCGATAAATTGCGATCGTGAAGCACCCTGTAGCACAACTGTAAGATCTCATTGGAAAGATTAATATTAAGGCGAATTATTCTAAGTCGCTGTTCAAAATCAAGCGTTTAGGGATATATTTTATTAAGTCAAACATTTAAGATTGACGCTAATACCCATTTGACAAAACGTAGGGATATTCTGTAGCAGATGACTGAACCTGCAACCGCCCCATTAACGGGGAAGGCACTACTTCAAAAAGTAAAAGAATTGTCACATCTGCCCCGTCGAGAAACGGCAAAGCGATGTGGCTATTACACCGTCACGAAGAACAATCAAACGCGCGTCAATTTGACCGATTTTTATGATGCTTTACTGGTCGCGAAAGGGCTTCCTCTCGACCCAGAAGGCACAAAAGATGGGCGAGGACGCGAACCGACTTATCGTGTGAGTGTCCATCAAAATGGGCAAATTGTCATCGGAGCCGCTTATACAAAAGAAATGGGTCTAAAACCCGGCGATGAGTTTGAAATTAAACTCGGCTATAAGCACATTCACTTGATTCAGCTTGATGGCGATAAAGCAAGTAAAAATGGTGCAGTCGATGAAGAAGAGACAGCGTAATCGCTCTTCTTCTTCATCGATTTTAATTGAGTTTGATCATGGATCTGTTTCCTATCTCGATCGCTGCGGTTACGTTTGTTAACACCTTCTCACAGCCCTCAGCATTTGTTCAGATAGGAGTCTTTTTTTTAATGTGGGGATTGGTTTGGCTGCCGATCGCAATCCCCATCTCTATCGCTGTGAAGTGGAAACCTTTCGCTCCGCTAGAACTGCAACAAAAACTGCCGCTCGTCGCTTCACTTTACGCACTTGCACCGCTAATTTTGTGGGGTATTGCTGCTCTAAAGCAAGTTCCCTTTTCTACGTTTGGTATCAGGTTAAATACTGATCTTTTCACTGCGGCTGCAATCGGATTTGGAATCGGAGCGATCGGGATTCTGTTATTATTTGGGGTTCAAACTGCGATCGGTTGGATTCATTGGAAAACCGAAAATTGGGGCAAATGGTTAAGGGCAAGTTTACCTATTCTGCTATTAGGAATCTGGATTGGATTTACTGAAGAACTGGTGTTTCGAGGGTTCTTCTTCGGTCAGTTGGCATCGGATTTTTGGCTAGGTGCGATTGTATCTAGCGTCATTTTTGCCGTCCTTCATCTGATTTGGGAAGGCAAAGAAAACATTCCACAACTCCCTGGATTGACGCTGATGGGCGTTGTGCTATGTCTAGCATTTGTTCAAAATCAAAACAGTATTGGACTCGCTTGGGGGCTTCACGCGGGTTGGATTTGGATGATTGCGAGTTTGGATGCGGCAGAAATTCTCCAGTATGAAGAAGCTGCGCCAGAGTGGTTAACGGGGATCGATCGCAAACCGTTAGCTGGACTGCTGAGCTTATTGTTTCTGCTGGCGACGGGGTTGGGAATTGTAGCCTTTTGGCGATCGTTCTAACATCGGATCTGCCCTCACCCTAAATCCCTCTGCCTAGGTCGCTCTAAAAGTTATGCAACTTTACAGGTGGGACTGACTTCTCATTTTTTTGCAGTGAAACTCCTCTTCGTGCCGCTTCCACAAATCGGCTGACACGAATCGGATCGATCGAGTTTTCCCGCTTGCCTTGTCGCTTCAACGAACTCGACACAATCACCCCATCTGCAACCTGCATCATTTGGGGCACATTTTCCCAATCCGCTCCACTACCCATAAACACGGGCGTTCCTTGAGCAGCATCTCGCGCCAATTCCAAATCCTCTAGGTTAGGCGGATCGCCTGTTGCCCAACCGGAAAGAATCACTGCATCGGCTAATCCGCGCTCGATCGTATCTTGTACCGCTGTAGTCAAGTTCACTGATCCCAACGGACGCGCGTGTTTCACTAACACATCTGCAAAGATCTTCACATCACTGCCTAATTCGCGACGATAGCGCATCAAATCATGGGCACGTCCTTCGATCAAGCCTTGATCGGTCGCCATAATGCCCGTCCAGACATTGACGCGGATAAACTGCGCCTGCACACAAGACGCGATCGCTAACGCACTCTGGGCATCATTGCGAAGGACATTAATTCCGATCGGCAATGTCACCATTTGCTGCAATCGCTGAATGATCACGGTCATGGCGCTGACCACTGCCGGATCGACATGATCTTTAGGAAAGGGCGCATCAAAGAAATTTTCGACGATGATGCCATCCACACCGCCAGCAGCGAGGGCGGTTGCCTCTTGTTCAGCGCGATCGAGAACGGTCTTCAAACTACCGCCCCAGCGCGGAGAAGTCGGCAGGGGCAGAAGATGAACAACCCCGATGATGGGGTTCTGAGTTTTGAATATTTGTTTTAAGTCCACAGCGCCTACAGGATCGGCTTTCTCAGCAACATCAATATTGAAAATGATAACGCGATTCGGAATGCGAAATGAAGGAAACTGAAGGAAGGACTTTCAAAAATCGCTTATGTTGCTGCATTTATCGACTTGGCAAGAAGTAGAGACGTATTTAGCACGATCGACGGGGATCATTTTACCGATCGGTTCGACCGAGCAACATGGTCCGACCGGATTGATCGGAACCGATGCGATTTGTGCCGAAGCGATCGCGAAAGGCGTAGGAGAAGCGGTGAATGCCTTCGTTGCGCCGACGATCAACGTGGGAATGGCGCTCCATCATATGGCGTTTCCAGGCAGTATGAGTTTACGACCGAGTACGATGATTTTGGTGATTCGCGATTACGTGACGAGTTTGGCAAAAGCGGGATTTCGCAAGTTTTTCTTTATCAACGGACATGGCGGAAATGTTGCAACGTTGAAGGCAGCATTTTCAGAAGCGTATGATTATTTGTCAGATTTGGGAATTTCGCACAACGTTCAATGTGTGGTGAGCAATTGGTATATGTGCGGCTCAGTTTACAAATTGGCAAAAGAGTTATATGGCGATCAAGAAGGCTCTCATGCAACACCAAGCGAAGTCGCGCTGACTCAATATGTTTATCCTGAATCGATTAAAACTGCACCGTTGAGGGAGCCTGTGGTGCAAGGGCATCGAATTTATGGGGCGATCGATTTTCGCGATCGCTATCCCGATGGACGCATGGGATCGAATCCCGCGCTTGCAACTCCCGAACATGGAAAACAGCTTTACGAATTGGCAGTGAAAGAAATTAGCAGTTCTTACCTAGAGTTTTTAACAACAAACTAAAAGGTGTTAGAGTATCTCAGCTTTGTTGCTAGACCAAAGAATAATGAGAAGCCCACTGTTGCCAACTGCTGCTCAAACGTTTGAATGTTTTCGGATTTGTTATCAACTCACCAATTTATTGCTTGACATTTCCTTGGTACGCCTAGACGAGCGAACCAGCAACGTTTTTATCCTTGCAGGTGAGAATTTAATCGTTACAATCGATCCAGATGGCACTGTGGATTACCCATCATGAGCAAATCAAACTTTTCAGAAATGAGTCGCGAAGAGCTTGCCGCATACGTTATGAAGCATCGTCATGATGATGAAGCATTCTATGCGCTTGCGGATAAAGTATACGCCTCGCCTCGGATTCGAGTCCAGTCAATGGAGCAGCTTGCAGATCTGATTCGTGCTAAACAGCAAGAGCAAGCAGAATGAACGCAATGGATTACTCTGTCAAAATTTGATTTACGCGATCGAGTAGTTCTTCCATCGGCATCGGATGTAATACAACGGTGGCGATCGCTTCTAGAAGCGGTGTGTTTTCGGGTTGATGATTGATGACGACGATCGCGACTTTTTCGCAGAACCGCTTTAACGGTGCAAGCTGTTGAATCATCGATTGATCTAAGTCAGTGGCGTGGAGCAAGAGTAAATCGATGCTTTGAGTGTCAAGTTTTTGCACCACATCTTGCCACGATCGCGCCATCATGCCGCGAAATCCAGCAGTTTGAAGATACTGCATCACGGCTTGCAGCCAGTCCGAACGTTTCGCTTCAGGCGATCTCAGCCTGGCAGAATTGATCGCCAATACAAACGGTCGCTACGCGAATCCCGCCGCTACTTGAATGACCTGCAGCAGTGCTTCTGAGGTTTCGGTAACAGGTGCTAAACACGGAAACACAGTTAGTCCTGGCACTTGACTAGCGGCTTGGGTTGTGACTGGATCAAGCGTGACCAGCGGTAATGAAGCGAGAAAGCTACAGTCGCCCAAAAGTCTCAAATATCCCATTGGATCAGGAACAGTGCCATCCAGTAGAACAATATTTGGTTTCCAAACTTGAGCGAGGAGTTCGGCTTGCTCTAGGTCGTCGGCTTCGACCACGCGATAATTCTGGCTATGCAGCAAGGTATTGAGATCAATTTCGGCATTCGTTCCCAAGCGGTGAAGCTCTCCATAGCGAGTCGGGCTGAGCCGCAAAATCACTAAAGTTTGAGGTGACGATTCAACGATCGAGCGTACCGCAGGTTCATCGGGTGTGAGTTGATTTAGAACTTGCTCAAGCGATTTTTGTACGATCGGCAATGCCAAAAATCCATCGGCTTGATTGCGGTATGCCTGTTCTCGATCGCCCCGTGTTCCAGTAACAACAACGGGAATCTCTCGCGTTTCCGGCTCGGCTTTCAACAGCGTGAGAACATCCCAACCCGACAAAGTGGGCAGGAGTGGATTGAGGAAGACCGCGCAAGGTTGGAGGCGACGGGCTTTTTCGACAGCTTCGGTTCCCGATCGAGCAATCACCACACGATATCCCAGTTCCGCCAGTTGCTCAGACAGAAGCTCGATCGATTTCACCACGGCTTCGACGACTAAGACGAGTCGATTGTCGAACCCGTTCTCGTGTGCAGGCACCGAGGGTTTCACGCGAGGAACGGCGATACTGTTCGTTGGTTGCGGATGAGTTGGCGGTAATAAAAGCGTGAATTCGCTGCCCTGCTCTTCTTTGGAAACAAACGAAACATCGCCTCCATGGAGTCGCGCTAAGCGTTGAGTCAGTACCAATCCCAGTCCTGCCCCTTCAAATCGACGAGTCATCGGATTCTCAAGCTGCTGGAACTTTTGGAAAATCAAATGTTGCTTCTCAGCAGGAATGCCAATTCCGGTGTCCCAAACGGTGAATGCAATCCAACCTTCCCAACGATTCACTCTTAATCCAATTCGTCCGGATGGGTCTGTGAATTTCAACGCATTGGAGAGGAGATGCACCAACATTTGGCGCAGACGCAATTCATCCGCGACTAAAGCTTCTAATCCTGGCTCAATTTCTAACGTGCAATTGGCTAACGCTGCGGTTGCATTGAGCGCGGTTCTTGTTTCTGGCTTTTCTTCTTCTAAACATACCTGTTGTGCCTGCTCGATCGCTCGATCGCACAACGCTTGCACACTGACAGAATAGAGCGTGAGTTCGATTTGTCCGGTTTCAATTCTTGTTAGATCGAGAATATCATTGACGATCGCCATCAAGTGTCGCCCACTGCGGTGAATCAGTTGGGCGTATCGGGCTTGGCGCTCGGTCAAAGTGCCTGAAAGCTGATCTTTGAGCAAGCTCGATAAGCCTAAAACAGCAGTCAATGGCGTTCTCAGTTCATGACTGATGCAGGCAAGAAATTCATCTTTGAGGCGGTTTAGTTGAACGAGATCAGCATTCTTGGCTGCAAGTTCTCGTGAGAGTTGCTGCTGTTCTGTGACATCTTGGGCTAATACAAGCCAGACGCTTTCTTCGGTCGTTCGAGATCGATCAAATTCAGTCGTTCCTTGCTCAAACGCTGCGAGTCGAAACGTTTCGTCTACATCCGCTTCGAGCGTGCCTTGATGCGAGAACAACTCTCCGAGTGGAATCTTGGCAAACTGTAAGATCCGCTCTTGTCCATTCTTCAATGGACAGATACAAATACAGGTATTCGGAGTGAAACCGATTTGGCAGAGCTTTGAAGCAACTGGCTCAAGCGATGCGCTGCTTGATGATGCGGTATTTTTTGAAGTAGTTACGGTGGCTGGCGGCGCGGCGTACTCTAAAAACGTGGCGGCATCTCGCTGCACCCAGTTTAAATCCACGACATCACCGAGTTGCTCTGTCCAAACTTTATTTTGGGCAATCACTTCTCCGGTTTGGGTTTGGAGCATCAGCGGCAGCGGCAAATGTTCGAGAAACTGCATCAGCGCTGCCTTGCTGTCTTGTTTAACAGGCACATCTTTAACAGGCACATCGAAGCGGAGCAGTTCTCCGTTGATCGTTGTCGCGTATCCAAGTTCTGCGATCTGAACTTGAATCTGTTGCTTCAGACGGTTCATCTCGGTCGGCGTTGGCTTCGCCGCGCTTCGCGTTCGCTCTAATTCTGCACAAGTGTCAGCTTTTGCTCGATGCCAGAGCCATTCGGAGGACAGCTTTACAGGTTTCGCCAGATTCGCTGAATCGATAAACTCTAACCACGATCGTAGAGAGAAACTGTCGATTAATCCGACAAATTGAGCCGATCGATCAATCACCGCCCAGTATCGGATCGAATTTGTAAACTGAATTTCAAGCAAATCGGTTGTTTCATCGATCAGCGGTAGGGATTCGATCAGCGGTTTGAGATCGATGTCCTGCGACTGGCGGACGTGCAACAACAGACGATGCGCGTGAACGATGCCGATCGGAAACTGCCGCTCATCTACAAGGACTAAGCGGTCAGCGTGGGCGTGCCCGATTCGTTCGATTACTTCAGCCACAGTTGCCGACTGTAAGCAAACGGGGGCAGGCTCGACGAATTCGCGAATCGAGGCTGGGTATATCACCATCGCTTTATCCTGTACCAATCGGCAATGAATCGCAAATCAGCGTTGTGTTTAGATTCTAATTGTTTGTCAATGGCTGATCACGGTCGTATGGGTATAAAAGCGTTGACTGAAATGGAAATTAATAGAGACGAGTGCAAACACTCTCATGATGTGAATTTAAATGGATCGAGATTCAAATCATTGCACGGCTGATAATTCGCGCGTGAGAAGAAAAGGTTTATGCAATTATAGTCAGTCTCGGCTTTGTTGCATGAATCATAAACGCTAAGAGATTTCCGACAGATTCAATGACTTAACGCACA
>PSLO01000187.1:0-3555 GCA_040289665.1 Leptolyngbya sp. ERB_1_1 | reverse complement strand
CCGCCGTGACTCCGCAGATCTTTCGGTGGGGCATTGATCAAGGGATTGCGGATAAAAATTCTACAGTCGTGTGGCAAAGTGCAGCCCTGATGGTGATTGCAGCGATCGCGCGGGGACTGTTTAACTTTGGTCAAACCTTCTGGTCAGAATCGACTTCACAAGGATTGGCGTATGATCTACGCAACCAAATTTTTACCAAGATTGAAACACTGAGTTTTAGTTATCACGATCGCGCCCAAACTTCACAGCTTATTACTCGTGCTACCAGCGATATCGAGCAGATTCGATCGTTCATCGGAACAAGCTTGATTCAGGTAATCGGGGCAGTCGTAACGTTGGTGACGATTGCGACAATTTTGCTGATTATGAATTGGCAATTAGCGCTGATCACATTGACATCAGTACCGCTCGCAGCTTGGCTATTAACACGATTCTTTAGTCGAAATGGCACTGTATTTCAACGTGTACAGCAGCAACTCGGTGATCTCAATGCCGTTTTGCAAGAAAATCTACTTGGTGTGCGCGTCGTTAAAGCATTTGTGCGGGAATCGCAAGAGCAAGCCCGATACACAGCCTTGAACAATGAATTAGTTGCTGTCAGCATGAAAACGCTGTACGCAATTCGGAATACGTTCCCGTTGATTTTTCTGTTGAGCAATTTGATTACAGTTGCGGTTGTAGGATATGGCGGCGCACAAGTGATTCATCGACAATTTTCCATTGGCGAACTCGTTGCATTTAATTCATACTTACTGTTCATTCTTCAGCCAATTTTATTGATCGGATTTGCTGCACCCGCGATCGCGCAAGCCGCCGCCTCTGCTGAACGCGTATATGAAGTCCTCGATGCAGAAATCGAAATTCACGATCGACCCAATGCGATCCCGTTTGAAAAATGCGGCGGAAGAATTACGTTTGAAAACGTGTCATTTCGCTATCCGGGCGCAACGGTTGAAGCCCTGAAAAACGTCTCCTTTGAAACTAAGCCAAACGAGCTAATTGCGATTTTAGGAATGACCGGATCGGGAAAAAGCACGATCGTCAATTTGCTGCCTCGGTTTTATGATCCGACTGGAGGCGCAGTGAGAATTGATGGGCATGATGTGCGAGAGTTTAACCTCATGAGTTTACGATCGCGGATCGGCATTGTATTTCAAGAAACGACGCTATTTTCTGGTACGCTACGAGAAAATATTGCTTATGCAAAATCTGGTGCGTCGCTCTCTGAAATTATCGAGGCTGCAAAAACCGCCCAGATTCACGACTTTATTGCAGGTCTTCCCGATGGGTATAACACGATCGTTGGAGAACGCGGAGTCGGATTATCGGGCGGACAAAAGCAGCGAATTGCGATCGCTCGTACCCTGCTAACTGACTACCGGATTCTAATTCTCGATGACAGCACCTCAGCCGTTGATGCCAAAACCGCCGCGCAAATCCAAGATGCACTCGATCATCTAATGGAGCAAAAAACCTGCACTTCATTTGTCATCGCACAACGCATTACGACTGTTCGGAATGCCGATCGTATTTTGCTCATGGATCAAGGCGTGTTAGTCGCTCAGGGAACCCATGAAGAACTAATGCACACCAGCCCACTGTACAGCGCGATTTTAGAATCTCAGGTGAAACGATCATGAGAAGTTCTTTTGCAGCAACCGAAAAGTCATCGCGCCAGATGCCCACACTCAGGCGATTTTTGCAGTATCTACAACCATATCGTTCAAAAATTCCGATCGCGATGCTATGCGTGATCATTGGAGCCGCAACACAGGCAATCGGACCGCTTTTTATCGGATGGGCGATCGATCACTTGATTGCCCAAGGCGATCTGCAAAACTTACTGCTCGGATTGCTTGCACTCACCATCATTTATCTCATCGGCATTCAAGCAATTCGTGAACAGATTGTAAGGGTCGGTTGGATTGTACAGCAAGTTCTTGCACAACTGCGGCAAGATATCTTTGCCAAGATCCAAAGCTTACCGTTGAGCTATTTCGATCGCAGTGAAGCTGGAGATTTGATGAGCCGTTTGCTCAATGATGTCAGCACAGTCAATCAAGCATTCGGTCAAACGATCGCGCAGATGTTAGGTAACTTGTTTAGTTTGCTTGGCATCATCATTGCAATGCTATCGCTTAATCTACAACTTGGGCTTGTAAGCAACTTCGTCGTACCATTGATGATTTTAACCACAGCTATTTTTTCACGCTGGGCACGATCGCGGTTTCGAGTCACACGAAAAACGATTGGAGAGCTATCTACCAAGCTTGAAGAAGATATTAGCAGTGTACGTGAAGCTCAAGCTTTTAATCGCGTTCAGCTTAACATTGACGAATTTGATCACCTAAACGCTGCAAACCGTGATGCCAATATTCAAGCAGTTGCAATCACGGCAGCATTCTTACCGTCGATCGATTTTCTCAATACGTTAGCAACAGCGGGCGTGTTGGCATGCGGTGGTTATTTAGCTGTAACCGGACAAGCAACTGTTGGAGTTGTAACTGCATTCTTAATTTATGTTCAACAATTCTTCAGACCCATTCAGATTTTGAGTCAGTTCTATACGCAAGCACAATCAGCATTAGCAGGACTCGAACGAATTTTTAGCTTACTCGATGAACCGTCGCAGCTTAATGATGCGCCCAATGCGATCGAGATGCCACCGATTCAGGGCGAAGTTCAATTTCAAAACGTTTCCTTTGGCTACACACTGAATCAGCGAGTATTAAATGACGTAAATTTGCTGGCGAAACCTGGACAAACGATCGCGCTTGTTGGTGCCACCGGAGCGGGAAAAAGCACGATTATTAACTTGATTCTTCGCTTTTATGATGTCACTAACGGTTCAGTGATGATTGATGGAATCGATGTCAGAACGGTCACGCAAGCGAGTTTACGTCGTCAAATTGGGATTGTTCTACAAGACACCATCTTGTTTAGCGGAACTGTTGCCGAAAACATTGCATTTGGGAAACCAGAAGCAACTCAAGCAGAGATCGAAGCAGCCGCACAAATTGCAAACGTGCATGAGCTAATTACGACCTTGCCGCAAGGGTATTCCACGTACTTAGGCGAACGGGGAGCAATGCTGAGTCAAGGGCAACGTCAGCTAATTAGTATTGCGCGCGCAGTGCTGATTCAGCCCCGAATTTTGATTCTGGATGAAGCGACGAGCAGCATTGATACGCGCACAGAGGCACTGGTGCAAGATGCGATCGCTCGATTACTTCAAAATCGCACCAGTTTTGTGATTGCCCATCGCCTTAGCACTGTAACTCAAGCCGATCAAGTCTTGGTTGTACAAGGCGGACAAATTGTAGAACATGGAACGCACACGGAATTACTTGCCCAACAAGGAATTTACGCAAATCTCTATGCGCTGCAACTCGGCTCAACCACAGCGACTCAAATTGCACCGTAAAAAATTGGTGTGATCGCAAACCAACATCACACGCAGAGATCTGTAATTCGATCGAGAAAGTAACTGAATCTTTGGGGTAAGCCACTGGTTCTACCAGTGCGACTCGATGAGCTTTGAGCGATACGGCAGTA
>PSLO01000186.1:1993-3652 GCA_040289665.1 Leptolyngbya sp. ERB_1_1 | reverse complement strand
AGCTAGCATAAAGTCATTTTTAACGCTGTTTTAGTCCTCTCTATACTCTCACAACTGACCTGGGATTGCTATATCTCACCAATGCTGTGAATCCTGCTTACGGAAAGCGCCACTTCAATCAGCAGTTAGACGATTTATTAGTGAATCTTTCTCCAGAAAGTGAATCGCAACCGTTGACTGATTTTCTGATGGTACGAACTTGTAGCCAACTGCTGAATTTTCTCGTTGTTGAAAGCGCACACCAGCCACATCACTTTGTTTTTATCGATTTGCTCTCTAATCTAGGAGCGACCTCAACAACACAGCTTTTGCTGCAAATCGTTTTACTTTGTCGGCGGGTAAAGCCTTATTTAGAGAAGCGATTTTCGATTTTGTTTCATCATTACGAGCGCTACAGGCGCGATCGCGTTCAGTGGCTAATTGCAGCGATGGAAAATCTCCAGATCGCTCTGAGTACGAATTTCAGCGCTTTGGATCTGTGTTTTCTGCATCAGCTTGTACGCTAGACACTGAGATTTGTGCTAATCTGCATGATGGTAGGTTGCGCGTTCTCTGGGGTGCTGTGCATACTCACGTGTGGACAGCAATTTTTAGTCTGATGAGAGCGAAAATCTACAACTTTTAATCTACTGGAGGATACAGCATGACCCAAGTGGTTTTAGGGGAAAACGAAGGCATCGATTCAGCGTTGCGCCGCTTTAAGCGCCAAGTCTCAAAAGCTGGAATTTTGGCAGATTTGCGATCGCATCGTCATTTTGAAACACCGCTAGAAAAACGCAAACGTAAAGCGATCGTCGCTCGACGCAATCGCCGCTACCGTTAACGGTACAGTCGATTCTTCAATCAAGAATCGATTTTTTGTCAAAAGACCGTTTATTGGCAGCATTGCTAGGATGTGAGAAGTGAAGATTACTTCTCCAGTGAATTTATGACTGACTCCATTTCCGATGCTGGCAAATCCTTGGATCAGGAGCTAGACGAAGCGATTTTAGGGTTCGATGAGATCCAAGCTGAGTTAAATTATCGACAGGCGCAAACGACGCTACGAAATCTAGTTGAGAATCTAGATTTAACTGCCCAAGAGCGATCGGGGCTGGAGTCAGAAATTCACGGACTAGAGACGATGTTAGAAAAGCTCGATCGTCTCGTGGTTCAAATCGCAGCATTTGGAATGGTCGGGCGGGGTAAGTCTTCGCTGCTGAATGCCCTTTTGGGTCAGCCCATTTTTGAAACGGGCGCAGTACACGGAGTCACGCGATCACAGCAATCCGCTCAGTGGAGGGTTGCAAGCGAAGCGATCGAGGGCAGCGATCAGGAAATTTTGCGCGTGACTTTGCCGAGTGCGAGTCATTCTCAAATCGAATTAATCGACACGCCTGGAATCGATGAGGTGAATGGAGAAGCCAGAGAAGCTTTAGCGCGTCAGGTTGCACAACAAGCCGATCTGTTACTTTTCATTGTTTCCGGCGATATTACTAAAGTTGAATTCCAAGCCCTTTCGGAACTGCGGGAATTTGGCAAACCGATCATTCTGGTGTTTAACAAGATCGATCAGTATCCTGATGCTGATCGCATGAGCATCTATCAAAAAATTCGTGATGAGCGAGTGAAAGAACTGCTGTCACCGGATGAGATTGTCATGGCGGCGGCTTCTCCTTT
>PSLO01000186.1:0-1968 GCA_040289665.1 Leptolyngbya sp. ERB_1_1 | reverse complement strand
ACGAGCCGTGAAACGAGTGGATGGTCGAATGTCTGCCCAAATGATCAAAGCAGAACCGCAAGTTCAAGATCTCAAGCTTAAAATTCTTGAAGTGCTGCACCGAGAAGGAAAATCGTTGGTCGCACTGAATTCGATGCTGTTTGCGGATGATGTTCACGATCGCTTACTCCAGCGTAAGTTAGCAATTCGAGATCAGAATGCAAACCAGGTGATTTGGAACGGTGTAATGACCAAAGCGATCGCGACTGCGGTGAATCCGATCATGGTCCTCGACATGATTAGCAGTGCTACGATCGATGTGGCAATGATTATGAGTTTGTCAAAGCTCTACGGGATTCACATGACGCAGCAAGGTGCAGTGAAGCTGCTTCAACGGATCGCGATCGCAATGGGTGGCATTACCGCGACTGAACTGTTGACAAATTTGGGATTGAGTTCGCTGAAAGGATTTTTAGGGCTATCGGCTCCGGCAACGGGGGGATTGTCGCTCGCGCCTTATGTGACGGTGGCGCTAACTCAGGGAGCCGTGGCGGGGGTTTCGACTTATGCGATCGCTCAAGTGACAAAAGCTTATCTGGCAAATGATGCCTCTTGGGGTACGGAAAGTCCGAAAGCGGTGGTGACTCGAATTCTTGCTTCGCTAGATGAGGAGTCAATCATGAATCGCATTAAGGACGAGCTACGGGCAAAATTGGATTTGCACACTCGACAAGCGAAAGTGAGAAAGCCTTAGCTGGAGGTGGATTCGTTGATGTGTTGTTGAAGTTGTTGAACTTCTTCAACTGACAAGCCTGTTGAAGACGCGATGAGACTAATATCTACACCACTTCGTAAAAGGTTGAGCGCAATTTCTCTTTGTTTCCTCGCTTCTGCTCTTGCCTCTGCTTCTTCCTGAATCGAACGATAAATGACTGATTCCTGCATGATGTCCCTCCGTACTAAGCTGTAAATTACTTCCCGTTCTAATCTTAACCCAGCTAAAATTGCTGAGGCTGCCATCAGATTCGCCTGTGTTGTGAGGTCTTCAATCTGATCTACGATTTCAGTTGCTTGACGTAACGTTTCTGCTGGATTTGCAGTCTGTCCTAACGCCGCAAATGGCAGTAGACCAGGATATTGCAAAAAGACTGAGGCGGGTTGCTCGCACAGCCGAATCACGTCGAATTCATGACGAGTGCGTTCCATTACATAGGCGTTTTGATAGGCAAGCTCAGAGGTAGACGATTTCAGATAAATTACCACCTGCTGCATCGTTTTATTTTTATAGCGTCGCTTCCCCCGAACCCGATAATCCAACATCCGAAATGGAATTTCCTCCTTTGGTAGCGTTTGGAACTCAATGTGGAGAATAGATTCATCGGACTGGAGCAGAATCATTGCATCAGCACGAATGGGGTCAAGCAGAAGTTCGGAAGGTTTAAGTTCTGTCATTTCGACAGGTTCTCCCAAGAGCCAACTGGCGAAGTCGGTGGAGAAGTGTTCGGCAAGAAATCGGCAGGTATCATCGTACATAGAAAATAGAATGATTGTACGCTCTGCGATACCGCGATCGACAAGCCTTCTACTGACACTTCAATCTGTTCGCAACTTGTTTCTGTGACTTAGCGATCGCTGAGGTAGCAGGAAGGAGTAAACCAGAAGTTGTTAAGTTGACGCAGAAAGCTCAACCTACAGCGATGCGATCGCACTTCAACTGAAACTGTTGACATTCTTATCCTCTATCATCTCCTAAGGTCTTAATAAGATCTTCTTGATCTCTTTAAGAACATCTGTAAAATCCAAGGACTCCAGTTCTTCATCATCTTTTGCCTCGATTGGATCAACAATGAGATCCCTTAGAAAGTCGATAATTTCACTGATATTACGCTCAATGTCTGCAAACAGATCAACATAATATAGCAATCCCAGGTCAGTTGTGAGAGTATAGAGAGGACTAAAACAGCGTTAAAAATGACTTTATGCTAGCTG
>PSLO01000001.1:33944-131935 GCA_040289665.1 Leptolyngbya sp. ERB_1_1 | reverse complement strand
ACGCCTGTCATGACTGCGAACAGAATGCAACACTTGAGTTATATCATCTGTAGTCTGGTTTTGGAGATTTGGTATAATTCATGGATGCGGCCACTATGATATGAAGCAAGTCATGGTGAAAAGCCTCGCTCAAGTGGCGCAAGAATTGGGGATCACCGTGTTAGCCGAAGGACTGGAAGCACCAGAAGATATTGAGTTTTGCCGAGCGATCGGCGTGGATTTGGGACAGGGCTTTGGGTTAGGAATGCCGAGCCACCAACCGATCGGGGCAATTCAGCAAAAATCGAAACCTTTTTGGCGCGATCGTGCTTCTGCGATCTAGCAACCTACTGCTTCTCTACCACAACCTCTCCATCTGCTTTAACCCAAGCAATTTGAGCAATTCGCCGCTGTTGGGCATAATTCTGGATCTGTTCACGAGTGCCAGAACTTAGATCCACTTCAACTTGATCGCCCAACTGCCGCAGCTTTCGAGCATAGGCAAACGCCAATTGTGGCACCTCCGATACCACTAGCCAGTCACAGGATCGGGTTTGTTTCGGTAGCTGTTCAGCCGTGAGCAACACTTGATGCAAATTCTCAAGCTGGAGCGAGAAGCCGATCCCAGGAATCGATTCACCCTGTGGATGAAACTGTCCGAGCAAGCGATCGTATCTTCCACCCTGTCCAAGTACAACCTGTCCCGATTGTGTGACCACTTCAAACACAATCCCGGTGTAGTAATCAAACGTACGAATCAAGCTCAGATCCAGCACGAGATGAACATCAGCACTGGCTTGCAAAAGTTCAATCAAAGATTTGAGGTTGTTGACGATCGAGCGCTCTGTTTCATCCAGATTTAAGCTACTGACCTTTTGTAAAACATCGGTAGGTTTTCCGCGCAGATCCAACAGCAACAATGCTCGATCGCGTAATTCATCCGATAAAGGCAATGCTTCTAATTCCAATCGATCAAGATGCGCGATCGCTCGACGCACTTTTAGGCGAATCGCTTCGGGAAAACTGGATAGCAGCGATCGCATTAATCCCGCTTCTCCTAAAATTAACTGTCCCGATAGATCCAAACTCTTTAAACAATCCAGCAGCAGTAAAAGAATTTCGGCATCTGATCGCACACCTCCACCGCCGAGTAATTCCACACCCGCTTGATAAAATTCCTGCTGACGGTTATGACTGCCCTCTTGAGCACGACGAAACACATTGGCGTTGTAGTAAAGCCGCTGTGGAAAGGTGCTGTTTGAGAGCCGAGTGGCAACCGTACGCGCGATCGAAGCCGTTAATTCGGGTCGTAAGCCGAGTGGAGCTTCTTCGAGTTGGTGTAGTTGAATCACGGTTGATCGCTCGATCGCGCCTCCTGCCATCAAAGTATCCAGACGTTCTAAGGTCGAGGTAATAATTCGGTGATAGCCCCAACCGTGAAACACCTGCTGGAGCCGATCTTCAATCCAACGTTTTTGAGCGACATCCAGAGGCAGGAGGTCGCGTGCACCTGCGGGGGGCTGGTAAACCATTGAGTCTTGATATGAAAGGTTACTTTTTCTTGCTAAAAAGATTGCCAAACAGACTGCCGCTGGATTTTGTCGAACTGGGATTGGTCGAATTGGATTTGGTTGCTGACGGACTGACTGACAGTTTTGCAGCAGCGGGTTCGAGCTTTTGTTTGCCCTCTAATGCGATCGGGTCTTGCGGATCAACCGAGAGCGCTTTGGTGAAATGAATTTTCGCCATGGTTGGTTGATTTTGGCGCAAATACACCATGCCCATTAAACTATGACAGCGGCTACTGTTTGGCTCAATCTTTAGGGCATCTCGCAATTCTATCGTTGCTTGGGCATAATTTCCCTTTGCCACAAATCCTTCTGCTCGACGGTAATACTGATCACTGAGCGATTCGGTTGGTGTTTTTTCGGGTTCGGGCGCTTTAGTTGCAGTTGGCGTTGTCGTCGTGGTGTAGATTTGGCTTTTCGGTGGGTTGTCTGTACTGCCGTTCTTTGTAACAAGAAATGCCAAATTGAGTTCGCTGATTTGGGCGATGAGTTCGATCGCTTGATCTAACTGTTCATATTGTCGATCGGATAAATCCTTCAGCGCCGTACGGTAAAAATGATCGGGGTTGTTCGAGGATAAAAGCTGCTTTGCAAGATTGCTTCCAAATTCTAATTCCTGTCGTTTCCGCGCGGCTCCTTGCCCTTTCATGTTGAGGACAAGCAGATGATCGGTACGAGTTTTTTCTTGAGAAAGATACTGCCAAGCTGGATTCACTAGCTTCGATAACAGTTGTCCTGCAAGCTGTTTATCGCTTTCACCCTCGGCAGTATAGCTATCGGGATGCAAACGACGAGCAATTTTCAGATAGTGTTTACGGATTTCTTTAACATCTGCCTCGATCGAGACTCCTAAAATCGCATGAAAGTCAGAGAAGTCATGAAGAAATAGCCCGCGATCAATCTGGAAGCTCATGGGATAACCTTTTGATTTGAAGAAATAAACCGAACAAGAAGTTCGTCTTTATAGTTCCTTCAAATTCAGTTGAGCGCGACATCCAGAAAGCGATCATTTACGCCGGACATCCGTGACCCGCCAACTGAGCTTCAAATTAATCCAGAAGTTCCAAAAAGTGACAAGCACGATCGCGATCGGTTTTGCAATGTACTCGCTGATGTGGAATACGTCGTGAAATAAACTCACAATCAACGCCTGTAGAATAATGCCCATCAGACAAATTGTGTTGAATTTCAGAAAACGCTTAAATCGCTGCTGTTTTCCGGGTTGTCCGCGCGAAATATCACCAAACGTCCATAAATCGTTCCACAAGAAGTTATTAATTACCGCGAGTTCGGCAGAGAGAATCGTACTGCGGGCGATGCCGAGATCGAACTGCGATCGCAACAGATAAAATGCTGCCATATCGACAAAAACGCCGCTGAATCCAACCAAGCCAAACCGCAAAAATCGCCCAAGCTGGAATTTTTCGCGCAAGCGGCTGATTCTACCGCGCGATCGCAATTTACCCAAGTGCATCAAATATTCAACGTACTGCCGCCAAGTGACTTTACTTTCGCCTTCTTGACGCTCTTGGAACACATAGCCCACTTCCGTTACGCGATCGATCTGACCGCGACCGAGCACTTCGAGCAGAATTTTATAACCGAGCGGACTCAGTAGACAATCGGCGATCGCGCTTCGTCTCACCATAAAATAGCCGCTCATCGGATCAGACACGCGACCCACCACATTCGGCAAAATCACCAATCCGATTAATTGTGCACCACGCGATAAAAATCTGCGGATAAACCCCCAGTCGCTTGTTCCTCCGCCTTCCACATGGCGACTTGCAACTGCCAAGTCTGCACCATTTTTCACCGCTTGAAGCAGTTTTAGCAAAACTTCAGGCGGATGCTGCAAATCCCCGTCGATCACGCCTAACACTTCCCCCCGTGCCGCCTGCCAGCCTCGAATCACGGCAGTCGATAGCCCGCGTTCCTCCTGTCGCCGCATCACACGCAAATTCGGATAATCTACCGTCATCTGCTGAGCAACTTCCCAGGTGAGATCGGGGCTGTCATCATCGACAATAATCAATTCGTAATCGTTCGGAAGGGCGTGATCGAGCAAACTTGATAAGATTCGTACCACCTGTTCGACATTCCGCCCTTCGTTGTAAGTCGGAACCACTAGCGAAAAGTAGATTGACTTCTGCGATCGCTCTGCGGCTGAAGCATGAGGAATTTTCAATTCACCGGACGGCGGAAGCAGAAGTGAAGGAGGCACAATCATGAGGCAGTTAGGGATAAGACGACAGAGATTATGGGGCAGTTTGATACAGTTTGAGTTGAAACTCATCCAGACTCATGGTTCCCACAATAGATTGAGTCTTGGCGATCGAGAATCGTTCCTCTAAAACCTGCTGAATCTGTTGATGTTCTTGAGCCGTTGTATGCGACGACCAGACCGGATCACCACTTTCAAGCCAAATCACCCGACGATAAGCATGAGAGGTCAACGCAGCTTTTAGGCTGGCACCGAGTTGACTCGCAGGCTGAGCAAGCAGATCGACGCAGCTGGTGGACGGAATGTAATACGCTAGGCGATTAACGTGTCCCCAGGCTTGAGAATCCATTGCAATCAGTGTCGGAGTCGAGTCGAATTGCACTATCTCTGCCACTTGATGAAACACTGATCGGGGTCTCAAAGTCAAATCCCCCCCATCGATCGCTAGGTAAAGCAACAGTAACGTTAATGCCACGATGCCTTGTCGTGCTTTGAGGTGTTGAATCGCGATCGTCATCAGCAACAACCACCCTGGCAGCACAAAAATGAGCGCCCGACCCCAACCGAATCCCAGCGTATATTTTCGCGTCAAAACATCGACACAAAATGCCAGGAGCAGAGGGAAAACACTCATCCCCAATCCTACCGTCAAGCTAAATCTTTGAGCAGCCTTCCAAAGATAGATCGCTGTTAGTCCAAGTCCCACACTGGTCATCAGTCCGACGATCGCAATCGTTTGTGTCGCTAAGCTCGTCGCCCAATCTCCGACCACTAAATGCGTTCCTACGGTTTGAAAGAGATCCTGAAGGTGTAGAAAAATAGGGTTGCCTTCTCGCACTCCGAAGCGATCGAAGTCAGCATTTCTTAACTGTTTCAACGTTCCCAGAATCACCCACGGCAGAGTAATCAATCCTACGATCGCGCCACTCATACTGTATTGAAACCAGTGTTTCCGATCTAACACTAAAACAAGTGCCGCTAGAACGACGACCCAGTAAATGAATAAGTAAAAAGTGAGTAGACCAAAGACGATCGATAAGATAAATGTAATTCGCCACTGCCAGCCAGGACGCGACATCAGTTCTAGAAGTGCCCAAACGCTCAGAATTGCCCACAGTACCAGCGGTGTATACATCCGAACATTGAGCGAGTGAAACAGATAAAAGGGATTCGTTGCCAAGAGTGCCGCGAACAGTAATCCGCTCCGATGATCGAGTAGTTTTCGCCCTAATCCATAAGCCGACGCGATCGCGCCAATACTCCACAGCGCGGGTAAGCTTCGCATCGCAATTTCACGATTACCAAACAAGCGGAGCCAAATGTGCTGAGTCAAAAAGAAGACGGGGGGATGGGGTTCTCCTTTGTAAAGACCGCGCATCAAACCTTGCAGCGTTTTAGCGATCGCACCAAAAGAATCTTCAGGCGGCAAGTTTAACAGTGCAGTGTATTGAGCGAGCGCGATCGGGGCATCACCTTGCAGCGAGTATCGCAGTCTTTGACCTGTCGAGAGCAGCAGCGATAAAACTTCGTCGTACCAAAATTCGCGGGTTCCGAGATTGAGGAGACGGAAGCAGATTCCGATGACGATCGCGCAACCAAAAAGAATCTCTAGAGTCAGACTTTTCCGCCCATGAAGCAGAACGTTTCGATCAATCATGATGCAGGCAAATGGAGGGCTGCAATTAGTCTTCCCGATCGCAGGTTCTCGGCTATGATTCAGGTGCTTAATTTAACAACGGTATCAGTGTTGCCCGACACGTATGGCGAAAAAGCGGAAAGGCAAATCGACGATCGACACAGACTCAACCCTTACCTTAAAAGAGCGTTTAGCTGAAAAGCGGAAAGCGCTTCAAGCCCGCAAAGCGGCAATTAACTTTATTTCGATGTCCACAATGGTTTCGCTCGTCGCAGGAGTGATGCTGTTTGCGATCGGAGGAATCAAAGGAGCAGGCGGAGGATTTGCTGGAATTCTCACCTTAATGCTGTCGTTTAAGTTTCCCTGGCACGCACTTCACGCCTTTCTGATTTATATGCCGTTTGGTGGCACAATTACTTATGCGACAGTGGGAAACAATCCACTCATGCAGTTGGCGAAAGATGGGATGTATATTCCTGCCTTAATTACGGTTTATCAATACTGTAAGCGGCAGCAGCTTTCGATGATGATCCCCAAGTCGCTGAAGACTCCTCTAATGTTGCTACTTGTCTACTGTGTGTTGGTGCTGCTGTTTGTGAATGGAGCACAACAGTTTACAGGCAAGCCTTCTGAGAAGCCTTTTTTGATGGGAATTTTGGGCTTGAAAGTGCTGCTGGGATACGCCCCGCTTATTCCCTGCGCTTACTATTTGATGAAGAGAAAGCAGGACGTTTACAACTTCATGCGAGTCACAGTGGTCATTGTCATCATTTGTTGTGGCTTAGCATTTGTGCAGTATATGTTTCTCAAAACCGGACGCTGTAAGGGAACGGTAGGAGAAGGCGCGGCATTGTTTAAGGCTTCGCTAGAGGCACGCTGCTTTGTGGGTGGCTCACTGCTGTACACACCAGAACAAGGCGTGATTCGACTTCCTGGAACGTTTGTCGCTCCGTGGCAATGGGGATGGTATTTGATTTCGAGTACGTTTACGTGTTTTGCGGTGACGTTTTTCGATCGCAATCTCATCTGGAAGATCATCGGCGGTATTGGAATGCTGGGGACAATGATCATGGCGGTGATTTGTGGGCAGCGAATTGCATTAATGCTTGTGCCAACGATGATTGTGATTCAGCTCTTTACCACGGGTCAGGTTGCAAATTTGAAGCGGTTTTTGCCGATCGGGGTTGGATTAGCAGGTGCGATCGTGGTCGCGATGGCATCGAATCCCGCCGTGGTACAGGAACGGATCGATAGCGCGGTCAGTCGGTGGAATGCTTCTCCGCCAGATGCGTTTATCAGAGAGCAGTTTAATACGGTCGTACGCGGGGCAAGTCTACTCGGTAAAGGATTAGGACGGGCAACCAATTCGGCGCGGGCGCTCGGAGAAACGGAACTGATTGAGACGTATTATCCCAAAGTGATGTATGAAATTGGTCCAATCGGGGTAATTTTGTTCGTGCTTTTGGTGACGACGCTAACGATCGCTTGCTTTAGAGCGTATCGATCAATCAAAGACAAGAATCTTCGAGGTTATGGGGCAGTTTTATGGACGTTTGTTCTCGTGATTAGCTACAACACGTACTACTATCCGCTAGATGTTGATCCGGTTGCGGTTTATTACTGGTTTTTTGCGGGAGTGGCGCTGAAATTGCCAGAACTCGATCGATTAGAGCCACTCCCTATTGAAGATTCAAAGCAAAAGAAGAAGTGAAAACGATAGTGATAGATCGATCCCAACCACTGGAACAGCGATCGTTACTATCGCTGTTCCAGTGGCAACAAATGAAGAAGCTGCCACAACAATTGCTTTAATCTTTTCAGTGAAAACCGCGACCGTCGTAATGAATGAAGAAGCTGTCGTTACGACAGCAATTGCTTTGGTAACAACAGCTCCAAATCTTTCAGTAAAAACACTCCCTTAAGTATCCCTTTCGTCTAGGATCTAGAGTTTCTGGGAACACTAATGGCGTTGTTTCCTTTGGCATCATGACTCAGCCATTGATTTCGGTGATCATTCCGACTTATGGACGTGAAGAACCGCTGCAAGAGACGGTGATTGACGTGCTAAAGCAGGATTATTCCAATTACGAAGTGTTGGTCGTTGATCAAACGCTTGTACATGAGCCGGACATCCAACAATTTCTAGAGAATTTGGCGCAGGTTGGAAAGATTCAATGGTTTAGACTGGACTGGGCGAGTTTGCCAGGGGCGAGAAATTATGCAGTTCGACGATCGAAAGGCGAAATTCTGTTGTTTATCGATGATGATGTGCAGTTGGAGCCAGGATATTTAGCAGCACACGCAAGAAATTATCAGCGCTCAGACAAGATTGGAGGCGTAGCAGGGCGGGTGTTTGATCGCATGAAGTTAGCCGATTTTGCACCAGGATTAGAAATTCAACAGTTGCCACCAGAAGCGCACGATCCAGGGATCGCTTGGTATCACTTGAATTTAGTGCATACCCTGAAGCCGCAACAGGTTTTGAGTGCGCGGGGCTGCAATATGTCGTATCGACGCGAGATTTTTGAGCAGCACGGGATTTGGTTTGATGAGCGATTTCGAGGAAGTGCAGTCCGGGAAGAATCCGATTTTTGCCTGAGATTGCGTAAGACAGGCTTGATAATTTGGTACGACCCAGAAGCATCGCTGGTGCATTTAGGCGAAGAAACAGGGGGATGTCATGACATCAGTACGAAATCGCTGAAATATCAAATCACTTTCTATCACAATCATTTTTTGATGGGGTTAAAAAATCTGACGATCGCACAATCTACACGTTTCTTTTGCCGATTGTTTGATTGCCATGTTTTAGGTCATCCACCTTGTCACAAAAGTGGTTCTCTGATCAAAATTGCAAGTCGATTTTGCTTTTACTCGATCGGGTTTTTGAGCGCGATCGTTAGCATCATTCGCTCTATTTGGAACGATGGACAAATCTACACGCAACAAGACGAGGTGAAACGATGAGAATTCTCGTTGCAAGTCATTCCTATATTGTTGATATCAATTGTGAAAAACTGAGAATCTTAGCGAGTTTAGAACCGGGAATCGAAGTCACGATCGTCGTTCCTAAGCGATGGAAACCAGGCGGCGTGCTGAAAGATACGATCGAAACTTGCTATCGAGAAAAAGGTTCATTTCGAGTCGTCCCTGTCTCTAATTTCAGTCAAAACAATCAAGGATTACTCACTTTTGGCTCTGACTTGATCTCATTATTGAAAGAGTTTCATCCGAATATCATTCAAGTTGAACAAGGCTCAAAAGCGTTGGCATACACTCAATTGATTACGCTCAATCGTATACTTAAACTAAAAGCGAAAAATCTCTTTTTTACGTGGTGGAATTTGCCTTATCATTTAAAGTTTCCAATTTCACTTCTCGAAGCCTACAACCTCAAACATACAAATGGAATCATTACTGGTAATCAGGATGGAGCAAAAATTTTGCGCGATCGAGGTTATCAAGGTAAGCTGCGTGTAATGCCGCAATTGGGTGTAGATGATTCCTTGTTTTCTCGCCAACCACAATCCGAGCTTGCTGCAAAATTAGGAATTCATTCAGATGATTTTGTTGTTGGTTTTGCGGGGAGATTTGTACCTGAAAAAGGAATTCTAACGCTAATCAAGTCATTGGAAAAATTGCGCGATCGCAGATGGAAATTGCTTCTTTTAGGACGAGGCGCTCTTAAACCAGAAATCCAACAACAAGCGAAGAAATTAGGATTTAGTGATCGCTTAATCTGGATCGAAAGCGTCCCTCATGCAGAAGTTCATCATTACATTAATTTGATGAATACCTTAGTTTTACCGTCTGAAACAACAGATCAATTCAAAACATTGACATCAGCCGGATGGAAAGAGCAATTTGGGCACGTCCTGATCGAAGCAATGGCGTGTCAAATTCCAGTGATTGGTTCGGATTCAGGTGAGATTCCAAATGTGATCGATCGATCAGGATTGGTGTTTCCAGAAGGAAATGTCGAGGAATTAACCAATCGACTTAAAAGCTTAATGGACAATCCAAGTTTTGCTGAAGAATTGGGTCAGCGAGGGTATCAGCGTGTGATTGCGAAATATACAAATCGGGCATTAGCGAAAGAACTGTTGGAATTTTATCGATCGCTCTAAGAGGACGTTTGAAAGGTCTTCGTTTACTGCAATTGCCCGCCCTGAAATCAATTTCGGGCGAATCGTGGAAAGTCTACTGAAGTAGACTCGCTCCGAGTCTCAAGTTCTGAGTTCATTGAAAATGAACTTTCGTCCATTCGCCCGAAATTCCATTTCAGGGCGGAATGCAAACGAGAGCGAAGAGACTTTCCACACTTTTCAAACATCCTCTAAAACAATGAAAATCTTACAAATCGTACCGTCGATCTCACTGGTTTACGGAGGTCCTAGCCAAATGGTATTAGGACTATCGAGCGCATTAGCAGAATTGGGAATCGAAGTCACGATCGCCACAACCAATTCAAATGGCGATGTTGGACAAGCCCCGCTTAACGTACCTTTGGGAACTCCGATCGCCCAAAACGGCTACGAAATTTTGTACTTTCGCTGCTCACCGTTTCGTCGCTATAAATTCTCGATCGATCTACTTCACTGGCTTGCAAACAGTGCTCAAAATTACGATCTCGCTCACATTCACGCCCTCTTTTCTCCGGTGAGTTCTTGTTCTGCGGCAATTGCTCGATCGCGCCAACTCCCCTACATTCTCCGCCCACTCGGAACGCTCGATCCTGCCGACCTTCAGAAAAAACACCATCTCAAACGTCTTTATGCTGCTGTGCTAGAACGTCCAAATTTATCAGGAGCCGCTGCCGTTCATTTTACTAGTGATCAAGAAGCCAAAACTTCGGAGCGATTTAACACCCTTACTCGCGATCTTGTCATTCCGCTTGGTGTCAGTTTGCAAGCTTCTGGATCGAGTCCAATTCGTGCAAAGTTTGGCATTCCTGAAGAAAAACCAGTCCTACTTTTCATGTCGCGAATCGATCCTAAAAAAGGCTTAGATCTGCTGCTTCCTGCTTTAGAGAACCTCGATCGAGACTTTCATTTCGTTCTGGCAGGTGGAAATCCTCAAGATCCAGGTTACGAAACGAAAATTCGCGATCGCATTCAATCCTCGCCGCTCCAAGACAAAACTTCGATCGTCGGTTTCATCACCGGAAACGAGAAAACAGCCCTACTCCAAGCCGCTGATCTATTCGTCCTACCGTCCTATTACGAAAACTTCGGAATTGCAGTCGCGGAAGCAATGAGCGTTGGAACACCCGTGGTCATCTCGGATCAAGTTCACATCTGGCAAGAAATCGAGCGATCGCAATCCGGTTGGATCTGTCGTTGCGATGTCGAGAGCCTAACTCAGACCTTAAAGGCAGCAATTCACGATCGCGCCGAACGACTCCGACGCGGCAAAAACGCCCAAACTCACGCGCAAACACATTACAGTTGGAGCGCGATCGCCCAACAAATGATTACTGCTTACCGCGAAATCCAAGGCGCAAATAGCAAATCCGCGAACCCGTAAAGACTCACCAACAACAGCAGCGCTGCCATCACCTGAGTCGGACGCGGACGAATTGCCGGAATCAGCGCCTCACGCACCAAAATCGATGCACAAGCCCCCACGGTTAGCACCAATCCCAACAGCAAATACGCCAATCTCTCCTGCCCAATCCAGACGCTAAACAACACCATCGACAGCGCCAACATCAGCGTCTCAATCAGTTGGGGAGGATTCTCCTGACTCATAAACTCGATCGTGTACCAAAAACTCCGCCACTGCCGCATAGACCTTCCCCGCGCCAAAAAACCTGTCATACCTATCTTTATCAGCTTTGCAAAGTTTTTTTCAAGTCTGCGATCGCACTTTCCATCTCCACTTGGGGAAACGATCGATAGAATCGACTCACGCTTAAAAATGGCTCCGGAGCCGCTAGTACCAACACGCGATCGCCATAATCATACAAGCGTTTGACCAATACGGCAGGGGCAACAGGGGCACAAATCCAAATTTCTTGCGGTTGCTGTTCGCGTAGCGCTTTCGCAGCCACCGAAATCGTCATTCCCGTCGCAATTCCATCATCGACCAGTAGAGCAATTTTGCCTGTAGCGGTTACGTTGGGACGATCGTGAAATTGCTCAAGCTGCTCTTTTGCTTTAGTCTGGGCACGCTCTAGCGCTTCCTGCCAGCCTGAAACTCTTGCATTCACTGAGCGCAAAACATGACCATCCGCAGTCACAGCTCCGATCGCGAGTTCTGGGTCTTGCGGACGAGTAATTTTCTTAGCTACTAGAATATCCAATGGGCAGTGCAGTGCTTGAGCGATCGTAGCCCCGATCTCGACTCCGCCACGCGGTAAAGCATAAACGACATAAGAAGCATCTAGGGATTGTGCTTCGTTCAGTACGACTTGAGCAAGTTGACGAGCGGCATCAGTGCGATCGTCAAATAGAATGGCATCCGGAGACAATTGAGGCGAAAACATTGTTCCTCCTGCCGAAGGTGAGCGTTAATCTCGGCTTAGATCAAGGTTCTTGATGCTGGTAGAGACAACTTCGTAGCAAATGGAATTCGCCACGGCGCAAAAATTACACCGCCTATTCTTCACCTTGTAGATCATTCATCCGAACTCGTACAGAATTGGCGTGAGAATGTAGCCCTTCTGCGGTCGCAAGCGTATCTACAGCACTGGCAACTTTTTGAAGCGCGATCGGGGAGTATTGAATCAGGCTAGAGTGTTTCAAAAACGTCTCAACTCCAAGCGGCGAGGCATATCGAGCCGATCCAGAAGTCGGAAGCGTGTGATTCGGTCCAGCCAGATAATCACCCACCGCTTCAGGAGTCGAATCACCCAGGAAAATCGCTCCGGCGTGGCGAATATTTTGCAGCAGTTCCCACGGATCAGTGACTTCAAGCTCTAAATGTTCTGGAGCAAACTCGTTCGAGAGTTCTGCCGCAGCCTCTAACGAATCCACCACGATCACAATGCCGTAATGCGCGATCGCTTTCTCGGTCAAGATTCGGCGCGGATGATCAATTAACTGCTGTTCCACTTCATCCACAACCTTACGCGCCAAGATCGAATCAGTGGTAATCAGAATCGATGCTGCCATTGCATCATGTTCCGCTTGAGCCAGCATATCCGCAGCAACATGAGTCGGATTTGCTGTGTGATCCGCAATCACCAACACTTCTGAAGGTCCTGCCAGCGAATCAATTCCAACTGTTCCATAAACCAACTTCTTCGCCAGCGTGACATAGATATTACCAGGACCTGTAATCACATCAACTTTGGGGATCGTTTCCGTTCCATAGGCTAATGCCCCGATCGCCTGCGCTCCTCCAACTCGATAAATTTCCGTCACGCCCGCTTCTTGCGCTGCAACCAAAACCGCTGGATTAATTGCTTTCTCTTTTCCGGGCGGTGTCACCATAACAATTCTCGGCACTTGAGCGACGATCGCCGGAACCGCATTCATCAAAACCGTACTTGGATAGCAGGCTTTTCCGCCAGGCACATATAAACCTGCACGATCGACGGGTGTATAGCGTTTTCCGAGTACAACTTCATCCTCGCCAAAATGCACCCAGCTTTTCGGAACGCGCTGACGGTGAAAGGCTTCAATTTGCTGACGGGCTAGCCGAATCGCAGCAAGGAGTTCACCTGAAACTTGGTGGTACGCATCTTCGAGTTCTCGCGCACTCACTTTTAATTCTTCAGGCGTTAAATCTTGGTGGTCAAACTCTAGCGTGTATGCGAGTAGAGCGCGATCGCCTTGTCGTTTAACAGCTTGCAGTACCTCCCGGACTGTCGCTTCTTTATGTACAACTTGATCGTCATGAGTGCGATCGCAAATGCGTCGCAGTTCAGATCTTGCCTCAGCCCACTGAGTAATAATTCGCAGCATGGAGTTAGGAAGTGTCAGTCGTGAAAGAACCCGTCCGAGAAGATGCAGGGCTTGAATGATTCTAACGATCTCGCGCCCAAAATGGGCAAATTCTTCGTCCCTATTCTCTAGCTTAACCTGGATTTCAAACGGATGACACGATCGTTGGTCAACGATGTTATAGTATTTTATCTGACTATTTTTCTGTCCATTCTAGAAGCTCTCCAAGACTCACCGTGGCAAATATCAAATCTGCTAAGAAGCGCGTTGAAATCGCAGAACGTAATCGTTTGCGAAATAAATCCTACAAGTCAGCAATTAAAACGCTGATGAAGAAATACTTTACGGCTGTGGATCAGCTTGCAGCAAATCCGTCAGATGAAGCGAAAAAAGCAGTCGATGAAGCCATGTCTGCGGCTTACAGCAAGATCGATAAAGCTGTGAAGCGGGGCGTTTTGCATCGTAATACTGGTGCTCGTCGTAAAGCCCGTCTCAGCCGTGCCCTGAAGAAACAAACCGCAGCAGCTTCATAGAGCGAATGCAACTGATCGATACCCATGTTCATATCAATTTCGACGCGTTCAAGCCAGACTTGGATGCGATCGCCGCGCGTTGGCGTGAAGCTGGCGTGGTTCGACTCGTTCACTCCTGTGTAGAGCCGTCAGAGTTTGATGAAATTCGAGCGTTAGCCGATCGCTTTCCTGAATTATTCTTTGCGGTGGGTCTTCACCCCTTGGATGTTGAGGAAAAGTGGTCGGTTGATTCGGTTTCAGAGATTCTGACCTTAGCGCAGTCGGATCAGCGAGTTGTGGCGATCGGTGAAATGGGCTTGGATTTTTTCAAGGCTGAGAATCACACGGAACAGATTGAAGCGTTTCGGGCGCAACTCGTGATCGCGAAACAGTTAGATCTGCCTGTGATCATTCACTGTCGAGATGCAGCGGAAACGATGGCGCAAATGTTGCGGCAGTTTTGGCAAGAACAAGGACAAGTCAAGGGCGTAATGCACTGCTGGGGCGGAACGCCAGAAGAAACTCAATGGTTTCTTGATTTGGGGTTCTACATTAGCTTTAGCGGTACGGTGACGTTTAAGAACGCGAAGCCGATTCATGAATCTGCAAAATTGGTTCCGAGCGATCGTCTTTTAATTGAAACCGATTGCCCTTTTCTTGCCCCAGTTCCCAAGCGCGGCGAACGGCGGAATGAGCCTTCCTACGTTCAGTACGTTGCTCAACAAGTCGCTGCTTTACGCGACATTTCGGTTGAGCAATTAGCAGCGCAAACGACTCGAAACGCTTGTCAACTCTTTGGTTTGAACGTTCCTGAGCTTGCGTCAATTGGATAGCTGTTTGGAGATCTTCGCTTCGATGTCATTCCGCCCCGGAATTCCATTCACGGGCGGGACAGTGCCAGTAACGGAATCGCTTCAAACAGTTTCTAACTGCACTCTCAAGTCCGCAAATTAGATCACACAGATTCGCGAGATCGTCAAGACACAAAACGAAAAACTTGCGTCATAATGAGAAGAGTGCAAAAATAACTAGGCTAAATTTTGACCCACCTGTTGACTCCTCAACATCTCAGTTTTGAGAGGTTGACCTTCAGAGCGAATTTGCTTTGCAAACGCTAAAGGCTTCGCGGCTCACCTTTTTCGTTCCAACCTTCACTTGGAAACCTTGGAGGCTCAACTGACTACTATCTCGTTCCACCAATTGAATATCCTGTCGTTTTGGGATTCTTAAGAAACCCAAACTTTTTGCATTGACATATTTTTGCAATTACCGTAAAATCTGGGATTCGCGATCGCAGCGCGACCCTTCAGAGGAGACGCATGACTGAGCAGCAGACTTACACCACCCCCGCTTTTGTATTGCCGGATCTGGTTGAAATTCAGCGGGCAAGCTTCCGCTGGTTCCTTGAAGAAGGCTTGATCGAAGAACTCGATAGTTTTTCGCCTATTACTGACTATACCGGGAAGTTAGAGCTTCATTTCATCGGAAAGAACTTTAAGCTGAAGCGCCCGAAGTACGATGTTGATGAAGCGAAACGCCGAGATGGCACTTACGCCGTTCAAATGTATGTCCCCACTCACCTCATCAACAAAGAGACTGGGGAAATCAAAGAACAGGAAGTATTTATCGGTGACTTGCCGCTGATGACCGATCGAGGAACGTTCATCATTAACGGTGCAGAACGGGTGATCGTGAATCAGATCGTCCGTAGCCCTGGCGTGTACTACAAATCAGAAACCGATAAAAATGGTCGCCGGACTTACAACGCAAGTTTGATTCCGAACCGAGGCGCTTGGCTGAAGTTTGAAACCGACAAGAATGACTTGGTTTGGGTGCGGATCGATAAGACTCGGAAACTCTCGGCTCAAGTGCTCTTGAAAGCACTGGGACTGACGGATAACGAGATTTTTGATTCGTTGCGCCATCCGGAGTACTTCCAGAAAACGATCGAGAAAGAAGGTCAGTACGGCGAAGAAGAAGCGCTAATGGAGCTTTACCGGAAATTGCGTCCGGGTGAGCCTCCCACGGTTTCTGGTGGGGCACAGCTTTTAGAGTCTCGATTCTTTGATCCCAAACGCTACGACTTGGGCAAAGTGGGACGCTACAAGCTGAACAAGAAACTTCGCTTGAATGTACCCGAAACGACTCGCGTTCTGACTCCGCAGGATATTCTTTCTGCGATCGACTATCTGATTAACCTAGAGTTCGATATTGGCATGATCGACGATATTGACCACTTGGGTAATCGTCGTGTTCGTTCCGTGGGTGAACTGCTCCAGAACCAAGTTCGAGTCGGTTTGAACCGTTTAGAACGCATCATTCGGGAACGGATGACGGTTTCTGATGCGGATTCTCTCACTCCTGCATCGTTGGTAAACCCGAAACCGTTGGTTGCTGCGATTAAGGAATTCTTCGGATCATCGCAGTTGTCGCAGTTTATGGATCAAACCAATCCATTAGCTGAATTGACCCACAAACGCCGGATTAGCGCATTAGGTCCGGGTGGTTTAACTCGTGAACGTGCGGGTTTCGCGGTGCGTGACATTCACCCATCGCACTATGGGCGGATTTGTCCGATCGAGACTCCTGAAGGTCCGAACGCAGGTTTGATCGGTTCGTTGGCAACTCACGCGCGTGTAAATCCCTATGGATTTATCGCAACACCTTATTACAAGGTCGAGAACGGTCGAGTGCGGAAAGACTTGCCTGCGATCTACATGACCGCAGACGAAGAAGACGATCTGCGCGTGGCAGCGGGTGACATCAATACCGATGAAGATAACAACATCATTGGTGAATCGATCGCGGTTCGCTACCGTCAAGACTTCACGACCGCAACCCCTGAAGAAGTCGATTACGTCGCCGTTTCTCCAGTGCAAATCATCTCAGTGGCAACCTCGCTGATTCCGTTCCTCGAACACGATGACGCGAACCGTGCATTGATGGGGTCGAACATGCAGCGTCAAGCCGTTCCGCTACTGCGTCCAGAACGTCCTTTAGTAGGAACCGGACTCGAAGCACAAGCGGCGCGTGACTCTGGGATGGTGATCGTTAGCCGATGTGATGGTGAAGTGAGCTATGTCGATGCCAACTCGATTCGAGTGCGGGACGCGCAAACGAACAAAGAGATCGAATATCAGGTTCAGAAATATCAGCGATCGAACCAAGATACCTGTTTGAATCAACGCCCGATCGTCTTCGTGGGCGATAAAGTCGTCGCAGGTGAAATTCTCGCAGATGGGTCTGCAACCGAGCGCGGTGAATTAGCACTCGGTCAAAACATTCTCGTGGCTTATATGCCGTGGGAAGGTTACAACTACGAGGACGCGATTCTGATTAGTGAACGCCTCGTTTATGATGACGTTTACACCTCGATTCACATTGAGAAATATGAGATCGAAGCGCGTCAAACGAAGTTAGGACCTGAAGAAATCACGCGGGAAATTCCCAACGTTGGGGAAGATTCGCTGCGTCAGTTAGATGAAAACGGCATCATTCGCATTGGGGCATATGTTGAAGCAGGCGATATTCTCGTCGGCAAAGTGACTCCGAAAGGTGAATCGGATCAGCCCCCCGAAGAAAAACTGTTAAGAGCAATCTTCGGTGAAAAGGCGCGGGATGTGCGCGATAACTCGCTGCGCGTTCCCAACGGTGAAAAGGGGCGGATCGTTGACGTGCGGGTGTTTACTCGCGAGCAAGGTGATGAACTGCCGCCAGGTGCAAACATGGTCGTCCGGGTCTACGTTGCACAAAAACGCAAGATTCAAGTGGGCGACAAAATGGCGGGACGACACGGAAACAAAGGAATTATCTCGCGGATTTTACCGATCGAAGATATGCCCTATTTGCCCGATGGTACTCCGGTTGATATCGTCCTCAATCCGCTCGGTGTACCAAGCCGGATGAACGTTGGACAAGTTTACGAATGTCTCTTGGGCTGGGCAGCACAATGCTTAGACGCGAGATTCAAGATCGTGCCGTTCGATGAAATGCACGGGGAAGAAAAATCGCGTGAATCGGTGCATGGCAAACTCCAAGAAGCACAAGACTCGCGGATTAAAGCGAGTGCAGACGGCTACTGGCTATATAACCCAGACGATCCAGGCAAGATTCAAGTCTATGACGGACGTACAGGTGAAGCCTTCGATCGACTCATTACGATCGGTAAAGCCTACATGCTGAAGCTGGTTCACTTGGTAGACGACAAGATTCACGCACGATCAACGGGACCTTACTCGCTGGTGACTCAGCAGCCGTTGGGTGGAAAAGCGCAGCAAGGTGGACAGCGATTCGGAGAAATGGAAGTATGGGCGCTCGAAGCATTCGGAGCCGCTTACACCCTCCAAGAATTGCTCACCGTGAAATCCGACGATATGCAGGGACGAAATGAAGCACTGAACGCGATCGTCAAAGGAAAAGCGATTCCACGACCAGGAACACCAGAATCGTTCAAGGTGTTGATGCGCGAGTTGCAGTCACTCTGTCTCGATGTCGCCGTACACAAAGTCGAAACCAAAGACGACGGCAGCAGCCGCGATATGGAAGTCGATTTAATGGCAGATGTTAACAGCCGTCGCGCTCCGTCTCGTCCGACCTACGAATCGATTTCGCGCGAATCTCTCGAAGACGACGAAGACTAGCCATCAGAGCGGTGATTACTCTTCACCGCTCCCCTCTCTTTCTCTACACTCAAGGACAACACGATGCCAAAGCTAGAACAGCGGTTTGACTATGTAAAAATCGGTCTGGCATCTCCGGAACGCATTCGCCAATGGGGAGAACGGACTTTACCGAATGGGCAAGTCGTTGGAGAAGTCACTAAGCCAGAAACAATCAACTACCGTACACTCAAGCCGGAAATGGATGGCTTGTTTTGTGAGCGGATTTTTGGACCTGCAAAAGACTGGGAATGTCATTGCGGCAAATACAAGCGGGTACGTCACCGCGGAATTGTGTGTGAGCGCTGCGGAGTCGAAGTCACCGAATCGCGCGTTCGTCGTCATCGGATGGGTTATATCAAACTTGCGGCTCCAGTGGCTCACGTTTGGTATCTTAAAGGCATTCCAAGCTACATGGCGATTTTGCTCGATATGCCATTGCGCGATGTGGAGCAGATTGTTTACTTCAATGCTTATGTTGTTCTCAATCCTGGAAATGCTGAGAATCTGACGTACAAGCAATTGTTAACAGAGGATCAGTGGATTGAAATCGAAGACGAACTGTACAGCGAAGATTCGCAACTGACAGGCGTAGAAGTGGGCATCGGTGCGGAAGCATTGAAGCAGCTTTTACAAGACATCAATCTGGACGAAGAAGCTGAGAGACTGCGCGAAGAAATTGCAGTTTCTAAAGGGCAAAAACGCGCCAAGTTGATCAAACGTTTGCGGGTGTTGGATAACTTCATCGCCACAGGTTCGCTGCCGGATTGGATGGTGTTGGATGTTATCCCCGTAATTCCGCCGGATCTGCGTCCGATGGTGCAGCTTGATGGTGGACGATTCGCGACTTCTGACTTGAACGATTTGTATCGTCGCGTAATCAACCGGAATAATCGTCTTGCGCGTTTGCAGGAAATTCTCGCACCGGAAATCATTGTGCGGAACGAAAAGCGAATGCTGCAAGAAGCGGTCGATGCGCTGATCGATAACGGTCGTCGCGGTCGAACCGTGGTTGGTGCAAACAATCGCCCGTTGAAATCGCTTTCTGACATTATTGAAGGGAAACAAGGTCGATTCCGTCAGAACCTTTTGGGTAAGCGGGTTGACTACTCCGGTCGATCGGTCATTGTCGTCGGACCAAAACTGAAGATTCATCAGTGTGGACTGCCGCGAGAAATGGCGATCGAGCTTTTCCAACCGTTCGTGATTCATCGACTAATCCGGCAAGGCTTAGTCAACAACATCAAAGCCGCGAAGAAACTCATTCAGCGCAACGATCCGACCGTGTGGGACGTGCTGGAAGAGGTGATCGAAGGACATCCCGTATTCCTTAACCGCGCTCCGACGCTGCACCGATTGGGGATTCAAGCGTTTGAACCTATCCTCGTAGACGGTCGGGCAATTCAACTGCATCCGCTCGTTTGTCCAGCGTTTAACGCTGACTTTGACGGAGACCAAATGGCGGTTCACGTTCCTCTATCTCTCGAAGCTCAGGCAGAAGCACGATTGTTAATGCTGGCATCGAACAACATTCTTTCGCCTGCAACGGGTCGCCCAATCATCACACCTAGCCAAGATATGGTTTTGGGCTGCTACTACTTGACCGCAGACAACCCAGATGCAAGCCAGGTCGAAGGACGCTACTTCTCTAGTTTGGACGATGCGATCACCGCCTACGAACAGCAGCAAATCGACCTGCATTCTTATGTCTGGGTGCGATTTGATGGAGAAGTCGAAGGCGGCAACGGCGACTTGATCGAACAGCAAGAGACCGAAGGCGTTATTACCAAAATCTACGAATCTTGTCGGCGACGAGAAGATGCAGACGGTAACTTGATTTCTCAATACATCAAGACCACACCAGGGCGGATTATCTACAACAAGACGGTGATTGATGCGTTAGCGGGCTAGAAGGGCATAGGGACAAGGGAAATCACTCTTGTCCTGAACCCCTAACACATAACTCATGGCACAAATGGGGCACAGCATGGCAGAGCAGAACTCAGAAAAGCAAGTTTTTCGCAATCAAGTTATCAACAAAAAAGAACTCACGAATTTGATCTCGTGGGCATTTACCCATTACGGCACTGCCCGCACTGCACAAATGGCAGACTTGATCAAAGATCTGGGCTTCCGATATGCAACACGCGCGGGAGTTTCAATCAGCGTTGATGATCTTCAAATTCCACCCACCAAACGAGCGCTTCTCGATGCCGCAACCGAGACAATTCGCGATACTGAAGAAAAATACACACGCGGCGAAATTACTGAAGTTGAACGATTCCAGAAAGTAATTGACACCTGGAACGGAACGAGTGAAGAACTCAAAGACGAAGTAGTTCGACACTTCCGCGCGAATAACCCGCTGAACTCGGTGTACATGATGGCTTTCTCCGGTGCACGGGGAAACATCTCTCAGGTGCGGCAGCTCGTCGGAATGCGCGGCTTGATGGCAAACCCGCAAGGGGAAATCATCGACTTGCCAATTAAAACCAACTTCCGGGAAGGTCTGACCGTTACCGAGTACATTATTTCGTCTTACGGAGCGCGCAAAGGTCTTGTCGATACTGCGCTGAGAACGGCTGACTCTGGTTACTTGACTCGTCGATTGGTAGACGTGTCGCAGGATGTGATTATTCGTGAACTCGATTGTGGAACAGAACGGGGCATTCCTGTGCGTCCGATGACCGATGGCGATCGCGTCTTAATTCCGCTAAAAAATCGTCTCCTCGGTCGCGTTGCCGCTCAAGATGTCCTTGATCCTGAGACTGGAGAAGTGATTGTCGCACGCAACCAAGCGATTTCTGATGACATTGCTCAGATTATCGGTAAAAAGAAAGTCGAACAAGTTGTCGCGCGATCGCCCTTAACCTGCGAGTCGGCTCGATCGGTGTGTCAACACTGCTACGGTTGGAGTTTGGCACACGCGCACATGGTCGATATCGGGGAAGCGGTGGGAATTATCGCGGCTCAATCGATCGGTGAACCGGGAACCCAGCTTACGATGCGGACATTCCACACGGGCGGGGTGTTCACCGGAGAAATGGCGCGGCAAGAAAAAGCGAATTTTGACGGCACAGTTCGCTTACCGAAACGCCTGAGAACTCGTCCTTACCGAACTCGTCACGGGGAAGATGCGCTGATCGTAGAATCGGCTGGATCGGATATTAATATCACCGTCGAGGGAGCTAACAGCCAGCAGCAAACGTTTACCGCGTCTCAAGGAACCACCTTGCTGATTAAAGACGGTATGAAAGTGAAAGCCGGACAAATTCTGGCAGAAGTTCCTTTAAATGGACGTGGACGGAAGACGACCGAAAAAGCGTCAAAAGACGTGGCATCTGACCTTGCTGGAGAAATCCGGTTTGCGGATGTCGTGCCGGAAGAAAAGAAAGACCGTCAGGGCAACACCACTCGCACCGCACAAAGAGGCGGCTTGATGTGGGTGCTCTCTGGGGAAGTGTATAACTTACCGCCAGGGGCTGAACCTGTGGTCAAAAACGGCGATCGTGTCGAAGCAGGTGGAACGATCGCAGAAACCAAGCTGATTACCGAAAACGGCGGGGTTGTGCGACTTTCAGAAACACCTTCTGAAAACAGCAAAGGCGGACGCGAGATTCAAATCATCACCGCATCGGTGATGTTGGATCAAGCGCGAGTCCGAGCAGAAACGCACCAAGGACGCGACCAATACATTCTCGAAACCACGAGTAACCAGACCTTCTTGCTGAAAGCGACACCCGGAACTCAGGTGACGAACGGGCAAGTCGTCGCGGAACTGAGAGACGATCGCTATCACACTCAAACCGGAGGAATTATTAAATACTCTGGTGTGGAAGTGGGCAAAAAAGGCAAAGCGAAACTCGGTTACGAAGTAATCAAAGGCGGAACGCTGCTCTGGATTCCCGAAGAAGCGCACGAAGTCAACAAAGATATCTCACTGCTGATGGTCGAAGACGGTCAGTATGTTGAGGCAGGGACAGAAGTTGTAAAAGACATTTTCTGTCAAAGCAACGGCGTGATCGAAGTCACCCAGAAAAACGACATTCTGCGCGAAGTGGTGATCAAACCCGGCAGTCTTCACATGATTGACAGCTTGGACGACGTGATCACCCGGGAAGCCACCTTGGTCAACCCCGGACAACAAGTCATGCCGGGATTAATCGCTGACGAACTTCGATACGCTGAGTATGTTGAAACGCCTGAAGGTCCAGCCATTCTGCTGCGCCCGGTCACAGAATTCAACGTACCTGATGAGCCATCTGTGCCGAGCCAAGAGTCGACCAAAGAAGATTCTGGGCGGGCGATTCGACTTAGAGCAGTACAGCGCTTACCTTACAAAGATGGTGAGCGAGTGAAATCGGTCGAGGGGCTGGAACTTCTGCGGACTCAGCTTGTTCTCGAAATCGATCAAGATGCTCAACTCGCAGCCGACATCGAACTGATTCCCGATGAAACTGATGCGGAAGTCATGCGCTTACAGCTTGTGATTCTCGAAGCACTAGTGATTCGACGGGACATCGCGGCTGATGTGACGCAGGGCAGTACTCAAACTGAGGTCATGGTCAAAGATGGCGATCAGATTCCGGCAGGGGCTGTGGTCGCTCGGACGAAGATTCAGTGTAAAGAAGCAGGTGAAGTGCAGGGGATTCGCCAAGGGGCGGAATCGATTCGACGGATTCTCGTCGTGCGTGAAGCGGACACGGTGACGATCGAGGTAGATAAACCCACGATCAAAGCAGGCGATCTGCTAATTGCAGGCACGGAGGTCGGATCAAAGGTTTCGCTTGAAGAATCCGGGCAAGTCCTCCAGGTTGATGGTAATCAAGTGACGCTGCGTGTTGCTCGTCCCTATCGCGTCTCTCCGGGTGCAGTCTTGCACGTTGATGATGGCGACTTAGTGCAACGGGGTGACAACCTGGTACTGCTGATTTTTGAGCGTACTAAGACCGGGGACATTATTCAGGGTCTACCGAGAATTGAGGAATTGCTCGAAGCTCGCAAACCGAAAGAAGCGTGTATCCTGGCGCGTCGGGCGGGAACGGCTCAGGTCGTGTATGGCGAGGATGATTCGGTTGAAGTCAAGATCGTCGATCGCGAAGGCTTGATTACTGAATATCCGATCGGACCTGGACAAAACGTGATCATCGGAGATGGTCAGGAAGTCGCAGCCGGAGAACGACTTACCGATGGTCCTGCAAATCCTCACGAACTGCTAGAAGTCATGTTCAAAGCGAAGATGGAGGAAGGTAGCCTGCATGATGCGTCGTTGTTTAGCTTGCGTGAAGTGCAAACGTTCTTGGTGAACGAAGTGCAATCGGTGTATCAATCTCAAGGTATTGATATTTCTGACAAACACATCGAAGTTGTCGTGCGTCAGATGACCTCGAAAGCGCGGGTCGAAGATGGTGGTGATACCACTATGCTGCCGGGTGAGTTAGTCGAGATCTACCAGATCGAACAGGTGAACGATGCCATGTCGATTACGGGTGGTGCGCCTGCTCAATACGAGCCTGTGTTGCTGGGAATTACCAAAGCATCGCTGAATACTGATAGTTTCATCTCAGCCGCAAGTTTCCAAGAAACAACACGGGTATTGACGGAAGCAGCGATCGAAGGAAAATCCGATTGGTTGCGCGGTCTGAAAGAAAACGTAATCATTGGTCGTCTGATTCCTGCGGGAACAGGCTTCAATGCTTACGAAGAAGTGGGTAGCCCTGACATTGATCCGGTGTATGATCCGACGATCTTTGATGAGGATACCGATTTCTCAGATGTCGTTCTCGACGATCGAACCGCTCGTTCTTATGGCTTAGAGACATTGGATGAGCGTCCAAGCTTTAGCTTTGAGAGCTTTGGCAATGGTGACGATGGCGATTCCGATTCGATCTACTCGCCGATTCTCGATGATGACGATGACGATTTGATTGCAGATGATATCGATGACGATGATGATCTGTAAGTTTTGCGATCGATAAATTGGAACCTCTCAGATTATTCTGAGAGGTTTTTTCGTTGTTTTTCAATTTTGCTAGTGGTTGATCACTGCGATCCGCTAATCTAGAAGACCAAGGAAAAAATCACATCTCCTCAATCTAGGAGTGGTGCTTCATGCCGAATTCCGTTGATCGTCGTCCAATTTTGCTTGATTTTGAAAAGCCGCTTGCCGAACTCGAAGCCCGAATTACCCAAGTTCGAGAGTTAGCAGAGGAAAATGAGGTCGATTTGTCTGATCAGATTGCGCTGTTAGAAGAACGCGCGATCGAGCTTCGTAAAGAGATTTTTAGCGGGTTAACTCCCGGACAGCGGCTCCAAGTCGCGCGTCATCCGCGTCGCCCCAGTACGCTCGATTACATTCAGGCAATCAGTGATGAATGGATGGAGCTACATGGCGATCGTGGCGGACATGATGATCCTGCTGTGGTTGGGGGAGTCGGGCGGATTGAAGGTCGTCCGGTCGTGATGTTGGGTCAGCAGAAAGGACGCAACACAAAGGACAATATTCAGCGCAATTTCGGGCAGGCCTCACCGAGCGGCTATCGAAAAGCCATTCGATTGATGGAACACGCCGATCGCTTTGGAATGCCGATTCTGACGTTTATCGATACACCTGCGGCATGGGCAGGACTCGAAGCAGAACAGTTCGGACAGGGAGAAGCGATCGCGTACAATCTGCGCGAAATGTTTGCGTTTGGAGTGCCAATTATTTGTAGCGTGATCGGAGAAGGCGGATCGGGTGGAGCGTTAGCGATCGGTGTGGGAGAGCGGTTGCTGATGTTTGAACACGCAGTTTACAGTGTTGCGCCTCCGGAAACTTGTGCAACGATTTTATGGCGAGATTCAACCAAAGCAGCACAAGCAGCGGAAGCATTAAAAATTACCGCTCCCGACTTGAAAGAGTTAGGAATCGCGGATGAAGTGTTAACAGAACCGATCGGTGGCGCACATAGTCATCCCTTGGAAGCAGCGGAAACATTGAAGTCAGCGATATTGCGAAATTTAGCAGAATTAGATCAGTTAACACCGACACAACGGCGAGAATTACGCTACCAGAAATTTCGGAATATCGGCGTGTTTACAGAAGCAGGACTGTCTACGCACACCTAAGAATCAGCGGTGCGAATCGATAAAATCCACGAAATTGCACCGCAGCACGATATAATCAGAAACGTAACGATTTGTGAATTCTCTCATTTTCCAACATCTCTAGATTCGATCGTTGTTTGCCGTCGTATTTTCAGCAGAACTTCACACGCTAACCCTTTCACTCTTAACCAATCTTTCGAGGATTCATGACTTCCTCCATCGATCAACGTGCCCTGATTACCGGGGCGAGTAGCGGAATCGGACAAGCCACCGCCCTAGCGTTTGCTAAAGCGGGAATTGATCTTGTCTTGGTCAGCCGTTCTCAATCAAAGTTAGATGCCGTCGCGCAAGAAGCGAGATCGCTGGGTGTCGATGCCCAAACTTGTACCATTGATCTTGCAGACGTGAATACAGTGCGATCGCAAATCGAGAGCCTCGTCTCTCAGGTCGGCATGATTGATATTCTAGTAAACAATGCAGGCATGGCATACACAGGCACGTTAGGAGAAATGCCCCTGAGCGATTGGCAGCGCGTGATTGATCTCAATCTCACGAGTGTCTTTCAGTGCATTCAAGCCATTTTGCCGGGAATGCGTACTCAAAAACGCGGCACGATCATTAACATCGCCTCGATCGCTGCTCATCAAACCTTTCCCAACTGGGGCGCTTACTGCGTCAGCAAGTTTGGGATACTGGCGCTCTCGAAAACCCTTGCCGCTGAGGAACGAGCGCACGGGATTCGAGTGGTAACCCTCTCACCAGGGTCGGTTAATACCTCAATTTGGGATACCGAAACGGTGCAGGCAGACTTCGATCGCACCGCCATGTTAACCCCAGACATTGTTGCGGACGCGATATTGCAGGCTGCAACCATGAACGATCGTGCAGTGGTAGAAGAGATGATTCTCATGCCGAATGCGGGGACGTTCTGATTCGAGTTTTCTGGTTGAACGCTTTCTTACACACTTAATTTTGCAACAATCATGACTACTGCCTCTCCAAAGGGATTTAGCGCGAAAAATCTAGAAGCGAGACCCGATCGCAATACGCAGAACGGGCAAGAAGCGAAGATTACGCCGCCGAGTGAAGAAACGCGCGAACAGATGATGGATGCGGTACGGACGATGTTGATCGGCGTGGGAGAAGATCCCGATCGCGAAGGCTTGTTCAAGACTCCGAAGCGGGTGGCGGATGCAATGCGGTTCTTAACCAGCGGCTATAACCAATCGCTCGAAGAGTTGGTGAATGGCGCGATTTTTGATGAAGGGCACAATGAAATGGTGTTGGTGCGCGATATCAACTTCTTTAGCTTGTGCGAACATCATATGTTGCCGTTTATGGGTCGGGCGCACGTTGCGTACATTCCGAATGAGAAGGTGGTGGGCTTGAGTAAGCTGGCGCGGATTGTGGAAATGTATTCGCGACGGTTACAGGTGCAAGAGCGACTGACTCGTCAAGTTGCAGAGGCATTACAAGAGGTGCTTCAGCCGCGTGGCGTGGCGGTGGTGATGGAAGCAACGCATATGTGTATGGTGATGCGTGGAGTGCAGAAGCCTGGATCGTGGACAGTAACAAGTGCAATGGTGGGTGTGTTTCAGGATGATCAGAAGACTCGTGAGGAGTATCTGAACTTGATTCGTCATCATCCTTCATTCTGGTAGGTCTGCAATTGTTTGAATAAAGTTTGAACCCGCTCCAGGTTTTTATCGCCTGGGGCGTTTTCTAATCCGCTGGATAAATCAATGCCATCAGGTGTGGTTAATGTGAGTGCATCGGAAACATTGCTTGGAGTTAGTCCGCCTGCTAACCACCAGCTACAAGTCGGGCGAAAGTTTTTTAGCATTGACCAATCGATCGTTAATCCCGTTCCACCTGCTTGCTGTGGATGATAAGCATCGAGTAAGAGCACATCGACATAAGATTGATAGTTGATCGATTGAGCTAAGTCAGATGAAGATTGAATTCGTAATGCTTTGATCAGTTTGACATTAAGCGATCGTAGTTCTTGACAAAACGCTGGCGATTCTTTGCCGTGGAGTTGAACAACATTGAGGTTTGCGATCGCGATGGTTTGTTGAATGGTGTCGATCGAAGCATCTAGGAACACACCTACTCGATCAATAGATAGATGCTCAGCAATTGCTCGAATGTTGGTTGCTTCGATATATCGGGGAGTTCCGGGAACACAGATAAAGCCGATCGCAGTTGCACCAGATTTTTCAATGGCGATCGCTTGATCCGCTTTAGTAATACCGCAAATTTTAACGTGTAAGCCCATTTAAAGAATCATCTGCGTGAAAATTGTTTTGTCTCCTCAAAACATAGCCTATCAGAAGTCGCTAAAGTGAAAGCATGTGATTTCTTTGGAGGAAATCACATGATCGCGAATGCTCAATACGTTTTCAGTCTCGAAGAATATCTCGAATGGGAAGAACGGCAAGAGATTCGGTATGAATATATCAATGGCAAAGTCTATGCAATACGGGTGGAACGATTCCTCATAGTGGAATTGCTCTTAATTTTGGCGTTTTGCTAAAAAATCACTTACGCGGTCGCGGTTGTCAAGTCGATTGAACGAGAAAGGCAAGTGGGAACTGACACCTTACGGTGAAGGTGCTGAAATTGAGCTTACGAGTGTGGATTTTAAGTTCTCGATCGATCTGCTCTACGAAGACATCAATCTTATTTCTGAAGTGGCTAAAAGTACCGAGGAGTAGATGGCATCTAATCTCACGGTGGTTTATCCCGAAACTCTGATATGAAGAAGCCAGAATTCAAAAAGAACTCTGGCGATCGATGAACTCATAGATAGTCGATCGTCGTTAGCGTTTCTCTTGCTGTTGTAAGAACTGACGCACTTCTTTACCGGGGACATAGCCGTAACCGTAAGTTGATCGATCGCCATCATCCATAACTTGAGGAGTAACGAGAACAATCACTTCCCGGCGTTGGTTTGTTCGGCTGGTGCTGCGGAACAGTGCTCCTAATAAAGGAATATCACCCAAAATTGGAACTTTTGTAGAACTCACTCGATCGGTGTCTTGAATGATTCCAGATAGCACCAAAGTTTGTCCGTCTCTTAAGCGAATTTGGCCAGAGTCGAGTCTCCGTTCTGACAGCAAGATGATCGAGTTGCTTGACCCGTTCAGATTGATCGTCTGTGAGCTTTCTGGTTGTGAAATGCTGGGTGCGATCGAAAGCGAGACAAAACCGTTATCGTCAATTCGATCAACTTTGACAGGTAGGATCAGACCTGCGGGTTTCTTCTCAACGGTGATAGTTGACTGAGATGCACCTTGACCAAAGGTTGTCTGTTGCGAAAAGTTTGTAATAACTTCCTGGATCAAGTTGACGGTCGCAGTTTCTCCTTCTTGAACAACCAAAGTTGGATCAGTCAAAATCTTAGCATTGCCATTAGATACTGCTGTCTGAAGTTGACCCAAGAAATTTTTTGCAAAATTAATTACAGGACTGACACCACCGATTATTGGCGCGATACCCGTTCCAATGCTGCTTTGATTTGGTGTGGAAAACAATCCATTTGATGCAGGGCCACTGGAACCAAAGTTAAATACTGCAACTCCGTTATTGTTTGTAAATTGATTGTTACCAACCCCAAACGAAAAGCTAGTTCCGACGTTGTGCAGACTTAACAAGTTCACGTCCACTACTTTGACATTGACAGCAACCATCCGACGACGAACATCCGCAATAGTTAGCTGATTGATTGCAAGATCAACTTGTTTGGGTGAACCAATTAGGGTAATTGTATTTGTTCGCTCATCACCCAGCGCTTGTAGACCTCGAAGTAATGGGACTGAATCTTGAAAATCAATCCGTTGTGCTTTTAAGTCAGTTTCGCTCACTGATGAACTCGAACCGTTTGAACCAGAAGGTTGCTGACCGCTCTGCTGATTGCTGCTCTGCGCTCCACTAATTTGTGAATTAGAATTCAGGCTGGTTATTCTTTGTGTAGGATTGTTTGCACTTTCAGCACCCAAACCAACAAGAATCTTCAAAGCAGTCGTAATCGAAGTTTGATTAATTCTGACACTTCTGACAATGATATCTTTTGCACCATTGGGAAGTTTTGCGCCGACAAAGATAGTTCGCCCCGATCGAGTTGCTTCTAAATTGGCGCATCGAGTACTACCGCTGCCGCCATTACTACCACCAGCGGTTGCGAGTGGAATACAAGACACTCTCAGAACATAGTTGAAAACATCCTGCACTGATTCATTCTCGATATCTAGCGAGATTGTTGGCCCGTTCGATTTTTCGCCTTGTGTTCCTCCCTGCTGTTGCCTGCTCAAAGATTCGCTGTAAGCAAGGTTTAGTCTTGCTGCTTTCGCCAGTAACGACAGAACTTCTCTCACTGGAGCATCCCGCAGCACTAGCCGAGGAATTCGCTCATTTGTGGCAAGGTCGATCGTAGAAGGCGACGCATCGAACTGAGAAACTGAAATATCACCGACCGGAGGCGCGATCGCTCTTCTCATCAATGGTGGAGTTGGCGCTACCGGAACAGTCGGCTGTCCTTGGTTCGGCACTTGAGCGCTCGGTACAAACGGTGCAACGGGGGTTGTCGAATTCGGCATCTGAGCCATTGGAGATGCAGGCAACGGAGCCGAAGGAGCCGCTTGAGCTACTGCTGTTGGTGCAGGCGGAACATTCGCCGCATTTGATGCGCCCCCGCCCCCTGATGCCACATTAAAAATCACTCCTTGAGCATTACGGGCGGCAATTTGTCCGATCGGGGCGACACTCGTTCCTACCACTGTCACTTGCACCCCATTCGCACCCGACGGAACTACCGAAATTTGCGAAATTCCCGGAGCAGGGTTGTTCTGACGATACGGCTGACGAATCTGGGCATTGAACACATACGCATTCCAAGTATTGCCGCGATTGACATTAAACACTTGTGGCGCTTTGCCGCCTTGGGTTTGCAGCACGACATCAAAGCCAGATCCATTCGGATTGACGGTGACATTCGTCACTTGAGTCGGATTAGCAGCGGCGGGTTGATGACTGATCAGCGCTAGGGTCGCGGCAGTCGCTAAACTGATGGCTCGAAGCTCTTTCACGGGATACACTCCTCTTGGGGGAATAAGGAACTACAGGGTTAAGCTATTTCTTGGCAGATTGTGCGGCAGCTTGAGCCGCTTGTCGATCGGTATCACTCAGCGGCAGTAACGCATCCATCTGAAACGTCGTGGTGATCTGATTGTCCGGTTGGCAATTGGTCAGATAGCGAATCGTGCCATCGGGCTGAATCTCGTACAAGCCTTCAGAAATCTTATTGTCGATCACTTTGACTTCTAAGTTACGCACCAAGAGCAGCGGTTGAAGTCGCTCGATCGTTCTAAAAATCGATTGCGTTTGGTTAAAGTTGCCGCGAATCTCGATATCGATCGCTTGTCGCTTTAGCTTGTTATTGATCGATGCACCAAGCGAACTATCGCTAATCACAATGGCGCCTTTCTCATCCGGCTTAAAGCGCTTCAGTTTCGCTTCAGCAACTAGTTGACCAAACTTATCTTGGAATTCTTGAGCGCCTTGCTGAGTTGAGAAAACTCGCTGCACATAGACCGGACAGGCATTGAGTTTTGTATTTCTAGCAGCAAGTAAACCTGCATTGTTACGTTCAATCAATTGATTGAGATCAAACAGTAACGTATTTAATGTTTTCTCGTTCGCAAACAAAGCGTAAACCTGATCACGTTTCTGTTTTGCTTGCGCTAATTGATCTTTCGCATCTTGAATCTGCTTCCGAATCGCGCCCTGTTGTTGAAGCTGATCGGTTTTTTCTTTCACCTTTGCATCTAAGGTTTGATTGGTTTCTAATGCAGGCATTACTAGATTAGCGACGATCGCGCCCGCTCCTACCAAACCCAACACACCGAGCAAAATCCCACTAATTGCAGGCGTAAAGGTAATTCCGAATGCTGTGGGATGGTTTGGAGTATCCTCAAATTCTGAATCAGGAATAAAGTCGATCGTCATGGTTTTTTCGCTCCGTCTGTTTGAGTCGCTGCGGGTTTCGGTGCTGTCGGTTTAGCAGATTCCGAAATTACGCCGATCCGAGTCACTAACCCCACCGCGCCTTTACGATCGAGTTCCCGAATCAGTTCAGAGGCAGGCACTTCATTGATCGCCGTTGAGATGGAAAAAGAAACCTTTCTAGGTAAACGAGGCGCTTTGAACTCGCCCATTTCTCGCTTCATCCCTGGAAATTCGGGTAGCTGTAACGCTTTCTCCTCACCCAACTCCGCACTCACCACTTTCGTTTGATCGGCTCTCAAGAAATTCGACTGCTGAAGCGTCAGCAAAAAATCATTCACATCATTAAACGAATTGGCAATGCCTTTAATTTCAATCCGCCCCGACACTGGAGCCGCCGCCCCCGGTGCTGGAGCCGCCGCAGGCTGAGCCAGATCAACTTTCTGCTGTGAAATCGAGGCAAGCTGAACACTTGAAGGTAAGCGATCGCGAATATCTTGCGTCATTGCTGACCACGGCTTGATTTGGTTAAACACCGAGGCGAGAGATTGCGCTTCTTCGGTTGCCTGTTTCGCCTCGGCTTGAATGCTCGACAGATTTTTCTTTTCGGCTTCTAAGTTACCAAGCTGCACATCCAGATCTGCTTGCTGCCGCTCTAAATCGCCGTTTCGCAGCATGAGAACTCCCCAGAGCGCGCCCGCCAACACCGGGAAAAAGATCAGCGCCCCAAAGCCTAAATACAACGGACGGCGATCGCCAGATGAAACCGTAGGTTTTGCCCGACCGCTGCGCCGTTTATCCGGTTTGAAATCGGATCGATCGTTGAGAAAATTGACATCTAAACTGTACATTTACCACGCCTCCCGCAGTCCTAAACCGAGTACGACACCCAGACCGGGGCGCACATTCGCCGGAATCTCATCGCCACCCAACGACAGCGCAGATACCGGATCGACCAAGCTACAAGGCAAACTCAGCCGTTGTGTAAAACACTCGTCTAACTGTCCGATCGCCGCTCCAGGTCCTGCCAGCATCAACTGTGCAACCTCCAGGTTTTCCCCTTGATTCAGGTAGAAATCAATCGATCGCCGCAGTTCGTCACTCAGTTCGCCAAGCACCCGCAGCATTGCCGCCGCACCCGGATTTCCACCCGGACGATTGGAATCCGTCGTTGGAATCGTCATGCCTTGGAGTAGGTCAATGTTGCGCGATGGGGGAAGATTCATCGCCCGTGAAAGTGCTGATTGAATTTGGTACGTTCCAATGGGTACGGTTCGCGAGAACTGAGGAACGCCATCAACCATAATCGAAATCTCGGTGCTTTCAAATTCGATATCGACGATCGCCACTGCTTCTTGAGGTGCAAACTGTCTCAACTGCTCCCGAATCGTCCGAATCAGCGAGAAGCTACTGACTTCTAAAACATCAACCATCAAACCCGCTTGCTGAAACGTATTCAAGTAGGTATCGGTCACTTCTTTACGGGTTGCAACCAGGAGAACTTGAACTTTCTCGATCCCATCCTCATCCACAAATAAACCGAGCTTCTGATAATCGACATCCGCCTCTTCACGCGGGAACGGCAGGTACAGACCCGCTTCTTGGTTGAGCACCATTTCGCGCAGTTCTCGATCGTCGAGTTCTGCCGGAACGGGAATGATCCGCGTCACCGTATCGCGTCCGCCGGGAACTGCCGTTGCGACTTGTTTGACTTTAATTTTGTGTTCGGCTAACGCGGATTGAATAATCTCTGCCAGCGCGGGCGGATCGGTAATTTGCCCTTCGTGAAACACACCTTCAGGAACGGGAACCGTAGCATAAGTGCCAAGCCGAAAGCCTTGCCCCTGTTTGCGAAGTACCGCAATATTGAGGCGATCGGCAGCTAACTCAATGCCAACCCCCTTTGATTTTTTTGAGAATAAACTCTTGAAGTCAACCACAGTTTGTTAGCCCGCTATGAGTGAATGAGTAATCGGTTTCTGCAATCGAGAATTGCAGTCTTGCTTGAGTTTGAGGAGGTTTGGGTAATCTCACGCAAAGTAACAAGAATATTTGCTACTTTAATGAGCACCGATCGAGATCGACCTCTAGGGTGACGAACTTAGACTGCCCAGGTTTTTGCAAGAATAAACAACTCAATTCAAGAAAGTTGAGAAATCGCTAAAACTGCTGACATTATTGGTTTTGAACAACTAAAAACGAGCGAATTTCAGATAGAAATCACTCTAAATTGCTCAGTTTGATTTAATTATTCTGACTGTAAATTGTAATCTTTTTGTGTGTAATTTGCTCAACTAAGTATCACTACGGAAACTTTATTAGTGTAAGAAACGACATACCTATTTCTGCATACTACACGCGATTTTAGAAATGGCACGACTAATTTTGTGGGACAGAATTAGAAGCCTGAGAGAATGAGTCAGAAGCGAGATCACCCTAAATAGAATTCAATGATTGATGTCATCGTAATCGGGAGTGGAATCGGAGGCTTGAGCTGTGCGGCACTTCTAGCGCGGTATGGTTTCAAAGTCGTTGTGTGTGAAAGTCATACGATCGCAGGAGGAGCGGCACACGGATTTGAGCGCAACGGATTTAAGTTCGATTCAGGTCCTTCGCTCTATTCGGGAATGTCTTACAGTCCGTCTCCAAATCCGCTCAGACAAGTATTAGACGCGATCAACGAAGAGATTACTTGGCTAAACTACGAAACTTGGGGCTGTTGTCTCCCAGAAGGCACATTTGATACAGAAGTCGGAGCCTCACAATTCTGTGAAGTGTTGCAGCAATTACGCGGAGAAACCGCCGTTGCAGAATGGCGACGATTGCAGGAAATCATGACACCTTTGGCGAAAGCTGCGATCGCGCTTCCTCCGGCTGCGGTTCGATATGATCTCGGTGCAGTGTTGAGCGTCGGACAGTTTTTACCGTCGATGCTGCAAAATGCGATCGGGTTATCAAAACTCACCGGAGCATTTGCGCCTGTGATGAACTCGGTAATCACTGATCCATTCATTCGGAATTGGTTGGATCTGTTGTGCTTTCTGTTATCGGGATTGCCCGCTGATAGTACAAATGCGGCTGAAGTGGCGTTTATGTTCGCAGATTGGTATCGCCCGAACGTACAGCTAAATTATCCAGCAGGCGGGAGTGGCGCGATCGTTGATGCGTTAGTGCGCGGGTTAGAAAAACGAGGCGGCAAACTCAAACTGAATGCTCATGTTGAAAAAGTTTTAGTCGAGAATCAGAAAGCGATTGGGGTACGGTTACGCAATGGAGAAGAACTGCGATCGCGCTATGTCGTCTCGAATGCGTCGATCTGGGACACGCTGAAACTAGTTGATGCTTTTCCAAAACAATTTCGCACAAAACGCCAAGCCACTCCGACTTGTGAAAGCTTCATGCACTTACATTTAGGCATTGATGGAAAAGGACTGGACTCGATCGCGTGTCATCATATTGTGGTCAATGATTGGAACTTGGGCATCACTGCCCCACAGAATGTCGTTTTGATCTCGATTCCATCGCTGCTTGATCCATCACTTGCACCCCCTGGAAAGCACACCCTTCATGTCTACACCCCCGGAAACGAGCCTTACGACCTTTGGGAGCAGTGTGAATCTTATCCGCAACTGAAGCAACAACGGGCTGAGATCATGTGGAAAGCTTTAGAACGAGTAATTCCAGATATTCGATCGAGAACAGAACTAACATTAGTAGGGACACCGCTCACCCACGCTCGATTCTTACGGCGATATCGCGGAACTTATGGAGCCGCCATTCGCGCCACCGATGGATTATTTCCCAGTGCCATGACTCCGATTTCAGGACTGCTCTGTTGTGGGGATTCGACATTTCCAGGAATTGGATTGCCCGCTGTTGCTGCAAGCGGAATGATTGCGGCAAATACGATCGCGCCTGTTCGCAAACACTTGGAATTACTGAAATTGATTCAATAATTGCATTCTATTTTCTCCTCTAGTAACGGATTGAATCTGTTATTAGAGGAGAAAATAGACGAAAGTTCTAGGTTGCGGACATACTCTAAATCGAGGAACTGTGTATAATCAGTGCCAACCGAGCGCATAAGTTCGGTTCGACGGATTGATAAGAGTTAATAATGTGAAAGGTTGGAAATCACCTCGATTAAAAACGGATACAATCTCTCCGCTTTGCAGCAATCTTCGCTAATATTGGTGTTCTCTCTAGATATTAGTGATTTACCCTCTCGATCTCTACTCGCGATTTGCTCTATATTTTTTAACTCTCTAGCCTGAATGACTGCTGTGCCCCTTCCTCGTTCCTCTTCTCAACCGCCTGAGCACAACAACTCAGGTTCTACTGACGTAACGCCAGTGTTTGCCCTGAAGGAACTGGTGGCACGTCTCAATCGAGAGCAGCATAAAATTCAGGATTTGCTGAGTTCGCTAGGGTTTGCTCTCCGCAGTTTCAGCAATCTCAATCAGTTTCTGGAACTTATTCCGCTGATGGCAAGTCGAGTTACAGATGCTGACGGCGGAGCGCTGATTTTGTTCCGCCCAAATGGTCAGGTGAAATTAGAGCGCTTACATTGCCAAGACGCAATGTGGGGTCAGGAATTACGCAAAGGGCTAGAGATTGCTACCCGTCAAATTACCGCATCTTTAACGGGATTATCCCCTACTGAGACATTAGCTCGATCGTCGCAAGTCGTTGCCATGCTCGATCACCAAATCACTCGACACTTAGGCGGTGATATTCAGATTTTTGGCACCGGAATTCTCGTCAGAAATAACGAACGAGGTCGGCTCTACGTCTTTAGTCGAGAACCGGGTTACGCTTGGACAGAAACGCGCCAAAAACTGGTACGGCTCGTCGCGGATCAAACAGCAGTGGCGATCGAAAATGACGAACTGACGGTTGAACTGAAGAAAAAAGAACGGCTCGATCGTGAACTCGAAATCGGTGCGGATATTCAACTTCGCTTGTTGCCGCGACAGTGCCCGACGATTGATGGAATTGAACTTGCTGCCTTGTGTAAAACGGCAAATCGAGTTGGTGGAGATTATTACGACTTCATTCCTGCCGATTATGGGCAAATTCGCAACTCGAATCCGAGCAATTCAGACGGAAAATGGAGTTTAGCGATCGGGGATGTCATGGGCAAAGGCGTTCCAGCAGGTCTGATCATGACGATGACGCGCGGAATGCTGCGGGCTGAAGTGTTGAACGGTCATTCTCCGGCTCGAATTTTGCAACATCTCAATCAGGTGATGTATGCCGATTTAGAGAACTCGAATCGCTTTGTCACGTTGTTTTACTCGGAGTACGATCCGCAAACTCGCTTATTGTCGTACAGCAATGCCGCCCACAATCCGCCGCTACTCTGGCAAGCTGAAACGAATACGATTAAGCGCCTCGATACGCATGGGATGCTGATCGGTTTAGATGTTGAGACTCAATTTCAGGATGCTCAGGTGCAACTGGAGCCAGGAGACACAATTATCTATTACACCGACGGCTTTACTGACGCAGCAAATCAGTATGGGCAACGATTTGATGAGGAAAATCTCACCAGTGCATTTCGCTGGGCGTGTCAGCATTTTGACGATCCGCAGCAGATTCTAAAGTATTTGTTTGATTGTGTGCAGCAGTTTATCGGCGTAGGCAATCCGAATTCGGATGATATGACTCTGGTTGTGATGCGGGTCAAACCTGTTGCGTGAAGGTTCGATCGCGCTTACAAAAACGAACAAAAACCCACGACTAGAAGCCGTGGGAGCGCGTCAAACTAAGAGAAGACTATTGACCTGAAGTACCTGAAGGATTTGGACTTGGGCTTGAAGTTGCTTCCGGTGAGGGGGATGGCTCTGCCGATCGCGTCGATGGCGCGGTGCTAGAAGACCCGCTCTGCTGATTGCTCGGAGTAGTCGGAGAAGTTTGAGTCGCAGGAGCCGAGGGTGAAGATTTCGGAGCCTCGATTTTAATATTTGGCGCAGGAATCACAGTCGGTGAACTTTGCTGCGGTTGCGGTACTGGAACAATCCGATCGCGCTCGATCACCCGTTCTTTCACTTCAGGCGACGGAGAGGGAGAAGGCGACGCGCTCGGAACCACGATCGTCCGTTGAATTGCAGGAGTACGATCGCGCTGAGTCGCAAAATACGCCAGTGCAGCACCGCCTAATACTAATCCAGTTAGCAAAATCCCAATCAAAAAACCATTCGCAGCATTGTTCTCGTCTCTAACCTGCTGAGTGGTTTCATAGCGTTGCCGTTCGACAGTTTGACCATGTACATAACCGCTATCATAATTCTCTGGATTCGGCTGAACAACAGGAGTTTCGCCAGGGTGATTGACGGGATCTGGAGTTGAGCCAGCATAATTTGCGCGATCGTGTTGATCACCGGGATTGGTATTCGCCATTTTGAAGTGTCCTTTAATAATTCTGTCGATCGCTGATTACACTCAGCGAGAAGTACTGTGATAAAAATTCAGCCTTGTTGGGCGTAGATGCTCTAATGCAACCAAATTAACTGAAGCAAGTTGCGATATCACTCTGCCCAGAGAAGGGAACGTCGAAACGAAAAAAAGCCTTTTACCTCTATCAATAGATGGAGAAATACAGCGCTCAACTATGCAGAACGTTTTGTCACAACATCTATGGGCGATTGCGTTCATCAATTTCGCTGTAAGAGTGGAAAAAAGTGTCCGACAGGTCCTTGCCCTTGACCGATCGCCAGCGAGTATTCCAGTGCAGTCGTTACATAATTTTTTGCTGCTTCAATCGACGATCGCAGATCTTTTCCTAATGCCAAATTTGCTGCGATCGCGGCTGAGAGCGTACATCCTGTTCCATGAGTATGCTTTGTGTGCACGCGCTGCATTGCAAAGGTTTCGCACTGGCTTCCGTTAAACCAGACATCAACGCCGCACAGTTCGTCGCTCATGCCGCCTCCTTTGACCAGAACCGACTTCGCCCCCCGTTCAAAAATTCGCTGAGCCGCTGTCTGCATCTCCGCTAACGTATTGATTTCGATGCCGCTGAGCAGTTGGGCTTCGTAGCGATTTGGAGTGAGAATCAGCGCTTGTGGAATCAGGAGCGTTTTCAAAGCTGCGATTGCAGTATCGTCAATCAACTGCGCCCCAGTGCGCGACACCATCACTGGATCAACCACTAAGTTAGAAATCTTCAACGCTGCTACTTGTTCGGAAACTGCTGCAATAATGCCATGATTCAGCAACATTCCCGTTTTTGCAGCTTGTACGCCAATATCTTGAACGACTGCTTCGATTTGAGCCGTGACTGCTTCAGGGGGTAAGGCATCCACGCGCGTCACTCCAAGCGTATTTTGTGCAGTGATACAGGTTAGGGCGCTAGTTCCATGAACACAATGAAACGCAAATGTTCGTAGATCCGCTTGAATTCCTGCACCGCCACCACTATCAGAACCCGCGATCGTTAATGCGATCGGAATAGAAGGAAGTATCATCGTTTTGGTTTACCAAGAGAGTGCTTTTTCTATGGTAAACGGCGGGTTGCGCTATCCCAATACGCAAGGTTGACGACTAGAGCGCGTTTTAATCCGACATACTTCTTCACTCGCGTAGCAAACGGAAACAGACTTCACGCCCAACACAACCCAAGCTGCTTTGACAACGCGATCGAGTTCAGCCATCACTTGATCGACGCACCACGGTTCTGAGCAGTGAATCAAGAGGGCGTTGAATTTTAGCTCTAAAGAACAACCTGAAAAGGCTTGAACACAAAGCTGTTTTAATCGATCGAGCCGAAAGTCTTCTAACACTGACAAGTCTTGAGCAGTAAATTTAATCTTCATAACGCATTTTTAAATGTGTTGCACAGATTGAACCGGATCTACTTAGAAACCTATACGGTAAAATCCGGCATTTTTATTGTCTTCTGCTATCACAAGTACGTAAATGTACGGTTTCTACGGTCAACTTGTACGGGGCTTTTAGTTCACCTATTTTTCGGTTCACTTACTAGTTCACTTACGTCGGTTGTGTTCGCGACTCCGGATAGTTTCGAGCATTGATCGCGTTACTTTGCGATCATCTGGCTTCGGTAGCGTTCTTTTATTATCCCACCTATCTTTCTTGCGTGAGATGAAAATCTGTGAAGCGATTCGTTAAGGTCGATCGGAGTGAATACAGCGTGATAAAGTGACAAGCTGCTATCTTTATCGCTGCGACTCGAATGATAAGGCGATGGTATTAAAAATTTTGATCGTTTGCCTGAGAAAAATCTGCAAATTGGCTGATTTATTGGATTTTTGGCGAAAGGGATGTCACACTCTAACCGGAAATCCGTCACACAAGTTGATTACACAACGAGAAGCAAGCTTTGCGGCGATTGATTTGAGGAGAGATACGAATGGCTGATTCTAAGGGATTAAGACGGTTAGCATGGCTGGAGGGAATTCGTATCTTTGCAGCGGTGTTGCTGTTGTTCTACCATGCTCAGCTACTGTTTACGAAGTATGTCTTTACCCCTCAGCCGACTGGTCTACTTGCAAATGCTCAACAACTTTTCGCAGCAACGCGCCAACTTGGGGACAATTGGATCGCTCAAGCGCTTAGCTTGCCGATCTGGTTCGGATTTCAGTTTGTCGATGTGTTTGTGTTGATCAGCGGGTTTAGCTTGGTATTGTCGCTGAAGGGAAAGCCGATCGAAGTGGGTCGCTTCCTCAAACGAAGACTATTACGCATCTTATTGCCGTTTTGGACGGTGGCTTGGTTGTCTTATCCGGTGCTGTGGATTGTTGGAAAGTGGACAAATAGCTATATTCCTGATGCGTGGCATACATTTGCTGGAATGTCGTTTCCGATTTTGTTTGATTATGGTGGCGATTTACTGCTTCCGACAAATGGTCCTTGGTGGTTTGTGCCACTAATTCTGAGCTTTGCATTAATCTTTCCGGCGCTTTGGTATCTGATCAATCGTTGGGGTTCGCGGAACTTGCTGATTGTGAGTACTGTGATTACCTTCGTCTACCGCGCGTTTGCAGTCTATGCTTTTGGAGGACATCCGACTTACGCGATCGTTAGTGCTACCGCAGGTTGGCAACCGTTTGTACCTTTCATTGCAAAGCTGAGCACGTTTGTTTTAGGCATGGTTGTAGCGCGTCAGTATTCGCAAGGTAAAGGCGTAATTTTCTGGAAGTCTTCGAGGGCGTTCTTAATCGGGCTAAGCATCTATGCGATCGGATTTGTTGCCCAGTTCTACCGATTTGGCTGGATTTTCGATGATTTTCTCCTGGCGATCGGTTTAACCCTCTGTTGCATGGTGATCTTCAGATTCTTAAGCGATCGCTTGAAGTTAGGCGCTGTGATGGTATGGCTTGGCATTCATAGTTATAGCTATTTTCTGATTCATAACTTTGTCGTCGATCGCACCTTAAATCTGTATGTCCGCAATCAGCTTCCTTTGTACTATCAAGTGTTGCCGTGGATGGTGATTGGAACATTGATGCTGGCTGTGATTGCAGATAAGGTGACACCTTGGATTGAACGAGGTGCGATCACGCTTTGGCACTACACAGATGCCCGAATGACCCCAATCGAGAAGATCGGATCGTGGGTTCCTAAAGTCGGAGAATCTGTGATTTATCGTGGAAAACCAGGCTGGACAATTCTCAAAGTCGAGCAGGTCATCCACGATAAAGCCTTTTATCTGTGTCGAATTTCCAATGTTCAGCGGACGGTTTGGGTTAACCAAAACGACTTAAAGCAAGACCGGGCACTACCACAGGCAAAGGTGTAATAGGTTACGCGATCGCTTTCATCATGATCTGATAGCCTCGATCGTCGTATCCTGCTTTGCGGTAAACCCGTGCTGCGCGCTCGTTGTCTTCGTGGACTGAAAGCGCGATCGAGGAAATGTTCAGCGATCGACAAACCTGCTCAACAAATTTCAGCGTTCGGGTTCCGATGCCTTGTCCTCGATAAGCAGAACGCAGATACAGCTCATCGATATATGCACCGAGTCCACGAAATTCAACACTATAGCTAAAGGTTACGGCAACATAGCCAATAATGAGATCGCGTTCGGCAATCAACCACACTCGCCCTAATGCAGGATTAGATAGAAATTGCTGGAGTGAAACGCGATCGAGCACCGGATCAAATGGTAGTTTTTCAATCTGATGAAACTCTTTTACCAGTTCAAGTAGAACATCAACATCTTTAGATGTTGCAGTGCGATACGCAACATTTACATCAACGGACAACATACAATTTTTTTCCTTTTCAAATGCTACGAAATACGGATTTTGGAACGTGAAAATATTCGATCGCACAAGAAAGTGGTGAATGCAATCACAAATTGCACCAAACGTTAGTAAATCAGAAAAAACATCAAAACCGCTAACCCTAATATGTCATGTAGAACACATTAGAAGATAAGGATTAAAATTGCTTCAATTCCAATTGCAAATCACTAAATTGTGCTTCCTGACAATGCCCGCTATATGTCTGGAACTTCTTTTAGATAGTGCATAAAATCACCGTGTTTACTGCTTTTGAGCGCGAAAGCAATTCAAAAAAATCAACTAAAATTGCTTTTCTGCTTTAGAGCGATCGGAATTCAAAAGATCTCAGCTTTTGGTTATTCCCATTTCCAGGGTAATGCGTCACTCACGATTTAGTCAACCTGGGTTAACCCTACTGAATACGATTTCGCTGCTCGAACACAAGTTGGTAAATCGGCATCGGTTTTAATTGCTTCTCGATCGAGATGCGTTAAGCTCACGCAATATCCCCAATCTTGCAGCGTTTGAATGAGATAACTTGATTTCGGAATATCCAATTTTCCGCGCCGTCCAATTTCACCCAATGTGTAGAAGTACGGCGGCATTTCCGCTTCTGCCTGCATCAATTCCAGCAATCGAACCCGCGACGACCAGCCCCATTCTGTTGCTAACTCAATCATTCGCGCAATCTGATCTCGATCGTGCAAATTTCCCAACCACATTGCACCACTGAGAACAAGCGATCGTCGATCGAGCGAACACTGCGATCGACCTAATTTTCGCCATTCCACCGTTTGATACGTACCGCACTCATGACAAAAGCCTAAAAATCCATAGTTCTGCTCTGTGAGTTGAATCGAGGAAACAAGACGCAGCATCACCCGATAGGTTTGTCCTGTGAAGTAAGAAAACACAGGCTTTACCCCCAATCCGCGCGAAGCTGCCTGCTGTTGCACATTACCGAGAATCAATCTCAATCCTTGCTCATGCACCGCAGGATGAATTCGAGCATACGACCCGTAATCTGCCACACAGTTTTCCGGAGCGCGTCCGGTCACAGTTCGACCATCGGTGCTAGTGAGGTAAATCAATCCACCGATCGCACAAGCACTTAGACAAGCATGAACAAATGGGACCGGAGAGCCGAACCCATCCACATCAACCAAATCAAAGTAATCCTGACGGTTATAACAATCAAAAAACACCCGAATCGCATCTCGATCGCTGATCTGATACTGTTCTGCCTTTAGCGATCGAGCTAAATTCTCTCGCAGCACGGTCTGAATATCAGAGTTACTATCATTTGCCCAGACAAAGTCTGCTTGACTTTCAAGCACATAGCGCAGCGATCGCACTCCACACCCTGCCATTGCGTCCAACACGCGCAAATGTCCTCGATCGCACCGATACACTGCTGCTGCAAGAATTGCTAAATCTCTAACGGTTTCAGCATTTGGATTGTAAAAGGCACTACCGACATTGAATGTGGCTTTTCCTTCGATCGTCATGTCATTCTGCAATGTCATGGCGCAAAAAGTTGTTCTGGAGTCAAATCAAGCGTTAGAAATAGAAGAGATTCAATCCGATCACCGCCTTGAAAAACACCAATCTCAATGTAAATTCCCGCTTCATTGAGCTTCAACACAGTTACAGTTTGAATCTGCGGATCAACAATCCAATATTCGGGAATGCCGCGATCTTGATACTGGTTCCGTTTATCGATGTAATCTCTTGAGCGATTTGTTTCCCCTGGACTCACAATTTCAATCACCAACAAAGGCGGTAACAGTGAGATTAGCGAGGCGATCGCCAGAATAATGAACATGAGAATTTGACTATTTCGACCAGACTCAGGCGGCAACTCAACTAGCTCTCCGTCAACGAATTCATACAACTGATCTGTACCGTCATCGTAGGCTAAGTACTCCTCAAAACTAGAGAACGTCAATTTTGCCTGAGTCATAGCATTTCTCTACGTAAAATCAGCTTTCTACATTGTGTCCGATACCGTTCAAAAGCGTAAATAGTGCATCAATTCGGCAACAAGAGGGCTGGGAAGTGAAAGCCGCTGCTGTAGATCGACCAGGTTTTTATAGTTGCCTTGAGATTGACGATTACGAACAATCGCTCTTGCTAACACCGATCGAATCTCTGGAATTTGCGTTAACTCGATCGCGGTTGCTGTGTTCAAATTCACCCGCTGAATCTGATGCAAACTGTCTGGATCGTAATAGCAAAATTTCATCACAGGTTCTAACGGCTTCAACCGTTGAAGCGATAATCCTAATGCGGCTGCAACATCTTCAGTACAGAGAAATTGCACCCCTAATTCGCTCAATTGCGTCAATGTTTTCGCTTGATGAATCGATAATCCTGGCAATCTTAACCAATCATCAACGCTGGCTTGATTCACATCGATTTGAATACCTAAATCCGCAGCGATCCGAATTTCAGTCAGAGATTGAAATCGATAATATGGATCGTTTTGGATTTTAGACTTTAACAAAGTAGAAGAGAACCAATTCAGCATGGTTATTTAATTCGATCGAGAAGTTTCCGTCGTTTTTGTTCAAATTCATATTCCGAAATTAAACCATCTTGCCGTAGCTGGTCGAGTTCGCGCAAGCTGTCAGAAACGGTAACAACAGGATTCGATTGCAGGCGAGTTGTCCCCGTTTCGGGTATGACTTCATTGTTAAAATTCACATCAAACTCATCCGGATTTTGAATCAAATAAAATACAGCATCAAACAATCCAGCAATCCAAGCAATCTTACTTCCAGTCAGCGCCAACGCTAGATAAATCAAACACCACCAGCGTTGTCCTAAATAGAGTTTGTGTAAGCCGACTAAGTGAAAACCTCCGGCGATCGGAACGGCTCCCACGATCGCTAATAGCGCTGCAACTCTTCGACTTCTCGATTGCCTGAACATAGCTTCATTGCGATTCCGGTGGATTCAATATAGCGAAGTTTCGCGCTTTTACAAACATTCGCGACTTTACAAATTTCTGCAGATGAACTTAAAGACGACACAACTGGTGAGCCGATTTCGATGGAGCAGAGGGTTAAGCGATCGAACGCCAACGCGCCGAAGCCGAACGATCGCGATCGCAGCGTTTAGCCGAACGACTTCGATTGATAGGGATTGACCCGACGAGATCGATTAGGTAGTGGAAACACTACTTAACGAGTGGGAAAGACGTGGAATATGATGATCTTAGGATGAATCTGTGTAAGCCACGATTTTCCCTATCCTTCGCGACATCAAAATTTAAGGCAATGGCATTTTTTGACTCCGAAATTGTTCAAGAAGAAGCGAAAAAACTGTTTCAAGACTATCAATCGCTGATCGAGTTGGGTGGCAGTTATGGAAAGTTCGATCGTGAAGGCAAACTGATGTACATCGAACAGATGGAAGCCATCATGGATCGCTACAAGGTTTTTATGAAGCGCTTTGAGCTTTCCGACGATTTTTCGGCTCAAATGACGGTCGAGCAGCTTAAAACTCAGTTGGGTCAGTTCGGCATGACTCCTCAACAGATGTTTGACCAAATGACTCGCACTTTAGAGCGGATGAAATCAGAGATCGATCGATAAACGCTCAGATATCTCTAAATCAGCTTTAAGAAAGTCGATGAATTGGCGTGCAGTCCTCCCTGATCGACCATTGTGCCGAGTCGCCCACTGCAACGCCCTAAATTCTAAATCTTCGGAACTTAACTTAATTTGAGCTTGCTGCGCTAGATGGTGAACGATCTTCAAGTAAGTCGGTTGATCGGCGGGTTCAAACGTTAGGGTTAAACCGAAGCGATCGCTAAACGATAATTTTTCTTGCACTGTGTCCCATTGATGCACTTCATCTGCATCTTTTGGACGGGGGCGATCGTCAAAAAATTCTCGGACTAAGTGCCGTCGATTTGAAGTTGCATACACGACAACGTTTGGCGGTCGTGCGGTGAGATTGCCTTCTAGCACAACTTTTAGCGCTTTGTAGGCATCGTCATCTTCTTCAAACGACAAATCATCCACAAAAATCACAAACTTCTGAGGCAAATCGCGCAGCCGTTCAACGATCATGGAGAGTGCGCTGAGTTCTGATTTTGCCACTTCGATCAAGCGCAGATTTTCATACTTTCCGAGCAGCGATTTTACTAGCGACGATTTTCCTGAGCCGCGACTGCCATACAGGAGAATATGCAAAGCGGGCAATCCAGCAAGCAAAAATTCAGTATTTCGCAGTAATGTATCGCGCTGAGTTTCATAGCCGACTAAAGTATCGACTTGAATTGGATCAGGATGGGCGATCGCGCTCAGTTGCCCATTTTGCCAACGAAACGCAGCAGATTCCGCAAAGATGCCTGTGCCAAATCGACGGTAGAACGCGATTAAATCGGGTAGCGCGATAGACCAATCTTCGAGCGATTCAAGCTGTTTTTGAATTTGTCTAATCTGTGTTTGTCTAAAATTACTTTTTATATCATTAATATAATCACACCAAGGTACAGTTCTTTGATTAATCTGTTCACAAAACTGATGACTTCCGTATTGATAAATCTGTTGTAATATTCTTAAATCATGCTTCACCGCTTCTAATAATTCGTTGGGAATCTCGTTTTGATGGACTTGTTGAGTGAACGCATTCTCTGAAGTCAAAATTCGAGTGAGCAAATAATCGCGCCATCCTTGGCGTAGATTTGCTAGTCTTGAAAACCACTCGCTGTAGGATGCGATCGCAATTTCAGGACGATCAAGATTTTGCATCGCAGTAAGAAACGATGACACGATCGTATCGTTCAACACATCGCGATAAATCAGCAACGATAAAGAATTTTGATACAGTGCTTTTCCGTCCATGTAACCTACATTCCCAAAGCAGTCGTTAAAAACTTCGGTGCAGGCAATACTAATAGAATCAGGATCACCAACGCCATTAACCCAACCATATCGCGGAATGTATCAACCTCAAGCACATCATTCAGCGTCGGTTCATTTAATGCAGGCAGCAACAACAACAAAACCGCCCACAGCAATAGATGCGGATACACAAGCGCAAATCCCAGCAGCAAGAATCTAGAAATGCGCCCAATTCTTGCGCCAATCCGTCGCCCAAACACCGCATGAACCATTCGCCCGCCGTCTAACTGACCGATCGGCATCAAGTTAAACGCAGTAAATAACAATCCAACCCAACCCGCAATCGCCACCGGATGCAACCGAATCGCCGCATCTGGAGTTAAATCTCGCCCGATCGCTAACTTCCCAAAGATTGCTAAAACGATCGAAAACCTCGGATCAAGCCCTTGAAACTGAAACAGTCCGCCCTGACTTGGTAATCCTACTACCTCCGACTGCACCAATCCCCAAGCCAACAGCGGAATACTCACACTCAATCCCAAAAACGCCCCCACCAAGCCAATATCAAACAGTGCTTTGCGATTGGGAATGGGCGATCGCAGTTGAGTAAACGCGCCGATCGTACCCAGCGGAAAAAACGGGAGCGGAATAACCGGAACAAAATACGGCAGCGTCACCGCAATCTGATATTTACGTGCTGTGATGAATTGCCCAAAACTCCGCGCTGCAAAGAAAGCCAGAACCGGGAGCGAATATGGAAGCCCATTTTCTAGCAACGCCCCGATCGTGGGAACGCGCCCAACCACTTGCAGCCCTGCCCAAGCCGTTGTGAACAGTGTCAATAACACAAGCCCGATCGCAAAACCAGGACGAATCAGAGCACGCGAATTTTTCCCTTCTACCGTTGCAGCGGGATTGATCATCAGTTCAAAAAACGGTTCTCCTGGATAGTACTCCTGAAAAATCACATGAAAACGATCGCCAAACTGCGCCTCAACATTCTCCCGTACCGTTTGATACGCGACTTCAGGTGAGGTACGTAGCTGTCCCCGACACACCACACCTTGAGGATGATATTCCAAGTGCCGCAGATAAAACACCGACCAAGGAAAGCAGGTGAGCAGACTTGTCTCTTCGGCTGAATTGAGCGGACGCAGGTTTGCCAGATTGGGCGGTTGCAGTTCAGAAATCGATTCAGGTGTGGATGGTGACACCTCGATCGCAGATCGCGCAATTCGCCCACGCTGAATTAGATATAAATACAGCACTAAACAGCCCACGAACAAAACGATCGTGTACTGCATCGGCATCATTTGCCCACGTCGCACGATCGCCCATGCCACCATGACAAACACAGGCAGCATCGCCACGAGCCACAGCAACCAAACGGGTGTACGGGTGAGGCTGGCGACCCACTGAGTAATAAACAGGTAAGTGAGCAATCCGAGAAGCAGAAGCCAAATCATGACCAAAGGGTAGGACAGAGGGCATAGAAGGAAATCGCGCAATCTGGCACAATCAACGATGGCAGACTTGCCATATTCTTTAGTTTGACTGATTGAGAAGCTTGTGCCATCAGAATCTTCGATTCCTTTAACGTCGCAGTCCCGTACTCCGAAGCCGCCGCGTCTGGTGTTTTCGGAGGAGATGTGTCCCGAATTCGGTGTTACGCCGATTTTTGCGTTTCCACCCAATCGAGAGACGCTCGGTGGTACATCTTATCTCATTGTAGAAAAAGATGGAAATTTGCTGATCGATTGTCCAGCGTGGGATGAAAATACACGATCGTTTCTCGATGCCCAAGGGGGGATTCGTAGGTTAGTCATCACGCATCGGGGCGGTATAGGAAAGGCACAAGAGATTCAAGCCGCATTCGGTTGTGAGGTGATTGTGCAGGAACAAGAGGCATATTTGTTGCCAAATGTGAATGTCACCTCGTTTCGGGAAAATTTGTCGATCGCGCCGGAAATTCAAGTGATTTGGACTTCGGGGCATTCTCCAGGATCATCTTGTGTGTATTATTCTGCTTGCGGTGGGATCTTGTTTTCTGGGCGGCATTTGATTCCGAATGCTCAGGGCGATCCTGTTCCGCTCAGAACCGCGAAAACATTTCACTGGCATCGCCAAATTCGTCATGTTCAGAAGCTTTTAGAGATGTTTAATGCGGAGACATTGCGATTTATTTGTCCGGGTGCAAGTTTGGGAGTGCTGCGGGGAAAATTGGCGATCGATCACGCATATTCCAAACTGGAACAACTCGATCTTGCAGCCTGTCTAAGGTCTGAGCCGCTGTTGTAAGAGAAGATTTGAGTTAGAATTCCTGCACTGAATAGAAGTGAGCGCTGTGAACTGGAAGCGAATTCTCCCTTATCTCACCTTGTTGCTGTGGGTTTTGCCGATCGTGTTGATCCGCAGTTCTCAGCAAAGCCTCATGGCACACGATGAAGGGATTTATGCAGTGCAGGCGCGATCAATTTTAAGCACCGGAGATTGGATCACGCCGCAATGGGGAGGAGGACAGAGCTTCGATCGCACGATCGGAATTCAATGGCTGATTGCAGGATCATATTTACTGTTTGGAACGAGTGAGGGATCAGCGCGATTACCGAGCGCGATCGCATTTGTGCTCAGCGTGTTCCTCACTTATGCGATCGGGGTTCGTCTAACTACACCTCGAATTGCTTGGCTAGGAGCCGCGATTTTTAGTGTGATTCCGCTGGTGGCTCAATACGGACGACTTGCTACTCAAGATATGGTGCTCGTTTGTATTGAACTGATTGCAATCTGGTCGTTGCTCGTGGCAGAATCTTCGGTTCGTCCTTGGAGATTTGTAACAGGCGCGATGTTTGGCTTGGGATTCATGATTAAAGGATTCATGATCATTCCCGCGACGATCGCGTTATTTCCGTATTTAATCTTTCAACACCGTCGCCATCGCCATTTACTCGATCCCTTGTTGTATTTAGGATTCGCGATCGGGCTTGCGTTGCTGATTATTTGGCTTTGGGCAGCCGTTGAGAAATATGGAACTCTTCCGATTCAAGAACTATTTGGGAAACTGTTTCAGCTTGGTGGACAAACATATCTAGGTGCAAATGAGTTTTATTATTTATGGAATATTCCTGCAAATGGTTTTCCTTGGGTATTTTTCGCGTTAGGCGGATTGTGGTTATCGTTCTTCCGTTCTGATATTCGAGCGTTATTAAAATCAAAACAAAGACGCTTTTTACTGATCGGCTATCCGGTTGTATTGTTTATTGAGTTAATGATTTTTGGAACACGAACTCATTACTACCCGCTTCAATTAATGCCGTTCGTTGGATTGTTTGCTGCGATCGCACTTTCTCATCTCGCTTACCTTTACACCCAGCGAAAACGTACTGGATTTTTTATTGGGTTAAATCTATTCATCGGAGCGATCGCAATTATTCTTCTCGTAATCGTGAACAAACGAATGACGGTAGCTCAAGTACTTTCCGGCTCGTTGCGGAGCGAGACGCTCGAAGCGATCGCGCTCGTTGTGCTAACGGTTGGATTAGGATGGTTCAGTTTACCCGTGATTTGGATGTTGCGTCATCGCGTTCCTGTTGCTCAGTCTGCGAAATATTGGATTGCAGCTTGGCTGTTGACTTCTTGGTTTGCAATCTCAACGCTATACGTCACTGGATTGTGGGGTGACTACGATCCTCAACTGAAGCGATTTTTGCTGATGCCGAATGTTCAGAGAATTTTGCGATCGCAGTCTATAAGTTTTGTGGTGAATGAAGACTTTATCAGCCGCGACGATCGTAAAAGGCACTTGCTTCTAAATTTCTACACACCGCAGATCGGGCAGCACATCAATGATCCCAAGATTTTACCGAACACCGACTACGCTTGGCTCGATCCTAATTTCGCCAAAACACCGAATCTGAAGTATGAGCTAAAAGAGATCTTTGACGGTTGGATTTTAGCAAAACGGGAGCCGCGATCGCGCTGAGTTTCTTGACAAAATCTCACAATCAGGTTTCTCAACGATTTGAAAGTCTTTGTCAAAAGAGATCCTCGATTGGAATCATAGAAATTTATCAATCAAGGCTTCAAAGCTTTGCAGAATAAGCAATAGAAGCAAATTAAGCAGGTCGATCGAGAAAATCTGATCAACTTGCTTGACAGCGATTCCAAACTCCTTTAATTTCCTTATTAGTAACTTATGTCAATTAAGTTGAAAGTTTGCAGCTAGAGCGCTGCGAAGTTTTCAGCCAGTTTGGGCATTTCAAATCGCAGTGGGACTATCTCTGATATGGCAATGAAAAGACGACTCTTTTTAGCTTCCGGAGCAGCGATCGCCGCTGTTGCCGCTCATCAAATTTGGCAATCGAATTTCAATTCTCCGATTGCTGCAAACCGCGTTCTCAACCTCTACTCTGCTCGCCACTACGACAGCGATAATGCGATTTACGAAGGCTTCACCAAAAAAACGGGTATCAAAGTCAACCTCGTCGAAGCTGAAGCCGATAAGCTGATCGAACGAATTAAAAGTGAAGGCACAAATAGCCCCGCAGATGTGTTACTCACGGTTGATAGCGGACGCTTGTGGCGTGCTCAACAAGAAAATTTGCTCCAGCCTGTAAAATCCTCCGTTCTTACCGCTGCAATTCCTGAGAACCTGCGAGAACCAGATGGTCATTGGTTTGGCTTCACTCGTCGGGCGCGTGTGATTGTGTACAACAAAGATCGCGTCAACCCCTCGGAACTCTCGACCTACGAAGATTTGGCAAATCCGAAATGGAAAGGGCGCATTGTTGTGCGTTCCTCTAGTCATGTGTATAACCAATCGCTCACGGGTTCGCTGCTGGCAAAACATGGCGCACAAAAAACCGAAGAATGGGCGCGTGGACTGGTTGCAAACTTTGCACGCCCGCCCGAAGGAAACGATACTGCACAGATTAAAGCGATCGCGGCTGGACAAGGCGATCTAACGTTAGTCAATACTTACTATGTGGTACGTCTAGCGAAGTCCAACAAGCCTGAAGACAAAGACATCGCTTCAAAAGTGGGCGTTTTCTTCCCGAATCAGAGCGATCGCGGAACTCATGTGAACATCAGCGGTGGCGGTGTTGTGAAAACGGCTCCGAATCGTGATGCAGCGGTGCAATTTTTGGAATATCTTGCCAGCCAGGAAGCTCAAGGCATCTTTGCTGCAAGTAACAATGAGTATCCCGCAGTGAAAGGAGCAGCGATCGATTCTGTGTTGTTGAGCTATGGTAAAACCTTTAAAGAAGATCCATTAAATGCTGCGGTGTTTGGTAAGAACAATGCTGAAGCGCTGAAATTAATGGATCGTGCAGGCTGGAAATAGCAGAATTTCAATGTCAATCCTGTTCGATTTGGTAGGAAAGCGCGAGCGGAGACTGATTGTTAGAATCTTTGCTGTCCTAGTGCAGCAAGTTGCGCTCGTGCTTTTTGCAGCGATTCAAACCATTCTCTTTCCGGATCGCTATCTGCAACAATTCCCGCACCAACTTGACCCCACACGATCGCGGAATCCTCTGCTTTTGTATAGAGCAATGTCCGAATCAGAATGTTGAGATCTAGATTTCCGCGTCGATCGACATAACCACAAGAGCCATAAAACAAGTTGCGTCGTACAGGTTCCAGTGCTTCAATAATCTCCATACAACGCACTTTTGGACATCCAGTAATCGTTCCACCCGGAAACAATGCACGAACCACATCGATCGAATTAAATTGCGATCGCACTTTTCCTACGACGTTACTAACTAAGTGCATTACGTGACTATACCGCTCAATTGCAAGTAATTCATCAACCTGCACACTTCCCCATTCACAAATCCGTCCTAAATCATTGCGCTCAAGATCAACTAACATAATGTGTTCTGCTTGTTCTTTTGCGTTGTCAAGTAATTCTTGAGCAAATTGTCGATCGTGTTCAGGAGTTGTTCCACGGGGACGAGTTCCAGCGATCGGGCGAGTTTCCGCAATCCCATTTGTCAGTTTTACTAATCGCTCTGGAGAACAGCTAATCACATCTCCCCACGGTGTTTTCCAATAGCTGGCAAACGGAGAGGGATTGATCGATTGCAGCGATCGATAAATTGCCCAACTCTCAGCTTCGGTTCTCGCTTCAAATCTCAGAGACAAATTTGCCTGAAAGATATCGCCTGCTCGAATGTGTTGCTTTGCTTTGAGGACGATCGCTTCATAGTCCGCTTGCGTCATGCAAAACTGAGTCTGAAAAGCCGAACTTCTAAATGATTCTTGGACTAAGTTTTCAAGCCGTTTTTCAAGCTGATCTAACTGATGCTCATTGCCTGCGGCAAGCCATAAGATTTGTTGTTCATGATCTAATACCGCAAAGCATTCTGGCTCGTACCAAAATGCAACAGGAAACGGTAAAGTCTCTGCTTTGAGATGGGGGAGTTGCTCGATTTCCCAAGCCAGATCATAGCCCAACCATCCCAGCCAGCCACCTGTGAAGGGCAGATGTTCAGGAGCTTGTAGGATTGATGATTGCCTAGTTAAATGATTGAGAAATGAGAGAATTTCACCGATCGCAGGTGTCCAAACTTTGGTGGAGCGAGGTTGTCCCGCACAAATTGAAAAACGTCCCAACTGCGGATAGTCCGGCGATGCAGGATAAGGACTTTCTAACAAAGTTGCAATGTCATCCTGCAAAAACAGAGCCGCGAACACTTCGGAACCTGTGCGCTGATGCAAAGGAATCGATCGCCAAATCCAAGGAAGCAGAGAGGACATAAAAGAAAACAGCACAAACGTAAGCTATATCCTACGATGTGCTGTTCCAAATTAGTGTGTTAGTAGTGCCACCGGGAAGTGATTTAGAACATCTTTCAGCGCGATCGTGCTTCCAGAAAATTCGGTATTCGCGATTGCATCTTTCCAACCCGAAGTTGGAAGCTCGATCGTCGTATCTTCCCAGATTTCACCAATTGGAAGTTGATCGGGTTGGATCAAGCGAGTGAAAAATCGAGGCGCGATCGTCACAACCATTTGATCTCCATCTTTACGAGCAAACGCAATGATGTGATCCTTAAACTTACCTGTTGCTTCGAGTGGAATGTATTCACCGTTTAGAAACACCGACTTAAACTGATTCCGAACTTTCAGCGCTTGAACAGTCAGGAATAGCTTAATTTGCCCATCTTGCGGCTTCTCCAAAAGTTTTGGCATCAACTCCGAAATATTCGCCGCTTGAATCGCATCTAGAAATGCTTCGCGCTGTGCAAAATCAACCGGACGACGATTATCAGGATCAACCAAACTTAAATCCCAAAGTTCTGTACCTTGATAAAAATCAGGAACACCAGGGGAAGTAGTTTTGATCAAGGTTTGGGATAAAGAATTGAACACGCCATAATGCGCGATCTTCTTCTGGAATGGTAGGAATTCTTTAAGAAACGGATTATCTGGTTCTAAAATTGCTCTGACGAACTTGCTGCAAGCTTCTTCATACGAAGCATTCGGACGCAACCAAGCCGTAGAAACTTTCGCTTCTCGAATCGATTTAATCGCATATTGTTCGATGCGATCAGCAAAGTTCTCTAGCTCAGCGTCCTCAAACGGATACGCACCGATCAACGTTTGATAAAACGCATACTCATCATTTGCGCTCGGCATGAATGCCTTTTTGTTTTGAACTTTATGCTTTTGATTGATCTCACGCCATTTTTGCAATTGTGCTTGCCATTCATCAGGAATTTCTGAAAGTACATTAATTCTGGCGCGTGTGTCTTCACCTCGCTTTGTATCGTGTGTAGAACTTGCATTCATTGCAGCGTTCCAATTTTGTTGTCGATATTGATTAAACTGGTGAAACTCAGTCGTACTGATACCAAAACGACCCGGATCGCCGCCCACTTCATTCAGCGAAATCAAGCGGTTGTAAACAAAGAATGCTGTATCCTCAACACCCTTTGCCATCAAAGGTCCTGTATATTGCTGAATTCGCATCACGAAATAAAGCCATTGCTCTCTATCCGTTGGCGTGAGTGAATCATCGTATTCAAGCAGCAACAGCTTTTCAATGAAGTCTAACTCTTTCTGTGAAAAAGGAGCATTTTCGCGTGCGGTTTCGATCGCCGTTTGAATGTAAGCGCGATCGACATCCGAAACTCCGGCTTCTGTGGTGTAAGTGCGGTAGATCGAAAATTGGATCAGAACTTCAGCGATCGCGCGTTTCAACCCGTTAATTGTGAAGTCATTTCCGTATCGATCTTTTAGCGAAATGTCCTTTAAAAGTGTTGCTAAATTGTCTAAATCGCCTGCTAAATTCTTGTCGAGAATTAGGTGTTTTTTGTCTAGGACAACTTCTTCAAAAGAGATCGATCGACCTTGAACCTGTTGATAGATTTGGTCGAATCTTGGCTCCGTTTGAACATCGCAAAAGACACTATTAAGATAATTCAAATAGTCATAACCTGATGTGCCTTGAATGTTCCAGTCCTTTGGTAGATCTTCCCCAGGTTGTAAGATCTTCTCTGCAACAATATAAGCATCTCCTACTTTTTCTTGCAGTCGCTCTAGATATTGCTTTGGATTTGAAAGTCCGTCAATGTGATCAATTCTTAATCCTGTGACTTTTCCTTCTTTTACTAATTGAGCGATCAACTCATGCGTATTGTTAAACACCTTCAATTCTTCAACTTTCACAGAAATTAATTCATTCACAGTAAAAAATCTGCGATAGTTGATTTCTTCGGCTCCAACTTTCCAGTAAGACAATCGAAAGAACTGCTCTGATAAAAGTCTATCTAGCAGATCAACGCTTCGCGGATTTCCAGCTTCACCGTTGAAGAACTGAATTCCTTCATCAATAAAAGTCTTAACTTCAGGATTACCTTCATACAACTCCCAAAGCAGCCCTTTGACAAATTCAGCTTGATCCTGCCTCTGCTTACCTCCCGATTCGGTAGGTAGACTTCTTAGCATATATAGAACAGCAAGAAGCTTAACAAAATCAGGATGTCTTCGTCCTAAAGTTCTCGCTAATTTTCCTAAATTATGGGTCAGGAAAATCGAGTAAGATTCAAGCCGTAAAGGAATTCGCAAACTATAATAATTAACCGTTAAACCATCTTGATTATATTGAAGCTGAATGTCTCCATTCTCTAAGCAAGAACCATAGAAGTCGCCAAGTAACGGAGCTAGAATCGGATCTTGACTACTTCTAAACGGAGAATTCCAAGCAAGATCAAAATATTGCAGATAATCCGAATCAGCCCCATTTTCCAACACATCCATGAGATAGCGATTATTGCTGTCATAAGACATATGATTTGGCACAATGTCTTGCAGCCATCCCATGTTGTGATGCTGTAATTTCTCAACCAGTTGATCAAAGATTTCTGGTGTACCTAACTCAGGATTGAGTTGAGTTGGATCAACCACATCATAGCCGTGTGTACTGCCCGCTTTCGCCTTGAAAATTGGTGACCCATACAAATCAGAAATTCCTAACTTTGCCAAATATCCAACAATTTTGGCAGCCGCTTCAAACGGAAATCCATGATGAAATTGAATCCGGTAAGTTGCCAATGGAATTCGCATAAATCCTCAATTAATAGCGTTCATAGATAATGAAACTTTGTGCGCTGATTTGTCCGCTTTCGCCATGCTCTCCCTTGTCTGGCGAAATCGCTTCTTTTCCCATCCAGCAATCATCTGCCGAATCCAACAGTTTCCGCCACTGCCCCTCTGGAAACTCAAACGACTGCTCTGACTGATTAAAACTCATCAAAATCAACAGCGTTTGTTCAGAGCTTGTTTGTTTCGCACTTGATCGCTGTATCCAAATCATTTTCTTCGGTTCATCGGCACACGCTGACACTGAATCACGATCGCGATTAATCAACGCAGGCAGAGATCGACGCAGTTCTAACAACTTCTGATAAAACTGCCATAGCGTTTTGTATTTCCCTTCCTGTTGTCGTTCCCATTGCAAAATGCAAGATTGGAACGTTTCCTTAGCCTCTGGATCGGGTGGCTCACCATCATAGTGAAAGTGCTTGAATTCTTGCTTTCTGCCCTGCCGCACCATTCGGATCAAGTCAGGATCAGAGTGGCTCACAAAGTAAGTAAACGGAACTTCTTCCCCGTACTCTTCACCCATAAACAGCAACGGAATGTAAGGCGAAAGAATGATTGCTCCTGCTGCTAACTTCAGCCCTTCAAATGAAATCAACTGCGATAGTCGCTCTCCCTTCATTTGATTGCCAATTTGATCGTGGTTTTGAATACACACGACAAATTGAGTCATTGGACAATCGATCGCAGGCGCACCGTGATACCGGAGGCGATGTGGCGCATACTTCCAATCGTATACAAACGTTTCTCGGTAGGCTTTTGCTAGATCTTCACACGTTCCAAAATCTTGATAATAACCAATGTCTGTTCCGGTTAATAATGCGTGTAAAGCGTGATGAAAATCATCACTCCACTGTGCATCCAAGCCATATTCGTTTGCATTCTTCGATCGAATCAACTTCACATCATTCAAATCACTTTCAGCAATCAGATAGAACTTACGGTTTTGCTGCTTAGAAAGTTCATCGACTCGATCGGCTAACTCTGACAGAAAATGTCGCGCACCCAAATCATAAATTGCTTGTACCGCGTCTAATCTCAACGCATCAATATGAAACTCTCTTAGCCAGTACAGTGCATTCTCTAGAAAATAGCTACGAACACAATGACTATACGCATCATCAAAGTTAATCGCCTCACCCCAAGGTGTTTTGTAGGTCTCAGTAAAGTAGTCGCCAAACTGCTGAACGTAATTCCCTTCAGGGCCAAAATGGTTATACACCACATCTAGCACCACAGAAATTCCATGCTGATGACAGGCATCGACAAGCTTTTTCAGCCCAACAACGCCACCATAAGAATTCTGCACTGCATAAGGATAAGTGCCATCATAGCCCCAATTTCGGTAAGCTTTCGGATCATCGGTTTTGCTATCTCCGGGAACTTGAGCGATCGGCATAATTTCGATCGCAGTAATTCCCAATTCTTTTAGCGTTTGCAATCTCGGAATGATTGCCTCGAATGTTCCCTCTGGTGTAAACGTTCCAACGTGCAATTCATAGATCACCATGTCTTCTAAGACGATCCCTGACCATTGCGCGTCGTGCCATTCAAACTGATGATCCACCACCGCTGAGGCTTCATGCACACCATATGGCTGTAATTGTGAGGCGGGATCAGGATAAGCTTGTTGATTCTCTAATCGATAGCGATACTGCGTTCCAGGCTTAACCTCAGAAACGATCGCACTCCAATATCCTTCATCTTTCGGCATCAGTTCGATCGAACGATCCGCCAATTCCAGGGTCACACTTTGCGATCGCGGTGCCCACACTGTAAATTCAGCGCGATCGTCGCCTAAATACCAAGCCCCTACTTTCATAGCAATATTGATGGTTGATGCGTGAAGGTTTAGCAGAGCCAAAGTTCCCAATCCTTTGAGAAACGTTACAAACGGCTTGCTGCCACAGTACTCGAATCGCATCGATCGCCTAATCTATCCTAAGTGAGAGTAGAAGGAAGAAATTTGATCTCAGCAAAAACTCCAGAGGCGATCGCAGCTATGCAGCAGGATGCTTGAGCCTAAACAGTAGAGGATTTATTTTCGAGAGTCGAGCGAATTTTAGATTGTCTGCCCGTTATGCAACTCCGTATCCTGTGTAACGGATAGAATGGAAAATACTTGACATACCTGGAGGCATTGTTGATGGCTGACGCAATGACCCCAGATTACCCGAAATCGATTGCGCTTGAGTCGGCTTTTTCTTCCAAAACATCTTCCTCAGTCCCCCAGGATTTTCCCTATTGTAGAAAATCATCTGTGAGATTGCGGTCACAACTCAGTTTGAGAACATACAAACGCATAAAAAAACGAGATAAAGCCATTAAGCCCTATCTCGCGCGTTGTTATTAGGAGTAAAAATCACATCAAATCGAGCAACTTAATTATTCGCCCCCGTTGCCCCATTCTGAGCCACAAGCTGAATCAACTGCGCGAGCATGTCGCCATGTGCCGAAGGCATTGCATCCGTGTCAATCGTCGGAGTCTCAATCTCAGGAGCTTTCGTCGAAGTGCTGCTCCGCTTGCGGTTTGAGATCGTGATTTTCAAGTATTCAGTGCTGTTTTTGCCATACTTCGTTGCCACACCGTTCACCATTCGATCGGATAATTCCGTCAGTTCCTTCTCCTCCTCTCTCATCGCCTTGCACGACTCATCAAAAGCCGACTTGAGCCGATTATGCGCTTCCAATTTTGCCCGCGCCGCTTCGATCTTTTCGCGATATGCTTCAATCGTGAGTCCATGCCCAAGATCTAAGTTTTCCTCGATCGATGTCAATAAAGCGATCCGACGTTGAGCCTTGTCGATCGCATCCGAACCCCTGGTCTGCACCATAATTTAATGATTTCTGTTTGTGTCATTGCTGTTTCAGCATAGCGTTTTCATTTCTGAACTGAGATTCGTACTTTTATGTGATTTCAATACGTTGTTTGTGTGAAGATCTTGCGGTTTTCTCGGTATATTCATCTTCATATACTGACGTTCATCTACAAAACGTTCACCTAAAACTGAAAAGAGTCCGTGTATTCCCGATTCGACTGCACCTAAACCGGAAAAAAGTCCATCTATTCCTAATTTGACTGCACTTAAAACCAAAAAGACCGTACCTCTTTCCGATTTAGCTGCACCTAAAATCGAAAAGACTGCACTCAAAATTATAAAAAGCCTCCGGATGCAATCGTATCCGGAGGCTCTACTAAAATCTATGCGTCTAACTCATTAAACTTCCAACAAACTCCGCAGCATCCAAGCCGTTTTCTCATGCACCTGCATCCGTTGCGTTAACAAGTCCGCAGTTGGCTCATCATTCGCCTCATCCACCAACGGAAACAACGATCGAGCCGTTCTCACCACCGCTTCTTGCCCTTCAACCAACAGCTTGATCATTTCTTCTGCTTTTGGCACTCCAGGCGTTTCCGCGATCGAACTCAACTTGGCATACTCGCTGTAGGTTCCAGGAGCCGGAAAACCAAGCGCCCGAATCCGTTCTGCAATTAAATCCACCGCTAAAGCAAGCTCGGTATATTGCGTTTCAAACATCGTATGCAGCGTTTGGAACATGGGACCTGTCACGTTCCAGTGGAAGTTGTGCGTTTTCAAATACAACGTGTAAGTATCCGCCAACAACCGCGATAAGCCATCGGCAATTTCGTGCCGCTTTGCATCTTCAATTCCGATCGAAACTTGACTAACCATAACGTTCTCCTACTAAACCTTTGAAAGTGAGCGCTCCAAACCTTAATCTTCTGATGCTGGCTATTATCCCGTAGCCAGACCGAAACTTAGGCTAAATGTTGTTTAAGGACGGCTCTCGGTGCACGTCGGACATTACACAAAATCGTTTCATGTCCTAATCGAGAGCAGGCTTCATATCGATGACAGCCCGAAAATCCGTAATACTGTCCGTCTACCTCTAAGACATCGATCGGCTCTTGTAGCCCAATCTCCGAAATCGAAGCCATGAGATTCCTAACTTTCTCTTGATCGTTTTGCCGAAACAACGGGCGGCGAATCTGATTGATTGGGATCTCTTGAACTTTCATGAATCTTCCCTTCATCCGACTTTTATATCATACTCATAATGACTACGACTTGCAAGCCATTTTTTGAATCATATTTCTACTGAGCGTCTGATGATCCGGAAAAATAGGGTCTGACTACGAAAATTACTTATATGAAAATTGCTCGATCGAACAAACCGATCCGTGAGATTCCCAGTACAATCGAACACAGGTTTTCCTGCTGCCGCGCGTCCCCTTCCTGAATAGAAAGAGGCATGACTCCCTTGGCTCTGACATTGACAAAACTCAATCCATTCACCCCGATCGTTCTTGGTTTTACCTGCTTGGTTGGATTTGTTACACCTGCTTCCGCTAATCCACCGCAAGATGTTGGGCTTCAAGTTGGAATCGTGCAGCGATTTGGCGATCGTACTAAAGACACCCTGACGCTAAAGGCGAATCCGGGCGATCGTTTGACGTTGCGATTTGACACAGATGGTAAACCTCAAACGCTCAACGCACCAGAAGTTAAGCTCGAAACCGTCATGCAGCAGCTTCCTCAACCCGTGGTGGAAGAGCGCGTCGTTTTCAGTACACACCGTAGTTTCGAGACGGCAGAAGACCAAGCACAAGCATGGAAAGCGCAGGGAATCGAAGTCGAAATCGCTCAGCCGGAACGTTGGCAAGTTTGGGCAAAACGCGATGTTTACAACACCCCGTTATTGCGGCGATTGTTGCTTAAAAGTCTTCAAGAGAAAGGAATTCAAACCGCACAGATTGAGAGTAAAGTCGTTCGAGAAGTGCCGCGTCCAACTTGGGTGCTGAATGGCTTTCGGTATACGCGCGACGTGGTTGATATCTCATCGGGATCAGGCGTAATTCAAGTCGATCGAGAAAAAGACGACAACCAAAACCGTCTGTATGCGGGCAGTTTGCGAATTCAGCCCAATGCCTATGGCAACTACACGCTAGTAAATTTTGTAGGACTTGAAACGTATCTTAGAGGGGTCGTTCCACACGAGATCGGAACTTCAGCCCCTCAGCCTGTTTTAGAAGCCCAAGCCGTTCTCGCTCGAACTTACGCACTGCGGAATGTGCGGCGGTTTGTGATCGATAACTATCATCTCTGTGCAACAACTCAATGTCAGGTTTACCGAGGTCTAGACGGAGCAGCACCTTCGACCGATCGCGCGATCGCAGCGACTCGCGGACTCGTTCTGACTTACCAAAATGAACTGGTTGATGCCGTGTATTTCTCGACCAGCGGCGGTGTGACCGCAAGCTTCAATGATGTTTGGCATGGCTGGGAGCGTCCCTATCTGAGAACCGTGGTCGATTCTGTGAATCCAGTTTGGGATCTCAATGCCCGCAACTTATCCGACGAACGCAACCTCCGCGCCTTTATCAATCAAAAGAAAGGCTTTAACGAAGATGGAGCGGATTTGTTCCGCTGGCGCTACGAAGTGCCGTTAGCCCAACTCAATCAAGAGCTACGCGAATACTTAAAAGCGGTACGACATCCTTTAGCAAACTTCAAAACCATTCGGAACATTCAGATCACGCAGCGATCGAATGGCGGACGCATTTTGAAAGCTGCAATTCTCACTGATGCAGGCACGATCGAGCTTCAAAAAGACGAGATTCAGACGGTATTTGATGCGCCTGCGAGTACGCTGTTTTATGTCGATGCCATGATCGAGAAAAACAAAGCGCTCAAAGGCTTCATCTTCACAGGTGGCGGCTTTGGGCATGGAGTCGGACTGAGCCAAGTCGGGTCTTACAACTTAGGCAAATTGGGATGGTCGAGCGATCGCATTCTCAGCTTCTATTTCCCGAATACGCAACTGCAACCGATCAACAACTCGATTACCTCGATTACATTGTGGCGAGAACGTTCAAACCAGCAAGCCACAACCCGATAAACAACAAAGCAGAGACCTCGATCGAGGTCTCTGCTTCAAGAAGTTTTTAGGACTTAATACAGTTCTTCTTCTTGGTGAGTCATAATCGTGCAGTCTGACGTGGGATAAGCCACACAGGTCAGTACATATCCTGCTGCGATTTGATCATCATCTAAGAACGATTGATCCGATTGGTCGATCGTACCTGCGGTGATCTTACCTGCACAAGTCGAGCAAGCACCCGCACGACAAGAATAGGGTAAATCCAGACCTTGCTCTTCAGCCGCATCTAGAATGTACTCATCCTCGGCAACGTCGATCGTCTTGTTCAGCCCTTCAGCTTCGTTAATTAATGTGACCTTAAAAGTAGCCATTCGGTGATCCTCTCTAGTAATAGAAGCGGCAAAATTGCCGGAAAATTCGAGACTTGAGCTTTCCCAATCGAGGGTTGAGTCGCTTAAGTTCTTTTCAATTCTGATACTACGGGAAAACCTAAGGGATAAACGCGCGAATTCAGCAGCACAGTGAACGCGATTCCTAATAAATCATCATGATTTAATCTACTTATACTTATAGGACAATCAATCGGGCACAATCGGGAGTTACAATCCATTACCGCTTATCTTTTGCGCTCGGATTCGGCTGCAAATCTATCGGTAGCATCGATAAGCGCACTGAGAATTCCCGCTTCCATCATCGAGTGCCCTGCATCTGGTACGACAATGAATTCTGCGTTAGGCAAAGCTTTGTGTAAGTCCCAAGCTGAGGTCATCGGGCAGACCACATCGTAGCGCCCTTGAACGATTACCGTAGGAATGTGAGTAATCCGATCGCAGTTTCGCAACAGTTGATCATCAGTTTCAAAAAATCCCCGATTCATAAAGTAGTGGCACTCAATCCGCGCAAACGCATCCGCAAACGCATCTTGAGCAAATTTATTCTGCAAATCTGGATCAACGATTAATCGGCTCGTACTGCCTTCCCAAACTGACCAAGCTTTTGCCGCGATCGCTCGAATTTCTGCATCGTCGCTGGTCAATCGTCGATAATATGCCGAAACTAAATCATCGCGTTCTTCGGGTGGAATCGGTTCTAGATACTGCTCCCACGCATCAGGAAAAATCCAACTCGCACCTTCTTGATAAAACCAGAGAATTTCTTTACGTCGCAGTAGAAAGATCCCGCGCAAAATTAAGCCCAAACATCGATCGGGGTGCGTTTGACTATAAGAGAGTGATAACGTGCTACCCCAACTGCCCCCGAAGACGACCCAGCGATCGATTTGGAGATGCGATCGTAGTTTCTCAATGTCGCTCACGAGATCCCAGGTTGTATTGTCTTTCAGTTCAGCATGAGGGGTACTTTTCCCGGCTCCCCGCTGATCGAAGAGAATAATTCGCCATTTCGCGGGATCAAAGTATTGTCTATAAGTTGGAATGGCTCCGCCGCCAGGTCCACCGTGCAGAAACACAACGGGCGTTCCGTCTGGGTTTCCGCTCTGCTCATAGTAGATCGTGTGCAGATCGGAAACAGGCAACATACCCGACTGGTAAGGCTCGATCGCGGGATAAAGATGGCGCATTTCAATCCTTGGGATAACTAACTTTAGACCATGATAATTTCCCGCAGTCTAAGCTTCTATGCGCGCTAAAATCCCCGTCGGACTTTTATTCATGCTCAGTGTCGTTTTTATCGGTTTTGGCGATCGATTTTTACCGTCTCAAATTGGGCGTTGTAGCTTTCAGGCGCGAAACTCGATCGATCAGCTTTTGGTAAATGCTTTTCCGAGTTGGCAGCCAAAAACAAACCCTTACCGCCGCACTGAAGAAGCGATAAGGGATAAAAAATAACTCAAGACGAAGATGACTAAACTTTCTTCAGCCAGCTAAACATCGCACGCAGATCTTTTCCGACTTCTTCGATCGGATGTTCTGCCTCACGTCGCCGCATTGCATGAAAGCCCGCTTTACCCGATTGATTCTCTAGAACAAATTCCCGCGCAAACTGTCCAGTTTGAATTTCTGACAGAATCTTCTTCATTTCAGCGCGAGTCTGATCGGTGATAATGCGAGGTCCGCGAGTCAGATCACCATACTCAGCCGTGTTAGAAATGCTGTCGCGCATGGTCGCCAAACCACCTTCGACAATCAAATCCACAATCAGCTTCACTTCATGTAAGCACTCAAAGTAAGCGAGTTCCGGCTGATAACCTGCATCGACTAACGTTTCAAATCCCGCCTTAATCAACGCACTCAAGCCACCGCAGAGAACAACTTGTTCACCAAATAGATCGGTTTCAGTTTCTTCGCGGAAGGTGGTTTCGAGAATGCCGCCACGGGTTCCACCGATGCCTTTTGCGTACGCCATCGCGCGATCGCGAGCTTGACCCGACGCATTCTGATACACCGCAAACAACGCGGGAACGCCTTGACCCTGCTCATAGGTACGACGTACGAGATGTCCAGGACCTTTAGGAGCGACCATCACAACATCGACATTCGTAGGCGGCACGATTTGACCGTAGTTGATGTTAAAACCGTGTGCGAATGCCAGGACATTTCCTTCGCTGAGGTTCGGTTCGATTTCGTTGAGGTAAACCGATCGCTGCACTTCATCTGGCAGCAAAATCATGATGAAATCCGCAGCTTTGGCGGCATCTGCAACAGAATGCACCGTTAAGCCAGCATTTTTGGCTTTCTCTGCCGATTTACTGCCTGGATACAGCCCGACGATGACGTTCATGCCGCTGTCTTTCAGGTTGAGGGCGTGCGCGTGCCCTTGAGAGCCGTAACCGATAATTGCGATCGTTTTACCCGCAAGTAAATCTAAGTTGGCATCAGCGTCATAATACATCCGAGCCATATGAAAAGTCTCCTTCCAGCAAGTCGAGTAATGAAGTGTCAGAACCGTCGATCTTACCAGAAAGTGGAGGTCGAATACCGATTACCAGTCATCGTAATTCGTTTCGCCTTCAGCCGCACGCGGAACGACTGTAGGCGGAGCCGAGTAAGGCACTAATTCCAATTGGCGAACGGTCGATCGAGGTTTTTTCTGATTCGGTTTACGTCGTCGTGCCACACCTTCTTCGTTTGTATCTTCTGCCACGACTTCGTACAAAATTGCTAACTTCGTTGGGTCTTTACTCTTGCGTAGAATCCGCCCCATGCGTTGGATATATTCCCGTGCTGATCCCGTTCCTGACAGGACGATCGCAATACTGGCATCCGGTACATCCACGCCTTCATTCAGTACTCGTGATGCGACCAGCGATCGATATTCTCCTTGCTTAAATTTGGTCAGAATTTCATGGCGTTCTTTCACAGGCGTTTGGTGTGTGATTGCTGGGATCAATAGATCTTGAGAAATGCGGTAAACGGTTGCGTTATCGTCAGTAAAAATTAAGGTGCGTTCGGGATAGTGACGGGCGAGTAGATCAGCTAGAACTCTTAATTTGCCTTCGGTTCCAAACGCGATCGATTTTGCTTCTCGGTGCGCTAACATTGCCTTTCGTCCGGCTTTCGATCTCGCACTCGCTTGCACAAATCGTTGCCATCCTTGAGCGCTACTCAGATAAATATTTGATTCTTTTAGAAATGCGTTGCGGATTTGAATCAATTGATCGTAGCGTTCTCGTTCCTGTTTAGAAAGTGATACTTTAACTTCGATTGCTTCGTGTTTCGCTAGTGCTGACCCAGATAATTCTTCTGCTGTTTTTCGATAAACTTCTTCACCAATTAGAACTTTTAGATCTTCGTGTTTGCCGTCGGTTCGTTCTGGTGTTGCCGTTAGTCCTAATCGATATGGTGCGATCGCATATTCTGCAATGACTCGATTAAAGTCACTCGGTAAATGGTGACATTCATCAAATACCAATAGCGCGTATTGATTGCCTAATGTTTCTGCATTAATTGCAGCACTGTCATACGTTGAGATTAGGATCGGAGTGCGATCGCGTGATCCCCCGCCTAATAGTCCAATTTCAATGTCAGGAAATGCTGCACATAAGTTTGCATACCATTGGTGCATTAAGTCCAAGGTCGGAACCATGATCAATGTACTGCGCTGCGTCGATTGGATTGCAAGTTGTGCAAGATAAGTTTTTCCGGCTGCGGTGGGTAAGACGACAACTCCCAATCGTCCTGAATTCTTCCAGGCTGCTAGAGCTTCTTTCTGGTGCGGATAAGGCTCCATTTCGACCGAGGGGACTAACTCGATCGCATCAAATCCTTTCGCTCGATCGTCGATTTCTGTACCTTCCGATCGCAGCGCTAAGACCAATTCACGATATTGATTTGCAGGGACACGAAACTTTTCGATGCGATCGTCCCACACCGCAAACTCAACCCAAGCTTTGCCTTTGGGCGGCGGATGGAGAATGAGCGTACCGCGATCGTAAGACAGACAAGGCGTTCTCGGCATGAATCTAGTACATCTGTCGCTTAACCTTAATGCTCATCCTACCGAGTTCAGGTCAAAAAGCCAAATCTTTATCCACCAATCTGTGACATCGTACGGCGGTATTTTCCAGTTGTTCCCGAATCGCGCTGTTTATAGTTGATTTCAGGTTTTAATCCGAGTAGTTCACTGACTTGTTCGCGCAGTTCTGTTGTAGAAACGCCCGATCGCAATTGTGTTCTCAAATCAATTTGTCCGATTTCATTCAACAAGCAAGGACGCAACCAGCCATCTGCTGACAATCGCATTCGATTACAGCGATCGCAAAAACATTCCGACATCTGGCTAATAAATCCCAGCGTTCCTTTCGCTCCTGGAATTTTAAACACATCAGCCGGACCGTTTCCTTTCACGTTTGCTTCACTGAGTCCCCAACGTTTCCGAATTTGTTGACGAATTGTTTCTGAATCAATCCAGCCCTGATCGTTAAATAAATCACCATTTCCGATCGGCATAAATTCAATAAATCGTACGTGCCATTCTCGATCGACGCTCAATGCCGCTAATTCCAAAACTTCGTGATCATTCACACCAGGAATCACAACAACATTTAACTTTAATGGATTAAATCCAATTCGATAAGCGGTTTGAATTCCGTTCCAAACTTGTTGCCAGCGCGATCGACCGTGATTGCTAATAATACGATCGAACGTTTCTGGCTCTAGCGAATCGAGGCTGATATTAATTCGCCGCAATCCAGCATCATAGAGATCTTGCGCCATTGATTCGAGCAGAAAGGCATTGGTGGTCATAGCAAGATCTTGCGTTTCGGGGAATTGTGCGATCGTTTTCACAATCTCCACAACTCCCGGACGGATCAGCGGTTCGCCTCCAGTCAGCCGAAACCGAGTAAACCCAACTGGAATAAACACTTCTTTCAGCAGCGTGACTAATTCTTCTTGAGTCAGAAGATTTTGCTGTAACACATATTCGAGATCCGTTCCTTCCGGCATACAGTACTGGCACCGGAAGTTACAGCGATCGATCAAACTAATCCGCAAATAGTCCACTTGGTTCATACCTCCATTCTGCCGGATTCGCTTCAAAGCTACAAATGCGATCGACACTTTACGCGAAGAGTTTCTAGAATTTAGGCATTGCTTATCGGAGTGGTTATGATCGATCTCTATTATTGGACAACGCCGAACGGACACAAGATCACGATGTTTCTCGAAGAAGTCGGACTGCCCTACAATCTTGTGCCGATCAACATCGGTAAAGGCGATCAGTTTCAGCCAGAGTTTCTCAAAATTGCGCCAAACAATCGAATTCCTGCGATCGTCGATCGTGCTCCCACAGGCGGCGGTGATCCGATCTCTGTGTTTGAATCCGGAGCAATTTTGTTATATCTCGCTGAAAAAACAGGTCAATTGATGCCGTCAGATTTGCGCGGACGCACAGAAGTACTGCAATGGTTGTTCTGGCAAATGGGCGGTTTAGGACCAATGGCGGGACAAAATCATCATTTCAATGTGTATGCACCTGAAAAAATTCCTTATGCGATCAATCGCTATGTCAACGAAACAGCGCGATTATACGCCGTGTTAAACAAACGACTGAGCGATCGCGAGTTTGTTGCAGGTGAGTATTCGATCGCAGATATCGCAAGTTATCCTTGGATTGTGCCGTATGAGCTACAAGGACAAAAGCTCGAAGATTTTCCCAACTTGCAGCGATGGTTTGAAGCCATTCGATCGCGTCCGGCAACTGTGCGAGCATACGAGAAAGCAGAAGCATTCAAAGCAGAACAAATTAGTCCTGATCAGTCCCGTGAATTGTTGTTCAACCAATCAGCAGGAACAGTGAAGCATTGATCATGCTGATTTGAAGAAGCGGATAATTTCCCGAACGTGCTCTAAAAACTGTCCATTTGAAAGAGGACAATCAAAACGCGCAAAATTGTCCCGATTTAGAGAACAATGGACAGAACTTAGGAGAGGTGAAATGGCGAAATGCCAGGGAACTCTAGGGAGCATCTAGAGTCTGGTGAAGGAGAAAATAATGCGATCGAATGTTGGAGAAGTGATGAGTCGTGTCCTAACGCTCATAGGCACACTATCTTTAGGAATTTTAGCGGCGATCGTTGGACGATCGCTGACCGCAAAATCACTTCCTTCCGCAACCTTCACCGCTGGAGGCGGCTCAATCACGTCAAATTTACCTGCTTCCCAACCGAAACCACTTCAACAATCTAAAGCCATTCGCTCTGGCTCTGTGTTCTCTCAGGCACAGATTACTTATTTTATGGAAATTGCAATGGGAGCAGAGTACAACCAAGAGAACAGTCCGAAGCTGCACAAATGGACTGGAAGTATTAGAGTTCAACCTTTGGGCAAACCGACAACAGAAGATCTTAGAACGCTGCGAACTGTGATCAGCGAAATTAACACATTGACCAGAGGCACAATTCAGAGGCAATTGGTGAATCGTGATCCCAACATCACAATTCATTTTATCCCAGAGTCACAATTCCGCCTTGTTGAATCCGCTTACGTTCCCCGTAACTTCGGCTTTTTCGTCACACGCTGGAACAATCAAGGCGTGATTTATCGGGCGAATGTGTTGATCACGACCACAGGAGTCACACAAAAAGAGCGATCGCATTTAATTCGAGAAGAACTCACACAATCGCTCGGTTTAATGCGCGATTCTTATCGTTATGCAGATAGTATGTTCTACCAACCTTGGACAGACGTAACGCGCTATTCTGAAATCGATAAAGCACTGATTCAAATGCTCTATATGCCACAACTCAAACCGGGAATGACCCAAGCAGAAGTATTACGAACATTGAATTCTATTCAAGCAAAAATACGCTGAATGTCCGCTCTACGATCGCTAACATAGGAATACAACGTTACGCAAATTTCTATGCTGGTTTCTTCGATTGGTGCTAAGTCGGTTTCTGCTCATCCGAATGATCATTTTGTGATTACGATCGCGCCTTTGTCGATCGAGGAGGTTTACAAACAGGTGGATGATGCAGCGAATGGTGCGATCGTTCTGATGAGTGGAATGGTTCGCAACAATAGCGAAGGCTTTTCTGTTTTGCATCTGGAATATCAAGCCTATGAGCCGATGGCGATCGAGGTCTTCAAACAGATTGCAGCAGAGATTCGGCAGACTTGGAATGATGCCACTCATGTGGTGATTCATCATCGAATTGGGCGATTAGAAATCGGGGAAATTAGTGTCTTAGTAGCGGTGGGTTGTCCGCATCGAAAAGAAGCATTTGAGGCGTGTCAATATGCGATCGACACCTTAAAACATCGCGCACCCATTTGGAAAAAAGAGTTTTACTACGGGCAAACAGGTGAAGTGTGTTCGAGTTGGGTGAAGTGCTGCTAAAAGCCTTTTGACATCACAGATTGAGCGTGACGAAGATCACCAATTTCATAAAGCTCTGAGCAAGTAAGCCGGGAACTCTGGAGGCATCGTTCCTGATTACTTATCAATATGGCTTCTGGAAGCAGTTTAGAACCGACTTCCTGGAGCGCGATCGCTCAACCTACTGATCTGATTGCCTCCAATTTCAAGACGGGTGAAACTTCTTGGTTCGCGATCGCTGGCGATCGTATGATCAATCGCGCTTCTAATCTTGTTACTGATCCGAATCTCCAAGTTGTTGATATTTACGATTACGATCGCGATGGTAAATCTGATCTTCTTTACTGCGATCGTAGTGATAACTCACTGTATTTTTTAACCAACGGGCAGCGCGTTGATCTGATTCGGCTCGGTGATCTGAATTGGCAGATTCAGCGAGTGGGAGACTTCGATCGAGATGGCAATCGCGATATTCTCTGGCGCAATCAATCCAGCGGACAGGTCGCCCTCTGGCAATTAGATGGCATGAAGATCAAAGCGGGGAAATTTCTGGCAACGGTGAGCGATTTAGCCTGGAAAATTGCAGACGTGCAAGATTATGACCAAGATGGCGATTTAGACCTGCTGTGGCGCAACGATCGCACCGGAGAGAATGCGTTTTGGCAGATGAACGGAACGACGATCGATCGCGGAATTTTTATCGCTCCGGTTTCAGATCCGAACTGGAAAATCGTGGGTAGCGGTGATTTTGATGGTGATAAGAAAGCTGATCTGTTGTGGCGCAACGAGCAAACCGGACAGGTCGTAATCTGGCAAATGAATGGAATGAGTATCGGACAGGGCGTTTTTTTGCCAGGTTCAGTTGACTCCAGTTGGGAAGTGAAAGGCATTAATGATTACAACCAAGACGGCACGGCAGACATTTTATGGCAACAGGCTCAATCAGGAATTACGACCTGTTGGCAGATCAATCGATTGCAACCTCAGCGATCGACCGTACTCGAAAGCCTCAACGGTTGGCAGATCGAATCGTTTAAACAATCGGAATTTATACCGAAAAAACCAAGCTACAATTCAACCTGTGGTTATGGAATCGTGAATGCAGCGGTTGCAGTTGCGGCAGCGATTCATCAAGCCCCTTTTGCTAAAGTTCCAGACACAACTTGGGCAGCAGATATGCTCAATATTCCAGAAGTTTGGGCGCGTGGATATACCGGGCAAGGTGTGACGATTGCAGTAATCGATTCTGGTGTGGACGTGACTCACTCAGATCTCAGTTCAAATATTTGGACAAATACGAGAGAGATTCCAGGAAACGGCATTGATGACGATCGGAATGGCTTTGTCGATGATGTTCGCGGTTGGAATTTCAGTTTAAACAACAATGATATTTCTCCTTCGAGCGCTCATGGAACTGTGGTAAGCGGGATTATCGCTGCGTCTCGCAACAATATCGGAATCACAGGTGTAGCTTACGACGCAAAGATTATGCCCATTCGTGTATCCAATGCTCAGGATAAATGGAATGGTAATTTAGCCAACGCAATCCGTTATGCAGTCGATAATGGTGCACGTGTGATTAATCTATCGCTATGGTGGACAGATTCGCCACAGTTACGGGATGCACTCGCTTATGCTGCAAGTCGCAATGTGATTACGGTTATGGCTGCATTCAATGAAGGGGCGGCTCAACCGAGTAATCCCGCGTGCTATGCCACTCAGTATGGAATTGCAGTGGGGTCTGTGGATCGCGATCGACATCTCAGTTCTTTCTCGAATCGAGCAGGCAACAATCCACAAATGTGTTACGTCCTCGCTCCGGGTCGCGATATTGCATCGACGGTTCCCGGTAATGCTTATCAATCCGGTTGGTGGGGTACATCATTCGCAGCCCCCTATATTTCTGGAGTTGTGGCATTAATGCTGAGTGCAAACCCGAACCTAACACAGGATCAAGTCCGACAGATTTTGATTCAATCCACCACAGACGCGATCGCATAACGTTTCACAAATCCCCCATTCTCAACTCTGATCTAAGATAGAAATTAAGTCGCGTTTGGCAAAGTGAGTTATCGAAACTGTCTACGGAAACCTCAACGGCTTGAAAACAAGCCAAATCAAACAGCTACAGCGGTTGTATCATCAACGCTTACCCGGCGATCGCATCACTACCGCCGAGTTTGCTCAACGGATCGCTGCGATTAGCTCCGAAATTAGCCAGCCCGTCTGTACCTATGTGAATCGTCGCGGTCAAGTGATTCGAGTCGGAGTTGGGACACTCCGACAAACTCAGATTCCGCTGTTGGAACTTCCGCGTTACGGGGCAGAGCGGCTTTGTGGGATTCGCTGTATTGCCACTCAACTGAAGCAAGATCCGCCCGGAGAATCGATGCTGACGGTAATGGCACTCCAGCGGCTCGATGCGTTTGTCGCATTAACGTTGACCGGGGGCGGATTTGAGCGACGAGGTGGCGGCGCAACTGGATATGTGAAAAGTGTGTACTTAGCGCATTTGGTTCCGCATCCAGAAGCAAACTGGACAATTTCGCCGCCGTTAAGTTTAGATGTCGTTGCAGAACAGGATTTTCTCGCGCTAGTCGAAGGACTTGAAGAAGAGTTTCGGCGGGAGTATGTCGCGCAACAAGTCGATCGCGATCACGACCAAGTATTGATTGTGGGATTGCAGACGGATCATCAATCGCCGCAAACCTTTGAGACAGGTTTACAAGAGCTCGCCCGACTGGTCGAAACCGCAGGCGGCGAAGTGCTACAAACGATGACGCAAAAACGCCCTCGTCCGCATCCTCAAACGGTTGTAGGAGAAGGAAAAGTTCAGGAAATCACTTTAGCGGCTCAAACGATCGGGGCAAGTTTGATTGTGTTCGATCGCGATCTTTCACCCGCTCAAATCCGCAATTTAGAAACTCAAATCGGGTTACGCATTGTCGATCGTACCGAAGTGATTCTCGATATTTTTGCTCAACGCGCCCAGTCGGGAGCCGGAAAACTTCAAGTCGAACTGGCGCAACTCGAATATATGCTGCCCAGACTTGCAGGACGCGGACAAGCGATGTCTCGACTCGGCGGCGGAATTGGGACACGAGGACCTGGAGAAACAAAGCTTGAAACCGAACGCCGTGCGATTCAGCGTCGCATTACTCGCCTGCAGCAAGAAGTCAATCAGCTTCAGGCACATCGCGCCCGATTACGACAGCGAAGACAACATGAAGAAGTTCCTTCGATCGCCGTGGTTGGCTATACGAATGCTGGAAAATCTACGCTACTGAATGCATTAACAAACGCCGAAGTGTATACTGCCGATCAATTATTTGCAACCCTTGATCCAACAACTCGGCGCTTAACAGTAACAGATTCAGATACACATGAAAGCAAGCAAATACTACTGACTGATACCGTTGGATTTATCCATGAGTTACCTCCTTCGCTAATGGATGCGTTCCGGGCAACCTTAGAGGAAGTAACCGAAGCGGATGCATTACTGCACGTTGTTGACTTATCTCATCCCGCTTGGCAGAGTCAGATCCGATCGGTGATGCAAATCTTATCTGAGATGCCGATTACTCCTGGTCCTGCACTGTTAGCGTTTAACAAAATCGATCAAGTCGATGCAGAACGTTTAGCGATCGCGCGTGAGGAATTCCCACAAGCGGCTTTTATTTCGGCTCATGAGCGTTTAGGCTTAGAAACGCTCCGACAACGTTTGTGTCAATTAGTACGCTATGCAATGTCGAGTTAGGGTGAATGTGTTTAAGGCAAGACACCGCCTATGCACATTCAGCCATGTCTTATCTCAAGCCGACGTTAGATAAATCTCGATCGGGAACCGCATTGACGATCGCCTTGTACTTTACCAACGTTCCAATCTCGGTTTGAATCGGCAGAACGTCGAGCGTATCCAAAGCGGAACAATATTTTAAGTCTTCTAGACAGTTCAAGCGCAGTAAGCGTTTGCCGTGGCTTGCATGATACAGCAGACCAAGGAGATTATCCTGCCACTGCCGATACAGTGAAGCTGCGCCAACCGTTTCATCATTACCGACCAGTTCTTCGAGCGAACATCCTAACCGCTCCGCCACGCTTTGCACGATCGCGCCCGCGCAGACCGTATCTTCGAGTGCAAACGACCCTTCCCAGCCCGCACCAACAATCCAAACCGTCTCCGGCTGGTGCTTGACGAGATACTCCACAACCGATTGACGGTTGATTAGTGCCGCCGCTAGAACAACCGGAGAAGCCTGAATTTTTTGCAGTGCGCGGGTTCCATTCGTAGTGCTGATCAACAATCGTTTCCCGCTCATCAACTCAGGCGTGCAATCGAGGGGAGAATTACCCAGATCGCAGCCTGCGACTTTACTCCCGCCCCGCTCTCCTGCCCGTAAGCGCTTTTCCGGTGGCAGAAACTCACTTTCACGCACAAGCTTTTCCATGTCGCTAAATACATGAACCGCATCCGAACCTGCAAACAATGCTGTCGCGATCGTACTGGTTGCCCGAAGGACATCGATCGCGATCGCACAATCAGCAGCGTTCTGTACGGGCGTGAGTTCGGGCGTGTGGAAAACAAAAAATTTCATAAGGTGTAGAGTTGAAAGACTGCGGTGGATAAATCAAAATTGAGGAGGGTCGCAGCCTCCAGAATACTAAATGCACACCGGATCTGTGAAATATATCTTAGCGCCTAATTATAGAGTCTAGTCAATGGTAGTCCAAAGAGCCTATTGTGTATATGATATGCGGCGTTGTGTGAAGTCGATTAAATTGCGCTAGAAGAGTTGTAATGATTCTTGAGCAAAACACAATTGATAGAACACTTGCGATACTTCTAGAATTGAACCACTCGAAAGTTGTAGGAGCGACCATGTCACAACGCCCGATCATTCTTGGCATTGTTGGAGATAGTGCGGCTGGCAAGACGACGCTAACACGCGGAATTGCTCAAGTGTTGGGTGAGGAGAATGTGACGATCATCTGCACGGATGACTATCATAAGTACGATCGCTCCCAACGCTCTCAGATTGGCATTACGGCTCTACACCCCGATTGTAATCATCTAGACATCATGCAGCAGCACTTATCGCTGTTGCGATCGGGGCAACCCATTCTGAAGCCGAATTACAGTCATAAAACCGGAACATTTGAAGCACCTACTTACATCAAGCCGAATCGCTTCATTATTATCGAAGGTTTGTTAGGGTATTCGACTCGTGCCGCGCGGGATTGTTATGACGTGAAAGTGTACCTTGCGCCACCGGAAACATTGCGATCGCAATGGAAGGTGAAACGGGATACCCAAAAGCGTGGATACACCGAGGAGCAGGTTTTAGAAGAGTTGCGGAAGCGTGAACCCGATTCTGCGGAGTATATTCGTCCGCAACGCGCTTGGGCAGATATGGTTGTGAGTTTCTGCCCACCGGAATCTGTACCGAATACAAATGGTCATTTGGATGTGAAATTAGTGCTACGTCCAACAATTCCGCATCCGGAGTTAACGCGCGTCGTTGGGGATGCTGCGCCGACACCATCAGCGATTCGGTTGGGACTCGATCGAGATATGGGTAAACCTGTAGATGTGCTAGAGATTGATGGTCACGCGACAAAGGATCAAGTGATTCATCTAGAGCGCTTTATTTGTGATGAGCTTCCTGCATTGTCGAATGTGTGTAATCCGACAGGTGAAACCGATTTAGGAAAGGTGTCAGGCACGACCGGGGAAATGATTCAGAGTCATCCGCTGGCGATGACACAGTTGCTGATTGTGTATCACATGATCAAAGCGACCAGAGCGCTTTAAGATGCGTTTTCTATATCGACAGTGGGTGGGCGTTCAATCTCTCCCTCGCTGTAGCCGAGATCATAAAAGCTAGCGGCTTGCGGATCATGCTCTGGGGGTTGCTTCGATCGACCCGCCCAAGCATCTTCTTTTCCACGATCGAACCATTCTTGCTCAGGCTGCAAAGAATTGCTGCCACTCATCATGAGAGTTTCTCCTGAAAGACTTTGACACACTCTAAATCCTTGCGCGTGTGCAATGTATCACTCTAATGGTTAATCATCTGGAAATTGCCAACACGCAATATGCTCTACGCTCTTGCTTCCACAGAGACAATGTTCTGGTTTAGAAGCAATCCATTCACGCTCGCACTTTCGACAATGACAGAGAATGTTGTATCGATCGGCTTCTTCAAGTCGTTGCTGCCATTCGTGCAATTCTGCGGGCGTAAACTGACGGGGAATCTCTGTCATTGCTCAGATCAATCCTGACTCTGTACAAATTCTACTTAACGGCTGATCCCAAGGATCGATCGACAACTCATCGACTACTGCAAAATCAAACACAATCCCGATCGTTGATTTCCCTTGCCATTCTGGTTGGCTCAGTAGTCGGTCATAGAACCCACCTCCATAACCCAGACGATAACCGCGTCGATCGCACATCACACACGGTACTAGAATTAGATCCACTTGTTCAGGATTGATCAATGGACTATCTGAATCAGGTTCTAGGATTCCGAACTGACCCGATCGCAGTGTTCCCGGTGTCCAAACGTGCCAAAAGAGCGTTTTTTCAACACATCGAGGCAGTCCCCATACTTTTGGAATTGTCAGAAGATCTTGTAAATTGGGTTCTTGGCGAAAGCTGCAATACGATAAAACGGTTTTTGCTGAACGAAAGCAATCCCAAACCTTGAGATGTTCACAGATCTGTTTGCTTTTCGATTCCCACTCCCCAAGAGAGAGCGATCGACGCTTCTGAAGATAGATTTTTCGTAAGTCTGATTTATACATTTTTACCGTTCATTTCTAAATCCACTCTGCCGTAGTTTCAGTAGATATGATTGCAAATATATGTCGATCGCGGAATTTTCTTTTATGAATGTGCTTGACCCGACCGTGAACGTGCTTGACCCGACCGTTCAGTTTCAGCACCTACAAACGCAACTGCGCGATCGCTGGCGCAATGTTGCTGAGTTTGATACCAGCGAAGCCGATATTATTGTTATTCCATCGCTCAGTATCGATCAGCGCGAACTACTCAAAATTGAAGGTTTTTTGCATTACGAAGAACGACTCTTATTTTCGCTCATTCGATTGCGAAATCCTCGGACTCGATTGGTTTATGTGACTTCCCAACCGATTCACCCTAGTGTAATCGATTATTATCTTCAACTATTACCGGGAATTCCATTTTCTCATGCACGCGATCGATTACTTTTGCTTTCGACTTACGATTCCTCACTGAAGCCACTCAGCCAAAAAATTCTTGATCGACCTCGCTTACTCGATCGCATTCGGCAAGCGGTGAATCCCGATCGTGCTTATATGATCTGCTACAACTCCACCAACGTCGAACGCGATTTATCCATTCAATTAAACATTCCGTTATATGCGCTTGATCCATCCTTGCTAACCTGGGGAACAAAGAGCGGCAGTCGGCAAATTTTTGCAGAAAGTGAGATCCCGCATCCAGACGGAAGTGAACTGGTTTGGAATGCAAAAGATCTCGCTGTGGTGACAGCCGAGTTATGGGAACGCAATCCCAAACTACAACGGGTTGTGATCAAATTAAATGAAGGCTTTTCAGGCGAAGGAAATGCGCTGCTCGACTTGCGGCCCTTGGGAGAATACCAGCCTGGAGCCATCACCCACGAACAGCGCGTCACCAAAATCTACGATCGCTTTGCCGATCTCAAATTCGAGGCAAAAACCGAAACCTGGGACAACTACGGTAATCGCATTCCAGAACTCGGTGCGATCGCAGAGGCTTTTATCGAAGGCGATCATAAACTGTCTCCGAGTGTTCAAGGTCGAGTCACTCCGGGTGGTGAAGTTGAAATTCTTTCAACCCACGATCAAATTCTTGGCGGTCCCAGCGGACAGATCTATCTGGGCTGTCGTTTTCCGGCAGATGAAACCTATCGAATGCGAATTCAGGATATGAGTTTGCGCGTTGGTCGAACCCTAGCGGCAAAAGGCGCACTAGAGCGATTTGGAGTTGATTTTGTCGCAGTGCAGCGAGACGATCAATGGGAATTTCACGCGATCGAGATCAATCTGCGTAAAGGTGGAACCACTCACCCATTCATGACGCTGAAGTTTCTCACGAACGGACGCTACGACTTATCCAGCGGCTTATTTTACAGTCAGCACGGACGACCGAAATACTACATGGCAACGGATAATTTGCAGAAACCACAATACTGTGGACTATTACCAAATGATTTGATGGATATCATTGCTCACTACGGTTTGCACTTCGATACGAGTACAGAAACGGGAACAGTGTTTCACTTGATGGGATGCCTCTCAGAGTTCGGCAAGTTGGGATTAACCAGCATTGGAAATTCACCCCAGCAAGCCGAAGATTTGTATCGTCGAGTTGTTAGAGCGATCGACGATGAAACCAAACCTTCGATCGACTCTCATAACCTCTCAGCCATGCGCTGGAATAGCGGCTACTGAATCTTTCTGTGCATAAGTCTTATCATTGGGAAAAGTACGATCGATCCTTAACCATGAAAGACCGCATCAAAGATTTAGCCCTTTCGCTTGCTCCGCGTCTGATCGAAATTCGTCGCCATCTGCACAGTCATCCAGAACTCAGCGGACAGGAACATCAAACCGCTGCTTATGTTGCCGGAGTTCTTTCATCGTGTGGCTTGCAGGTCAAAGAAGCGATCGGTAAAGTCGGAGTGGTTGGTGAGCTAAAAGGTGGCGACGATCCGCGATTGCTGGCGATTCGGACAGATATGGATGCGCTACCGATTCAGGAGCGGACTGGGCTTGAGTTTTCCTCGCGTCAGCCCGGAATTATGCACGCTTGTGGTCACGATGTTCATACCACCGTCGGACTCGGAACCGCGATGGTACTGTCTCAGCTTGGGGTTCCGCTTCCCGGTAAGATCCGCTTTTTGTTTCAGCCTGCTGAGGAAATCGCTCAAGGCGCACAGTGGATGGTTGAAGATGGCGCAATGACCGATGTTAGTTCAATTCTCTCAGTACACGTGTTTCCAAGCATTCCCGCTGGAAAGATTGGCATTCGATACGGCGCATTGACAGCGGCAGCGGATGATTTGGAACTAACGATCACGGGTGAATCTGGACATGGTGCGCGTCCGCATGAAGCGATCGATGCAATTTGGATCGCCTCTCAAGTGATCACAACCCTACAGCAAGCCATTAGTCGAACTCAAAATCCTTTGCGTCCAGTGGTGCTAACGATCGGAAAAATCAACGGCGGACGCGCTCCGAATGTGATCGCTGATCAAGTCACCATGTCGGGAACGGTGCGATCGCTGCATCCCGAAACGAATGAAGTATTACCAAGCTGGATCGAAAACATTGTGTCGAATGTCTGCCAGATGTACGGTGCAAAGTATCACATGAGCTATCGACGCGGCACTCCTTCGGTACAGAACGATTCACACCTGACAAACTTACTCGAATCCGCCGCGCGAGAAGTCTGGGGCAACGAAAGTGTCCAAATCATTCCCGAACCTTCTTTGGGTGCAGAAGACTTCTCTTGCTACTTGCAACACGCACCGGGCAGTATGTTTCGCTTGGGAGTTGGATTTGCCGATCGCAAAAATTACCCTCTGCATCATCCCCAGTTTGAAGTTGATGAAACGGCAATCGTCACTGGAGTAGTCACTATGGCGTGCGCTGTTTATCGATACTGGCAGTCTTAAAACTTCTTTCTTGTGGAGGAGTCTCGATCGGGCATTCATCTCGCACACTGATCACATTAATTCTAGGTCACATTGATTTTAGGAGTGTCCGATGGCTTCTCCCACGCGTTTAACTGGATTAGATTTGGTCGATTGCGCGCGAGCAAACGCAAAACAAGGAATTGAGACAGCGGCGAATCTTTGCGGCTATGGTTCAGATTTAGAGGGATTTCGATCGGAGTTACAGCAAGCCTGTGAGCATATGCGAATCGAGTTTCACGAACTGAGTGACTTGATTAAAGACCAACCTGTCGCCCTAAGTTTAGATGGTGTGACAGTCGAACCAGACACACCTGGAGAACTTTAGATTTAACACAAGCTAACCCGTCAGTCCCTCACTTAGAGGTTCTAACGGGCTGTCATAAGGCAACAATCTAACGCAATTATCGACGGAAGATTTGGGGCAGAGTTCGAGTTGCGGGACGGGTCGATCGTACCTGAACACCACCGACTAATCGTTCACCCGTTCCCCCATCGTTTGGAGACAAGAACGGCTTCAAATTAATATTTCCATTCGATACTGAGGTCGATCGACGACCCCCGATCCCAACTGCTCGCCCAATTTGGTCGAGAATGTTAGAGCGACCGCCCCCGTAAGTCAAGACTCCTTGAGTTTGCTGACCACTATCGGCAACGGAAAGATTTTGAAAAACACGATCGCGGGTCGTCGTTGCATCTTGTCCAGGCGGAACCGTCAACACAATTCGGCAAGTTGGAACGCGATCGGTCGTCACACAAATCGTGTTGTAACCGTTCTCAACACCAGTCTTCATCTCCACTAAGCCATCTGGACGATATGACTCTAGGCGACGTGCAATTTCATTACAGCGACGATCGGAACTCCAACCACCCCCTAGCGTACTCGGAACTGCCCAAGGATACGCCCGGTTGGGTTGGCTTTCCGGGAAGTACATCACTGTATTTTGTCCATTATTAGCCTGACAAGCAAACCGGGTTCCCGCAGCGGTAGGAGAAGGAACCGTCGTCGTACCGCCGGGAGATGGGGTGGTTGATCCACCTCGATCGGGAATCGTATCGACAACCACATCTCCTGATGGTGAAGTGGTCTGAGCCATTGCCGCACCCGCTACCATCACTGCTCCCAACGACAGCAATGTTCCTCGAACTACAAATTTACGAATTTCTGCCAAGCCTACTAGCGACATGGTAATCAACCTCGATCGTGTGAATGACTAATCGTTTGCAAAAGCTGAATCGAACCCTTCTGGAGTGGCGTTCTCTTCCCTTGACCTGAATCTTTTGCCAAAGTTCCCAAACTTCTATCCAAAGGAAGATCAAAAGTGCCTGAAATGCGATCGCATTTCAGGCACTTTTGCAAAACAATAGAAATCACTTTCTATTGCGTTAGCTGAAATCTTCCAACCATTTGCTTAAAGTCCCAGCGAACTGCATTTCCCGGATATTCATACAATGCGCTTAAAACAAAGATCTTGCGTCCATCGCGGCTTGGAACAATCACACTATCGCCACAGTTACTATTGCCACACCAGGAGTAAGAGATTGCGGGTTTACCTGCAAATGAGTAACTCCGGTAGTCACTTTGTTTCCCATCAAAAAAGGATTGAGTTTTATTTTGTTCTGCCCATTGACGTGCAGAAAGGCGCTGCGGATTGTCAAAACTTACAATCGTAATCTTGTCGCCCGGAGAAGATTGAGATTGCACATTACTATTGACAGGTGTCGGTTCATCACTACCTACTGCTTCGGGTCCTAGTGCAGGGTTCCGAAGTACTAATATTCCTTTTCCTTCCTGCGACGTATCTAAAGTATATGGTGCTTTAAAGTCGAGTCTAAATCCGAGTTGGCTTTTGTAGGTTTTTATCGTGCCACCGGATGCTTGTCCAACTGCGTACATCTGCGCTTTCGGCGTAGCTTGAGCCGTTGTAGCATAGGCAATTCCAGCGATCGTACAACTCAGAATGCCTGAGTAGAAAAATGTTTGAAATGGGGATAATTTTGATACTCGCATACAAGAACTCCAACCGAAGTAGGATGAAAATCCATATTAGAAAGACTAAGTGACGCGGTGACAAACCCTTCTAGATGGATAGAGTATGCACCTTTGTAATTTGAATTCTACCACGGGAAATTTAGACTGTTGCTGAATTGATCTCTACCAATTTGTAGACTTTTGTTCATGTTTTCTCATATCTAATGAAAATGTGAAACAGGCGATTAGAAACTTCATTTGTCTTTACTTCTCAGTTAACAAAGCCTTGTGTTTCTTCTATTAGTTAGCATCCCTGAAAGAGTTAAGAAAAAGTAAGGGAGCAGTCTTGATCAAAACTACTCCCTTATTCACCATCCATAGTGGTTAAACCGGATTATTACACTCAGTCGATCGAGATAGATTTCGGTGCATTACCATTACCACTGTGCGGAGTTGTAGTGTAGATTGTCGTTCCTGTTTGTTGAGAAAGCCAGCTTCTTACAGGTTCTTCGGTCAAATTAAGCCGCAACAACCCCGTAAATAGACCACCGAGAAAGGCAACAGGTTGCTGAGCGAGTTCTTGCACCAGCGGAGAGAGTTCAGTCAAAAACATCCAAGTACCCCTTTGAATTGAAGATCGAGTTTAGTGCGATCGTACCGCGACTCCTGAAGAATCGCATCGATCTAAAATAAGAACTGTCTACACCCTGAGGAACCCTCCATGAGCGATGCCAATCTGATTGGAACCCCTGACCAAACGATCGAACTCGCTCCGAGCTATGCGATTCCGATCGTTTTGATTGCTGCTGCGATCCCGCTTCTGTTGGTACAGGTTTGGGTTGCAGGCGCGATCGGGCTATTTGGAGCATTTTTGCTGATTCAAACCGTGATGCTACGGTTACGGTTTACGCCGACCGATTTGGATATTTATCGGGGTGAAACATTGATTCGGCGCTTTCCTTACCGGGAATGGCAACACTGGGAAATCTTCTGGTCGCCTGTACCGATTCTCTTCTACTTTAGAGAGGTGAAAAGTATCCACTTTCTACCGATCATTTTTGATCCTAAAATGTTACGGATGTGCCTTGAGCAGCGTTTCCCCAAAGCTTAGTGCTCCAAGGCAAATTAGTATTGAGTGTTGCGTATGAATTCTGATGAGTTGCCGATCCCCGATCAAACTGCGCCTTCTGAAACGGGTGCGGCGTTGCCTGAGTTGAAATTGCCAGATCAAAAGCTGCCGGATCAGGAGTTACCAGACCAAAAGTTACCTGACCAACGGCTTTCCGATCTGGCTCAGCAAGAACAAGCCCTTCAGCGAGAAATTGAGGCTTTGATTGCAACCCGTGATGATTTGCAAGCACAAGTGTCTGAAACGCGAAACGCTTTAGGGCGAGTGGTTCAGCAAAATTTATCGGAACTGGAACAACGCAGGCAAACACTGCAATTGTCGATCGAACAGCTAGAACGTCGCCAAGACCGAATCCGCAATGAGATGAAATCAATCTTTGCAGGCGCGTCTCAAGAAATTGCTATTCGCGTCCAAAGTTTCAAAGATTATCTCGTTGGTAGTCTTCAAGATTTAGCGATCGCCGCAGAACAGTTAGAATTACCGACGTTTCAATCGGAAGCGCAACCTGTCCCGATCGCAGAAGCGCCAAAACCTCAAACCACTCCGAGTCCAAATTTTGCAGAATCGACGTTCGATGAAGAAGCGCGTAAGATTCGCGGCATTATTGATCAGTTTCGCACTCAACCTGATTATTACGGTCCTGTTTGGAAGCTACGACGGACGTTTGAGCCAGTTCATGCGGAGCGCGTTTCTAATTGGTTTTTTAAGCAAGGCGGGCGGGGTGCGATTCGGACAATGGGATCGCGCTTGCAGAATATTCTAATCGCGTCTGCATCGATTTCGATTTTGTACAATCTGTACCGCGATCGTTTAAAAGTCCTAATTTTGGCAAATTCTCCAGAGCGCTTGGGAGAATGGCGACGGGGACTGCAAGATTGTTTGGGTGTGACCCGCAGCGACTTTGGCAGCGATCGCGGAATTGCTTTGTTTGAAGCTCCGGAGCAGTTGGCGCTCAAAGCAGAACGATTAGACAAAGATGGATTTTTGCCACTGATTGTTGTAGATGAAAGCGAAGAAAATATCAATCTTGCCTTGCTTCAGTTTCCCTTACTGCTTGCGTTTGCACCGAGTCCGCAACAAATGATTCAGCAACAATCGTTCTATTAATTTTATGCTTCCTTGGTTTATCAACAACGCGCTTCTTCTGATTGTGGCTTATTTGCTCGGTTCAATTCCGACGGGGTATCTTGCAGGTCGATTGCTCAAAGGCATTGATATTCGAGAAGCAGGATCAGGATCAACCGGGGCAACCAATGTTTTACGCACGATCGGTAAAGTTCCGGCGATCGTTGTTCTCCTGATTGACATTGGTAAAGGTGCATTAGCGATCGCGGCGGTCAATTATGCCTTTACTCATCTTCCAGGATGGCTCTATTTCTCGAAAATTGTCGGCTTGAATTTCGGCGTGTGGCAGCCTGTGATGGTGACGTTAGCAGGGCTTGCGGCATTGATCGGACACAGTAAATCGATTTGGCTTGGCTTTACAGGCGGAAAGTCAGTGGCGACCAGTTTAGGCATTCTGCTGGCAATGAATTGGATGGTGGGATTAGCGACCGTTGGAGTGTTCGCGCTCAGTTTAGCAATCACGCGGATTGTTTCGATTAGCTCGATCGCGGGTGCCGTTTCGGTGATTGCATTGATGCTGCTATTCGCTCAACCGCTACCCTATTTGCTGTTTGCGATCGCAGGTGGTGCTTATGTGATTTGGCGGCATCGATCGAACATTCAACGCTTGCTCGAAGGCACAGAGCCAAAATTAGGACAAAAACTAGAAGAATCGGAAAGCACTCCGAGTTAAGCCGCTTTAGGGGGAAATAGATAAATCAGTCCTGAAATCCAAGTTAAGGCAACTGAGATCCAAAACAGGCTCAAGGTTGCAAGCTCCCACTGTTGAGATAACGGAGCAATGAGAAGCGCGATCGCGGCGATCTGACTCACAGTTTTGAGCTTGCCCCAGAAATTCGCACCCTGTACCGATTTCTGTAGATTCGGATCAACGCGCCATCCTGCGATCGTCAATTCCCGCGCCAAAATCATAAACACTCCCCACGCTGGAACTTGTTGTAATTCCACCAGCGACATTAATGGAGCCAAGACCAGCAACTTATCCACTAACGGATCGAGAAATTTGCCAAGATCTGTAATCTGATTGAGCTTTCGTGCCAAATAGCCATCTAACCAATCGGTTCCAGCCGCAATGAGAAAAACGGCAACCATAATCCAACGTGTCTCATCGGTCGGTGCCTGCAAACCGTAAAGCAAAATCGGGACTCCAAGCAGCCGAGATACCGTAATCCAAGTTGGCAAATTCATTACATCGCACCAATGAGAACATCCTCAAGCATAGAAAAAATTGGGACAATCCTAAAAGGACTCTCCCAATTCAGCTAAAGGAGTTACCGAACGTTCACCCAGCGGGTAACACTTAACAAACTTCGTGCTTATTCAGCAGGACTAACAAGCTCCTTGTTTGTTCAGCACTGCGACGATCGTTTTAAAAATCAGCGTCAGGTCATACATGACCGACCATTTCCGCTGATACTCCACATCCATCGCCACAATCTCTTCAAAATCTTTCACGTTCGATCGTCCATTTGCCTGCCATTCTCCGGTAATTCCGGGTTTCACGTCTAAACGTCGCCAGTGATGCGGCTTGTATTGTTTGACTTCATCTACAGTTGGCGGACGGGTTCCAACCAAGCTCATTTCGCCGCGCAATACATTCCAGAACTGCGGTAACTCATCTAAACTCGTACGACGGAGAAACTTACCCACGCGCGTAATTCTGGGGTCGTTTTTGCTCTTGAAAATATTTCCTGTTGCTTCGTTCTTCACTAGATGCTTTAAGCTTTCCGCGTTTGTCACCATTGATCGAAACTTCCAAATGCGGAAAGGACGACCATTCACACCGCAACGAATTTGACTGTAAAAAATCTTGCCAGGATTATCGATTTGAATTACGATCGCAATCGGTAACAAAATTAAGCCAGTAATTGACAATCCAACTAAAGCGCCCAAGATGTCGATCGTGCGCTTGAGCTTGCTGCTAACTGAAGCATGAGAAATGCGAGTTTCGGGAGCAAGTCTCAGTGCCGAACGCATCGACACCAGATCTTGAGCATTGAGACGAGAAGCAGAACGAGTGGGAGAATCAGTAAACATCATGTTAGGAACAGCCCAGGTAGTAAGGCTCGGTAAACTCATCTGTCACTATATTCAGGGTTACTGATCCCCACCCCTACATCTCGGACGTGTTTGTCTAAACTTTGAACTGCCAAAGCATTGTGTGAAGTTTAGGTATGGTCAGTCAAAAATCTATCTCCGTAATGGTGACACTCGTTTACATCACCCATTATGCTGATCCTCTACATCATCAAACAAATTTTCGATCCCCTCAAGCGTAAAAATTACAGGCTCTCCGGGAGATGAAAAGGGAGCAGGAGCAGCTAGTTTTAGCGAATCAAATGAAGTTTCTTGATCGAGCATACTATAGTCATTTGGCTCGATCATAGATTCCGCTTTTGGCAAATCACCTTGAAACAGCGATATCAGTTCTGCCGGAGCTTCGCGCCCACTACTTGATCCAATTTGCGGTGGCACAGTCGGAACTGCAATCGGAGATTCATCGACCTCAACGGTTACTTGGTCAAGCAGTTCGGTCAAAACTGCAATTGAGTCGATCGTCGATATCGTCGATTCATGCCGGAAGCTTGTCGGTAACTCGGCTCCAGCGTAGGGCATGGCAAGCTGAGGAAGATGATTTTGTCTAGATGAATTTTGTAAGAGGGCTGAGCCGTCTCGCTCGATCTGAGTTGCCAAACGTTCCATCAGGCTGGAGAACATCACTTCGCTTTGCTGCCCCAGCGTGTGCATTTTATCAATGCCTTGAGAAAGTGAATCTTGATATGCCTGAATCTCTTTTTGCAGCGATTCAAAGACGACGTGCAAAGTGCTATCTAGCCTAGTCAGAACGTGATCCGCGCGATCGTGGACGACTTGGAGTTTTTCGATCGGTAGCCTTTCCTGGCTTTGTGAAACGGTTGAACTAGACCGCAACAAGTCTCGATGTGCCTCAAGCTGGCGAATTTCGCGCAGGAGGGCAGTACGTTGCTGCATTAAGTTTGAAACTTCAGAATGGAGCGGATGTAAGAGTGTCGATCGTAGTGCATTCACCGCTTCGATCATCGATCGCATCATATCTTGAGCTTGTTGCTCTCTTGAACTAGGCGTATCTTGACTGAGTTGAAACAGAGCATTCTGTAGATAGAGGCGAACTTGTTCTAGAACTTGGCGTTGACGAACGATTTGCGCTGTCGAACCCCAAGGTAAACGGGGACTGCCCTGAGCGAGAACAGTTTGAACCTCGGTAAGAAGACGCTGAATCTGATCCTGGTTGGCAGTCACAACAAAAAACTTCCTTGACTAAAATTCGGCAATACCGGACAGAGTATTGATCTCAACGACTTACATTTAGGATGCCCGAACCGCGTCATCTTTTGCCAGTTTCACAGGGAATTGAGAAATCGATCTACTTCACGAAACAAAGCTTTATGCAGCTATCAGGAGAATTTTAGAAGTCGATCGTATCGTTTTTTATAGTTTGAAGGAGCAAAAATGACTGAAAGATGAGCGAAATTCAGCAAAGCATCTAAAATGTTCCTAGACTGTCCGAGTGTAAGGCTGTGCAATCTTTAGGACAGATGGGCATTTTAAGCTCATCCCTCAGTTTATTCATTAGGGTCATCTTGCGTTCGTTTTGCGTTCGTTTTCATGCCGCACTTTGGTTAGTCCTCTCACTTTAGTCCTATCAATGGAAGATCGCTTCACCCTCCGCGATACGATTCATACGTCGATTCGTTCAGCCCCCTTTTTTGAGGGGTTGCCAGATAGCGCGATCGAGAAAGCAATTTCTCATATCGTGATGCGAAATCATCCCGCCAATCAGGTGATTTTGCTCGAAAACGATTGGGGCAGCTCGGTCTACTTCATTCTGAATGGTTGGGTGAAGATTCGGACGTACAACCTAGATGGCAAGGAAGTCACGCTGAATATTTTGGGGAAGGGTGAATTATTCGGAGAGATGGCACCGCTTGATGAAATTCCTCGATCGACGGACGTGATCACCTTAGCGCCGACCGTGATCGCGAACATGCCTGCTCAAGATTTTGTGCAATTGCTGAATTCTGAACCGGAAGCGGGGATTCGGTTAGCGCAGTTGATGGCGCGACGGTTGCGGCAGGTGAATCGTCGTTTGAGATTGCGCGAGTCGGATAGTATGTCGCGAGTGGCAGACATTTTATTGTTTTTAGCGGATGGGCAAGGAAAACGGAGTCAGAATGGCACAGAGATTCCGAATTTGCCGCATCGCGAGTTGAGTAGTTTAAGTGGATTGGCGCGGGAGACGGTGACGCGCGTGTTGAGCAAGCTAGAGAAGAAAGGCTTGATCGTGCGCGATCGAGATATTTTGTGTATTCCTGATGCTCACGCACTTGAACGCTTGATGATTTAATCGGATCTGGCGATCAGTTAGGGTTACCAAGTTGGGGCAGAAATAAAGGTGCTGCGATCGCGCGTTAGTTGTTTCGAGCCTGAACCGTCGCGGTTGATCATGTAGAGAGAGTTTTCGCTCAATGTTCCAGCGGTGAAGATTAGTTGGCGGCTGTCTGGCGACCAAGCAATGTTATCGAGTGATTCGGTTTTTAGCGTTGGCGTGAGGTCTTTCAGCGTTGAGCTTGCCAAATCCACGGTATACAGAGCGGTTCTGGATGAATCAATTTTGAAGGTGAAGGCGATTTGTCGATTGTCGGGCGACCAGATGAGATTGTTGTATTCTCCAGGCTTACGGGTTAAAGCTTTCTGCGTTTTTGTTGCGAGATCAAACGCATAAATGGATTGCAGGTTTTCGGGTTCGAGATGATAGTAGGCAACTTGCTGACTATTTGGCGACCAGATGAGATTTCTGGTACTCCAGTTTGTACCAGGATTTTTTCACTGAGCGAGTAGTTTCCCATCGGGTTGAACGATCGAGATTCGCTGAGTTTGAGTTTCGCCAAGAGTATAGTCAATGCGGGCAATTTTTTGACGATCGGGCGACCACTCAACTGAGCTAAATTCATATGTTTCTGAGGCAGCAGGAGTAAGCTGGATTAATCCCGTGCCATCGATGTTGGTTTTGTAGAGCGATCGGTTTTGCACAAAGCTGACTTGCCCACCGTCTGAAGAAAACGCCAAATTCGAGCGAATTCCTTGATTTGTGTTCCACGATCGGATTTGCTGCGCGGGTTTCTTGCCGTCGCTAAGATACCAAGCGAGACTGCCGGGAGTATCTGAAGTGAAGCCGTCACACGATCGAGAAAATGCAAGCCGCTGACTATCCGTGAGCCACTGCAATTTGAGCGAAGATGCTTTACAAAAATCTCCACTAAACCGTTTCTTTAAATTTGAGCCGTCTGCATTCACGACATATACATCCTGCTCACCAACCGTGAAGGCAATTCGTTGACGATTTGGAGACCAAACGATCGCACCAATCCCTCCGGCTAATGCTGACACTAATTTGCGGCGGTCGCGTCCATTGGGTTGAATTGAGAAAAGTCCAATTCGATCTGGTGACTGTGCAGATGAGCTTGAGTAAGCGATCGAGCTTTGGGAAATGGCTTGGGCGGTGAAGCTCGTAAGTACGATCGCAAACGTAAGCAGCGCAAAAAACACAAATTTTGCTGTTTTTTGTGAGAATGCCGTTTTTGACATCTGATTTAATGATTGCGGTTGGTATTTTTGCACAACGTTAGCCGTAAATTTTGACATCATATTTGGATGAGCGAAGCCAAGATCATAGAAACAGGTAGATTTCTCGTGTGTGGTTTGGGATCGCTGGGTCAATACTGCACCCTGATTCTCAAGGAGTTCGGCGCGTCTGTAAACGCGATCGAGCTTGAAGAAGTGACGAATTAGAAGATCCCCAGTGTTCCAGAGTTGATTGATCATCTTTTTATTGGAGATTGTTGTCAACCGAGCGTTTTAGAACGAGTTCAAATCGATCAATATCGAGCAATTCTGCTTGTCACCAGTGATGAGCGGGTGAATATTGAGGCGGCGTTTACAGTGCGATCGCTCAATTCTCAGGTGCGGCTGATTGTCCGATCGGCGCAGGATAACCTCAATGAAGTATTGAGTCAGCAGTTAGGAAATTTTGTTGCATTTGAAGCAACTCAGCTTCCGGCTCCGAGTTTTGCGCTGGCAGCATTGGCGACTGAAACGCGCGGCTTTTTTGCATTAGATGAGTATTATTTGCGCGTGGTGAGAGTGGTGATCGATCAACAACATTCTTGGTGCGATCGACGATCGCTGTATGAGCTAAATAGTTCGACTCGTCGCCTTTTAACTCATAGCCACGCGAATACGACACCGCCCCAAGCGTTTTATCAATGGGAACCGGATACACGGGTTGAGGCTGGAGACTCGATCGCGTATCTCGAAATTGTCGATCGAATTTACGAGCCTGAAATTCAGCAAGAAAGCATTGATCAAGGTTCACGCCGATTCACGATCGCTCAATTGAAATCCAAGGCGCTCCAACTGTGGCAGGAGGGGACACAGACTCAGCGAGTCGCGATCGTGAGTACCGGAGTAATGTTTGTGCTGTTTCTAATGGGTGCAATACTCTATAAACTTCACGATCCAACGTTGAGTATAAAAGATGCGATCAACATTGCTTTAGTTTTAATCATTGGTGGATTCGATAACTTATTTGGACAGTTTCATCTGGAAGCTTCGATGCCGTGGTGGTTGTATTTATTTAGTTTCTTAATGACGATCGCAGGAACAATCTTCACTGGGATTCTATTTGCGATTCTAACTGAACGTATTTTAGTATCGCGATTTCAATTTGCTAGACGCAGACCGATTCCGCGATCAAGTCATGTCGTGATCGTTGGATTGGGACGAGTCGGACATCGGGTTGCCAGTCTTTTAGAACAGTTGAAACAGCCGTTTGTTGGAGTTCATGCCACGGCTCCTGAGCCTGCACTCTCTCCTCAAATTCCGGTTGTTGTAGATAACTTGAAGACTGCTTTGAATAAAGTAAACTTGGCGAATGCAAAAAGTCTTTTAGCGGTGACAGATGACGAGGTTCTTAATTTAGAGATTGCACTGAGAGCGCAGGCGATTAATCCAAATGTCAATTTGATTATTCGGACGTTTAAGCCGAGTTTTCAGCAAAATATTTCTAAGTTATTACCAAATGCCAGAGTATTAGGAGCCTATGCCTTAGCGGCTGAAGCATTTGCGGCAGCGGCATTTGGCGAAAATATTCTCAACTTATTTCGCTTAAATAATCAAACCTTGCTTGTGACTGAATACACGATCGAAGCCACTGATCATCTCAATGGTTTTTTGCTTTCGGAAGTGGCTTATGGATATGAAGTCATTCCAGTTCTACATCGAAAAGCATCAGGCACAATTATACTCATGCCCTCTGAAGATACGCGATTACAAATGAACGATCGCTTAGTGGTAATCGCACCTATTCTCAGCTTAAAACGCATTGAGCGCGGAGAAGCTTTGACACGATCGAGCCAAGTTCAAATTGAAAAACGATGTCTCAAGATGCAGCCTTTGATGGAGCAGCGACGATCGCGCGGGTTACTGGCTGCGATTTGAGTACGGCTCGATCGCTGATGGGGCAACTACCCGCAACTTTAGGGTTCGCTTTGTACAAGCAGCAGGCGCAGCGATTAGTGCGGGAATTGGGTCGAGTTCAGGTCGTGGCACGATTGATTTGATTGCAAATTAACGAATCGACAAATCAAATGGCAATCGCAAATAAACATCGTGTGGATCGTTCATCGATTTCAAGCTCTCAAGTTCAGCCTGCAATTTCTTCATCTCGGTCGTGAGCGGATCGATCATCGTTTTCGATTCATCTAGACTTGCACCCGTGAGCGTTTCGATTAAGCGTTCTTCAAACGATCGAGATTTTGGATATTCTTCGATCTGCCAATCGTCTCCAAGTTTTGCCCGGTCTGCCGCTGCACGAATTGCATCTTCCAGTCCACCAATTTGATCGACTAAACCGATCGATTTTGCCTGAGTTCCTGACCAAACTCGACCTTGAGCGATCTCTGCAACTTTAGATTTCTCTAGCTTGCGAGAGTCCGCCACTTTGGTTAGAAACTGATCGTAAATGCGGTTGACAGAATCTTGAATAATCTCTAGTTCTTGCGGCGTTTTAGGGCGCGAAATCGTTTGAGCATCAGCAAATCGACTGGTTTTCACAACATCCCAAGTAATGCCATTTTGATTCGCAAGTTGTTGGACATTGAGAATTCTGCCGAAAACACCGATCGAGCCTGTAATCGTCGTAGGTTCTGCAAAAATCTGGCTGGCATACGTTGAGATCCAATAACCACCAGATGCAGCTACATTCCCCATCGAAACAATCACAGGTTTTGTTTTGTTCGTTAGAATTGCTTCTCGTTGAATAATATCCGAAGCCGTTGCACTTCCACCCGGACTATTGACGCGCAATACAACGGCTTTCACATCATCATCTAACCGCAAATCTCGGAGTTGTTTTGCTAAACGATCGCCGCCAATTTGCCCAGGGCTTCCTTGACCGTTGACGATTTCCCCTTCGGCATAGACGATCGCGATTTCATTTTTGCTCGTTTTCGATTCACTTTTGCTTTCTGCAATTTGTGAATAGGACTTTAAATTCACTTGTCGAAATGATTTGGTTTTGTCATCTTCTCCGGTTAGCTTTTTCAATTCCGCAATCATTTCATCTGCATACGCAACCCGATCGACTAATCTTTGTTTAACGGCTTCCTGTGGTTCTAACAATCCTGATCGATCAGCGATCGCTTGAAGTTGTTTCGGCGTGAGGTTTCTCGATTTGCTCGTTGTACTGAGAAAGTCAGTCCAAATATCTCCGAGTAGCTTTCGCGTTTGTTCTCGATCGGCAGCACTGCGGCGATTTTGTAAGAAGGGTTCAACCGCAGATTTAAACTTTCCAACTCGCGTGACTTGAACGCCAATTCCAAAGCGCTGTAAAGCTTTTGCAAAGAACAACCCCTCAGAACTTAAGCCATTTATCTCCAGTCCACCGATCGGATTTACTGCAACGGTATCCGCGATCGATGCCAAATAATATTCGCGTTCTTGCCAGTCTACATCGTAAGCAAAAATTTTCTTGCCCCTGGCTTTGAACCGCTCTAATGCTTGACGCACTTCTCGTAGCGTTGCGTAACCCGTTGTATTCGCGCCGCTACCGCCGTTGAGATAGATGCCAACAATGCGGTTATCTTTGGCGGCTTCGTCGATCGAATTGAGCACCGTTCGTAGGCTAACCGTGTTGGGGCGATTTCCAGCGATCGCATCGCTTAGCACATTCCGAGTGTTAGCGCTGGCTGGAGCATCCGTGATCGTTTGCGACAAATCGAAGACTAAGACAGACTTATCTCGAACGGTGGGAGCCGTGTCGCGGGCTGCCAGCATTGAGATCGAAATGAGTAGCAGCAAAATGCCGCCAACACTCACGCCCAGAAAAATGAAGAGAGCGAGCAATGTGGCGAGTGTGTGTTTGAGAAAGTCACGCATACTGTTTAGACAACCATCCGAAAATGTCGCCTTTCTATGCTACATCCGATTTTGAAGAATCCGGGGAATCAGGAATCAAGTCAGTGAGAGCGAAATTTTGAAAAAACGGGTTCATCTATTCTTCATGGGGAACACTATTTGTGAAGTTGCAGCAGTCAACGAACAAAGGGTGAAGTCTGATGGATCGAGAACAATCGCTGGGGGATGCCCCTCTACCGAGCCAATTGAATGGAAACGGAAAGCTCGTTCCATCTGAGCAAAACGCGGATTTGCAGGAGATTCGTGACCTTCAAGCAACCAAGGCGCAACTTCAGAAAGACGTGGAAGAATTACGATCGCAATACAACTCGCTTCAAGCGATCGCACACCAACGCAAATTGTCGAAAGCAAAACTGGGACTCGGATTGATTTTGCTTTCGACTTTGGCACTTTCGATTCATAACGTGATCGTGCGGATCACGCTCGGACGGCAGGTGAATTTGTTCGGTTTATTCTCAATGGGCGGATTGATTCAACCAACGATCGGCAATTCACTCTTAATCCTGTGGTTGCGGATGCTTGTGGTTGTGCCACTGATGATGGGGATTGCAGGATGGATTTACCCTCCTGCGTGGCGGGATCTGCAACAGTTGATTTTGAGCCGCGATCGTCGAAGCTTGTTGAGCATTATCGGCAGTGGAGCTTTTTTGTTTTTGTCGCAAGTGCTGATTTATATTGCGATCGCTCAAATTGGTCCGGGTGTTGCCGTGACGATTCTATTTATGCATCCGCTGGTCACAGTTCCCTTAGCTTGGTGGCTGTTTCGCGATCGACCCACGCGCTTACGCATTGCGGTGATGTCTCTGATTTTAGTCGGCGTTATTTTAACAGCGGCTCCGAGCTTGGGTACAGCGAAAATTGGTGGTGGTGTGATTGTAGCGGTATTGTCGGGAATCGCGTTTGCACTATACCTGATTCTGATGCAGCTTGGATTTCGCAAAGCGCATCCGGTTCCGGTGAGTGTGGTGCAGTTTCTCACGGTTCTCGTGTTGGCGAGCGTCAGTTTATCGCTACCGATTTCGCTGGGGGTTTCGGTGCTGCCTGATGCGAGAGTGGGATTCTTTACAGGTGGGGTGATTTTAGGAGCGTTTACTTTAGTGGGCTATTTGGCAAATAATTTCGGGGTGCGGTATCTCGGAGCGGCACGAGCTTCGATCGCGGCATCGAGTGGTCCGGTTCTCACAGCGGTTTTAGCCGCGCTGATTATTCGGACGAAACTAGACTGGGTGCAGATTGCTGGGATTTTGTTGGTAACGATCGGGGTAACCGCTCTGAGTTTTGAGCGGATGAGAAAAACGGCGAAATCGGCATGATTCTGTCTCGATCTCACGGCAGAATGGGAAAGGCGTTGATCGGAAGAAGTGATGCGATTTTCGGTGTCGAGTGGATCGGGACAAGTGTTAGCGAACGGCAAATTAGTGATTCAAACCGATGAATCCGGCGTGCAGCGATTGTGTTTTGAAAGCGATCGAGGAACCTTCATCGAAGGGGGTGAAATTTCTCCAGATGGCGATTTGACCGAAGCGGCACAAGAACTATATCGACAGTTTTTCCGGGCTTGGGGAGTGATGGGCATTACGATGACCTCGATCGCTTAACAAAAAAGAACGTGGCGATAAACCACGTTCTAATCAAAAGTCAGTGAATCGATTAATACTCTCCAGTATTCAACGGATTGCCCATCGGATAGGGTTCCACTCGCGTCATGGTGTTGTGAGTTAAGTTGAATTCGGGATAAGCCAAGATGCCTGTTTCTTCGATATCAAGTCCATCGATTTCCACTTGGGCTGGAACCCGCAGCTTGACGAATTTATCCAACACTTTGAAGAACACAAACGCGAAGCCAAACGCCCAGACAACCAGCGTAATACAGCCAATGACCTGCGCTACAAGCTGACTCGGATCGCCGTAGAACAATCCTTTCACTGAGCCATTTACACCATTCCAAGCGCCACCATAGAACGCGCTACCGTCGGCAAACAATCCGAGGGCTATCACACCCCACAAACCGCCGACCCCGTGAACCGAAATCGCTCCCACTGGATCATCAACGTGAATGCGATCGAAGAATTCGACCGAGAGGCAAACGAGAACGCCCGCGATCGCGCCAATGATAAAGCCAGCCGTCGCGCCCACGAAGCCAGATGGAGCCGTGATCGCTACCAGTCCCACCAACATCCCGTTTGCAATCATGGTGGGATCGGGCTTGCCGTTACGGAAAATCATATAGAGGGCGGCGCTAAGCGCTCCACCTGCACCTGCGATCATGGTAGTTGTGGCGATAATGCCCACGCGATTTAGACCGCCGCCCGCAACACCCAAGGTACTTCCGGGGTTAAATCCAAACCAGCCAAACGCGAGAATGAATGTTCCTAACAGTGCCATCGGAATGTGGTGTCCCGGAATGGCATTGGCAGAACCGTCTTCGTTGTATTTGCCGATTCGTGGACCTAGAGCGATCGCGCCTGCTAATGCACACAAGCCGCCCACTGCATGAACAACACCCGATCCTGCAAAGTCTGCATAACCATGTCCCAAACCGAAGTTCACCCCAAGCTGAGACAGCCAACCGCCCCCCCACGCCCAGTTACCAAAGAGTGGATACAAAATCATCGACATGAAAAAGCCATAGATCGCAAATGATTTGAGTGTCCAACGCTCTGCCATTGATCCAGTCGGAATCGTTGCAGCGGTGTCCATAAACACCATTTGGAATAGAAAGATAGTATATACCCCAACATCATAGACATCATTATTGAGAAACCAACCGTTCGTAGAAAACAATCCGAATGGTTTGCCAAAAAGATTCAGCACGAACTCTTTGCTAGCATCGAGTCCAGACGTTCCACCCAAAGAAGCAACGGGCATTGCGCCATACATGAGTGCAAATCCCGCAATCCAAAATCCGGTTAAGCCGATGACGTACACGAGGAAGTTCATCAGCATCGTATGTGAAGCATTTTTGGCGCGGGTGAATCCGGTTTCTACGAGTGCAAATCCGGCTTGCATGAACATCACCAGAAAGCCTGCTACCAGTGTCCAAGTCAGGTTAATCGCAACGCGATTTTGTCCAACTGAATCCGCGAGTCTGATCGCTAAAGGTTCCCGTTCAGATTGGGTTTTGAATTCTTGAAATGCCTTTTCTTTTTCGGCATAGTCTGGAGCAGTTTTATCGGTCGGTTCAGTCACTACGAACGTGTTCGCTTGAGCATCTTGGGCATCTGCTGCCGTTCCGGTTTTATTTCCACCTGGATCAGCAGCAAACACGCGCTCTGCAATCAGCAATGTACAGAAAACAAGGCACATCGCGATCAGCGTTCTAGAAATAAACTTGAACGATCGAGTCTTGAAAGTATTCTTAGACATGAATTTCGTTTCCTCAACCCTTGAGTGAGAAGAATCGTGATATTGAAACTGTTTCATTGATCGATCGATACACAAAATGATGGCTAATGAAACACATAGCCAGATCACTTCGGGTCACGCTTGAGGCATTAGCGCGATCGATGGAATGAAGAATAGACTGTATCGAGGAGAAGTTGCTACAGGATTGCTATCAAAGCATATTCAGATAAACGAGTATTATCCGAATTGGAAATCGTAACCTGAGCTTCCAAAACTGCTACAGGTGATTCAAAACGAAACAATGACAGCAACAACTTCGTTACTTGAAAGGTAAGCAAGTTAACTAAAAAAATATGTGGCGTTAGACACAATTTAAGAATTTTATAAGATATGGATTTTTCCGAATTAGAGATAAATAAGGACACGATGTATTGTTCACGAATACAGCAAAATAATTTTTTATCATTTCAACGGCGTAATTTAACTAGCTCTTGTGGAGAAGCGTTGAGCTTAATTCGCGTAAAGGTTAAGTGATCAGTTTGGTCAAGCGTAAAGTACCAAGTGACGTTGACTCCGAACATCGGCATCTGTACTTTTCCAGTGATCTGAAATTCAGTACAGTTCTGATCGGTTTCCTCAGCAATTCCTGCTTGTGGGATTGCGATTAAACCAGGAGCTTCTTTCTGGAGATAAGCTGCGATCGCTTCTCGCCCCACGATCGGATTTTCAAACGGTGGTTTCATCTCGCCCTCGATCGCAAAAAGCTGACTGGTTGCTTCAAACTCTCCCGCATTCAGCGTTTCAAAATAGCGCAAAATCGTGGGATGCGAAATGCCTTCAATTACGATCGTTTGGGTTTGCATAGGTTTACCTCGCTCACTGCAACCCAAATTAATCAAAATTAGAATAGGAGACTTGCTTCTAGAGATGGAATTTGATGACACGAACGGCAGAGATTAAGCAAAAAGCGATCGACCTCGGATTCCACAAAGTCGGAATTGCTTCGGCAACTGATCCGGCTCAAACCGATGCGGTTCAAGCGTTGCAGAATTGGCTCGATCAAGGATTTCAAGCCGACATGGCATGGATGGAAAATCCGAAACGCCAAGATATTCGAGCATTGGTTCCAGAAGCTCGATCAATCATTTGTGTGGCGTTGAACTATTACACCCCGCAGCAGCGCCCGGAAGGTCAGGAATATGCGAAGATTTCCCGCTACGGTTGGGGACGGG
>PSLO01000001.1:23672-33909 GCA_040289665.1 Leptolyngbya sp. ERB_1_1 | reverse complement strand
TGTGGCTTGGTTAGAGCACGATGGCACACAGGCACGCTATTTTGCAGATACGGCTCCGGTACAAGACAAGTTCTGGGCGCAGCAAGCAGGATTAGGTTGGATTGCGAAAAACGGGAATGTGATTACGCGCGAATATGGTTCTTGGGTGTTTCTCGGTGGCATTGTGACAAATTTAGATTTAGCGATCGATCAACCTCATTCTCAGCATTGTGGAACGTGTACCCGCTGCATGGATGCGTGTCCGACCAATGCAATCACAAAACCATTCGTAATCGATGCGAATCAATGTATTGCGTATCATACGATCGAGAATCGCGCCGAAACATTACCGGATCTCGATTTCAAAGGTTGGGTTGCGGGATGTGATATCTGTCAGGATGTTTGTCCGTGGAATCAGCGATTTGCTCAAGAAACGGATGTGAGTGATTTTCAGCCGCGATCGTGGAACATTGCGCCAACCTTGCAAGAGTTAGCTGACATTTCGGAAGAAGAGTACGATCGACGCTTCACGGGATCGGCATTGCGACGAATTAAGATTGATATGTTGAGGCGAAACGCGAAAGCGAACCTAATGTGAGTTCACTAAATTGGTGGCTCCATGGTTAGAGGATGTTTGAGAAGTATTGGAATTTCCTTCGCTGTGTTTCCGCCCCGGAATTCCATTCCGGGGCGAGTGAGTGCGATCAACGATAACTTCTCAAACACCCTGAAGTAGCTTAATGGAAATAGCACGAAAAGACTTTTCTGCCTCCTCGTACTATTTCCATTAAGCCAACAGTTCTCCAGTTTCCTGAAGCGAGTGCAAGCGTTGATACAATCCACCGTGTTGCAGCAGTTCGTCGTGGCTGCCAGTCTCAACAATATTGCCTTGGTCTAACACCACAATTTTGTCTGCCTCGCGAACCGTACTCAAGCGGTGAGCAATGATAATTAAGGTTCGCGTTCCAAGAATCGATCGCATCGCTAACTGAATCGATCGTTCCGATTCATAGTCCAAACTCGATGTCGCTTCATCAAAAATCAGCACATCCGGATCAACGATCAACGCCCGTGCAATCCCGATCCGTTGGCGCTGTCCACCGGATAGTCTAACGCCGCGTTCACCGACGATCGTCGAATATCCCCCTGGCATTTGTTGAATAAAGTCTTCTGCCTGAGCAATTCGACAGGCTTCGCGGACTTGCTCGATCGTGGCGTTGGGATTGCCGTAGGTCAAGTTATCCAGCAATGTACCGTTGAAGATATCCACTTCTTGGTGAACGATCGCAAGCCGTTTCCGGTAGCCACTTACATCCAGCCGTCGAATGTCTTGACCATCGATCAAGATCTTGCCCTGGTTGGGTTCAAAGTAGCGGAACAGAAGTTTTACAAGCGTTGATTTTCCCGACCCCGATCGACCCACTAATGCCACCGTTTGATACGGTTCGATCAGGAGATTGATATCTTTGAGAACGGGGCGATCGACGTTGTAACCAAACCGCAGATGAGAAAATTCGACTTTTCCGGTGAATTGATACTGCGGTACGGCTTCAGGATGTGACGCGAGCGTGCTGGCATCCATACCGACCGGGAGCTTCATGAATTCGTGAAAGCGAATCATGGGTCCGTACCGACGGGCAAAGAATTCAGCAACCTCAGTGATCGGTTGCACTTCAGCAAACGCCATACTCGACACGGTAAAAGTCGTGATGAAGTGACCGAGCGAGATGCTACCTTGTGCTGTGGCAAACACCGTTAGCGCAAAGACGACGAACACGCAGGACTGTACGATCGTGCGTTCATACATTCCGAGAATGATGTAGCCTTTGTGAATGCGATAATCCAGAACTTTGAATTCTCGATCGAATCTTTGCTGCTGTCGCTTCAGTTCCGAAGTTTCGGTAGCGAAGGCTTTCACGGTTTTAATGTTCGTGACAATCTCAGAGGTGCGGCTGTCCGTATTCTCCGCATACTTATCTAGGCGTTCTTCTTGCTCAGATAATTTCTTTAATCCCAAAATATTAAATGCAAGAATGCCAATCAGCGAAATTAGTAGCAAAAGCGCAATTCGCCACTCGATAAACCAAATCACCAAAAAGATCCCAATCAGTCGGAAAATTTTTGGAAATAGTTGCGAAGTCAGCGTTGGGTATGTCCAAGTATGGTTTGATAACCCTTTGGCAACACGGGCAGCAACCCGTCCCGCATTGTTTTCGTCATAGAATTCCAACGGTAGCGTTAATACTTTCTTTAACGCTGCCTCAGCATTATCACGACGCGCCCGGAATGCTGTATCCCAAGCAAACCAAGGACCTAACCAAGGCTGAATCGGCGCACGTCCTACAGAAATGACCCCAACCAGAACGAGCAACACCGATAGCGTAAAGGATTGATTGATCTCAGCTTGGCTGATTTGCGCTACCGAATTCACCGCGTTTTGCATCACGCGATCGAGCGGTTGCTCGGATAAGACATTCAGAATTTGCCCGATCGCATAAGGCACAAACAAGTCAATAATCTCGAACAAACTCATCATCGCAATACTGAAAACCGAGATCTTCCAGTAATTACGGAAGTATTTGAGAATGTCTAAAAATTTAGCCATACGTCCTCCCAGTGCGGCTAAGGTCGATCGCCCCTACAAAAATTCAAGCGTTTCAAAATTTCCAAGCGCAAACGACTAGTTGAATTGAGATAGAACACCGCTCAATTCACCAGACTTCTTATGATACTACAGATATTACACGTATTACGGAAATCCAGAATCGCTTTTGGAAGATCAAGCCTTTTTCATGGTTGCAAACGGGACTTTTTGCGTAACTTCCAGAGTCGCATTTTGAATGTTCTTCTGCACAAACAAAACATCCTTGCTTTGCCAGAGCGGAATGAACGGAACATCGTCTGCAAGTGCATCTTGTAATTGTTCAAACAACTTCTTACGCACTGCTGGATTCTGTTCTTTGCGGCTTCGATCGATCAATTGATTCACTCGATCGCTGTAGTAATACGATCCCTGTCCCACACTCGATCCATCTTCGCAGCCTTTTTCTGATGAACCCTTCACACATTCCATAAAAGGCTGAATATAATTGTCTGCATCGAGAAAATCAGGTGTCCAATCCAGCAAAAAGATCGGGTATGCACCTTTGTCTAAATTCTTGTAAGCTGTGGTGGATTCAACGCTGTTGAGTTGAAACTGCATCAAATTACCAAGATGCTTTTGCACGATCGCTTTTAAGGTAATGGCTGCAAGCTGATCATTTGACACGTTCGATCGATACCAAAATTCAACTCTGAGCGGATTGGATTCTGAGTAGCCTGCTTTGGTCAGTAAGTCGCGTGCTTTTTCAATATTGCGATCGCCGTATTCTCGAAACACGGGTTTCTGTTCGCGCAAGTTGCTTGGAATTAAACTATAGAGTGGCTCAACCTGTCCCTGAAAAATTCGGCTTTCTAGAATCGGACGATCCATGATCGCGGCGATCGCTTGTCTCACTTCTAAGCGATCAAGTGGCGAAGACTTCAGATTCAGCGTTAGATAACTGACTCCACTTCCCGATCGCTCGATCATCTTCCAAGTATTTTCACTAGCATTGTCTTTGAGGTTGTTAATCTGTTCTAGTGCAAGCCCTTGATAAGCCACATCGATCGCGCCTGTGCGAAATGCATTAAATAAATTGGCTGGACTTGAGAAAAACTGAACATTCACACCGCGATTTGCAGCTTTATTGCCCCAATATCGATCGAACGCATCAAGCACGATCGAATCCGTTCCAAACTTGGTTAATTTATATGCCCCAGTTCCGACAAATGTTTCAGAATTAAATGCACCTTTCTCGATTTTGTAAGCTTTGGGAGAAACAGCACACGCGCCCGAAAACGCAAGCAGTGCGGGGAATCCAGCAAACGGTTTTTTCAGTTTAATGATTAACTCGTTTGCTCCTTTTGCGGAAATTGAATCAATCACATCAGACAATAGAAATGCGGGTGAACCACCATTCTGAATAAAGCGCTGTAACGAAAATTTCATCGCGCTTGCATTAAAGGGTTCATCATCATGAAACACAACGCCACGACGTAACGGAATTGTGTACGTCAATTGATCCGCGCTCACTTTCGGTAATGCTGTTGCTAACTGTGGTTCTAACTCATTGGTACCGAGTTTGTAGCGGTAAAGTCGATCGCCTAAGTTATAGAGTAGATTTCCTGCAAAAATACTATAGGCATCGGCTGGATCAAGTGTACTAATGCTGGCAGTGGTTCCGATCGTAATTCGTCCGCTCTCCGTTGCCACCGTTTCAGGTGTCGATCGGGTACAACCCATCACCAGCGAAAAGCAAAGAACAGAGAGGATGAGCGATCGCCAAATTTTTCTCAGCATTACAGCAGCTAAAAATGAGTTTTTTGAGTGTAGCAGGAATTCACCGACGCTCTAAAATTCCTTTAGTGCCGAGAGAAGCGATGATAACCAGTTTGCAAAATTCATTGATCAAACAATTGCGAAAGCTACATCGTGCCAAAGAACGGCGCGAACAGCAGCTTTTTTTACTCGAAGGAACCCATTTGATCGAAGAAGCAACCACGATCGGCTTGTCCTTTCTCACCGTCTGCTGTACCGAACTTTGGCAACATCAGCATCAGAATTTATTCGAGCAACTTCAAGCACGATCGCAGCGAGTAGAACTCGTTACTCCAGAGGTGATGAAGGCGATCGCGACCACTGTAGAGCCGGATGGAATTGTTGCAACGGTCGATCGCTTTCACACTCGTCCGGTCGAATTTTCTCAGCTTGGGTTAGTTCTCGAAACGATCCAAGACCCCGGAAATTTAGGCACGATTATTCGCACCGCCGCCGCTGCGGGGTTAGAGGGACTCTGGTTGAGTGAAGACTGCGCCGATATCGAAAGCCCGAAAGTTTTACGATCGTCGGCTGGGCAATGGTTTCGGTTGCCGATGTCAATTCGATCGGATCTCAAAGCAGATTTAACGATCGCCAAACGTCAAGGAATGCAACTGATTGCAACCGTTCCCACAGCGACCCGAACCTATTGGGAGATCAATTTTTCTCGACCAAGCCTAATTTTGATGGGAAATGAAGGAGCGGGGCTTTCAGCGGAGTTACTTAATCTTGCAGATGTTCAGGTCACAATTCCGTTAGTGGCTGGTGTGGAATCGTTGAATGTAGCGATCGCGACTGCATTAATCGTGTACGAAGCTCGGAGACAATTTACTATTGGAACAAATTAATAGAAGAAAGGTTCAGTAGTTTTTGAACCTTTAAACAGTTTGGTCGTCTTTGATACAGAAACTTCTTGTAATTCTGCAACTTTCTCAATCCAAATTTTCAAGATTCCTAAATCGCATCGGTCGCATTCGGGGATCAAATAAAAACCAGATAAAGGTATTCCAAATGCACTTCCATCCTCAGGGAGAAAGACTAGAATATTGAGTGTCAAGTTTACTTCACAAAACTAGCGGGTAAAGCTTAATCGAGTTACGAGAAATTTTCAAAAATTCAGAGTAATGGCGTAGGCTTTGTTAAAATAAATGAAGTAGATTCGATACATAACGATAGAAACTGGGATTGTCTCTCCAGAATCTAAACTCATCGCCCGTAATGGCTTCATCGATCGTTGTAGACACTTCACGGACGAACTACCCTACACATCTCACCAGTTCGAGGAACGTTTCAGCATGAGCTTTCGGAAACTCGGTGGCTCCGCGCAAGAGCGCGATCGTCACAACACAATTGCAATTTCTGGATGGGTTTCTCATCCCTTCGCTGCCGCTACCCCCCAATCAAAACCAAAACGCAAGCCTTTCGCTCCCCTCGCCCCGCTGCGTCGTAAGCTAGATAATCTTCAAGTCCGCAATTCCAAATTTGCTCACTTTCTCGCCGAACACATCCCGGCTCAGTGTCCATTTGAGCGCGACGTGAAGCTATTCGGTCGCACGCTGTTGCACATCCCACCGATGTGCAAGCTTAATCCGCTTTACGAAGAAGTCGTCTCACTTCGCTTTCGTGCGTTGTGCTATTTGGCGGATGAATGCGGTGAAGACATCAGCCAATATTGCTAGAGTGACTTAAATTAATCTTGTACAGCAGCGGTTTTATCGACCGCTTTTTTATTGCGATCGATTTCGCTTGTAACAGTTTGCGATTCATATTTCTAAATGCCGCAATTTACATCTAGAAAACTTTGAGAGATTAAGCGATCGCATCGCCGTAAACTTTCATCTCAGGCACTTGATCACTGGGGACAAAATGGTATGTTTGAAATTGAAGCAACTACTAATAGCTTCCCTGGCAGATCAAACAGCCAAATCTAGTTAAATTCAAGAGGTAAAGACGCTGTTTTACTCTACATCTGTCTCGTTCAACCACAGCAGCACCCAAGCCCGAAATCTGATATTTCCTCTTCTGTCGCATTTGGGAGTTTTGCAATAAATTGGCGCTTAAATATCAATTTAGTGTCCAATTTGTTCAACTCTATCTAAAATGGATTTACGCGAGGAAATCACTCAGAGAGTAATAACTGGGTGCTGTTGTAGTTTTAAATAGAAGGCAGATTCCAGCATGGCGATCATTGCGCTTAAGGCGTGGTATTTGGAGCAGTATGAACCCATTCGGGAACTGGAGAAACGTCCCCATGACCTGAGATTGAGCAAAAATAGCCTACTGAAATCGGGGTTGCGGGCTGACTTTCTAGAAGATAGCGATGAGGTGAAGAAATCGACTTGGTTCCAGCGCTATCTTCAAGGCGAAATGGTCGAATTTTATATCGAAGGCAGCGGCGGCTACGCGATTTCTAATATTGATCTCTCTAGCCACGAAATCTACTTCTCAAAACAAGAAGTGATGGCAAATTTAGAGCCTGAGATCTTCTTTTCATATCAAACTGAGTTCACGGAGTCGGGCGATCTCATTCGTGATGAACTTGAATCGATTCTAGACAGCCTCAATCGTCGATCGCGTCTCCCCCTGACGCTTCGAGAATCTCATCGCCTCAGCGAAGGTGCGATTCGCCTCAATAGCTCACTCATGCGATCAATTCGTCAATGCCTTCTGTTTATCGGAGACGGAACCTCGATCGCCCAAATTTCTGATACGCCACCGCTTCTGATTCCGAGTCCAAAAGTGTGTGTCGAGACTGGGTACGCACTGCAAAGTAAGCGTTCGGAGCAGATTTTACTGGTGCAAATGGAGCGATCGGAGATGCCCGGACAGTTTCCGTTTGATCTTCCAAGTCAAAATCGTTTGGTGTTTAAAGACAAGGCTCAACTACGGAAATTTTTACCGAAAGCGATCGAGTCTCAGTTACAGCGTTTTAGCTTGTTGTGAGAACGCCGAACGAACAGAATTCGGTTGCATTTGGAATTCAAGCAAGTCCAGTTTGATATCCGTTCCCAAAAATGCGAAAACTCCGGCTTCTCACAAAACTCGGAGTTCTCACAATTTTTTTGCCAATTGCTAATTAATCTTGCACTTCGTTCAGCGCATAACGAGCGATCGCCAAGGTCAATCGAGCCTGTTCGGTTTCCGATAATCTCGCCCAGTCGGTGGACTTCACTGTTTGTTCTTCGCCACGCATCGAGTAAGCCAACGGACGGGCTAACACTTGTAAATCTTCTTCTGCCCACTGCGGCAGCGCTTCTTGTACACATTGAACTAACTGATCTGCCAACATCGCTGAAGAATTCGCCAATTTCTGAGCCTGACGCGCGATCGCATTGAGAACTGACTGCGGCACTGTTGCAAATTTCTGCGCCAAAGAGGTTTCGAGCGTAGGAGCCGCGAATAGCGAATCTAAGTGAGAGAAAAATGCATCGGCACGATCGCTCATTTCGGCATCGGAAATCGCATCAAGCGAGAATTTCTGCTCTAGCGTATTGAAAAATGATTCTGATTTCGGGTCAGCCGGATTCCAGGGATAGGAGATTCTATTATCAGGAATTTCCGCAACCTCGACTTCGACAGTGTCAGCATTGTCCGGCTGATTCCACCGCAATGTCACTGCTTCTGAGTCAAGCAACGCATCTGCGAGTGCTTGCTGAATCTGAAATTCGAGAGAGTTAGAAGGACTTGCTTCGTGTGCCATGACAAAAATCCGCATCTGAATGAACTAAGGGTTGGTGTGTTTGACGGGTATGACTTCAACCTGATCGTTACCAGTTCCGCAACTGTCTGATCAATTTACGCTAATTCGCCTAAAATTTCCAAATCTTTAAGCACAATATCCGTAGATCTAAGGGCAGATCTTCAGTTTCTCGCATCGGCAGGTGAGACCAAAAACTCCAAAATCGAGTTTTGAGAGCCACCAAACTTAATTTGTGCTCCCGAATGCAGTGGCACTTCATAATTATGGACTTTCTGCCAGCCATTGACCGTCGAAACCCACGTACCGTACCGCGAAAAATCTCGTAAGAAGTAGGTCGGCTGAATCGAGTCCGGCGTAGCGCTACGGTAGAAAATTTCTGCGTGTTTGCGCGATACACCCGGCTCATTCGCCAAGACCAAATCATTCTCGGTACTCATTCCCACTCGCATCAAGCCGCCGCGAATCGTCCAAACCTTCGCATCTTCGAGCGATCGCACCGATGCCACCGGATGCTGAACTCCTAACTGACTCGGCGTGTGAGGAATTTGCGTTAGTCCTTCTTCGATCGGTTTAATCAATTCACCGTTAAATTCTGGATGCATATACAATACAGGCAGCGTCCAAGCCTGATGATTGAACCGAAACAACGTCAATAAATGTTGACGTGCGACGGCAACTGCTTGATCGATCGGCATTCGATCGCTGAGGGCTTGAGCAAATGCCGCGATGAAACTGAGCGCTTCTTGGTCGGTAATCGAATCCCGCATCGCCAATACTGCCGGAACTCCGTGATAGAGCAATACTTCGGCTAAACTACTGCGCGGAATTTGCTCTTCGGGCTGTGCGCCCCAACAGGCATTGAATACCGCTAATTTCACTCGACAGCGGGTTAAAACTTGCGCGAGTTCGGTTCCGTTCATCGGTTGATTGGGGCGCAGAAACAGCAAGCCACCATCTGGAGCCGGAACCCCGTGCCCTGCGTAAAACAAGACATTATAATGACCGTGCTCTAAGCGATCGATCAATTCTCCTGAAGTCGGCTGCAAGAGTGTATCCACGAAACAGGGAGCAGAAAGCCGATTGATCCCCTGACGCTCTCGCAAAATTCTCGATAAAGCGATCGCTTCTTGCTCTAATTTCAGTCGTTTCAATTCATCGCGCTGACTGGTTTCAAACCCACCCGTTGGCAAATCGGGAGCCGCATCTTGCCCTAAAACGAGCAGCACATTCAGGCTCGTTTCTGATCTCACAGCAGGCAAACCATCAACATCGCTGGTCGTGCGACTAAATAAAAGCTGTTGACTGAGAGAAATTGCTTGTTTTCCAGCATCGCTCTGCATAATCTCCCAAGGCAGCGAAATTAGATCCGGATCGCGCACATCTAATCGCAGCCGCAGGGCTTTCCCTTGTCCTTGGGCAATGCCCTGACTGCGATTCAAGCTACTTTGAATGACTCCGTCAAACAGCCACTGCCACAGATTAATGCCCAAGTTTTGCATCAATCGGGCACTACGCGGAATCGGCTGACCGATCGGAGGTTCGATCACTTCAACCGGGGGTGTCCTCACCTTCGATACGTGCGGGACATCCGGAAGCCCGCGCGATGAGAACATTTCCTGCCACGATCGCCAATGGTGCATCAGTTCGTCTGTCCACAAACAATCTCGCAGCAGATACCCCCCTCGGTAAGGAGCCTCAATCACATGAATTGCAAAGTGTTGAGCTTGAGAGGCGTGTAATCGCTCGATTGCGAGACTTAAACAGGGAAGTTCAGACGGTGACATGAATCGGCAAAGGCTGGTTAACTCCGGAACTTCAATCTTAAAGGCTATCTGACAATTAATCTATTGCCTTGAAGGAGCGTTTTTGGGTGATGCTGATGAAGTTGTGCAAGCTCCGAGTTGATTGGGTCTGAGATCAGGAGTTGTAAAGGGCGCGATCGCGCTTTCTTGCTGCCAACCAATCTCACCTGGCTTCGCTAATTTTGCAAGTTTGACATCCGCAGGAATTGTACAAACTTTCAATCGTATCCAAGCAGCTTGATCCGTGGTCGCTTGCTGTCTTCCTAAAACTTGGAGAACAGTGCCGGATGGAACTTCACCAACCAATTCGCGGGAAAGCTCGATCGGTTGCCCGGCGTTTTTCAGTAAAGGTATTCC
>PSLO01000001.1:10379-23662 GCA_040289665.1 Leptolyngbya sp. ERB_1_1 | reverse complement strand
AACGGCTGAACTCCACCCGCCGTAGATCGATCAAGCCGAATCAGGGTGCCGGTACTCAGGGGTTCTGGTGAAGCGGGTACAGGAGGAACGACGCTAGGTTCTGGCACGGAACGGCGACTGGTCAATCTGGGGATCAATTCTGGTACGAACAGAGCCGCGATCGTGCCCGCAATTCCAAACAGTCCCATGAGCATCAATATAATTTTCAACCAGGGCGATCGACGTGATTGGATCTCGGTTCTTAACTGCGGTGGTGAAGTAGAAGGCGCAACCATTTGAGTCGGTTTCGCCAATGTCGATCGCACCGCAGTCGATCCTCCCGTGTCACGAGTTTGACAGTGAATTAATCCGATCGTGACATTATCGTGACCATTCTGAGTATTGGCGATTTCAACCAGTTTTTGTGCCACGGTTGCGAGGTCAGTTTTACCGTCGAGGATCGGAACGATCTCACTTTGCCAATATTCTTCTACTCGATCGTTATCGCTCAATCCATCCGAACACAAGAGAAAGACACATTCTTCGTCGAGAATAAATCGTTGCACAGTTGGATGCAAGTAGCTTGAACTACCCATTCCTAATGCTTGCACAAGCGATCCAGCAGAAGGATGCTGTAATGCCTCTCGGTAAAAGGTGTATCCCAGTCGGGCTTCTCGCGAGGCAACATCATCATCAAGCGTGACTTGATAACAGCCTTGGCGAGTAATTCGATAAGCGCGACTGTCGCCCACATGAGTCAGGTACAACTCATGCGATCGCATTAATCCCATCACGACTGTGGTTCCCATGCGTTGGCGTTCTTGTCGTCGCTCTGCGTCATTTTTTTGCGCGATCGCATCGTTTGCCCTCAAGACCGCATCTTCTAAACCTGGCTCAGGATGATTCGGATCGAGCGTTTGAATTTGCTGAACGATCGTTTGAATGGCAAGACTTGAGGCAACTTCTCCGCCTTCATGCCCACCGATACCATCACAAACAATCAGCAAAGAATGATTTTCGCCATGAGTTCCGCTGGGTGGATAACAGGCATCTTCATTACTTTGGCGACTCGGGCCGCGATCGCTCAGGGTTGCGATTTGAATGTGTCGAGTTTGTTGGGAGGCTTGCGCTGCGATCGCAGAGTCCAGCGCAGAGATCAATTCATCGGGCTTGGTCAGTTGCTCGTGAATCAAATTCTGACAAACTTGGTCGAAAAAATCTGCGATCGCGCGGTGAGGTTGCCAAGTTGACCAAAGTTTTCCGAGTTCTGACAGATTTGGAACAGAAGCGCTATCAGATCTGAGTTCTAAAATCCGTACTGTATCGCTATCTGCAAACAACAGATTAGAATTCAGCAGCGTTGAGGCAACTTTTTCAACCTTTAGAACGCGCCAAAGTTGTGCTAGTTGTCGCAGAAAATGAAGCTGACGAAAGCCGCTACTTGCGTTCCACGCTTGTGTCAACAGAGGCATCAATCGACCGGATAAATCTTCTCCCTGTGGAGAACGAGCACCATCGGGATAAATCGGAGCCGACTCTAAAAACAGTACATTCTCAACCACTGCATAGGGTTGCGGGATGACCGGGCGTTCTGTCATCAGGTGCAAATAAGATTCAAGCCGCGGTGGAATGTCGATCGCGCTCGGTGGAATTCCGGGTTTTGTGTCTAATGCAATCTGAGACGATTTGAGCAAAAAGCGATCGCCAATCAATTTTCCAGGCGAGGAAGTTAATCCGACTGCCCACAGGTAACGCTTCGGAATTCGGGTTTGGCAGTTGTGACAAAACCGCTGGCTTTCGGAATTGAGCGCCTGACAAAAATAGTTAGGGCATTGCACGATCGGATCAGTTTGCATTGAGAAATGAAGTTTTTACGGTTTGCTCAGTGCCAATTAAATGCCGATGGCATTAAGCATTTCTCACTGTAGCAACTTTTGCCAATTGCGCGTAAGTATCGCTGCAATTCTGGTGTAATTCCGAGTTTCCTCGCGTTGCGATCGTGCGATCGTAAGGCACAATAAACCAGATTTTACCGAGATTGGCTATGTCTTCCGTGAGTTGCCGTTTAGGGTTTGCTTCGCTGTTACTAAGTTTGCTGATTGCAACACCAAAATCGATCGCTGCACCTGCGTTTACGCCAACTGCTCCGCCTCCGGTTGCGCCAACTTTGCCCCAGGATATTCAGCCCGATTTTCGCGTAGCAGCCCTTCAGCGCGACTTTCAAGGCAATCTCTGGGTCGCCTCGCCGCAAGGACTCACTAAAATCAATCCCAATACTGGACGAGTCATTTCACGCGCCAAAATCCCGAATTTATCGATCGGTGCACTCGCACAGGATCGCGTTGGTCGAATTTGGATCGGCACGACCGAAGGACTCTGGCGAATTGATCCAAAAACCAACGAAATTACGGCTCAAAATCTCTTTTTGCCGTCGAATCGAATTCTATCATTATTGATCGATCAACGGGGTTACCTCTGGGTTGGAACCGATTCGGGTTTGGCGTTGGTCAGTCCCGATCGAGGATTAGTAATGACGACGCTAAAGAATCTACCCGGCGTGAGTGCTAACGCGCTGAGCTTAGATCCCGAAGGTCAGCTTTGGGTGGGAACGCTCGATAGTTTGGTTCAAGTCGATACGGCAAGTGCTCGAATTCTTCATACTTCCAATCTCGAAGAAGGAACCGTTCAAGCTCTGGCGCTCGATCGACATGGTGGACTCTGGGCAGGCACAACCAGCGGCTTAGTGAAAATTGATCCGCTCAATCGTCGTCGAGAGCGATCGGTGACTGCCCTCAAAGGTCGTGAAATTCGCTCTGCCGGATTCGATCAAGCGGGAAGTATTTGGGTTGGTACCAATAACGGACTGCTGCGGGTGAATCCTTACAATGGTGCGATCGTCGGTGAAGTGCCGAATTTGCCATCAAACCAGATTTTAGCGCTGGCTCCTGACACCGGGAATAAATTATGGGTGGGAACGAGTGAAGGGTTGGCTTGGGTGAGCATGACCAGCTACGAGACAAGGCGACATTTCATGTTCAGCCACAGCGTTGAATCAGAACTCGTAGAATTAAGATAGATCCACGCTTAAATTCTTTTGGTGCCCGATGCCCGTCACGCCGCAACAACTAATTCAGTGGAAACAACAACAGCGATCGATTGCCGTTCTCACCGCTTGGGATTATGCGATCGCTTCGATTCTCGATCGGGCTGGAGTTGATGCCATTCTCGTCGGGGATTCGATGGCGATGGTGGCATTAGGGCACGATACGACGCTGCCGCTGACGCTCGATGAGATCATTCACCATGCTAGAGCCGTCCGGCGCGGGGTAAAAGAAGCGCTGATGATTGTTGATTTGCCGTTTTTGACTTACCAAGAGAGTGTGCAACAGGCGATGCACTCGGCAGGTCGCATTCTGAAAGAAACGGATGCGGGGGCGGTGAAATTAGAAGGCGGCTATCCTGCAATGGCAGAAACGGTTTCGCGCCTCGTTCAAGCGGGAATTCCAGTGATGGGTCATGTGGGACTGACTCCACAATCGGTAAGACAAACGGGATTTCGGCAACAAGGGCGATCGACCGAAGCGGGAAATCAAATTTTGGCAGAAGCGATCGCGCTCGAACAAGCGGGAGCATTTGCGATCGTGATTGAACACGTTCCGGCAGAATTAGCACAAACGATTACTCAAAAACTGACGATTCCCACGATCGGGATCGGAGCAGGGGCGAATTGTGATGGTCAAGTTCTCGTCACTTCTGATGTGTTGGGACTGGGAACATGGAAGCCGAAATTTGCCAAAGCGTATTTGGATTTGAACGCATTGATTACGCGATCGGTACAAGAATATTGTGAAGAAGTGCGATCAGGTAAATTTCCGACAGAATAGCAACCTCAAAGCTTTTTACTCCGTTTCCTCTCGTCCCGATTTTTTCAATCCGGACGATCGCGAAACGGAGCCGCGCTTCTATCGAATTCACCTTTACTTAGGCGATGTGCAACTTTCACACTTGAGTCTTTTTATCTCAATGATGAAGCTCTGAGGTTCAACGACGAGTCTCTGAAACTCCATGACGAGTCTTTTTATCTCCATGACGAGTCTCTGAAACTCAACGACGAGTCTTTTTATCTCCATGGCGAGTCTCTGAAACTCAACGACGAGTCTTTGAAACTCAGTGACAAAGCACTAATTCTCAACGACGAGTCTTTTTATCTCCATGACGAGTCTCTGAAACTCAACGACGAGTCTTTGAAACTCAGTGACAAAGCGCTGAACCTCAACACATCAAAGTTGCACATCACCTTGTACTTACCTCTACTTACGGTGTTGCTGCGACCATACACGGGTTGGCAGTCCCCAGACGTAGATGAAACCCTCAGCAGCCTTGTGATCAAACTGATCATCCGCTCCATAGGTTGCCAAATCAGGAGTGTACAAAGAGTTCTCAGACTTGCGACCAACGATCGACGAGTTGCCCTTAAATAATTTGACTCGAACCGTTCCAGTAACTTTCTCCTGAGTCTTCTGCACAAACGCATCCAGCGCACCTTTCAACGGACTGTACCACAAGCCGTTATAAATCATTTGCGAATACGTTTCTTCGATGCCGCGCTTATAGTGCGTCACATCCGCAGTAAGCGTCAGACTTTCTAAATCACGATGCGCCTGAATCAACACCGACAATGCAGGCGTTTCATAAATCTCACGTGATTTGATCCCGACCAAACGGTTTTCGATCATATCAATCCGACCGATGCCGTGGTTGCCCACACGATCGTTTAACTCCGTAATCAAGTCGATCGAGTTCAACACCCGACCATCTAAACTCACTGGAATTCCCATTTCAAACCCAATCTCGACGTAATCGGGTTCGTTTGGCGTATTCTCGATCGATTTGGTCATGAGGTAAATTTCTTCGAGCGGTTCTGTCCAAGGATCTTCGAGCGGACCCGCTTCGATACTACGACCGAGCAAATTGCGATCGATACTATACGGCGATTTTTTCTTTACCGGAGACGAGATGCCAAAGCGTTCTCCATATGCGATCGTTTCTTCGCGACTCATGCCCCATTCACGCGCGGGAGCCAGCACTTTGAGATCAGGATTGAGTGCCGCGATCGCCACATCAAATCGCACCTGATCGTTTCCTTTACCCGTACAACCATGTGCGACCGCATCGGCTCCATGCTCTGCCGCCGCATCAACCAACAACTTTGCAATCAAAGGACGCGCCAACGCAGTCGAGAGCGGATAACGATTTTCATAGAGTGCATTCGCCTGAATTGCTGGAAAGGCGTAATCCTTAATAAAGCTGACCTTGGCATCTGCAACTAGTGAAACGGACGCACCAGAGGATAAAGCCTTTTCTCGAATCGGCTCCAACTCATCTCCCTGCCCCAAATCTGCCGCTAACGTGATGACTTCTTCAACTCCCCATTCTTGCTTGAGGTACGGAATGCAAACGGACGTATCGACTCCACCTGAATAAGCCAGCACCACTTTCTTCGCACGACCCATAATTTCCGCTCTCTGTAACGTCAAGACAATCAAGTTTACAATGATGCCATTAAAGTTCTGTATCACACGTCAGATGTTACACAGAATTCTTTTCTAGGGTGTGGAACTCGATCGAGTTAAATCACGATCGAGGATACTAAGAACGTGCTGTCGAGGAGAACATTACTGTGTTTTTGAGTGTTGTGATTCCAACCTACAACCGTAAACCCATTTTGGAAAAGTGTCTTCGATCGCTTGAATGTCAGCAGTTTTTAGATTACGAAGTGGTGGTTGTCGATGATGGTTCTACCGATGGCACGGTGGAATGGTTGCGATCGCACACCGCCGAGTTTCCCCACGTTCGCTTGCTCTGTCAGGATCACAAAGGGGCAGCGGGCGCACGAAATTATGGAGTAGAACAGGCAAAAGGTGACACGATCGTATTTATCGACAGCGATTTGGTTGTCACCGAGGTCTTTTTGCAATCGCACGTTGAAGCCTTGATTCAGGGTCAAAAAGAATTAGGTGACGATCGTTTATTTACTTATGGTCGGGTGATTAACACTGCAAATTTTGATGATCCGACATCTGAGCCGTATAAGATTACTGACTTTTCTGCTGCTTATTTTGCGACGGGCAATGTTGCGATCGCGCGTCACTGGCTGATCAAGGCTGGACTCTTTGACACAGGATTCAAACAGTACGGTTGGGAAGATTTAGAACTCGGTGTTCGTCTCAAGAATTTAGGATTAAAGCTGATTAAATGCCCGGAAGCAGTGGGATATCATTGGCATCCCGCTTTTTCTTTAGATCAAATTCCCCGTTTAATCGATATGGAAATGCAGCGCGGTCGAATGGGTGTGGTGTTTTACCAAAAGCATCCGACGCGGGATGTGAAAATGATGATTCAGATGACTTGGATTCATCGGATCTTGTGGGGTGTTTTGTCGTTGGGTGGACGGTTGAACGAGCGAACCCTTGAGCCTGTAATGCGATCGCTGATCCAACAAGGGAAACCCCAACTTGCCGAACAAGTTGCCCGGATTTTCTTAAATTGGTACAACGTCAAAGGCGTATATGCTGCGTATGCCGAAGTTCAACAAAGAAGTTAATCCGCTCAGATTCACTCTTGCGATCGATTCCCCCATCACCAACCTCTGAGACAATACGAGTCAGATCTTTTGGAGTGCTGGCGTATGCTTCCCTCATGGTTAGTCATTGGTGGTGTCACTTTCCTGATTGCGTTGGGAAGCAGCGTTCTTCGACCGAAAGATGTCAAATGGTTTAATCGGTTACAGCGTCCAAGATGGCTCACCTTTGAAAAAGCAATCCCGATAATTTGGACGATCGTATTCATCTGCGGGGCTTGGTCGGCATATATCGTCTGGGAAAAAACTCGCAATTGGGAATTAATGGCATTCTACGCCCTGGTTGAGATTACGATCGTCGCTTACTCCCCCGTTCTTTTGTGGACAAGAAGTTTACTCAACGGCACGATCGTGGGTGGACTCGGCTTTATCTTGGGCTTAGTCTTAACGTTCTTAGTACTACCGATTTCAGGGACAGCCGCGCTCTTACTGCTTCCTTACCTCATCTGGAGTCCGATCGGAACCTATACGACCTGGGCAATGGGGCAACTTAATCCAGAATCACTTTAAGATGAAAGTAATATTCTCGCCCTCGTGCCAATGAACTCCCAAGATCGTTACGCCGATTCAGCCCTTGGTCTTGTCTCGACCCAAAGTTTTCCCGCGATCGTGGGCACCGCCGATATGATGCTCAAGTCATCGGGGGTCACGCTCGTTGGTTATGAAATGATCGGCGGCGGATACTGTACAGCCGTGGTGCGCGGCGGAATTTCAGATGTACGGCTTGCGGTGGAAGTCGGAGCCGAAACGGTTGAACAATTTGGGATGAAGGTTTCAACGGTCATCATTCCGCGACCGATGCCGAACTTGGATGCAGTTTTACCGATCGGCAGCAAATTGGCAGCAATGATCGGCAAACACAGTACAAATCAATTCCGTAATCTGGCGGTGGGACTGCTTGAAACTCGCGGCTTTCCAGCGATGGTGGCGGCGGCAGATGCGATGGTCAAATCGGCGGACGTGACCTTGACGGCATATCACACGATCGGAGACGGTTTATGTACTGCGATCGTGCGGGGAACAGTGGCAAACGTAGCAATGGCGGTCGAAGTCGGAATGCAAGAAGCCGAACGAGTCGGAGAATTGCATTCTGTGATGGTAATTCCAAGAGCGTTGGACGATTTGGATCAAACGTTACCAATCGCGTCTTGTTGGGTCGAAGAACTCCAACCGCTCGAAATTCCAATCACGATCAAAGAAGTCGAGAAAGTTGCATTGCCGGAGTTAGTCGAACTTCAGCCCTTAGAGTTGCCTGCCCAAGTTGAAAGAGCACTTCCACAGGCACAAGCGATCGAGTTTGAACCTGTCGAAGAGGAAAAAGAGGCGATGCCTTTGGCACACGAAGACGTGAGTGAGCTTGAAGTTGAGCAGAAAAGCGCGATCGAGCCGGAGATTTCGCCTGAGCAGGAAGACGGTTAAAAATTTCTGCCTTTAGTAACTTTTTTGATGAGTTATGAGGACGCTACGCACTTGCATCTAATTCTGCAAACTAGAAAGTATCGCCTTCTGTTCATCAGGGTCTTTGCGGCAGTATCCGTTCAAATTACTAAACTTAGGCGTTAACGTTGCAATATCTCCGCCATAATTTGCACAAATCCAATCGAGAAGAACTTTATTCTGTTCGCTCTTAATCGCTGAATACAAGCTCTTACACATCATGGCAGCCTCAATTCTTTTATCAATCTCTTTCTGCTCCAACTTAGGCTCATCACCTAAATGCGCGACACAAAGTAACCAGTTGAAGCAGTAAAGCGAAGGGAGATAACTCGTTGGATGCTGTTCTTCCCACAATGTAATTGCTGCATCTAAGTTATTCTCTGCTTGCTCCCAATCTGGCTTTTCTTGATCTTTCAGGGCGTATCCAAGCTGCGCGTAGAATCGGTAGCGCTCATTGTCGTAACCAGAATCAATCAATGCCTGAAAAATGGGAACTGTTCTCTCGATAATTCCCTTCTTGTTATAGCCATTCCGACGTGCATCTTTGGTCATCTTATAGATCGTTTCTGTTGCTGAAGCCGATGCCTGACGAATTTTTTCACGAAGCACGCTTAAATCGACTTTTCCATACGCTGATTCACTGAGTTGAAGATCAACCCAACTTTTTGCTTCGGCATCTGCTTTGTCTTGGTCTTCTTGTTTTTTGACTTGGTTATCAATTTTCTCAGAAAGCTGTTCAACTTTCTCTTTTAGGGTAAATTCAACCGAGGTTGGAGTCACCCTAAAAGAGAAAGTCGCTCGATCGTATCTTTTAATTTGACATCCGAATTCACAATTAACACAATCATGAGCAGCCCAATATCCACAGGCTGAAATCGCTTGTCGCCTCCTAGTTTGCCTGTTGGAATACAAGCCAAATAAATCAAACTTAAAATCACAACTACACGCTTTATCGCAGATGCCAGATCTAGTTTCCGATCAGGAGAAGAAAGGGAATTGCTGACTTGCATGAGTCTATTTCCTAAATGATTGTGGGTATGAATCGTGAATAGAGCACGGGCACAGACTAGAAAGTTTTGCTAAACACTCTTACGAGTGGCTTTCATCGAATATGCAGGCGCGTGTGATTATTGTGAGAATCAATCCTAATCAAGACAGATCCGGATGAATTAAATTACCCGTTAGGTTACTTTGCGTCTAACGTTGCATAATTCCCTGAACTCATCCGTATCATGTGAAGACAGAAATTCACTTTGCAATTTTGATTCTCTAAAAACTGATCTGGATTACCACGGTTTGATGTTGGAGTCACGATAAGACCGCTTGTTCCTTCGCATCGAAACTATCATGCCTATTGATTTAGAACCATTTGGCGAACCCGATTGCGAATCCGAGCTAAAACTACTGGGAACCGACGAATACAGCAAATATTACTTTTATCACACGCCGTTTAATCAAGAAGCCCTGAATCGAAAGGTATTCCTGATTATTGGGCGCAGAGGATCTGGCAAGACTGCTCTTTCTAGTTTCTTCTCGTTCCAAAAAACGATTCCAAATGCGACTGCGATCGATGTCGATGAACCCGCTGCTTTTCAGCAAGTAATGACGCAAATTGCAGCAGGTGCGACTCAAAGTCGTGAAGTCGCAATTCCCCGACTCGCCAAAATTTGGGAATTCGTCATTTGGTCAATTTTATTTCGCCAATTTCAACATAAAGATCCTCGGATTAAAGCAGCTTGTTTTTTTGGAAATGATGCCGATAAAGTTTCTACCTTTATTCGGTCTGTGCTGAAATCATTAGCAACTAAGTTTCTTAAGACAGATAATAGCTTGGCAGATGAGTTAGAAAAACTTCTGAGTCACGAAACCATTCGGGTGGCGAAAGCTGCCGTTTTGGAATATAGCAAAACGCATCCGGTGATTGTCTCGATCGACACGCTAGAAAACTACGACATCAAAGATGAATCGATGATGCGTGCAACTGGAGCATTAATTCAATGTGCATCAACGTTTTCTAGAGAGTATGCACAGTCCAATATTCACTTAAAACTGTTTGTGATGGCGGAAATCTTTCCCCATCTTAAAGAAGAGATTGTCTTAAATACATTAAAGTTTGTTCGTAACGAAGTTTATCTCCATTGGCGACCAAAAGATCTCATGCGCCTCATTAGCTGGCGCTTCTGGCGATATCTCAGGATGAGCAATATGGTGGATGCTAATTCTCCAAATGGCATTAAATGGGAGGATCATCGCGAAGTTTTAAAGGAACGTTGGAAGCCTTTTTTCGGTGACTTTTTAGAGAATGAAGATGGCGTGACTGAAAAAACCTTCCCTTATGTTTTGCGTCATACTCAATTGCGTCCTCGTCAATTGATTGTGCTGTGTAACTCGATCGCACAATGCGCTCAAGATCGAGGAACCTTTCCCAATTTCACGCCTGAAGATATCATCTTGGGAATTCAGCAAGGCGAAGAACGGTTAGCCGATGAGGTGTTTAACTCCTACAGTTCGGTTTATCCGAATGCCGCAAGAATTGCTGAAGCACTGTCTGGAATGCCACTCATTTTCAAGGGCAGTGAACTCGATAAGCGAGCACCCCAAACGGCTTCACTTTGGGCAGAAGGAGATTACTCGTCTTATGCTTTTCGTCAGTTGGTGGTTGAATTAGGCATCGTCGGTCGAGTTAGACAGATTGATGAGAAGCAAGGCATCATTGAAGCGGATTTTGAGTATGCAACGACGACTCGGTTGCCGATACTGGTTACAGATGAATGTGTAATTCACCCGATGTTTTACAAGAAACTGAATATCAAAAAAACGAAGAAACTTTGTGTTTATCCATTTCCTGATCATGCAGAGTTCAAGTTTGAAAAAATCTTTGGAGCAGTATGAATGAATCAATTGCAATGCTTATCGATGACTAAAGCACGATCGATAAGCATTGCAACCAGGACTCACGCCAATCCCACTAATTTCTCACTCAATTCCCACATCCGTTTCCCTTTCGCGTCATCACTCGCCTTCTCAGAAAGCTCCTGCACAAACGATTCGCGCCCTGCTTTCTGGCGATTGCCCCAACTCCAATGCACTCCAGACTGCTTAAACTCAGGGTCAGCAACCACTTGTGCCACCCGTTCTCCTGCAAGTTCCTGAGACACATAGCCGCCTGTAATGTTCTTTTGGAACCACGGGAAGACCTTCTGGAACACGGGTAAACTGTTGCGGAACAATGGCGTATCTGCCACACAGCCCGGATAGAGCGAATTGAATACAATTCCTGTCGAATCGTGATAGCGGCGATGCAGTTCTCGAACTGTGATCATGTTGCACAACTTACTATCTTTGTAAGCTTTACCTGCTTTGAATGGCTTACCGTCAATCATCGCGATCGGTGCTTTAAATCCTGCCTCAAACCCTTGCATATCGCCCAAATCCGCTGGTGCTGGAATCGGAATCTTTCCACCCAATTCTTTTGAGTTCGCCGTCACAGTTCCCAAAATGATCAAGCGCGGATCAGAGTGTGACGAATGTTTCAGGTCTTCCAGCATCAAATTGCACAATAGAAAATGTCCAAGATGATTCGTTGCAACGCTGATTTCATAGCCTTCAGGACTGCGTTGCGGCTCTTTTAGCAGAGGCAGATAGACGGCTGCATTACACACCAACGCATCCAAAGATTTTCCGCTTTCTCGAAACTGGGTCACGAACTTACGAACGCTTTCTAACGAACCCAAATCGATGTGCATCAACGTATAACTATCTGGCGACATCGAGAGCGATCGTGCCGCGCGGTCTGCCTTTTCTAAATCCCGACAAGCCATCACCACATGCCAGCCTCTTTCGGAGAGCGCTTTTGCAGCGTACAAGCCGACCCCAGAAGAAGCACCCGTAATGACAACGGTGGGTTTTTGATCTTGTGCCATTTTCTTAAATCTTCGTGAATCGTTGACAGTCTTCATGTTCCCATAACGGCGATCGCACAATTCCAACCGCGCCGTTACAAAATATTGAGCGTAATCGATCGATTTCGTTTAAATTTCGCAACTTAAACTCGATCGTGCTCACATTCTGAGTCCAGTTGATTGCAAAATTAAGACAGAACTCAGGCAAATCCTTTTATACTTTGCTTGCCCCCTTTTCTGCCGATATGGATGCCACGCTCGAACTGACTTTGCAGATTGTCGTTACCGTGATGGCGGGAATTGGCGCACAGGTTGTTGCAGAATGGCTGAAAATTCCAGCGATCGTCTTTCTGCTGCTGTTTGGCGTGGTGCTGGGATCGAGCGTGTTGGATTGGCTGCATCCGGATCAGTTGGGTACGGGGCTAGAAGTGTTGATCGCGCTGTTGGTCGCGGTGATTTTGTTTGAGGGTGGCTTTAATTTGCAACTGCGAGAACTCGATCGGGTGTCGGGGAGTTTGCGGAATTTGGTGACGATCGGGGTGTTGATCACGATTTTGGGCGGAGGGATTGCAGCGCATGGATTGAGCGAGTTTCCCTGGTCGATCGCGTTTTTATATGCGGCGTTGGTAGTGGTGACGGGTCCGGTGGTGATTAATTCGTTGCTGCGTCATGTGAAGGTCGATCGACAAGTGGCAACGCTTTTAGAAGGGGAAGGGGTTCTGATCGATCCGGTGGGCGCGATTCTGGCGGTGGTGGTGCTGAATGTGGTGCTAAATGGGCAATCAAATCCGGTAGACATTGCGATCGATTTGATTGTGCGGTTGGGAATCGGGGCGGGGATTGGCGCGATCGGGGCAGGATTGATGGGTGTTTTGCTCAGACGTGCCACGTTTTTATCGGATGATCTGAAAACGCTGGTCGTGTTGGCGGGATTGTGGGGATTGTTTGGATTAGCGCAGACGATTCGCAGTGAAGCAGGATTAATGGCGACAGTTGTGGCAGGTATTGTATTGCGGGCGTTTGCGCTGCCGGAAGAACGGTTGTTAAAGCGATTTAAGGGACAATTAACGACGCTTGCAGTTTCGGTGTTGTTTATCTTATTGTCAGCGGATTTGTCGATCGCTGGAATCTTCGCATTGGGTTGGGGTGGGTTGTTCACCGTGATCGTGCTCATGTTCATTGTGCGCCCGTTAAATGTATTCATTTGTACGTGGAATAGCGATTTGAATTGGCGACAAAAAATCTTTCTCAGTTGGGTTGCGCCTCGTGGAATTATTGCCGCTTCTGTCGCATCCATCTTTGCGATTCTCTTAACGCAACGAGGG
>PSLO01000001.1:0-10370 GCA_040289665.1 Leptolyngbya sp. ERB_1_1 | reverse complement strand
CGGCGGTGATTCGATCAAGGCACTGGTGTTTTTAACGATTATATTGACGGTCGTATTACAGTCAGTGAGCGCACAAGCGATCGCAAATCTATTAAAAATTACCGCAGAAGATACAACTGGGGCGGTAATTGTGGGCTGTAGTCCGTTAAGTTTGCTGATTGCGCGATTATTTCGCGAGCGTGGTGAGCTTGTTGCGCTGATTGATACCGATCCCGATTCTTATCCAACGGATGAAAACCTCAAAGTGTTTATTAGTAGCGCTTTGGATACCGATGTATTAGAGCAAGCGGGATTGGCTTCTGTCGGAACCTTTCTGGCGATGACGAACAATGGAGACGTGAATTTGGTATTGGCTCAGAGAGCGATCGAGGAATTTTCTCCGCCTCGCGTTCTCTCGGTTTTTCCGTCGGATTCCGCTGCTTCTGTGAAGATTCAGTCTGCATTCACGCCGCAATTTAGCTTAAAAACTTGGAATCAATTTTTAGCAGACAACTCGGTGAAGCTCGGTGAAACTGAGTTTAAAGAGGAAAACTTTGAGGCGCAGCAAGCTCGATTGAAATCGATGATTGAAGCTGAAACGTTGTTGCCTGTGTTGTTGGAACGCGATCAAAATTTGCAGGTTTGTCTGGCGGATCTGAGTTGGCAAGTGGGCGATCGATTAATTTATTTACTGCATGATCCGAAACCAAAACTGCTCAAAGTTTTGGGTGGATCGAATCAGACGCGGTTAACGTTAGAAAAGTTGCCTGAAATCGAAGACATAGCAGAGCTTGAAGTGAGTTCTGAAGTGGTTTAATCGTGCTAGTCAGTTTGTGTTTCTAACTGATACACGATCGCGATCCATTCTCCAATTTTCTCTCGATCGATGAGTTTAAATCCTAACGGCGTTAGCGTTTCGGTTAATTCTGTTTCGTATTCGATCGTGAATCCCGCAAGGATTAATCGTCCCATTGGTCGGAGTGCTTTTTTCAAATCTTCGCTCAGATCAATTAGAATTCGAGCAAATACATTTGCAACAATCACATCAAAAATTTCAGCAGGTTTGATCGACTTTGTTTTCAAAACTTCGCCGCCCATCCAATGTCCTAGATCGCTCCCTTTTCCGAGACTCGCTTGATCAACTCTAACGCTAACTGAATTTAATGCGATCGCGCGTTGCGTAGCTTCGACTGCGATCAGATCATTATCGATCGCGTAAACTTGCGCGCCTAATTTCGCCATTGCAATACTCAAAACTCCAGAGCCACAACCAAGATCCAACACTTCTAAATTTGGCGTGATATGACGTTCAATCAAACGCAAACTTAAGATTGTTGCTGGATGAAAGCCGCTACCGAATGCAAGACTCTCCTGAATGTTTAAAGTGATTTTATTCGGTTGTGCTTGGTAGTTTCCACTCGCAATCACAAATCGATCACCGACTCGATGCACAGCGATCGAAGATTCTGATTTCTGTTCAACGATCGCGATTTCTAATTCTGTTGTCATTCCAGTTCGATGGAGCGATAATAGTGCTGTTTCGATTTGGTTGACTTTGGTGTGATCGTCATTTGGCAAATAAAATCGAACATGGAACGCCCAAGGTGATTGCGCGGTTTCGATTTGCAGATCGCCTGTGAAATTTACCGTAGCTAAGAGCGATCGAATCCAGTCGATCGCTTCAGAAGTGGCATCTAAACCTAGCTCTATCACATTGCCCTCCGAATTGCAGCTTCTGCAAGTGGAGCCATGATTTTGTAGCCTGCATCGTTGGGATGTAGACCATCCACAGAAAGGTGAGATTGTAAAAAACCACGATCGTCTACCATGTGGCTGTAATAATCCAAATAAACACAGTCATTCTCTGCACAATATTGCCGAATCCAATCGTTGAGCATTTGAATTTTGTTCAAAGGACGAGTGACAGACATGACTTTACTTACCGGAAGCAGTGATGCAAGAATCATGCGGATTTGATGACGTTTTGCAAGTTCTACGATCGACATCAAATTCCCCTGAATATGGGCGATCGTGGTTCTACCTGTATTGCCTGCAATATCGTTGGTTCCGGCTAAAAGGATTACGGTTTTGGGATGAAGCGCGATCGCATCCGGACGAAATCGAACTAACATTTGAGGTGTCGTCTGACCAGAAATTCCGCGATTGAGATACGACTGATTATGGAAGTAGCTCGGCAAATCCCAAAGATCAGTAATCGAATCACCAAAGAAAATGACGCGATCAGAATCTGCAACCAATTCAGCATTCGCTCGATCATAGTGCTGCAATTGTGCCCAATCGGTCATGCGTTCCTTAATCAGATCAAGATCGTAAATGGTCAGCGATCTAATCTGATTAAAGCGTTGCTTAATCTTTCTAACAACATTCATTTCAACTTTCGAGACACATCGATCGATAACGCATCTAACGCTAACGGATTCTGGCTTCCTTTGCCCGAATTAAAAATCACAGAAACCGAATTATCACCTGCATTCAGCCAAACATCCCGAATTTTGACCGTTTGCCAGCGATCCCAGCCGCCCGTTGCCGGAAAAGATTGTCGATCGACTAAACTCCGACCATTCACATACACATACCGCATTGCACTTTCAGGCGACGCATACCGAAACATCAAATCATATCGACCAGAACACGCGATCGACACCTTAAATCGAATCAAATCATCCTGAGCTTGACTAATCGAATCAGTTGGATGAACGTGACTAGCAATAAAGTTTTCAGCTTGATAGGTATTTGCAGTCGAAAGTGAGATCGCAGCATTCAGCGTATCGATCGCGCTCGTCTGACGAATGGCATCGGCTTTATCAACTGTGCCTGCCCAATTCAATCCGAACTGATTGTTCTCATTGCGATTTGCCCAGATTGACTCTGCATTTTTTGCAATAAATTCGCGGTATGTTGGCTTAGAACTGACTCGATATAAGTCCGCCAAATTTCGCATAAAGATTCCTTTAAATTGCGATGCATCGTTACCACAATCATTCTTGTCTTCGCAGGGCTCGCGCAAGATGCCATTTTGAGCAAGTTTGACGATCGACTGATCCGCGATCGCTTCTGCTTGCTCTAATAATTTCGCGTCTTTTGTGCTCCGATACAAATCAACCAACGCACCGATCAAAACGCCTTGATTATATGTCCAGATCGTTTTTCCGTTGTTGCGGCAGTTACTATCTAAACCATCATTCACCAAATTCTCAGCATTGATCATTCCGCTTTGCTGATACCATTTCCAAATCTTTTGCGACCATTCTAGATAGCGTTTATCGTTTGGTTCACGCAGATTCAACTTTGCTGCAACCGAGAACAACAATCCATTGGTAATTGCATTTTTATAGTTTAATTCGCGTTTATGCCAGTACAGACCCCCATTGCAAACGTTATCCCAGCCTTTGGTCATGTCCCAGAAAATGAACTTTGCTTGGTCTAAATACTTCTGTTCGCCCGTGAGATCGTAGGCTCTGATCCACGCGATCGCCCACCAGCCGTCATCATCTCGAAACCAAGGATTGAGGAAATTTGCATATCTCGGCTTTTGGTAGAACGTGTTAAAGATATTGCCGCGATAAGTCAGCGAATCGGTTAAACGTGAATATTCGATCGTCGCTTCGAGCGCATTCGCTGCATTCCACCAATTTGCGCTATCCCACAAGCCTGTGCCCACGTTATAAAACATCTGCAAAGACGCCATTCCTGCCGCAATTCCCGGATGACACGTCGCGGGTACAACCATTGTTCGTTTCCTAAAATGCTCCAGGATCGACCCTACCAGACGATCGCGGTCTGCAACACAAATCCTGGTAAAACATCTTCACCCGACAGCGCTGACGGATTCTCTAATACTTCAATGGATTGGTTCGATCGATAAATTTCAACTCGACGGATTTTACGATCGATCAGCCAACCCAATCGAACGCCGTTTTCCATGTACTCTTGCAGTTTGGCTTGGGTTTCTTGCAAAGTGTCGGACGGAGACATCAGTTCAAGCACGAAGTCGGGCGCGATCGGCGGAAATTTCTCTTGTTGCTCCGGGGTGAGCGCGTCCCAGCGAGATTGTTCGATCCAAGCAACATCGGGCGATCGATTTGCACCATTCGGCAATTTGAAGCAAGTCGAGGAATCAAAGCAAACTCCTAGCTGTGCTTGACGATTCCAAAATACGAAGTCTGCTCCGACTTCACTGTTACGATTCCCGGTAGTTCCGCCTGTCGGTGACATGATGATTATTTTTCCTGTAGCATCGCGTTCAAATTTAACATCTGGATTGGAGCGGCAGAGTTGATAGAACTGTTCGTCAGTGAGATCGATGATGGGTTTGAGATCGAACATTGAAAGAACCATAGCTCATGACTCGAATTCCACATCTTTCATCATACTTTGTATCGGAAATTTGCATAGTACGATTGAACTTTTGAAAATCTTGCTCTACAATGCAGCGAATCATTGTGAGGACACGCAAATGAACAAAGGTGAATTAGTAGACGCGATCGCCTCCAAGGCAAGCGTCACCAAAAAAGAAGCAGATGCCATTTTGACTGCAATGGTCGATACGATTTTAGAAACGGTGGCAAGTGGGGATAAAGTCACGATCGTTGGGTTTGGTAGCTTTGAAGCGCGGGAACGTCAAGCCCGTGAGGGACGCAACCCAGCCACAGGTGCAGCGATTAAAATTCCAGCAACACGAGTTCCAGTGTTTGCGGCGGGTAAAGGATTCAAAGACCGAGTTGCACCAGAAGGCTAAATCCTTTTAGGCAACATCCTTTCGGGCTAGGGGCAGAGAAAGAAGCCTCTAGCCTTTCTCGATCAGTGTTACCGTTGATGAGCGGGTTTCGTTCAATCAGCTATGAGTGTTCTAACGCTACGATCAGTTAAAAAAGATTTCGGCATTAAAGAAATTGTTCGCAACGGCAGTTTTACCCTAGAAACAGGGGAAAAGGTCGGATTGATCGGAACGAATGGATCAGGCAAGTCAACGTTGCTTAAAATGATCGGCGGCTTGGAATCGATCGACGATGGAGAACTAATCAGAGCTTCTGGAAGCCGGATGATTTATCTACCGCAGCAACCCGATCTCGATCCAGAGCGAACCGTTTTAGAGCAGGTATTCGCGGATAGTGGCGAACAAATGTCACTGGTAAAGGAGTACGAGCAGCTATCAGAACAGTTGGCGCACTCAAATGGCAATTCTGATGCGGTCATGGCGCGATTGTCGAAAGTGACACAAAAAATGGATTCGATCGATGCTTGGGACCTAGAAACCAAAGCGAAGATCATTCTCACAAAGCTAGGCATTCAAGATCTCAATGCAAAGATTCAACAGCTATCAGGTGGTTATCGAAAACGAATTGCACTTGCAACCGCATTGTTAGCTGAGCCTGATGCGTTGTTGATGGATGAACCGACAAACCATTTAGATGCACTATCGATCGAGTGGTTACAAAGTTATCTCAGTCGATTTCGAGGTGCGTTATTGTTAGTGACGCACGATCGCTATTTTCTCGATCGCGTTACGAATCGGATTATCGAACTCGATCGTGGTGAGCTTTACAGTTACAACGGTAATTATTCTTACTATCTTGAAAAGAAAGCAGCACAAGAAGCCTCTGAAGCAAGTACACAACGCAAACATCAAGGCGTACTGCGACGAGAATTAGAATGGCTCAAACGTGGGGCAAAAGCACGAAGCACGAAACAAAAAGCTAGAATCGATCGCGTTCATGAAATGCAGGAAACTGAGTTTAGACAAGCTCAGAGTAAGGTACAGATTTCAACCGCAGGACGGCGAATTGGAAAGAAAGTGGTTGAACTGGATCACGTTTCTAAAGGATTTGGCGATCGCATTTTAATTAAAGACTTCACCTATAATTTCAATCCTGAAGATCGAGTTGGAATTATTGGCGGAAATGGTGCAGGAAAATCGACTTTACTGAATTTAATTACCGGAAGAATTGAGCCAGATTCGGGCACGATCGAATCCGGTAGCACGATCCATTTCGGCTATTTTGATCAACATTCTGAAGATCTCCTAGTAAACGAAAATCAGCGAGTCATCGAATACTTAAAAGATGTAGCAGAACTGATTAAAACATCAGAAGGTGAAGTGATTACTGCATCTCAAATGTTAGAGCGGTTTCTATTTCCACCCAATCAGCAATATGCACCCATTGATAAGTTATCCGGTGGAGAAAGACGACGCTTATTCTTACTTCGAGTATTAATGAGTGCACCGAATGTTTTAATTCTTGACGAACCGACAAATGATTTAGATGTGCAGACACTAGCGGTTTTAGAAGAATATTTAGAAGATTTTAATGGATGTGTGATTGTGGTATCGCACGATCGCTATTTTCTCGATCGTACGGTTGATAAAATCTTCGCGCTTGAAGAAGGCGGAAACGTGCGCGAGTACCCGGGAAATTACTCGGTTTATCTCGATTACAAAAAAGATGAAGAAGTTACAATCGAGAAACCCCAAGAACCAAAATCTGCTGCACCAAAATCTGTTTCCAACAAACCGCGTAAATTATCATTCAAAGAAAAGCGCGAACTTGAAACATTGGAGACGCAAATTCCTGAACTTGAGGCAGAAAAATCATCGATCGAACAAAAACTATACAACAATCCACCCGCCGGATTTACTGAAGTTCAGCAACTTTCTGAACGATTAGCAAGCCTTGAAGAACAAATCGAAACTTCAACCATTCGATGGATGGAACTTTCCGAGATTGAGGGATAACGATGGATTTTGAGCCTTGGAATGCGCTTTTACAGACCTACGTGAACGATCGAGGTCAAGTCAATTACGCGTGTTGGAAACAAGAACAACCAAGCGCCATAACACGATGGATCTCAACTTTGGAATGGAATGATCCGACGCAAAATGAGCAACTGAGTTTGTGGATTAATCTCTACAACGCCTTTGTAATTGAGAAAATTCTTCCTCGTTATCCGATCCGCTCAATTCAGCCTAAAATTCTCGGCATTCCTAATTGGATTGCGTTTTTTCAATTCTTTTACAGTGTTGATCGAACTGCGTTCAATCAGAAATTTAGTTTGGCGCAAATCGAGAACGAATTTCTTAGAAAACAATTCCAAGAACCGCGTATTCACTTCGCGATTGTTTGCGCTTCGATCGGTTGTCCATTACTCAGAAACGAAGCATATTTTCCTGATCGCGTTTATCAACAACTCGAAGACGATGCCAATCAATTTATCCAAGATCCTAACAAGGTGAAATACGATGTCGATCGTAATATCTTGTACTGTAGCAAAATCTTTAAATGGTATCGTCAAGACTTTCTCAGCGTCGCACCATCAATTCCTGCATATATCAATCCAGATATTCCCAAGGATGCTAAGATTTCCTACCTTAACTACGATTGGAGTTTGAATCAGGCGACTGCTAATTGAAGTCGTCGATCGCTCATGAGTAAAAACTGCATTTCATCTGCCGGAATTGGTGGGCTGTAAAGAAATCCTTGAATTGCATCGCATCCTCGATCGCGGAAAAACTTCAATTGATTTTGTGTCTCGATTCCTTCTGCAACGATGTGTAACTTGAGTCCCTTTGCCATATTGATAATCGCGTTAGAAATCGCGATCGCACCCTCACTGATGTGAATCTGTTTCACAAAGGTTCGATCAATTTTCAACGCATCGATCGGCAACTGATTAAGGTAATTGAGCGACGAATAACCAGTACCAAAATCATCGATCGAGATCTCAATTCCTAACTTTTTAAGTGCCCTTAAAGTGTGAATCGTTTCCTGAACGTTTTGCATCAAACAGCTTTCCGTTAACTCTAGAATCAGTAACTTCGGATTCAGTCCCGTCTCTTCTAAAATTGCTTCCACCCGTTCTGGTAGATTGCGCTGCTGAAACTGCCGCATCGACAAGTTTACTGATACCCGTAACGGCTCTAAATAGAAACTCTGCCAGCGTTTTGCGTGTAGACACGCCGTTTTCAGCACCCATTCCCCTAACGGCACAATTAGCCCTAACTCCTCCGCCACCGGAATAAACGTACCCGGAGAAACCAGACCCCGGCTCGGGTGATGCCAACGCACAAGCGACTCCATACCCACAATTTGTCCGGTTTGCAGATCAACTTGCGGTTGGTAATACACCTGAAACTCAGCCCGCTCGATCGCTTTCGTCAAATCCATCTCGATCAAGCGTCGCTCCATCTCCATTGCATCTAACTCTGAATCGTAGCGCCGATAGGTTGTGACTCCCGTTTGCTGACACCAATGTCGCGCTGTCTCCGCTTGCGTTAACAAATCCTGCGGTGTTCCTTGCAGTTGATCTGTCCAAGTGATGCCAATACTGGCATGAAATCGAATTTCATTCCCATCGATCACACAAGGCGACGTGACGCGATCGAGCAGCATTTGTGCATAAGCTTCTAGTTCAGACTCCGCTGCATCGGTTAGCGCAATCCCAAACTGATCACCATTTAGCCGCGCTAAAAATCCGTTCGATTGCACCACTTTTGTCAAACGATTCGCCACCATTTGCAGTACAATATCGCCCGTCTTGTGCCCATAACTCGAATTAATCACATGAAACCGCTGAAGATTCAAGCAGAACACAGCAATGGACGATCGCTCAGCTTGTGAAGTTAGCAAATTTTGGAGATGCTGATCCAGCAAACCGCGCGTGGGCAAATTCGTTAACGGATCAAGCATTGCCCCACGGCGAAAGGCTGCCGTGGCTTGTTGTTGCTGTTGAGTATACCGCTGAACGAATGCCGCTTGCTTTTTCAGGCGAGATGAAACTGCACCAATTAGCTCACTTACCGAGCAAGGTTTCACCAGATAGTCATCTGCGCCCAGATTCATGCCGTGTCGCAGATCGCGCTGGTCACTTTTGGCAGTTAAGAACACAAGCGGAATCGTCGAAGTTTGAGTCGTCGATCGCAGCGTCTCTAGAACGCCGTATCCATCCAATTCTGGCATACAAATGTCACACAGCACCAAATCTGGAAGGTAGGTTTGTGCCTTTTGTACCCCGACTTGACCGTTTTCTGCCTCGATCGCTCGAAATCCTTCAAGTTCGAGAATCTCTATCAGGTTATTTCGGATCAATTCATCATCTTCAATGACAAGGATGGTTTTCATTGCAGTTAGAGCAGCCTAAGCGAATCATCAACAGGGTAAAACTGATTATCAAAACGTAACTAAATGTAGTGCGTCAACCTTCAAAGATTGATAGACGGAGCGCAAAGAATCTGCCCGAAATGGCTTGTGTGGTGTGAAGAGAAACCTAAAAATTACTGTCTTTTGAGCCGAAGAAAAGGCTTTTACATCGCCTAAATCCGCAGCAAAATTCAATCAATCTAAGGGAAACTTACACAATCTCAGCGGCTTTGTCCAACTACAATGTCGATCGCGAAACCGCTCGCTTTTCTCAAGTTGCAGCCGCAACGCGCCACGAAGCATCTGCCCTGTCTCGAACTGATTTAACATTATTTACACCTCATGCACCCTTGCAAGCTCAATCTGAGCGAAGTTGAACTTAGAAACTTTTTACTTGTATACCGTCTTTGCAGAATCGAAGCGATAAATGCCTCTTTTCAGAGATATTCCTGAGAGCAGTGGTATCACTCGATTTGACTAGATTCGTAGAAATGCTGATGCCGTCTGCTGAGTTGTGCTTGATTTAGTTTGCCCCGCAAGCGTGAGATTGACCACTGAAGATCACAATTTAAGCCTACGACTTAAGCAACGAGCGCGACGATCGTTGCGTATTTGGAATCCAAGAAAAAACTTGTAACGGCAGCACATTTCGATTCTTCAATGATGAATATTTTTTAATCATAGCTGTTCCACCTGGGCGGCTTACCTCCCTTTATTGAAGACGGACATGCCGATATGCTTAGGCTATAAAGATTACTGTGACAATATCGTGAATACTTAAAAAAATGCAAGATTCTATGGAATTTTTATAGATTTGACACACCGAATTTCTGCTCCTTGCTGAAACGTTTTTTAAGCAGAGTGAGAGTCAATCACGAAGAGAATTAACTTCTACGAAATTTTACCGATAGAATCTGTAGAAGACTTTTCGACGGTAAAATACTTCATCTTCCTGAGAGAGTCAGACACCCCCAGCAAAGCTGGTGGCTTGATGAGTGTGACCGCCCCAAGGGCGGATGTCCTTGCTAAGGGGTGTCTCTTCGGGCTAGAACTGACCGCTTTGGTCAGCCGCTTCTTGCTCACGGATGTAGCGACGTACGGTTTCTAGTTCAAAGCCAACCGTCGAAACAGCATAGCCTCGTGCCCAGAAATTCTCACCGTTGAAATTGCGCTGTTTGCCCTTAAACTGTCGCGCAATCGCAATCGCACTTTTGCCTTTCAAAAAGCCGATGATGG
>PSLO01000185.1:0-3742 GCA_040289665.1 Leptolyngbya sp. ERB_1_1 | reverse complement strand
TTAGCAAGGACATCCGCCCTTGGGGCGGTCACACTCATCAAGCCACCAGCTTTGCTGGGGGTGTCTGACTTCTGCCCTATGTGCAAATCAAGCCATGCAGAAACTACGATCGCGACCTGATATTGTGATTGCTGATCTCGCAATGCCTTTCGTTGATGGCTATCAGCTAATTCGCCAGATCCGCGCCTTACCCAACGAGGAGGGCGGTAACATTCCAGCGATCGCAATTTCGGCTTGGATCGCAACCGAAGCGCAAGAACACGCGCTCAAGTCAGGCTTTCAAAAGTTCCTTCCCAAGCCTTACCACCCGAATGAACTGGTTAAAATAATTTCGCAGTTAACAGGCTGGAAAGCACTTGAGGCAGAGGTTGCAGCTTAATAATCTTTGTCGTTATTCTTGAATGTCCGGCGCATGACCCACTGTAAAAAGTCTGGAAAAATCCGGCTTGACACGACTGAAGCTCCGGCAGAACCCACAATTACTTCTGTTTTTTTGTGCTTTACAGCATCCCAAATCGCTTTTGCAATATCTTCCGGCTTCTCGACCACCGGAATACTGAGAACTTGTTCTAATTGCTTGCGGCGTGCGATCGCATCTTCCTCATCCTTACCTCGAAAAATCGCCCGCTCCATAAAGTCGCTTTTGATTAAATTCGGATAGATACCACAGACTGTAATGCCTTTAGGTGAAAGTTCAGACTGTAAGCTTTGAGTGAGTCCTGCTATTCCAAACTTGCTTGTCGAATAAGGAACAAGATAGGGGATCGGAACTTTGCCACCCGATGATACAACATTCACAATCATGCCACGTCCTTGTGAGATCATGTGCGGTAACAGTGCATGAATGGTGTGAATATAACCCCACAAATTTGTATCAATTACTGTATGCCAATCTTCGAGCGAGAAAGCGTCTACTGGTCCTGAGATGTAGATCCCTGCATTATTAATCAATACATCGATCAAGCCGTAGTCAGAAATGGCTTGATCGATACAAGCTTTCACTTGGTCGGGATCGCGGGTATCGGTTGGAATCGCAGTGACTCGTGGCGCGATTGACTTTAGCTCTTCGGCAGCGGCGTTTAAGCGATCGACATTCCGCGAGGCGAGAACCAGATTGTAGCCGTTTTGTGCGAAGCGTAAGGCAGTCGCTTTCCCAATTCCTTGAGATGCGCCTGTGATAATAACTGTAGAAGCCATGATAACGAAAGATTTAAAGCGTTCTTTCAGTGTGGTTGAAAACACATTAAATTCGTCTAACTTTTGTTAGATTTCAATAGTCTATTCGTGAAATAAGCCGATCTTTTAACGTTAAAAGGCAAGCAGAAAGGTTTGACTTTTAGGTAGATCAGGGTTTAGCCCCTCAGAGAGATAGCATTTGATTGTTCAGTTTCTAAGCTGGTGTGTAAAGCAATTTCGATGCTATTTCCTGATGCGTGAAACAGAGATTTGTTCAAAAAGTTTTTGTTAAAAACTCAATTGGATTGATCACACCGCGATCGCATCCCACACAAGTGCTTAGAAATGTTAAGATTTGCAAAGTGGTTGTGTAGAAGCAGTGCTTGTCAAAAATTGCCGCTCACTCTGAATGTTTGTGGAGTTCTCCCGTGGTTTCTTTCCGTTCCGCCCCGATTCGATCTGTTCATCACTCTGGAATTCACATCGATCGTGGTGTCTTCGTCGCGCTCTCTGTCATTGGTACTTGGGCTGTAACTTTGGCGATTTTGCTCACCGCCGATGTCGCTTCGATGCCAATTCTAGTGAAGATTGCAGCGATTGCAATACAGACATTTCTATATACAGGACTATTCATTACGGCTCACGATGCGATGCACGGTGCTGTTTCTCCTAGCAATCGCAAACTGAATGATTTTATCGGAGCGCTTGCGCTTCGCGTTTATGCGTTATTTACATTGAAACAAATGATTCGGACGCATTGGCAACACCATGATCATCCAGCCTCCGAATCTGATCCTGATTTTCATAACGGTAAAGATAAGAGTTTCTTTGCTTGGTATTTTCATTTCATGGTGCGCTATTGGAGTTGGACACGCCTAATTGGTTTAGTTGCAATCTTCCACGTTATGCACCGCTTGTTTCATGTTCCTCAAGCGAATCTAATTTTGTTTTGGATGATTCCTTCGATCGCGAGTTCATTTCAGCTATTCTTTTTTGGAACCTTCTTACCGCACCGCGAACCCGCAGGCGGATACCAGAACGAGAGCCGCGCTCAAAGTACGAGTTGGTCGCCCCTGTGGTCGTTCCTGAGCTGCTATCACTTTGGATATCATCTAGAACATCATGAGCGTCCGGATCTCGCTTGGTGGCAACTTCCTGAACTACATCAGCGTCGCTTACAGAGAGAGCGTCAAGCTTAGAATTGTCGATCGCCAAATCACACAATGTTGAATTCGCAATGTCAAACTGGGTAGAAGTTCTCAACGAGTATTCGACGAAAGACCTGGAGCAGCGGAAGGTCTGGTATTCCCCGGTTGTGGAGGCATACGATCGAGCAAGACCCCGCTATCCAAAGTTACTGATTCAGCGTGTGGTCGAAGTGGCTCAGTTATCTGCGGGATCGAAAATTCTGGAGGTGGGTTGCGGATCGGGAGTTGCAACGGTGGATTTTGCTCGATTGGGATATGCGATCGATGCAGTTGAGCCGAATTTAGAGTTCTGTCGGTTAGCAGAGCAGCACTGTGCAGCATACCCGCAAGTGAAGATTATTCCTCAGACTTTTGAAGAGTGGCAGGTTGAGCATGGAAAGTTTCAGATTGTGCTGGCGGCAAATGCTTGGCACTGGATCTCATCAGACATTAAATATGTCAAAGCATCTGAAGCATTACAGAACAAGGGTGCTTTAGTGCTGCTGTGGAATATGTCACTTGAGCCGAGTCGTGAAGTTCATCAAGTGCTGAACGAGGTTTATCAACAGATTGCGCCATCAATCGCGCCGCAGTATGAAGGCAAAGAAACTCAAGAAGAGATTTTGCAGGGCTTAGGAAAACTGATCGGTGATTCGGGATTGTTTGACAGTCCGGTGACAGAATCAATCGCTTGTGAGCAAACTTATGATGTCGAGCGATATTTAGCACTCTTGAGTAGCTATTCCCAATACATTGCTTTGGATGCTTTTATGCGAGAGGCATTGTTTTCGGGGTTGAGAAGTGCGATCGATCAACAATTCGAGGGCAAAATTCAGCTTTTCAATCTTGCTGCATGTCAGATTGCGAAAAAGCGATAAAAGCTATCGATATTGATTCATCACCAACAGGAAGCAGCCGAAATTTATCAATGCCACTATCACAGTAGCAATAATTACCCCTTTCATCAATGAAAATCTTCGCTCACGCCACAAGAAAATAATTAGCGGAATGATGTAGAGCAGTTGAGTGATACCGATAAAATAGCTCGCCGCAGACAACAGGATGATCGCGCTGTAAGCCCAACTTGAATTTGGAGCGAGGCGCAGCGATTGAATGATTGTCGTCAGAAGCAGCACGATCGCAAATGCGGCAATTGCTAACAAGACAGATAGTAAGATGCCACGGAGCACTCGTCGCCATTCATTTGATTCAGTCACTGCAATTCGCTCCTCTTAATTCATACGAGCAGGTGACTTAGACACGAGATGATGTCCCGCACTGCCGCTTCGATAAAACATATTGTAAGGGCTTTGTTGCATGAATAACTAGAAACGGTAACCTGTAGAACAGGAGAATTGTCAGACTTGCGGATGAAAACG
>PSLO01000043.1:34679-35692 GCA_040289665.1 Leptolyngbya sp. ERB_1_1 | reverse complement strand
TCTAAAGTCTGCATCGCCACCTGATTGGGGTCAAGCAGCACAAATAGCCCTCGAATCTATTTTCCCTAAAATAGTAGTGTATCTTCTTTTACTCAATATTGAACACCTTGCCCACCTTGCACGTAGTTGTGGTTTTGACATCCATGTTTCCAGGTGCAAGATTTGAGTAATCCAATCTTTCGACGACGCACTGAAGGGATCGGTGTACTCACTCGCGAAGATGCGATCAATTGGGGAGTCACAGGACCGATGTTACGCGCGTCTGGGGTGAAATGGGACTTACGCAAAGTTGACCATTACGAATGTTATGACGAATTAGATTGGCAGGTGCAATGGGAAACAGCGGGCGATTGTTTTGCGCGTTATATCGTGCGACTGCGAGAGATGCGAGAATCAATCAAAATCATTCAGCAAGCCCTAAGTGCACTTCCCGGTGGCGCTTACGAGGATTTAGAAGCAAAGCGCCTTGAATCAGAACCAAAATCCGAGTGGAATGGCGCTGACTATCAATTCATTGCCAAGAAGATCGCTCCAACGTTCAAAATTCCGCAGGGTGAGCATTATGTGCGGGTGGAATCCGGTCGAGGCGAACTTGGAATTTTCATCATTGGCGATGACAATGTATTCCCTTGGCGCTGGAAGATTCGCCCTGGAGATTACAACAATCTGCAATTATTGCCTGAGTTAATTCGAGGTCGCAAAGTTGCCGATATTTTTGTGATTTTGGCAAGCATTGATTTAGTCATGGGATCAGTCGATCGATAAGTTCATCAAAGCCACGAAAAATCACCATAATGGAAGCAATCAGCGGATTCGGCGCATTGAGGCAAAATTTGCTGTATCCTCGTAACGAATTTTAGGGATGATGTCGTGGCTACGAAAGGACAACCAGTTTCTAAGGGTTTTGCCATCGGGCTTCAGATTTGGCTATTGTTCCTCATCAGCTTTTACGGGCTTGGATATCCTGCCCTGTTTAGCATTGCGCTCGGTGCGATCGGGGGAACGGCGAGCGG
>PSLO01000043.1:0-34669 GCA_040289665.1 Leptolyngbya sp. ERB_1_1 | reverse complement strand
TTTATCGTAGATTGGTGGATGACAAAAGACGAGAATATCGAGCCGCAACGTCGTCGCGCTTCGGATCAGGGCGTTGAGGAGGAGACGCGATCGCGCAAATATCGCCGCAATTCTGCCCTAACCCACCGCAAACGCCGTAGAGAACGCGAACCTGTGACGCTGCGATCGGTTAGAACATTCTTTCAGCGTCCCCAACAGAACCGAAACGAAGAGAATTAACCTCCCAGGCAATGTGCAACTTTCGCACTTGAGTCTTTTTATCTCGATGACGAAGCACTGATTCTCAACGACGAGTCTTTTTATCTCGATGACGAGCCTCTGATTCTCGGTGACGAGTCTCTGATTCTCGGTGACGAGCCTCTGATTCTCGGTGACGAGTCTCTGATTCTCAACGTCGAGTTCTTTTATCTCGATGACGAGTCTCTGAAACTCGATGACGAGTCTCTGATTCTCAACGTCGAGTCTTTTTATCTCAATGACAAGTCTCCCAACTTCGGTGACAAAGCGTTGAACCCCAACACATTAAATTAAAGTTGTATATCACCTTCTTCTCTACGTCCGCATTGTCCTCGCTGTCTCAGCAGGTGATCACACAATACCAGTGCCACCATCGCTTCAACCATCGGAACCGCACGCGGCAACACACAAGGATCATGTCGTCCCTTCGCCGCTAACGTTACCGCTTCCCCAGTATTCGTCACCGTCTTCTGTTCCTTCCGAATCGTCGCAGTCGGCTTAAACGCCACTCGAATCACAATATTTTCTCCGTTCGAGATGCCGCCCTGCACTCCGCCCGATCGATTCGTCACAGTGCGAATTCTACCCGCTTCATCAGTGTAAAACTCGTCATTGTGTTCGCTACCTGTCATCAGCGTTCCGGCAAATCCTGAACCGATTTCAAATCCCTTCGTTGCTGGAAGGGACATGACCGCTTTTGCTAAATCCGCCTCAAGCTTGTCAAACACAGGTTCACCCAGCCCCATCGGAACCCGCCGCGCTACACATTCGACCACGCCGCCGATCGAGTCTCCTTGTCCTCCCATCTGCTGAATCAGATCGATCATGCGCTCTGCACAATCCGGATCAGGACACCGCACAATGTTGCTTTCAACCTGCTCCAATGTCACAGTATTTGGATCGATCGCGGCTTCAAGATCTTTAATCCGCTTCACATAAGCCACAATCTCAACGCCCGACTGTTGAAGTACCTTCTTCGCGATCGCGCCAGCGGCAACTCGTCCGATCGTTTCTCGCGCCGATGATCGCCCACCGCCCGCGACCGCTCGAATTCCATACTTCGCATCGTAGGTTGCATCTGCGTGAGACGGACGGTACTTCACTGCCATGTCCGTGTAATCTTGCGATCGTTGATCTTTGTTGCGAACGAGAATTGCGATCGGGGTTCCTAACGTTTTGCCGTCTACAATTCCCGACAGAATCTCACAGTGATCTGCTTCATTTCGTGGAGTTGTAATCTTGCTTTGACCGGGACGACGGCGATCGAGTTCGACTTGGATCTCTTCAGCCGAAAGCTCGATCAACGGTGGACACCCATCAATTACAACGCCTACACCGCCGCCATGCGATTCCCCGAAGGTGCTGATCCGAAATAAATGCCCAAACGTGCTGCCCATTATGATTTGTTTGATTGCTTAAGGTTTCGATCGTACTGGAAAATAGCCTATCGCAAGATAGATTCTTCAACTTTGCGAATCTCTAGCGCTCTAAACTCGTCTGTAATAAAGGGAATTTAGCGCGTGATTAAAATGTCTTTATTAAAAAATGCAGTTCGCTCGTGTCTTGGTATTGGAATCGCGGTTTTAGTTGCAAGCTCTCCAGCGATCGCAGCAAATCGCGTTATTCTCAAATACAAGATTTTGCGAGAGTCCGTTTCGGTTCCAGAACTCACCACCTTTGCTCAAACAGGTGAGATGTCAAACGATTTGCAAACTTACTTTCGGTTGTCTGGTCAGAAGCCTGAAACCGTTCGTAGCACCTTGACCAAACCGATCAAAGTCGATCCCGTTTTGCTCGATCGCGTTCTCAATAGTCCACTCGGAAATGGAATTTTGGATCAACTCGGTCAAGCGATTCAAACTCCAAAAGGCGGAGCCGAACGCCAAGCACTCCGGGCGGCTCTAACGCTGTCTGCCAGTGGAGACGGATCAATTTCGATCTTAGAAATTCTTCAAAACTATCCGACGGATGAAGTGGTCGTCGATGGCGATCGAATTGAAGGCGCATACCGACAGTTAAACGAGTTGGTCGATCGCTTACGCAATCCTCTACAGCGGATTCTTCGCTAAAAATGAAGCAGTCGATCTGAGACGGGATCGACTGCTGAACACAACTGAAACAACACAAAAATTGAAATCTAGTAAGCCAAGGTTTCAAGCGTTTCGCGCAAATACTGATGAACCAGTGCATCCAAATCTTCTTGTGACGTGCGATCGAGTCGCCATCGCTGGAATCCTGAGCTTTCTGCGATCGCAAGCTTCAAACTTTCCCACATTTGGGAATCGCTGAGGTGGGCTGAGTTCATCGAATCTGCGGAAAAAGAAGAATTTGCCATGAGATACCTTGGTGTGAGAGAGCAAACAGACAATTTAAGAGCAATCTAACAAAGTCTGCAATAGATCCAGAATAGCTTACTTGTCTATAGGGTCTGTGCTGCTGAAGACATTTTGCACGGCGATCGCGCTCGAAAGGGGTGTGTACCTAATCTTCGTCGAATCGCGCAAACAGCTTGGTCAAAATCACATTCGAGAACAGAAAACCTTCGGGATCAGTCAGTTTGATGCGTTCAGGGGTGATCTCGACCCAGGAAGCTTTTTCATAGGGCTGTAAGCAGTCGAGAATCAGCGCAATCGTACTTTCTCCAAATTGCTTGTTTAGATCTTTCAAATCAATTCCTTCTTTCAATCGCAGCCCAACCATCAATCTGTCTAGTAAGTAATCAATTTCCGTTACTTCAGAAGTCGAAGATGGCGCTTCAATCCATTCGTAATATTCTCGAAGTTTTCGAGGTCGAGAAACGCGATCGCCATTCAAATAACTCGTTGCTCCCATGCCAAACCCATAGAACGATCGATTCTCCCAATACGCGCGATTATGTTGGCATTGATAGCCTGGTTTTGCATAGTTTGAAATCTCATAATGCTCATATCCAGCCTTCGTTAAAGTCTGTTGAGCAAATCGATAGAGATCAGCAGTTAATTCATCCGAAGGCAAAGGTTTCTCACCAGGTTGCAATTGCTTACCGAAAGGCGTTTGAGGCTCGATCGTTAAATCATAAACTGATAAGTGAGTCGGAGAAAGCGCGATCGCACAATCGAGAGAATCTTGCCAAATTTCGATGGTTTGATGCGGCAATCCTGAAATCAAATCCAAGCTGTAATTCTCAATGTCTGCTTGATGAATTAGCTCGATCGAATTGTAAATATCTTCGACCGTATGAGTTCTTCCACAAGCTTTTAGTAATTTAGATTGAAATGCTTGTACACCTAAACTAACGCGATTCGTACCTGCTGATTTGAATCCTTTGATCTGGGTTAGATCAAACGTTCCAGGATCAATCTCCATCGAAATTTCTGCGCCAGAAAGAATTCCAAGGTGTCGATCGAGCCGGTCTAAAATCTGTTGAAATTGTGAAACTGATAGAAGCGAAGGCGTTCCTCCACCAAAAAACACAGTTCTTAATGGTTCACCAAAGTTATTTGATCGATCAATCTCTTCACAAAGTTTTTCAACGTACTGAGCGATCGTTCCAGAATTACTACCATTCCGTTGATCCCCCACAACAGAAATCGGGAAATCGCAGTAGAAACAACGCCTACGACAGAATGGAATATGCACGTAGGCTGAACTTGGAATATTAAATTCCATAACTTGCAACTTATTTTTCAATCCTAATTCAGTGGTTTATACCGCTTTAGAAGCGATCGCTTCTCAGAACATCGACAAACTTTGTATCACAGATCACGAGCAGAGTGAGGTAAACCCACCATCGGATAAGGATTTGGGCGCAGGAATCTACAAACAAGCAGGATATAATGATTCCAAGTCAAGCGGTTCGTTAAGCCTGACCCTATTGAATCAATTTGACGGATTTTCATCCGGATCAAGTTCTGGATTCGTCAGCATGAATCCAGAACTTGTGAATTTGACTAACTTCGTGCAGTGCTTCACCGTTTTGCTTGACTGGCAATCTTCCCGTATAGACGCTCCCGATGCGTCTCCATCTCCATTATGCTTGACGCAATCATCATTATCTCATTCATCCTAGCAGGGGCGGGAACTGGCTTTCGAGGCATCGAAGCATTGCCTGGAAGTGCGCTGCAACAAGTCTCAAATCCAGAAGCACTCCGCTGGGTTTGTGGCGGGTTCGGTGCAATTTTTGGTTTAGCGATCGGTCTGATCGCTCAAACGGCATTTCGTCGGCTCGAACGCCAAATTCGTCAACTTCCGGCTTATACCTTACTCAGTCGGTCGATCGGTCTCGTCATTGGGCTACTGGTCGCTAACTTGCTCCTTGCACCGACGTTCTTACTGCCAATTCCACCCGAATTCTCGTTTCTCAAACCGTTAACGGCGGTGGTCGGTAGCATTATGTTTGCGGTTTCAGGAATGTCGCTTGCGGATGTGCATGGTCGATCGCTGCTGCGATTAATCAATCCGAGTAGCGCTGAAACTCTTCTGCTGTCAGAAGGAACCATTAAAGCCGCAGCTACGAAAGTACTCGACACAAGTTGCATTATCGATGGTCGGATCGCCGATCTGCTTGATACGGGATTTGTTGAAGGACAGCTACTCGTTCCACAGTTTGTCCTACAAGAACTTCAGCAAGTGGCAGATGCTTCCAATGATCAAAAACGAGTTCGGGGGCGGCGGGGACTCGACATCCTCAATCGCATTCGAGAAAGTTACCCCGATCGAGTTGTGATTCATCACGCCGATTACGACGATATTCCGACGGTCGATGCCAAGCTCGTTCGTCTCGTTCAAGAAATTAACGGCACACTGCTCACCACCGATTACAACCTCAACAAAGTCGCAACGGTTCAGAAAGTCCCTGTTCTAAACGTCAATGATTTGACTCAAGCCATTCGTCCATCCTACCTACCCGGAGACAGCATCGATCTAAAGATTCTGCGAGAAGGAAAAGAACCTGCTCAAGGAATTGGCTATCTCGATGATGGAACAATGGTCGTCGTCGAAGATGGACGGAGCTATGTCGGTGGAGAACTTCAAGTCATTGTCACCAGTTCTCTGCAAACCTCAGCAGGTCGAATGATCTTTGCGAAACCGAAAGCTTCAGCTTTAGCGTAAACCGATGAGTCGCGATCGACAAAAACGCTGTTCGCTCTGTGCAAAATCCGCTCCAGTTCTCTACCGTATTCAATACGATGAGTCTGCTGAGTGGATTTTTGTTTGTCGGAATTGTTGGGATCGGGTGAGTCAAAACAATCCGTTCTATGTTTACGGCGGAACTTGGAAAGCGCACAAACGATAAAATCTGCATATCTTCAGTTGTGCTTTGAGAATCCGTCTTCTACGATCGCTCCATACTTCCTTCATCCATTTGTCCATGACTCTGACTCCCGCCCAGTTGACCAAGATCCGGCATATTGTTCGATCGTGTGGACAGCAAGCCAAAACCCTTTCCGCTCAAAAGTACGAGATTTTTCAGAAAGAACCTGGTGATTTTGTCACAACCGTGGATCAAACGCTCGATCGACAACTTTCCGAATTTTTCACCGCACTCTTTCCCGACGATGGCATCATTACCGAAGAAAACGCGGCTTCTCGTAAACGCTATCAAGCAGACTATCCACGGCTTTGGTGTATTGATCCGCTCGATGGTACACAAGACTTTATTCATGGTGATCCCGACTACGCCGTTTTAGTTGGACTATTAGAGAATCAACGCGCGATCGCAGGATGGATTTACGCACCTGAACAAGATGTTCTTTACTATGGCGGCAAAGAGTTTGGGATATGGCAAGTGATCGGAGATGCAGCCCCAGAACTTTGCACCATTCCACAAGCCCGATCGAATTCTTATCGTGTGGTCATTGGTGACAAGGATTTCAGAAATACTGCGGATCAGATTTCTGCCTCGATTCCTGAAATTGAATTTTTGCGATCGCCCGGTAGCTTCGGATTAAAAGTGATGAATGTGGTGCTGGGGAAAGCTGAGGTTTATCTGTATCTCAATCGTCGGGTCAAGGTTTGGGATACGGTTGCACCGATCGCGATCGCAGAAGCGGCAGGCTTGACGTGTCGTGATTTAGAAGGCAATCCGATCGAGTTTACGCCGGAAGTTTTGGATCTCGAAAGTTTGGCGCATCAGCAAGCGATCGTCATCGGGCAAGCAGATGCTGTAGAGACACTTTTACCACGGTTGAGAGCCGTTCTTGATCCGCAACTTTCGGTGTGATGTCTATCACGCGCGGAAACGGGGAACGATAATATCGACCTCTCCCCTGTGGATCGTTCAATGCAGACTGAAGTTTTCAGTGAGCTATTTCCGTTACTGGCGGCGGCAAATCCGGAGACCCTCGATTGGTTACTTTCCGTTGCCACTGAACATGAGTACCCAACTGGCAGAGCCGTTCTGATGGAAGATGCTTGGGGAAATGCAGTGTATTTTGTGGTTTCGGGTTGGGTCAAGGTGCGACGGCATTCCGGCACGGGCGAAGATGTCTCAACGCTGGCGATTTTGGGTCGGGGTGACTTCTTCGGTGAAATGGCGATTTTGGATGAATCTCCGCGATCGACGGATGTGATCGCCTTGTCCAATGTCCGTCTCATGAGCATTTCAGCGCAGCGCTTTATCCAAACGCTGTTCAAAGATCCACAACTTCATCATCGAATGCTGCAACTGATGGTGAGACGGTTGCGGCAAACTAATTTTAGATTTCAATTGCGCCACCAACCCGCAGCGATCAAGCTTGTGAATACGCTGGTCAGCCTCGCTGAGAATTACGGGCAACCGTCTGGATCAGGCGTTGACATCTTCAATATTCCAGCAACAGATCTGGCAGATGTAACCGATATTACCGTTGAAGAAACGAGCAAAATTCTCGAAAAGCTTGACAGTAAAGGCTGGATTCAGATTAATCCCAGTCAGCAAGTGATTCATTTAGTCAATCTGAAACAGTTGATGCAGTTGGCAACCAAATAAGGGGTGAGTGAGATTCTGAATTGCGGCATGATGGAGAAATGAAACCTTCTTGTCGGAGTTACACGTCATGAATCGTGAAGAGTTTGAAGTGACTCGATCGCTACAGCCAGAAGCCGAAACCCAATCCTCAAACTCTTCTACGCTTCGTGTGTCTTTTCAGTATTCGGTCGCCATGCCCGAACCAGAGTCTCATCTGTTCGAGGTAACGCTACGGATTCAAGGCTGGAAATCAGCGACGATCGACCTAAAAATGCCAGTTTGGACACCCGGATCATACTTAGTGCGAGAGTATTCACGGCATTTGCAGAATTTCAACTCTGCTCTACCTTGGCGAAAATTAGCAAAAAATCATTATCAGATTGAAACTCAAGACAAAGAGACGATCGAGGTTCACTACCAAGTTTTTGCCAACGAATTAACCGTCCGGACAAATCATCTCGACGAAAATCACGGTTATTTCAACGGGGCTGCGTTGTTCTTCTACGTCCCCGGATTTCAACAGCAACCGATTCGCGTCACGATCGTTCCACCTCGTCCAGACTGGCAAGTCGTAACTGCTCTTCCTACGGTCGCGGAAAACACATTCGAGGCAAAAAATTTTGATACTTTGGTTGATAGTCCATTTGAGATCGGACGACATCAAGTTTACTCGTTTGAAGTATTAGGAAAGCCACACCAATTTGTGGTTTGGGGAGAAGGAAAGCTTGAGATCGATCGCATTATTCAAGACACTCAAAAAGTGATTCAAGTCGAAGCTGAGATGTTTGGTGGATTGCCTTACGATCGCTATTTCTTTCTCTTACATTTAACCGCAAGTTCATTTGGCGGATTAGAGCACAAAGATTGTTGTTCGTTGATTTATTCACGGTTAGGATTTCGGACGAAAGAAAAGTACGATCGCTTTATGCAACTCGTTGCCCACGAATTCTTTCACCTGTGGAATGTAAAACGCATTCGTCCGAAAGCGCTCGAAGTCTTTGATTACGATGGCGAAAATTACACTCCGTCTCTCTGGTTTAGCGAAGGCACAACTAGCTTTTATGATTTGATTTTTCCATATCGTGCAGGCATCTACGATGCAAAGACTTATTTGAATGCGTTAGGTCAAGAAATCTCGCGCTATTTGATGACACCAGGGCGCTTAGTGCAACCATTGAGCGAATCGAGTTTTGATGCTTGGATTAAGCTGTATCGTCCAGATGCAAATAGCGCCAATTCTCAGATTTCTTATTATCTCAAAGGCGAGATGGTGACACTACTATTAGATTTAGCGATTCGGATTAAGCATCAAAATCAGCGATCGTTTGACGATGTAATGCGTATGATGTGGCAGCAGTTTGGTAAAGATGAAATTGGCTTCACACCCGAACAATTGCAAACCACGATCGAATCCGTTGCCGCATTTGATTTGACGAAGTTCTTCGATCGCTATCTCCACAGCACCGAAGAACTTCCCTTCGATGAGTATTTCGCTGGATTTGGATTGCGATTGCGATCAAATGGAGATACCCCAAACTTACCGCCGTTTACCGGAATGACCGTGAAATCTGAAGGCGGACGGGAACTGATTAAATTTGTCGAAGCGGGTTCGCCTGCTCAGAAAGCAGCAATCGATCCAGGAGATGAGTTACTTGCGATCGACGGATTAAGAGTGAGTGCTGGACAATTTGAGGAACGACTGAAAGACTATCAGCCCGGAGATACGATCGCTCTATCGGTATTTCATGGCGATGAATTGAAACAGCGATCGCTCACTTTGGCACAACCCCGCGCGACCAGTTATTCGATCGATGCGATAGAAAATCCCTCAGCCCTTCAACAGCAGAACTTTGAACAATGGCTAGGAGTTTCGTTCACCTCAGTTTTCCACTAAGATTAGTACTGAAGGAGGAAAAATCAATGCTTGCAACTGCCCCTCAAGAAGTTCCGATACCAGTACAGGAGGAAACTTCCAAGCCATTCCCTGTCCTGTAGAGGATTTTATTGCCAATCCTCTACAGGACAGGGAATGGGTAGATGGTGAACTAGTTGAGAAAACAGGAATGACCATTAAGCATGGAATCGTACAAGGTCGAATCGTTAGATATTGGAGCGATTATGCCTTGTCAAATGAGCCAGGTGGAGAAGCTTTAACTGAAGCACCTTGTAGAACGCTCAGGCAAGACGACCTGATGTTGCTTATTTGCCGCCAACGGTTCTAGATCAGGTTAGAGTTCTGAATGTCGCACCTCAAAGCTATCCTTTGATCGCAGAAGTTGCTTCACCAACAGATTATGTAGAGGAACTCTTTGCAAAAGCGATCGAGTATTTAGAATCCGGTTGCGAAGAGGTTTGGCTCATCTTTCCCGAAGCAAAGTTAATCATGACCAAGACGATCGAGCAATCTTGGCAAGTCTTCAATCCAGGACAAACAATCGCAACTCAGAAGGTTCTCAGCGGCTTTAGTATTGCAGTTGATCAAGTCTTTACTTAGAAGCTAAGAATACCTCGATCGCCATCTAACTCGACTGGAATTCCCACAGGTAACGCTGCATTTTCGCCATCGTGACCAAACGGTAAGTCAGACACGATCGGAATTCCCAGATCTGAAAGTCGATCGCGCAGGACTTCTTCGATGCTGAAACTTGGAATATTTTCAGGCGGATCGCACTGGCTAAATCGCCCGATCGCAATACCTCGAATGTGCCGAAACTCTCCACATAAACGCCATTGGGTTAACATTCGATCAATGCGATACGGGGCTTCGGTCACATCTTCGATCGCTAAAACCACACCCGAAAAATCCGGTTGCCAAGGTGTCCCTAACAGATGAGTTGCAACCGTGAGATTTGCCGGAAGTAAAAGCCCAGTCTCTTTGCCATTTCCCCAGCCTGACCCTTGAAGTGGAGCAAGCGATCGACCTTCCACCCAATCAAATAAGCGCGTTTTTGACCGATCCGGTTCAGATGCGATCGTCGTTAACAGAGGCGCATGAACCCCCGAAATTCCTTCTTCAGCATATGCCCACAATAGACTGGTGATATCCGAAAATCCAATCAGCCATTTCGGTTCGACCGCTGGAAATCTCCATTTTTCTAATAGTCTTGCACCGCCCCATCCTCCACGCGCACACAAAATTCCTCGACAGTTTGGATCTTTGAGTGCGGCTGCAAATTGAGCGCGACGATTCTCATCGGTTCCAGCGAGATACCCATGTCGATCGTCAAATCCAGGCATCACTTCAACCTGATAGCCACGCGCTTTCCAAACTTCAACGCCTTGATTGAATGCGGTCAACTCACGCAACGTACCACTAGGAGCAATGACGCGCAAAAGATCGCAGGATTGGAGTGGGGCAGGCGGTTGGCAGCGTTTCATAAAGCTTACAAATTCTGCGATCGTACAATGCGATCGAGCCAATTTTCCAAACGACTACCCATCGCTTCTAAAGAATACTCGCGCTCGGCATGATGACGGCAGTTTGTGCGATCGATTTGCTCTAACTTAGAAATTGCTTCCACTAATCCACTCACGCTATCCGGTTCAACGAGCCAGCCCGTTTTGCCATCCTCTACAATTTCAGCCGGACCACCCCGCCGATAAGCAATCACCGGAACACCGCAAGCTAATGCTTCGATCGCAACATTCCCGAAGGCTTCGATCCAATGCGGGGTCATCAACAATGCCCGTGATTCTCCTAAAGCTTTCTGTAAATCCGGCGTTGAAAGAAAGCCACAATATTCAATTGGCGCATTCGGATAGTTCGTTTGAATCTGCTTCCAGTAAAGTTCATCCTGAATCACACCCCAAATCTTCAGCGGAACGCCAACTTGTTGAGCGGCTGCAACCGCATCCTCTAACCCTTTTTCGGGTGCAATCCGACCCACCCAAGCCAAATGAGATTTTGAAGTTGGATTGAATTGATACTGAGACAAATCAAAGCCATTTTTGAGATTGAAGCAGCGATCGCGAAACGAAAACGTATCCGCTTGAGCCAGACTGTGAACCGCGATCAACCTGGGAAACTGCTCGGCAACTTGGGCGATCGCGTGATCCATTGCATCGGTGAGCGACCCCATGCTGACTAAATGCGCGATCGGGCGTTCAAAAAACGGCGTGAGGTAGAACGGCAGCCAATCATAAGCAAAATTGATCAATACATCATAATCATGCTGAACTTGACGCGCGTAATTCCAAAAATTGCCTAACACCGAATTTGCAGGCAAGGTGATCGAGGCATCGCGTCCTTGAGATTGGGCAGTAATTTGAAGATTTCCCGCGATCGATACTAGCGGAATGCCCTCTAAAACCGAACCCTCCGGCGCGACGACTGTAACAGAATGATTGCGCTCAATCAGCGATCGAGCAATATTCGTAAGTGTCAATTCAACACCGCCGCCTAAACCGGAACCGATCGCGCCAACAGGTGTAGAAAGTAGTAATAGTTTGAGCCGAGAAAGTTGAGACACAAGATTGATTCAGATGAGCTTGCTCATTTTACAAGTTGATGGAGAGCGTCTCCCCCTTTTCTCCTGGAATTAACTTTTTCATTCGCGTTACCATGAGAGAGTTTCGAGAGTAGGTAGGGTTATGGCGCGATCGCGGGGGCAACTTCAAAAACTAGGGGCATATCTTCGTCCACACTGGCGGGATGCAACTCTAGGGGTTTTGGCGTTGTTAGTGGTGAATGCGATCGGGATTTACATTCCGTTGCTAATTCGCGATGCGGTAGACAAGCTCGGTGTTGCCTTTCGTGTTAACGAGATCTTGTCTTATGCTGTTTTGATTCTGGTGTTGGCTTCGGTGATGTGGGTCGTGCGGATGGCATCCCGAACTTTGCTGTTTGGAGTTGGGCGGCAAGTTGAGTTTGATCTCAAGCAAAAGATTTTCAATCATTTATTAAAGCTAGAACCTGCCTATTTCGCAGCGAATACTGTAGGTGATTTGATTAATCGTGCTACTAGTGATGTCGATAATATTCGCCGTCTATTAGGATTTGCGGTTCTCAGTTTGGCAAATACACTGTTCGCTTACTCGTTGACGTTACCTGCAATGGTGGCAATCAATGCCAAGTTGAGTTTATTAGCATTATCTGTGTATCCGTTCATGTTGATCTTAGTGAGTTTGTTTAGTAACAAACTACGATCGCAACAGTTAACCGTTCAAGAAGAGCTTTCGACGCTCAGCGAACTGGTGCAAGAAGATATGAGCGGAATTGCACTGATTAAGATCTACGGTCAGGAAGAAAACGAGCGCAAGGCTTTTCGAGAGTATAATCGATCGCTGCTAAATGCCAATCTTAAACTGGCGCTGACTCGAAATATTTTATTCCCAATTCTGCAAGGAATTGCGTATGGAAGTGCGCTGATCTTGTTGTGGTTTGGTGGTGGATCGATCGCGCGAGGAGACATTACCGTTGGGGATTTCATCGCGCTGTTGATTTTTGTCGAACGATTAGCGTTTCCGACTGCGTTGTTAGGCTTTACGATTACTGCGTATCAGCGAGGGGAAGTGAGTATCGATCGTATCGAAGCCATTTTATCGGTTGAACCAACGATCAAAGATGCTGCGGATGCGATTCCATTAGCGGTGGCGCAAGTGAAAGGAAAGTTAAGCGCACAAGATTTAACGTTTCGCTATCCGGGTGTGTCTCGCCCTACTTTAGATCAGATTAACTTTGTGATTTCTCCAGGTGAAACCGTTGCGATCGTTGGCGCGATCGGATCAGGGAAATCGACACTAGCAAATGCGTTGCCGCGACTGTTAGATATTGCGCCGAATCAGCTATTTCTCGATGGGTACGACATTACCAAATTGCGGTTGCACGATTTGAGAGGCGCGATCGCTTATATACCACAGGAGAGCTTTCTCTTTAGTACAACCATTCGCAACAATATCCGGTACGGTAAGCCTTTCGCGGATCAGTCTGAGGTAGAACTTGCAGCAAAACTTGCTCAAATTCATGGAGAAGTCCTGAACTTTCCGCAGCAGTATGACACGATCGTGGGAGAGCGTGGCATTACGTTATCGGGTGGGCAACGCCAACGAACTGCATTGGCGCGGGCGCTATTGGTCGATAGTCCGATTCTGATTCTGGATGATGCGTTATCGAGTGTGGACAATCAAACGGCAACGCGAATTTTGAAAAATCTATCGGAAGGAACGGTTCGCAAAACGGTTGTGTTTATCTCGCACCAACTTTCAGCGGCAGCGATGGCAGATCGAATCTTTGTGATGGATCAGGGTCGCATTGTTCAGATCGGCACACATGGAGAATTGCTTGATCAGGCGGGGCTTTATCGATCGTTGTGGAATCAAAACAAACTAGAAGAAGCGTTGAAGTAGAGCTTATGCTGCTCAAGCAGGTTCGTACACCATCTGCGGCACCAGCACGCCATCTGCACGAATTTCACCGATTCCCAAAAATCGCTCATGCTTCACCCGCACCAGTTCCGTGCAGCTTTGCTGTGCCTTCGGACACTCAGATTCCATCGCAATTTTTTGCCCCTGACACCAACGACGCGCGATCGTAGCATCCACGATGATTTCAGGTAAATGCAACAAAGCGGTTTCTGGCTCGATTAACGGAACGGGGAGTTCTTCGATCGTTGAACTCTGATCTAGTTCAAATCCGCTACTTTCAGTTCTCAGTAGTTTTGCTAACGTCGCCCCCGTTCCCAGTTCCGCACCTAAATCGCGCGCAATCGAACGAATATACGTGCCGCTACCGCAGGCGATCGCGATATCGAGTTCAGGAAAATCACCGGAGCGCCAATCCAAAATGGCTAAATCGGAGATCTCAACGGTGCGAGACGGAACCTCGATCGTTTGACCTGATCGCGCTAAATCATACAATCGCTTGCCCTGCACTTGGATCGCACTATAGTTTGGTGGAATTTGCTGAATCACTCCTTGAAATTGGGGTAGTTTTTCCTGAATTTGCTCTAGGCGCAGATTCGGAATGACTTGTTGTGTAAGAATCTCGCCTTCGAGATCATCGGTGGTCGTGGTGATACCAAATCGGATCGTCGCTTGATAGGCTTTATCCTGACGCAAATATTGCAATAATCGGGTCGCCCGACCGAGTGCGATCGGTAAAACACCCATTGCCGCTGGATCAAGCGTTCCAGCATGACCCACTTTTTTCAACTGGTAGATTCGTCGAACTTTCGCCACACAATCATGCGACGTGAAGCCAAAAGGTTTATTGAGATTGAGAAAACCATCCACGCGATTAGTCCTTGTTCAACTGCGCCACAGTTAAAGACTGTACCAAACTTAACCGTAACGGATCTTGAGACAGGGCGCGTACATAAGCCGAAGAAAGATAAGGGCGATAGCTCGGTTGGTTGGCAATGTAGGTTTGAAAGAACGCCAAACTGAGTGCATTGACATAGCGACGAGCAAGATAGGGAGACGGACCTACTACCTCTGGCGGCACGGGAACCCCTTGTGCATCGCCTTCTTGCAAAGTCGAAAAATGCGTTCCACGATCGATCACGCTTAGATAGCGATCCGGAGTCTGCAACCACGTAAACGGCTGGATCTGTTCAGGCAAGGCAGGCGCGATCGTATCTGCATTCCCCGCCATAATGAGCGTTGGCGTTTTGATTTGCGCGATCGACGCCTGTCCAAGCACAACGCTATCGATCGGATTAATCGCAATAATTGCTTTCACGCGCGGATCACTTAAGTTGTAGTTAATCGGTGGCAATTCAGCAGCGCGACATTGCAGCAACACAGATAGATTCAGTGTTCGATCGATTTCTGCGGGTTGACACGATTGTTGGAGTTGCTGAAAGTTAATCGGTGCGCCCGCAAGCGCCATCACCGTATAGCCGCCAAACGACTGTCCCAAAACGCCGACTTGTTTCACATTCAAACGCTTGTAGCGCGGATCAGAGGTTACTCTGCGCTCTAGTTCATCCAGCACGTATTTAATATCCAAAGGTCGATCGATAAATTCGCTCGGACTAGTGACTTCATTGGCAATCCCACCAATGAGGGCTTGCAGTTGTTTCGCATTGCTTCCTGGATGTTCGGGAACTGCAACGGCAAATCCGTGTGAAGCTAAATGTTCTGCAAGATAACGGAATGTGCCGCGATCGGAGCCGAGTCCATGCGAAATCACGACTACGGGAATTGCCGCGGGCAGTGCTTGACGACGAGCAACAGGTAGATAAACATCGACCGGAAACACCCGTTCCCGCCCCAACGCTTGCACAAATCCCCGCGATCGATCCACAAGTCTCAGCGATTCCTTTTCAAATCCATAAGCACCTCGAACCGAAAGATCGGGAATATTCCCACCCGGTAAGGGCGTATTATCTTGATCTGAGAGTTGTGTGATCGCTTGTGTGGCACGATTGGTTTGATTAATTAAATCACCAAAATCTCCGGCAATATCTAAACTACGCTGCAAGTCAATCCGCAGTCCGCGCGTGGGAAATTTACGCAGCACATTCAGTAAGGTTAGTCCTTCAGGCTCAGCCGATGCCAAGATTAGCGCTCCTCGAATCGCGTAAAATCCAGTATCGCGCGATTCAGGCTGAATGATTTCTCCTAAGCGACGCAGGAGAATTTCGCCTTGTTGAGTGTAGAGAAACTGAGAGACTGCGATCGGATCGAGATCTGCGCGTGTAATTAGTGCTTTCCGAAGTGCTTGGAGGCGTTGAGGTGTGACATATTGCGAATAGACATAGAGATCACTATCTAATGTGCCAGTACGGGCATAAGCTTCAAGCGCCGACACCGAAATCGATCGCTCTAAGATTCCATATGATAAAAAGATTCGTTCTGCACTCCACGCAGGACGACTGAGAAGCGCGATCGACATCAATCCGCTGATCGCATGAAGCGCAAATTTCAATCCCTTAAACTGCCGCATTTTAGGCTTTCTCAAAAATAATGCTGGAATTTGCTCTGTCCAGTCTCAACTGCCTTATTCTGGCGCACAGACTAAGCGGCGACAAGCTGAATCGCAATACGCAAAAAATCTGTCTGTTGACAAATAGCCAGACTTACGGCATCTGGTTTAAGGTGGATTGAGCGAGTTGATAAAGGGGTAGTTACATTTAGGAAGTTTTGAATAGATAATTTCTATAAGTTCGTTAGATTTACCATTAACTTGCGATCGCCAAACCTTCTCATCTTTCTCAGTACGCAGCATCATGACAGCATTCTGGAGTCAGTTTTTTGATTCAAGCTCTTTTATCCCACACGGGCATTGTTACCTTTGGCAGACCGGACTAGTTTGGCTGCACATTACTGGCGATGCGCTGATTGGACTGGCATATTATTCAATCCCGCTAACCCTCTTTTTCTTTGTGCGGAATCGTCGCGATCTGCCATTTAACTGGATCTTTCTCTTATTCGGAACCTTCATTATCGCTTGCGGTACGGGACACATCCTCGATATTTGGACGTTGTGGCATCCCAACTATTGGATCTCTGGTGGATTGAAAGCTGTAACAGCAATGGTTTCAGTTCTCACAGCGGTGGAACTCTACTCTCTGATTCCTAAAGCGTTAGCGCTCCCCGGTCCCTCTCAGCTAACTTTGGCAAATCAAGCCCTTCAAATTCAAATTGGCGAACGCCGTCAAGCTGAGATCGAACTAAAGCGCTATCAAGATCAACTCGAAGAACTAGTTGCACAACGTACCGCAGAACTGACTGCAAGCAACGCTCAACTTCAGCAAGAAATCACCGAGCGGCAACGCATTCAAGAAGAACGGGAACTACTGTTGCAGCGAGAGCAACAGGCACGCGAACAAGCAGAAGCCGCCAATCGAGTGAAAGATGAATTTCTCGCGGTACTCTCCCACGAAATCAGAACCCCGCTCAATCCCATTCTGGGTTGGACAAAACTTCTACAGAAGCGGCAATTAAGACCAGAGAAAACCGCGATCGCATTGGACACGATCGAGCGCAATGCCAAACTTCAAGCACGGTTGATCGAAGATTTGCTCGACATTTCTCGAATTATGCGCGGTAAGCTGAGCCTGGATACGGGTGCAATGGACTTGAAAGCAGTGATTTTAGCCGCGATCGAAACGGTTTCACTCGCGGCTGAAGCAAAACAGATCCAAATCGAAACTACGATCAAAGCAGAAGTCGGGCAAATTTTGGGAGATGCAGGACGCTTGCAGCAAGTGGTATGGAACTTGGTCTCGAATGCAGTGAAATTTACGCCTGAAGGGGGGCTGGTTGAAGTTATTTTGACCGATGAAGCGCTTGATCATGCGAAAATCATCGTTCGCGATACGGGTAAGGGAATCGTCGCTGATGCGCTTCCTTATGTGTTCGATCGATTTTGGCAAGAAGATAGTACGAATACTCGTCAGTTCGGCGGTTTGGGGTTGGGACTTGCGATTAGTCGTCAAATTGTAGAGCTTCACGGTGGGACGATCACCGCAGAAAGCGCAGGAGAGGGACAAGGTACGACATTTACCGTGAGGTTGCCGCTGCGTGCTCCAGTTCCGGTTTTGGCTCCGCTGCGATCGAGTTCTGTGGAAGCTTCGACTTTAGCAGGGCTGCGCGTATTAGTCGTTGATGATAGTAAGGATTCCCGCGAGTTTGCGGAGTTTGTTCTAAGCGAGGCAGGATCGGAAGTTACAGCCGTCGATTCTGCGAAAGCTGCACTGAACGCCCTTTCGCAGCAACTACCGGATGTGATTGTCTGTGATGTTGGGTTGCCAGAAACGAACGGCTATGAACTGATTCAGCACATCCGATCGCGCACCCTTGATCAAGGTGGCGGAGTTCTCGCGATCGCGTTGGCTTCCTACGCCGGAGATTATGATCAGAAACAAGCGATCGCAGCCGGATTTCAGCAGCATTTATCCAAACCCGTTGAACCTGAGCAATTAGTAAAAACGATAGCTGTACTCTGTTCGCTTCATAGGATAGAGCACACCTTAGAATTTAATTGAACGCTCAGGGTATTTGATTTCCTTACAAGGTAAACCGTGTTTATAAGGTAACCTAGTCGATCGCGACTTTCGATCGACCTTGATTTTGCAATTTCGTTGTATAAAGACTTCTTATACCCGATTAAATTACAGATTGGACAAATCGATCTGTGAAGCTGCTCTGTAATATGACTAGCAATCTAGAATCCAAAATCTAAACTGGGATTAATTTTGATTTTTCCCTGTGAAGTCACCCTTAGGCTAATTTTTAGTGATAGGATGAATGCCCAGTTCCATTTTTTAGCTTATCGAAGGTTATGTAGATGGCAGTTTTACCATCCGATGTGGTTTTATCGTCCGACGTGAACGAGAGAATTCGGATTGAATTAATTGACTCGAAACTGATTCGCTACCTCAAAGAAGAGCTAGCGATTTCAGACAACTCGATCGAGCTTGCGTTGCGCCATTGCCAACAAGAGCACGGAACTTTGCCAATGGTGCTGTGGCGTTATGGATTTGTGTCGATCGACCAACTGAACCAGCTTTTTGATTGGATGGAGTCTTAAGTTACTGTTTGCTCATTTTGTTGAGCAGCCAAAGTGAAGTAGAAATCGCCACAAACTGAGCCAAAATCACATTAATGCTGGCTTGTACAACAAGAATATCGATCGGTTGAATAAACTTTGCCGGATCAACATTGACAAAGCCCGCAAATCCTTGATTCACCGCTTTTCCAAATAGTAAACCAACGATCGCTTCTGCCCCCAGAAGCGCCAAGAGCGTCCCAACCAAACTAGCAATCAGCCCTGTCCGAATCGCTTGAATCGCTTCTGCTTTCTTGGGTCGTGCCGCTGCTGCTCCATTCAGTCGCCGACCAATCACCACATATCTCGTCAACGACCAGAACATATTGAACCCTAAGACGGCAATGCCACAAACGGTCAGCACTACCCCAATTCCGGTTCCAGGATTTGTGCCGACTGGAGTTCGAGTCGAAACTGCTGCAAACAGCAAAATCGCGCTAGAAATAATCGTCAGTACCAACTGGAACCAAAAACTAAACCAGCCTGCAAATCGAAATGTGCTTGCAATTTCTCTAAGGGTAAGAGGAGAGCCAGATTTCGCCATAAAAGTCATATAGAAGCTAGATCCAGCTTATAACAATTCACGTGTTGAAGGCGATCACGCACATTCGATGGCGTTGAGCGACGATCGTGTTGTAGCGAGCATTTAACCGTACCATCCTTTGCGGTAGGATGAAATTATGCCTACTGTTTCTATTTCGGGAGTTCCACACGTCTACGATCTGACGGCTCCCACATCAAACCCTGAAATCCTCGTCTTCGTCCACGGCTGGATGCTAAGCCGCAATTACTGGCAGCCCCTGATCGATCAATTGTCTCCTGATTATCAGTGCTTGTCTTATGATTTGCGCGGCTTTGGTCAATCGCACTGTGTCGCGCCCATATCAGAATCAGAAGTGAGCGAGCGATCTTCTGGCGGGGTGGCAGTCGCGACTCAAAGTACGATCGCGCAATACAGTCTACTTTCCTATGCGAGAGATTTAGGAATGCTGTTGAGAGAGTTACAGATTTCTAAAGCTTGGTTGATTGGGCATTCGCTGGGTGGATATGTGGCATTGTGGGCAGCGGATCAGATGCCAGAACAGGTTCAAGGCGTAATTTGCCTCAATTCTGGCGGTGGAATTTATTTGAAAGAAGCGTTTGAGCGATTTCGAGCGGCAGGACAGCAGATGGTGAAACTGCGCCCAAAATGGTTGCCCCAAGTACCGTGTTTGGATTTGTTGTTTACGCGGGCGAATGTGGTGAGTGCGATCGATCGATCGTGGGGTCGGCAGCGGGTGATCGATTTTGTGCGGGCGAATCCAGAAGCCGCAGTCGGAACGCTGCTGGATTCAACCACTGAAGCAGAGGTGCATCGTTTACCGCAAGTGGTGGCGCGATTGTCGCAGCCGCTCTATTTCATTGCAGGGGCAAGAGATACGGTGATGGAGCCGAGGTATGTTCGCCATTTAGCCAGTTTTCATCCGTTATTTGGCGATTGTGCAGATAATGTGGTTGAGATTCCCGATTGTGGGCATTTGTCGATGTTAGAGAAAACCGATGTGGTCGAATCGCACATCCGCAACATTTTGCAGTAAAAGCACGATCGACCATCTAGCAGAGTGCGACTTTTCAAGTGTCTCGTTCCATGTCAAACTACCGCATGGTTTGATCTTGGATTGAGTGCATGAACGATCAGATTGATGTGCCAGCAAAAACACGATCGACAAAACGAGAGCGACTTTTCGCGATCGTTTGGGTTCTCGCACTGGGCGGCATTACGTTTTTTAATCAATTAGGCACGATCGGATTGGTCGATGAAACGGAGCCGCTGTTCGTTGAGGCAGCGCGTCAGATGACCGTGACAGGCGATTGGATTACGCCGTACTTTAATCAAGCCACTCGGTTTGATAAGCCGCCGCTAATTTACTGGCTGATGGCGATTGCGTTTCAGATCTTTGGGGTGAATGAGTGGGCGGCTCGGTTGCCATCAGCGATCGCCGGAACGGCTTTAGTCGGGTTCTGTTTTTATGTGATCAAGCGGTTGGTTCCGTCGAGAATTGCACCATATTTGGGATCAGCGATCGTCGCATTCAATCTGATGACACTGTTTTTTGGGCGGTTGGGCTACTCGGATATGGTGTTGAGTGCCTGTTTTGGGGGAGCGCTGCTGTCGTTTTTTCTCGGTTATGTGGAATCGGATCTGCGGTGGTATCGGGCATTTTTTGTGCTGATGGGATTGGCGGTTTTGACCAAAGGTCCGGTTGGCGTAGTGTTGCCGAGTGCGATCGTGATTCTCTTTCTCGTTTGGGTGCGAAAGCTGCGCGAAGTGCTGCGCGACATGAAACCGCTCCAGGGAATCGGAATTTTTTTGCTGGTCAGTGTGCCGTGGTATGTGCTGGCTTATATTCAAAACGGTAATGCGTTTATTCAGTCATTTTTTGGCGTACATAATGTCGATCGCTTTACCAGTGTGGTGAATCAGCATTCTGGGGCTTGGTACTATCATTTGATGATTGTGCTGATTGGATTCTTTCCTTGGTCGCTGTGTTTGCCTGCTTCGATTGCTTATGTTCTGAAGCCATCAAAAGGAAAGCAAGAACCACGAACACGCTCGCGTGCGCCGGGGGCAGCGCAGCATTTCGGAGAATTCGCGCTGGTGTGGTTTGCAGTGGTGCTGATCTTTTTTACGATCGCAGTCACGAAATACATTACCTACACGCTACCGCTTTATCCTGCCGCAGCGATTCTTGTAACATTATGGTTTGTGCATCATTTCTCACAACCACAGCAATCAAAATGGTTTAAATTTACTGTGTATCTTAGTATTATCACTTCGATTGCCATTGGAATTTTCATATTCTATAGTCCAAGATGGTTAAATGCTGATCCGGCAATGCCAAATTTAGGATTGAAAATACAGCACACTGGATTACAGCATATTGGTGCATCGATTTGGATTACAGCCGCGATCGTTGGATTAATTTTAGCGATACAGTATCAATTGCGCTGGTATTGGGCGGTAAATCTCGTTGCTTTTGCCGCATTCATTCTATTTTTTATTACGCCTACCGTGAGTGTGATTGATTCAGTTCGACAATTACCGCTGCGCCAGATTGCTCAAGGTACGATCGAGGATCGACGACCAAATGAACCGATCGTCATGGCGACCGATGCGTTTGAGAAACCGAGTTTAGTGTTTTACACTCGCCAGCCAATTACCTTTCTCAATCGCGCCTACATGATTCAGCCGTATCTAAGCAAGCTACAAAAGGAAGGAAAAACAAGTTCGATCGTCATGATCACAACCCCGACCGCATTACTCGAAGGGAATGTGAAACCAAATCAGTACCAACCGCTTCAACAATATAGTCAATACCAACTCGTGCGCGTTCCAATTCGTGCATCGAAATAAATTTATTTTGAAATGCCTTATGCGATTGAAATGGTGGACAGATCGAACCAATCAGCAAGTCGGTGCAATCTTGTTAGCGGGACTGTTGTTTCGCAGCTTCATTGCGTTCTGGTTACCACCTGGATTCGATGAGGCGTATTACTACATTTACACGTTGAATCCAGCGCTGAGTTATTTTGATCATCCTCCGCTGGTGGCGCTAGTGACTGCGATCGGCATTTGGCTCACAGGAGATGTTTCTCAATTTACGATTCGCGTTGGTAGTTTATTACTATTTCCGTTAACGTTGTATTTTCTATACCGCGCAACGGTTCATTTATTTTCGGTTCGAGTTGGATTGCTAACTTTAGCGATCGCGTCAGTGATTCCAATTTTTCAACTGGGGTTTGGAACGTTTACGCTGCCGGATTCACCGTTAATGCTGTTTTGGGCGTTGGCGTTGTGGATCGGTGCGATCGAGTTTTTTCCACGCGGTTTTTCACCCGATCGCGCGTATGTGCCCTCGTATCGAATTGCGCTGCTCGGGCTAGTTGTGGGTTTGGCTTGCTTGGGCAAATATCACGGTTTCTTGCTCGGATTTGGCTTACTCGGATTCTGCATTACCAGTCGGCGGTATTGGGCAGTGTTTCGCTCTCCTTGGACGTTACTGAGTTTTCTACTATTCTTGATCGCGTTCTCACCTGTGCTGTATTGGAATAGTCAGCACGAATGGATTTCATTTGTCTTTCAAAGTAATCGCAGCGTTCCTAACCGGACTTACAGCTTATCCGATGTATTCAATGTTGCATTGATGGCTTCGTTGTACTTATTTCCGACTTTTGGTTTACTCCTGTGGTTTGTTAGCATTCAAGAAATTATTTCAGCAGTCAGATCGCGATTTTCAAATTCGATTCACTCCTTTGTTCTCTGGAATTCTGCACCTGTATTTCTTATCTTTACCCTTATCGGTGGTTATCAGCAGATCTTACCGGGTTGGACAATGCCTGGATTCTTTGCGGTTACGCCTCTGCTCGGTTTGTACGTGTCGAGATGGCGATCGAAAACTCTAAAACGCTGGCTAATTGGATCAACGATCGCGATCGTCACATTGCTGCTGATTGTTTTATCCCACATTACGCTTGGAACTCTGCAAAAACCAGGACAATTTGCCTTGTTTGGGGGTGTGGTTGCACCGCAAGATGATGCCTCGATTCAATTGATTGATGTGCAACAACTGCGGCGAGAATTTTCTCGATCGCCCAAACTGCTCGCGGCTCTGAAAAATGCTGACTTCATGTTTAGCAACCGCTTTCATTTGGCGGGTCATATTGCAATGGCACTCACGCCGATCAATTCAACGCCGATTACTTGCTTCGATCGGCGTGATTTGCGCGGTTTCGCTTTTTGGTCAACCGCAACGCAGTGGGTCGGAAAAAATGCCCTCTATATCACCACCGATGTCTTTCAAACTCAAGAAGACTCTGCTGCGGAATTCGTGCCGTATTTTGAGAAATTCACAAAACTAGGTGAAGTGGAATTACGTCGCGGCGGCGTTGTAATCGATCGCATTCATGTATTTCAGGGCACAAAGCTGCTGAAGCCGTTTCCGCGTCCGTATTGAATTGGCGTACTACTACTGAAGCTTCACACATCTATATAGCAATATAGGTTAAGTCCTTAACTGATCAATCGATACACTCTAAGTGAGTGGTCTCACCCCCTATCTATTATTCTATTTGCGTAAATATAAAGCTGAGAGGTATTCTGCAAGAAAAGTAAAATTAATTTGCGGAATTTCTCAAACGGCTTCAAGCTAGGCACAGTAGGAATTATAGAAATCTCTACGTAGTCAAGTTAAGAAATCGTATCGGAAATTACTTGCGTTCTTCCCCCGATCGGGTTAATGTCTTCATCGAGACTTCACACCCAGGAGAGATACGTAATGCTGAACTTCATTCCCGGCAAAGCCGTGCAAACCTTGGCAATGTCGATGGGCATTGTGGCAGCCGGATTTGTTGGCAGTGCAATTCAAACCCAAGCGCAAATTGTATCTTCAGCGCAAACCGTATCGTTAGGGGTAACTACAGCTCAAACTCCCGCATTCCAGATTGCTGATGCAAGTGCGATCGCTGAAATGGAACGCGCAATTTTTAACGAAATCAATCAGTACCGTGCCAGCAAAGGTTTACGTCCGATGGTTTGGAGCGACGAAATTGCAAGCCAAGCACGCGAACACAGCCGCAACATGGCGAAAAAGATCATTCCGTTCGGGCATCAAGGATTTGAGCAGCGCGCCAAATCCCTTGATCACAGCGTTCAATCGCGTGGCACTGGAGAAAATGTCGGTTGGGTGATGAGTCGTCGCAGTCCTGCACAAAAAGTTGTACAAGCTTGGATCAAGAGTCAAAAACATCGCGACAACATCGAAGGCGACTTTAGCATGACTGGGATCGGGATCGGTTTGAGCGCGATGGGCGAATACTACTTCACTCAAGACTTTGTACGGAAATAAGGCGCAGGTTAGCATCGGGTGTAAGATACGTGAGACGTGAAATGATTTGCCCCATCTTATGCAGCCGCGTGAATTCCAGATTTGCGATCGCGATCTGACTCTCGAACTTCTCGAACAATACCAGTCCACTACCGCGATCGCAGTTGATACGGAAACAATGGGGCTTCTACCGCAGCGCGATCGTCTCTGTCTAGTGCAGCTTTGTGATGAAAGCGATCGAGTGACCGTCATTAGAATTGAGCGGGGACAAACCGAAGCGCCAAACTTAAAGCAATTGCTAGAAGCACCAAAAATCACCAAGATCTTTCACTTTGCGCGGTTTGACATTACGACTCTGCGCTACCACTTGGGAATTCAGGTTACACCAATCTTCTGTACAAAACTTGCGAGTAAGCTCATTCGGACATATTCGCCCCGTCACGGATTAAAAGATCTGATTCAGGAACTTGCAGGCGTAGAACTCGATAAGAGCGCCCAAAGCTCGGATTGGGGCAATGTAATGAATCTTTCCGAAGCGCAACTTCGATATGCAGCGAATGACGTGCGCTATTTGATTGAAGCGCAATCGAAGTTAACTGAAATGCTGGAACGTGAGGAACGTTTGGATCTCGCACAACAGTGTTTTCAGTGTTTGCCTGTGTTTGCTCAGCTTGATATTCTGCAATATCAAAGTGTGTTTGAGCATTAACATTAAGGTGTCGGGCTAGGACTGGAAGACATAGCCGGATCAGGCGCATCAGATACACTCGGCGGAATTTTATCCGCAACAATAAGCGCTTCCATCACCGCTCTCACGATCGGCGCTGCCACCGTCGAACCAAACGCATCTTCACCCTTCGGCTCATCAATCACGGCTGCTACAACATATCGAGGTGCCTCGATCGGGAAAATACTCACGAAACTCGTAATCTTCGCACCTTCGACATAACCGCCGTTTGCACCTGCTTTCTGGGCTGTTCCGGTTTTACCTCCGATGCGATAATTGGGAATCTGCGCTGCTTTTCCGGTGCCGTTTTGTACGACCGATTCCATCATGCGGAGAACCGTTTGCGCCGTCTGTGGAGAAAAGATTTGCTTCGGTTCGGTTGGATTCGCCCGCCAGTAGGGTTGTCCATTCTCATCGAATAAACCCTGAACCACATGAGGCGTGAGCAGTTTACCGCCGCTTGCTAAAATGCCATGAAGCTGTACCAGTTGTATTGCCGTGAGCGAAAAGCCTTGCCCAAACGCGCTTGTTGCTGCATAGATCGGAGATGCGATGAATGCTTTTTGCTCTTTAAGCTGTCCAGTCCCTTCAAATGGCAAATCGGTTCCGGTCGGCTGTCCTAAACCAATCTTTTGCAGCCAAGAATAGTAAGTGGAGCGGGGCATTTGTTGAACAATCCGCACCATACCAACATTGCTCGATCGCTCCAGAACTTGAGTAATTGTGCTGGCTCCTCGTGCCCCTGCGCTCGAATAGTCAAAGTTCTGAATGGGCCATCCGTCAATTTGGATTGCGCCTTCGTCATTGACCGTTTGAGTCGGTTTGATGGCTCCTGCTTCGAGCGCGATCGCTACATTCAACGGTTTAAAAGTCGATCCCGGTTCGTACAAATCGGTTAACGCCCAGTTCTTAAACTGCTCAACCTTTGCTTTGTAGAATTCGTTCGGATCATAGGATGGACTTGCTGCCAGCGTGCGGATCTCGCCTGTTTTCGCATCCATCACAATCACAGCGCCGCGCTTTGCACTGTATTTCTTTAACTGCGGTTGGAGTGCCGCGATCGCAGCGCGTTGCACTCGATTATCGATCGACAACTGCAAGCGCAAGTTATCCACCTGCAAAAATCCGCCCGGAATGCGATCGGGCATCATCAATCCTGATCCCGTCCGACTGAGCCGCACTGATTTCACCGATCGTTCTAACAAACTCTTGTGGCTGTATTCGACTCCCGCTTGCCCGATGCGATCGATATCTAAATACCCCACGACATCTGCTGCAAGGCTTTGCTGTGGGTAAAGGCGTTGTTGTTGTTGTGCCAGTTCTAAACCATCGATCTGTAGGGATTGAATCCGATCGGCAGCCGATTCAGCCACCGCATATTCGACTCGAATTCCGCTATCTGCTGAGTTGAAGCGTTGCAGCAAATCACCTGCAGGTGTCCCTAAAATGGCAGAAAGTTTTGTTGCAATCTCGGTTTTCGGTGCTTTGAACGCGATCGGGTGAGCATATAGCGTGTAAACCGGACGATCAATTGCTAAAACATTGCCATTGCGATCGGTAATGGGGCGACGGGGCACAAACGGACGGAGAAAAGTTGTTTGTTGAGCGCGTGCCTGCTTGAGTAAATTGGCTGATTGAAAAACTTGCAGTCGTAAGAGATTTAAGGTCAACAATCCCGTTACACAGACCAAGATTGCCCACACGAGAAAGAGACGACGAGCGCTCGGTTTCGCTTGTGCGGTACGAAATCGCTCGACCAATTGAACCGTTGTTGGTGCGTGTAAAACTCGATCGCGAAACTGTCCAACGAGCAGCGGTAGGCTCGATCGACTTTGAGAACGGGGGACACTCGATGGGGAACGACGAGGTGAGGAGGTGGGCTTTCCTCGTTTTGGCATGACTAATATCCTAGAGGTGCAACGGGCGAGGCTTGCGAAGATGCACTAACGGGCTTTTCAGGACGAGCCGGGGCGGGTTTGAGAAAAATTAGGCTGTTGGGATTTTGCGGAACTAGACTTGCACCAGGGCGATTCGACTGATTGGCAATCTGATTTTTCAGCACTTCTCCACTTGCCATTATCTGGCGTTCGTTGCGGCGTAATTGTTCTAGTTTGCTGTACTCTTTGCCCCAAAGCTGCTGAGCATACACTGTCCAGCCGTAAACAACGAGTACCGCTCCCGCTAACACAAAAGTTGCGAACACAGACACTTGTTGAGTGAGAAGCAGCGATCGTAACCACTTGGGAGGCTTTTCTGAGTGAGGTAACTGCCGTACCGATGCCTTTGGTTTTTTCGATCGCTTGGAATTCAGCGCTACAGCCATATCGCCCTCACACACCTTGAGATTCTGGGAACGGTTGAATCGTCCTTCAAGCGAACATTGTATCGGTAGTTTTAGTTTGTGAAGACGAAAGAAACTAAATTCCGTAATCTTACCCGATCGGAAGTACTAATCGACTCATAACCCGCCCGTCGTCGAGTTTAAAAAGGTTGAATTCCGCTTCCATTTGCTGCATTAGAGATTGACAGATTGCTAGATGTAATCCTGGTGCTTTATCGATCGTTGAAGGTGCAAGTAAATCTACAGCTCGTCCGGCTTCGAGGTCTTCGATCAGCCGAGGTTCGATCGCACCATCGTCGGTAATGGCAATTTCCATCCATCCAACATCCACCTGACGACACCAAATATCAATGCGTCCGCGCGGATTTGCCCGCTGACAGGAGATGAGTAACAATTCGTACAACACCAATTCAATTTTGGTAATGTCTCCGAAAATCATTGGATTTATCTCGTGATGCACTTGCGACCAGAGTTGGCGTTCCTTAAGTAAATGATCGACTCGATCGAGTGCCCGTCTGACCAATCCAATCATTTGCACCGTTTCGTTTTTTACCGTGAGTTGCCATTGTTCGTCGCGAATGACTTGGCGTACAGGCTCGATCGCGTCATCGATTTGCCGCACCAGTTGAGCCTGTCGAGAGGTGTCCGCAGAAAGTTCGCTCAATCGAGAAACGCTGAATTTGACCGATCGATACATTTCTTCTAAACGGCGATGTTTGTACCAGCTCAATCGCTCTAATCGTTCGCGATCGCGCTTCAATGTCTCGGACACCATCAAATGTCTGCGCGACCAAGCTAATTGAGCAACCAACGTGTTTAAAACGGTGAGATGTCGATCGAGCCAGTGTCGCGCTAAATGATCTGCCACCAATAACACAGCCGTTGGCTTATGTTCGGGGGCAGTTCTCAAGGTAATTGCTAACAATTGACCAATACCGGGAGCATTTAACCATTGGCGGGTTTCGATCGGAATTTCATCGATCGAAACGGACAGAATTCCGTCATGAGCAAGGACACGATGAAGAAAAGTATCTGTTTCGATCGAAACTTTCAAAACAGGATCAATGCTAAATCGTCGATCGTGGCTTGATTGTACAATTCGACCCACCCGCCGACCGGATGACCATGCGACCAGTGTCACCATCGGCGCTTCTAGAATTTGCGCGATGTACTGCAAAGCCGATTTTTCTAAAAGCTCCAAATGTTGGGTTTGTTGGATTGTATTCAAGCCCCATTGAATTGTTTGGTAAATTTTCTGCTGTTGGTCGTTCTGTTGCTGGAGTCGCCATTGTCTTAAAACGATGCCAATTTGTTGAGCCGCAATTTTCGTAAATTCACCGTCAGGCTGATTCCACGATCGAGGGGCTTCGTTCGCTAAAATCAGCAATCCTTCTACAGATTGTCCGGGGGCTGTGTTACAGACCAACAGCGATCGCACGCCCAGTTCTAATAACGGAGTTCGCCAAGCCGCAAAGCGCAGATCATCCTCTAAATTCTCAATCGCGACCGCGTTCGGTTGTGTTTCCAGCATTTTTTGATCGATCGAACTGAGCGAAGCAAACCAAGGCGGCAGCGATCGCTTATGTTTCGGTTGAGTTTGATACCGGACTTCAAACGCATCGTGATCCGAGTCGTAGACCAAAGCGAGAACTCGATCGACCTTTAACCGCTGAATCAGCAAATTTGCTGCATTTTGAAGTGCAGTAATACCGTCGCCTGTACTGTAGATCGCTTGGGCAATTTTGGCGGTGAGGGCTTGATCGAGTTTGATTTGCGCGATCGTGTCTTCCATTCCTTCGAGTGGCGACACGATTGAAATTAATTGTGCGGCTGCCCGCATAAACTGTTTATCTTCTTCTTGCCACGCTTTCGGTTCGTCGCTTTCTGCTGCGAGAAACCCTAGTAGCTGATTTTGATGGAGAATCGGAGCCGCAATCAGCGATCGTGCTCGAATATATTCCATCACTCGCACTGTAATTTCGGCTTTGATCATGCTCATTGATTCCCCAATCGCAACGACCTGATCAGCTTGCAGCGCGTGATAAAACCCGCTCATTTCCTGAATCGTCAGCCCCGATGAATCATCAATCAACCGAGTTCCTTTATAATTGGTTGCCCTGCGCCAGAAATGACGACGCGATCGTTCAAACCAGTACAAACTGATCCGACCCGGCTGAACAAAGTGCTGAGCTTGATCAATCACACGATCGAGACGTTGTTCAAAATTCGGGAGCGATCGCAATTCTGACAGCATCGCTAACATGGGGCGATCAAGTTGCTTAATCTGTTGTCGCTTCCATTCCTGTTCTGTGGATTCTAGTATTGCTGCAAATTCGCCTAACACCATTGAGATCAGCGATTGTTCTTCGGATTTCGGAAAGTTTCCCCATAACTGTGAGCCGACGATAGCAACCCCATAGCACCGATCTTTCAGTGAAATCGGAAGAATCATTGTGCCTTGGATATTTGCTTTTGTCGCAAACCCGCGCCATTGATTTGCTCGCTGTTCCTCGCGTAAATCAGGTAGGGTAATCGGCTTTTGATGAATGACAACTTGTTCGAGAATGTCGCCTGCGGTGAGCGCCAATCGCTGTTTGAGCAAGGGTGCATCTTTGAGAGGACTTTTACCACCTTTGCCGAGCAAGCGATGTTCAGCTTGATCGTACAATCCAATCCAAATGAGATCAAAAGTAAAACAGGTGTTGAGATAGGCGTAAACGGTTTCGATCGCAATGGTATCGTCCTCTCGCAGATGTCGAAGGACACGACTGAGGGCGATCAGTTGTTGTTCGGATTGCGTTGTCTCTTTCGAGTAACCCATGTGATCTGCCAGGGGGAATAGCGCACGGGGCAGGCGGTCTTGCCTACTCGCTTGTTAGAGTGCCCGGAGGGAATAGGTTTTGCACGAAGCCGAAACGACGAACACTCTGTGCAGCGAAGCTATCGCGGCTGAAAATGCGCTAGTGTAGCGTTGCTCTCTTGTTTTTACTCAATTTTTCTGTGTCAGATTTTTACCGATCGATTCTTCGTCCTGTTCTGTTTTCTGGGTTGAATGCTGATCCAGAGTGGCTGCACGTCCAGACTTTACGATCGCTTTCGTGGCTCAATTCGTCGGATTGGCTGCGATCGCAAGTGGATCGGCTGTACGGCTTTGCGTCTCCTCGATTGTCTCAAACCCTCTGGGGTTTAAGGTTTGCGAATCCGATCGGGCTGGCAGCGGGGTTTGATAAAGATGGAGTGGCGGCGAATGTTTGGTCGAGTTTTGGGTTTGGGTTTGCTGAGTTAGGAACCGTGACGTTTCACGCGCAGCCCGGAAATCCGCAGCCCCGATTGTTTCGTTTGACTGAGGATCTCGCTGCTCTGAATCGCATGGGCTTCAATAACCAAGGAGCCGCTGCATTACGATCGCGCCTTGAACAGCGACAACATGGAATCCCGATCGGCATTAATCTAGGCAAGTCGAAAATTACGCCGCTCGATGCAGCCGCAGAAGATTATTTAGGTAGTTTTCGATTGTTGAAATCGTTGGGTGACTATTTTGTGGTGAATGTCAGTTCTCCGAATACACCGGGACTACGATCGCTGCAAGCAACCGATCAGTTAGAGCCGATTCTGTCGGCCCTGCAAACCGAGAATCAATCCGAAAAGCCGCTGCTTGTGAAGATTGCGCCCGATTTGGAATGGGAAGATATTTCTGCGATCGTGGAACTCGCTCAACGGTATCAACTTTCTGGCATCATCGCCACGAATACGACGATCCGAAGAGATGGACTGAAAACGCAAACCATTCGCGGAAATCCCATCGCCGAAGAAGCAGGCGGAATTAGTGGCGCTCCGGTGAAAGCTCGATCGACCGAAGTGATTCGATCGATTTGGCAGCAAACTCAAGGAAGTTTGCCAATCATCGGTGTAGGAGGCGTATTTTCGGCGGACGATGCTTGGGAAAAGATTACCGCTGGCGCAAGTTTGGTTCAGGTGTATACGGGTTGGATTTATGAAGGTCCAACGATGGTGAAGCGGATTTTACAAGGATTAGAAGAACAGCTTGAACGATCAAATTTTCAGAGTTTGAAAGATGCGATCGGATCAGCAGCGAAATTCTGATCCTGTCGCTAAAGTCATGCGAACAATCTTCGAGAATTTTGCTCAGTGATGCGATCGCTAATTTCCCTTTGCTAATTCCCCTTTACAGTGAGTCGGTAATTTAGATTTGTATTCGGTGTCATCGTTCCTACCCAAATCTGATACGTTCCGGGTTGCCAGTCGCCTTGCTGCAATGCCGCATCTGTGCCCGATTCTCCCGCAACCGCACACCGAACTCCCCCTGGACCTGAGACCAATAGCGTGGTATCTCCGCCACCGCTATTCACTGTCATCGTTAACGAAGAAAAAGGTTGCTTCAACACCAGCATATGATACGGAGCCGGATCGCCAAAGCCAATACATTTTTGATTTTGTCGATCGCGATTACTCACCACCGCTGGCAGCGAAGTGGCTCCCCCAGTCGCTCCCGTCATTGTGCCCGAAGTCGTTTGCTTATCCAACGTTAAAGTCTTAAACGTTTCGGCTTGTACGATCGTCGGAAATGAAATCGCCATTGATAAACTCATTCCCCACAATGCTATCTGACGTGTATATTGAATCATCTAGAAACTCCTCGCTAAATTGAATCTTTTATCATTGAAAAATGTATGTTTTATTTATCATTGTAGAATGAAACACTTCTGATATTGAGCATGGACGATCACTTCATCAAACTAACTCTTTTCGTTTTCTGAAAATAAAATTTAGCGGAGATCGAAATGTTGATTGGAATCTTGACTGTGCTACTATTTCTGGCATTAATCACGGTGCGACTGGTTCTACTTCCTTCAGAAGTGCTGACGTACCTTCAGGTTCCCACCTGGACATTTTGGCTTTTCATTTTGGGTATCGTGGCTTGGCTCATTCGAGACTGAAACGAAACTTATTCAATTTTTTTGAAAAACAGCGGTGCAACGATTAATACAATTAAGCAGTAACCAACCTGCTATGAAAAAGAAGAATGCCTCGTTGCCCCCTGTAGAAAACTATGATGGCATCACCGGAACAAGAAGCGGCAAGGCTATCCACGCTCTATGTATAGCATTCTTGACACCCCTCCCGAACCCGCATTCGATACTTTGGCTCAGTTAGCGGCTCAGATCTGTGGTGTCCCGATCGCGCTTCTGAGTTTTATCGATGTCGATCGATTGGTGGTTAAAGCCAAAGTGGGGATTGATGTAACCGAGATGCCCCGTTGTAAAGCAATCTGTAACCGTACCCTGACGCAATCTGATGTTTTAGTCGTAGTGGATGCGTCCAGCGATCAGCGCTTTCGATTTTATGCAGGTGTGGCGTTGATCGATTCAGAAGGATACGCGCTCGGAACCTTGTGCGTGATGCATTATGTTCCATACAGTTTGGATGCAGCACAAAAATCAGCACTACGATCGCTCGCTCAACAAGCGATTACCCTACTCGAACAGCGCCGTCAGATTCAAGATTTTGAACAGTCTGCTGCTCAAACACGATCAACCGGAATGCAGCTACAACTCCAGCTTCAGCATCTCGTAACCCGCGTATTAGCCGAAGCTGCTACCCTCGACGAAGCCACCCCCCGACTGCTACAAACTATCTGTGAACACGCGAACTGGGATTTCGGCGAATTGTGGGTTGCCGATCGCAGTACGAATGTGATTCGCTGCACCGCCCATTGGAGCCGATTGGCAGGACAGTTCACCGAGTTTGAAAGCTCCTCAGAATCGTGGATATTCGCACCCGGATATGGACTGCCAGGACGGGTCTGGAGCAGCGGAGAACCACTATGGATGGGCGATGTGGTCTACGACAAATTATTTTTACGATCGCACATTGCCGCCAAGGTTGGACTTCATGCCGCTTTGGGATGTCCGATCCTTAGCCATGATGGAACTGTGGGCGTGATTGCGCTGTTTAGTCATCGAGTACAGCCACCCGACGAAGAAATGATGACCACGATGATGATGGCGATCGCGTCTCAAGTGGGGCAGTTCATCGAGCGCAAACAAGCCGAAGAAGAATCACATCGACAAAATGCCCGAGCGCAGTTACTCGCAGCGATCACATTGCGAATTCGACGATCGCTGCATCTCAATGAAATTCTCGAAACGACAGTGGCAGAAGTCCGACAGTTTTTGCAAGCCGATCGCGTGATCATTTACCGCTTTGATGAAGATTGGAGCGGTGTCGTTGAAGTGGAATCGGTTCAAGCGGGTTGGGTTTCAGCGTTGGGCGAACATATCGAAGATACTTGCTTCAAAGAAGGCGCTTGGCGACGATATCAACAGGGAGAAACCACTACGATCGATGATGTCGAAATTACGCGGTTGTCTCAGTGTCATCAGCGACTTTTGCACCAATTTGAAGTGAAAGCCAATTTAGTTGTGCCGATTTTGCAGCATCGCGACGAAGAAACAGAACCGAGACTTTGGGGATTGTTGATTGCTCATCAATGTGAAAGTTCGCGTCAGTGGCAAACGTTTGAAGTTGAGTTTCTCAGACAACTCGCGGATCAAGTGGCGATCGCGCTAATGCAAGCTCGATTGCTTGATCAAGAACGCCAACAGCGATCGACCCTGGCGGAACAGAATTTAGCCCTAGAGCAAGCACGATCGGAAGCAGAACGCGCCTCGCAGATGAAGAGTACGTTTTTAGCCACGATGAGCCATGAGATTCGGACTCCGATGAATGCGGTGTTGGGAATGACCGGATTATTGCTCGACACAGAATTAAATGCGACTCAGCGTGATTTTGTCGAAACGATTCGGACAAGCGGTGATAATTTGCTGACGTTGATCAATCAAATTCTCGATTTCTCCAAGCTTGAAGCGCGAGAAATGGAGCTAGAAACGCTGGATTTTAATCTCGCTGCCTGTATCGAAGAAGTCGCGGATCTCTTTGCTCCGGCTGCATTTGCGAAAGGATTAGAAATTGGAACCCTGATTGGCTTTGTTGCATGAATAACTAGAAACGGTAACCTGTAGAACAGGAGAATTGTCAGACTTGCGGATGAAAACGA
>PSLO01000184.1:0-3814 GCA_040289665.1 Leptolyngbya sp. ERB_1_1 | reverse complement strand
AAGAGATCTGCCTCTACTTTATCAGTCCCACATTAATTTGATGCACTACCGACTGCTTGTACATTGAAATTCCCGTAATTAACGGTAACGCGAGAGCTTTTGAAGCTTTGCCTCAAGTAGCGCAAATGCGGCTGTAAGTTCTGTAGATAATGATCGACATCTTGAATTTGCTCCTGCTGTGAAATTGCTTCGAGAATACTGCTGTACATGGAAGCGTAAGAAGATGAAGTATAAACTTACGTTTCCCAGCGCATCAGCTAATTATTCATCACATCTACTGAAGTTTCTCGAAGGTTCTTGACTGAAGAATTACCTATGCCTATCTTTAATCACAGTTTAGCTAATGACTCGAAATGTGAGATTAATTCTCGCGCTAATTGGCTTTTGAGATTTGGGGATTTGATGTAGCCAAAAATGCTGAGTTGTACCTCTCATAAGTAAGAAACTTCCAGAGGTCAATTGCACTTCGTCTTTGAATAGCTTGCTTTTGTGCTTAAGCATAAATCGTCGGGCTTCGCCAAAACTTACAGAGCCAATCACGGGATTCTGCCCTAATTCGGGTTCATCGTCACTATGCCAAGAAACACTATCCTTGCCGTCTCGATAAAGGTTAAGCAGTACGCTGTTGAAGCTAACCTGTGCTAAAGATTCGATTTTGGATTTGATTTCTAATAGAACTTCATTCCATGGTTCAGGCATCATCTCGATTTTAGAATATGTATACTTTTTGCCAGGATCGCCATACCAGGCTGTTAATCGAGGAATTGGTACAGGCTTTCCATAAATTTTGATGAATTCTTGTTTCCAGTTCACCTGAGTTTGTAACTCGGAGAAGAATCGCTCACTTTCTGCCTGGTCAAAAAGTGTACGGTAAATCACAATATCGGCATCAGGCAAGGATAAAGCCTCTGCAACGGGGTGATTTTGTATGGCAGTGGATTGCACTGCATTGTTCCATAGACTGATCTGCTCGTAATTATTCATTGTAATTTCAACGAAGTGATTGATTCTACCCATTACCAGTATTCCCAGAACATAAATTCTAACGATTAAACAATAAGCCCCATATTGAGAACGATGCAGAGTAGGTTGTGAGTGTGCCTTCTTGAGAAAAATAGTAATTTATAAATTTAGCTGAAGTGCTGCCTGCTGTAAGACAACTCTCCGCATCCGAAAAGCTCAAACTGCTCCGAATCTTGGCTGAAAAAATAATTGAATCGACAGTTGGTTTTAAGCTGCGATCGCAAGCTATACAAGGTGGTGGAGATTGAGCATCTGTCTTAGCAGTAGAGTTGTTTTTTGAATTAAAATGCCAAGGAATCTGCTTTTACAGTCGTTATTATTTTATCTCTCCAACACAAATTACTCTGAATCTTGATGAGTCGCTTCTCAACGAAGCCCTTCAACTTACTGAACTCACTACGCAGGATGAACTGATTAAGCTAGCCCTGCAAGAACTGGTGCGATCGCGCCGCAAGAAAAACCTCCTCGACCTTGCAGGACAAATTCAATTCACCGAAGATTTTGACCATAAGGCGTTGCGCGAGTCTCGTCATGCTGCTGATTGATACGTCCCTTTGGATTAGTGTCTTTCGCGTTTAGCGCAAAGCGCAACTGCGAAGCAACCGCACAGGTCAAGTTCGTCAAAAACTCGAAGTCCTGATTAATGACCGCGAAGTTTTCCTCACTCGCTTTACTCAGCTTGAACTGCTTCAGGGGAGTTTAAACGAAAAAGAATGGATACTTCTTTCCACATACCTTGAAATTCAGAACTACGTTGAACTGGCAAATAATTCTTGGCAAGCGGTTGCGAGAATTTTCTACAATCTGCGTCGTCAAGGGTTAACGGTTCGGAGTCCGATTGATTGCTGTATTGCTCAAGCTGCTTTGGAACATAATTTACTTCTAATTCACAACGATCGCGATTTTGAAACCATTGCTCAGGTGCGATCACTCCAACATTTTTGTTTTCAGCCTTGAGTTTTTCCGACGCATTGAGAAGAGATCGGTAATTGCCGGTTATCGCGATCGCACTTTACAGAAAAAATCTTAGTCGTCCCCAAATCTTGAAACTATCTTAGATATTGCATCCTCATTGTGAGGTGTAGCACTTCAGACTGTCTTGATTCACGTTCCACCGATCGCGGTCTTCTAGTACACTACTCTGCCTGCATCTGTTTCGAGCTTAATCTGGGCAGAGTAGAGTAGGCTGTAGATATGACTTCTTGAGAAAAGGGACGTAAGCATGACCCGGTAGTGTTGTAGACCTGTTGATCGTGGATAGATGCCGTAGCGCAAAGACGCGATTAATCGCGTCTTTACAAGCGTGATGAGATTGTTTAACCACAGGTCTATCACACTACCTGGTTTCCTTTCGTAGCGCTACCGATATTGTAGTCCAGATGATTTCTGGCAAAAGATCGAGTGTGCAACGGTTTTAGCGCTACAATAATTGACTGGCGCACAAAGCGCATCCCTCTGAACCATTGACAACTTGGGAACTTAACATGGCAACGATTCAACAGCAAAAAATTCGCATTCGCCTCAAAGCGTTCGATCGACGGTTACTCGATACATCCTGCGAAAAGATCGTCGATACCGCAAATCGCACGAATGCCACCGCAATTGGTCCGATTCCGCTCCCGACTCGCCGTAGAATCTATTGCGTTCTGCGTTCTCCCCACGTTGATAAGGACTCGCGTGAGCATTTTGAAACTCGGACTCATCACCGTTTGATTGATATCTATCAGCCTTCTTCTAAAACGATCGATGCTTTGATGAAGCTCGATCTTCCGGCGGGTGTCGATATCGAAGTGAAATTGTAAGAACTCGGAAGGATGTGAGGCGATCGCATCCTTTATTTTTGAATTGATTACATCTCTTAACAGTAGATCCGTTACAGTAGAGGAAAGCACCTCATCGTTTGCAGAGAATGACTTCATCGATCGCGGTTCGAGAACTTCCCCTTTTTCCCCTACCTGACCTCGTTTTATTTCCAGGTCGTCCGTTGCCGTTGCACATCTTCGAGTTTCGCTACCGAATGATGATGAATACGATTTTAAAAGGCGATCGACGATTTGGTGTGTTGATGTGGGATCAAGCAAAAGGGCAGCCCGCTCCGGTTGGCTGTTGTGCAGAGATTGTGCAGTTTCAGCGATTGCCGGACGATCGAATGAAGATTCTGACGCTGGGGCAGCAGCGCTTTAGAGTGTTAGAGTACACCCGCGAGAAGCCGTATCGGGTGGGTTTGGTAGAATGGATTGAGGATCATTCGCCGACGCAAGATTTAAGACCGTTAGCGAAAGAAGTGAATCAGCTCTTGCATGACGTGGTGAGATTATCGGAAAAGCTTTCGGGTCAAGAGATTGAACTGCCTGAAGAAATTCCTGATTTGCCGACAGAACTGTCTTACTGGATTGCAAGCAACTTACATAACGTGCCAGATGAGCAACAATCGCTTTTAGAGTTGCAGGACACGCAAGCACGTTTGGAGCGTGAGTCTGAGATTCTGACTTCGACTCGGAATCATTTAGCGGCGAGGACTGTGCTGAAAGATACTCTGAAGGATGTGGCGGAGTAAGAAGTCAACCACTTTGTTTCTAAATTGGCAATATTAGATCAGGATCTACCTTACACGGATTTATCTTTTCTGGCGGTTCAGGCTGTAAAAGTCACGCTCTATGTACTTGATAAAGCAACAGGTGGTGCTTTAGAGAAAGCTGGAGTAGATATTGTGGAGTTCTTGAAAGTCATACCAAATTAAACAGCGTTCAGGGCAGATACTGCTTCTCGAATGAAGGAATAGCCTGTGATA
>PSLO01000042.1:0-36352 GCA_040289665.1 Leptolyngbya sp. ERB_1_1 | reverse complement strand
CGCAAGTCTGACAATTCTCCTGTTCTACAGGTTACCGTTTCTAGTTATTCATGCAACAAAGCCCGTCATAAACTAAAAGTGGAATTTGGTAACGCTGAATGACTCTGGAGAGCAGTTTTAACAAGTTCGTAGAATGTATCTTTAGCAGACATTTCTAAAATTACCAACTCACGGCATCTGTTCTCTTGTTATCTTAAACTGGTACTGCTATTCTATTGCAGTTACAGCGCTCCAGCAATTGGGGCATTCTAATGCGGTACCGTTGCTGCCAGTTGGAAATATGTCTACGTCTTTGCCGATAGCACTCGAATCTCTGTCACTCGAAGAGGCGCTCAAACATTACTTTGGGTATGATAGTTTTCGCCCTGGTCAGCGAGAAATTATCGAACATACACTCGCAAATCGTGATCAATTAGTGATCATGCCAACGGGAGGCGGCAAGTCGATTTGTTTTCAGCTTCCGGCATTGCTAAAACCCGGATTGATGATTGTCGTATCGCCGCTAATTGCATTGATGCAAGATCAAGTCGAACTATTACGCGATAACGGAATTGCAGCGACGTTTCTCAATAGTAGTTTATCGGCAGAAGAACGTCGATCAAGAGGTCGCGCTGTGATGGAAGGGCGAATTAAATTGCTCTATGTCGCGCCAGAGCGATTGTTGAGTGAAGACTTTCTGCAAGGCGTAATGCCACATATTACAGAGCGGGTAGGAGTTTCAGCATTCGCGATCGATGAAGCGCACTGTGTTTCAGAGTGGGGGCACGACTTTCGCCCAGAATATCGACAGTTAAATATACTGCGATCGCGCTATCCCAACATTCCAATTATTGCTTTAACTGCCACTGCAACCCATCGAGTTCGAGATGACATTGTTAAACAGTTAAACCTACATCAGCCACGGATACACGTCTCAAGTTTTAATCGACCCAATCTACATTACGAAGTCCGTCCCAAAACAAAAACTGCTTACCAAGAAGTGGTTCAACATATCAAAGAAACTCCAGGGGCAGGAATTATCTATTGTTTGAGTCGAAAACGGGTTGAAGAAATCGCCGCAAGACTAAAGCAGGATGGGATCGCAGCGCTACCTTATCATGCTGGACTCAATGCAGAAACTCGTCAAGACAATCAAACTCGCTTTATTCGAGATGATGTGCGGGTGATGGTTGCCACGATCGCGTTCGGCATGGGCATTAACAAGCCTGATGTTCGGTTTGTGATTCACTATGACATTCCTAAGAACATTGAAGGATACTATCAAGAATCAGGACGAGCAGGACGAGATGGAGAACCTTCGATCTGTACCTTGTTTTATAGCTATGCGGATGTAAAAACGATCGAATACATCATTGCTCAGAAAATAGATCCAAACACAGGTGAAGCACTCGAAGATGAACAGCGGATTGCGACTCAGCAATTGCGTCGAGTGATTAACTATGCAGAAGCAACCGATTGCCGCCGCACAATTCAGCTTTCCTACTTTGGAGAAGATTTTCCGGGCAACTGTGATAACTGTGATAACTGTAAGTTTCCAAAGCCTGTAGAAGATTGGACAGTTGAAGCGCAAAAGTTTCTCTCTTGTGTCGCACGATTTTCTCAGCGCGGTCGAACCTTCGGAATGGCACATACGATCGATGTTTTACGCGGCTCCAAAAACAAGCGAGTCACGGAGAATAAACACGAGACTTTAAGTACTTATGGCATTGGGAAAGATATCAGTGTAGATGAATGGAAGATGTTAGGCCGATCGCTGATTCACCAGCGCTTAGTGGATGAATCAACGGATGGGTACTCGGTGCTAAAACTCAATGATCTGAGTTGGGAGATTTTGCGGGGACAGCGACAAGTGATGATCGCGATCGACAAGCCAAAGCCCGCCCTAACAGTTCCAAAGATTACGCCCGTCGATACGCCCGAATCCGAGGAATTGTTCGATCGCTTGCAAAAACTGCGTAAGCGTTTGGCGGATGAACAATCGGTTCCACCTTATGTAGTGTTCTCGAATGCAAGTTTACGCTTGATGTCGCAGCAGCAACCCCAAACCCGCCAGCAGTTTCTCAATATTTCAGGTGTTGGCAGCCGCAAGCTCGCACAGTATGGCGAAGTCTTTTTGACCGAGATCCGATCGTTTCGACAAGAAAACGGCTTACCGATTCAAACAGAGACAACACCAGAGCCAAGCATTACCCAACTCGATCCAAAAGTGACAAAGCTCGGCTCTACTCCAGTTCCGCCTGGTGCAAACGAAGCAACTTACACCCAACTTTATACGCTTGAACTCTTCCAGCGAGGAATGAAACCGTCAGACATTGCAGAAGAACGAAATCTGCGATTAAGTACAGTGATGACGCATTTAGCAGAATTGATCGAGATGAAATATCCGGTGGATCTCGATCGCTTAGTCACGCGCGATCGACAAGCCAAAATTCTCGAAGCGGTTCAGCAAGCCGACGAATTTTCACTGTCTAAAATTCGCGATCGTTTAGATGAAACTTACGGCTGGGATGAAATTCGATTAGTGCGATCGTGGTGGAATGCTCAGAACCATTAAAGTTCTTTGAATTCGTACAGTACAATTCCGGTTTCTGGATGGTTGCCGATCTCAACATATCCGCTCTTCAACATTTCTGTTAGTAGCGTTTCAACTTGCTTAAAGCTGAGTCCAGTTGCCATCACGCCTTGCGTTACAGAGAGTTTGCCACCGCGATCGGCTGCTGCTTTGAGAAGCGCGATCGTGGCTTGCTGCTGAGAAATGGGTTGAACCGAATCGATCAATTTTGGAGATTTGACACTCGGAAACTTTGAAGATCGAAGTGTCACCTGCTCGATTTTCAGCGCGATCGGATTGCTCTCTAACCATGGCTTGTACTTTTCATTCAGTCGCGCGTTATGCACTTGAACCATCTTTGGAATCAAAATGAGATCCAACAATTGCCCAAAGCCAAATAGTCCGAAGGTTGCCAACCAAAGCAAGCCCGTTTTTTTCTCGCCATTGTATAACCGATGTAGCCCAGCCAAACCGACCAAGCCGCCTAACCAGAGAAAGTAAGCTACACCAACTTTGTTCATAACGCGCTGATCAACCGAATCGGATATAGCCATGATAACCAATCACTCAACTTGAGTCAGGTTCAGTAGTTCGGCTTCTGACAGAATCGTAATGCCCAATGCCTGAGCTTTTTCGAGCTTTGAGCCTGCCTCTTCACCCACCACTAAATAATCCGTTTTCTTACTCACCGAGTCCGTCACTTTGCCGCCTGCTTGTTGGATTAATGCTTTTGCTTCATCGCGTTTCAGCGTCGGGAGTGTTCCAGTAATCACAAAAGCTTTTCCGGCGAGCACGTACCCGTGTAGCGAAGTTCCCGCAGTTTCTCTCACCACCGGAGCCGCTTCGCCTTCGAGTTGAACTCCTGCTTGACGTAAGCGATCGATCAGTTCCTGATTGCCGTGATTCTGGAACCATTGCGATACCGCTTGAGCAATCTCAGACCCAAATCCAGGAACCGCTTCGATTTGTTCTGGTGTCGCTTGAGCAAGCTGCTCAACTTTCGGAAAGGCTTGAGTCAGCGTTAAAGCATTCACGCTGCCGATGTGCCGAATTCCTAACCCATAAAGAACACGTGACCACGGCTGAGATTTAGAATGTTGAATCGCCGCAACAATCTTCTCAGCCGACTTTTTGCCCATGCGCTCTAGCGTTAAGAGTTGCTCGATCGACAAATCATACAAATCTGCAACCGAATGCACAACATTATGGTCAACCAATTGTGCAACCAGTTTTTCACCCACGCCGTTAATATCTAACGCATCACGGCTCGCCCAATGTGTTAATGCTCCCCGCAAAATTGCTGGACAAGAAGCGTTAATACATCGAGTTACGACTTCATCTTCAGGCTTAACCACAGGTTCGCCACACTCTGGACAATGGGAGGGCATTTCATACGGTTGCGCTCCAGTAGGACGTAACTCTTTAAGAACGCGAAGCACTTCGGGAATAATTTCACCCGCTTTACGAATGATGACCGTATCACCGATGCGGCAATCCAGCTCGACAATACGATCTCGATTGTGCAACGTCGCTCGTGATACGGTCGTTCCCGCTAATTGCACAGGTCGAAGTTCCGCAACGGGTGTAATCGCTCCAGTGCGTCCCACATTCACACTAATGTTTTCCAAGATCGTTGGAGCTTCTTCAGCAGGATATTTAAGCGCGATCGCCCATCGTGGAAATTTTTGCGTAAATCCTAATTTTTCTTGCAGTGCGAGTGAGTTGATTTTGATCACAACGCCGTCTGTCATGTAGCGCAATTTGGTGCGATCGATTGACCAGCGATCGCAGTATTCTTGCACCGCCTGGAGGTCAACGCAGCGCGATCGTTCTGGATTAACGCGAAACCCCATTTGTTTGAGCGTTTCTAACGCTTCCCACTGCGTTTGCAACTTACCAGGAAAATGCAGCGTATAAGCAAAAAAATCAAGCTGACGTTGCGCGACAATTCGAGAATCAAGCTGGCGTAGAGTTCCCGCCGTCGCATTGCGGGGATTTGCAAACAGAGATTCTCCAGCTTGTTCACGATCGCGATTAATCTGCTCAAACGAATCGAGCGAAAGAAACGCTTCACCCCGCACTTCAACCAGTTCAGGCGGATTCTCTAAATTTAGGCGTAACGGAATCGAGCGAATTGCGCGTACGTTTTGGGTAATTTCTTCGCCTGTGATGCCGTCTCCGCGCGTTGCCCCTCGTACCAGTACCCCATTCTCATACGTAAGTGCCAGTGCGTTTCCATCGATCTTCAGTTCGCAGATGTAATCGAATTCGCTGACATCGGGAGCAACTTTACGCCATCGCTGCTCCCAATTCACTAAGTCGGCATTTCCGAAAGCATTTTCTAGGCTGTAAAGCGGAATGTTGTGTTTAACAGACTTGAATTGACTGGCAGGACGCTCACCCACGCGCTGAGTGGGGCTATCTGGTGAAATCAACTCTGGATATTGCGTCTCAAGGGTTTGCAGTTCGCGATAAAGCTGATCGTAAACGGCATCATCGATCGTCGGTGCATCCAGCACGTAATATTCGTAACTTGCTTTCTGCAACAGGCGTTTTAGTTCCTGTACCCGCTGTTGAATCTCCTGCTGAATTCCCGAATCGAGACGCGCTACTGAGTCCATTCATTCATCCCTTGCCACTTAAACAGAGCCACTTAAACAGAGCTTAGTGTACTACCGAAAATCACTCCTCTATCAAAAAAGTGATTTCGCTGATATTTTAGTACGCTAGAACTATTTCGGACAAGGGAAGAAATAGAATTAGACCCCAGCCTGTTGGCGATCCAAGTTAAACAGCAACTCCAATGTTTCCATTGCCTGTCGCCGCGCTTCAATATCTTGCTGTGACCGCAATTGCACCATCGGGTCATGCAGGATCTTATTCACAATTCCTTTCGTCAGCGCTTCAATCACCTCACGATGTCGATCGCCAAATTCCGTTCCCAATCTCGATAGCGCTTTCTCCAATTCCTGCGCTCGAATCGCTTCAACCTTATCGCGCAAACAGCTAATCGTTGAAACCGTTTCGAGCGATCGCCACCATACTTCAAATGCTTCAGCTTCTTCATCGAGCAGGGCTTCTGCTTCCATTGCCATCTGCCGCCGACTTTCTTGATTCTGCGCGACGACTGCTTTAAGGTCATCAACATTAAACGCCCGAACCATTGTCAATTCATTGACATCGGCTGCAACATTTCGCGGAACCGCGATATCAATCACCATCAAAGGCTGATTCGGATCGAGAACTTTTTCGAGGTTGACTCGATCGAGAATCGGTTCAGTCGAAGAAGTGCTGGTAAATACAATATCCGATTGTGCGATCGCGTCCATCATATCCGCGATCGGTAACAGTCTTAACGGTGCATCCGGGAACAGATTCGCCAATTCTCGTGCGCGATCCATCGATCGATTTAAAATCACAATGTTGGTCGCACCTTTCGACAACAAATGCTGCACTAACAACCGTGACATCTTACCCGCGCCGATAATCATCACCCGCTGATCCGCAAGATGCTCTACCTTCATTTGCGCCAATTCCACCGCCGCCGAACTAATCGAAACCGCACCCGTTCCAATGCTTGTTTCAGTCCGCACCCGCTTTCCGGCACTGATTCCCTGCTTAAATAATTGATTCAAAACTCGTCCAATCCCGCGATGCTGCTGTCCGAGTTTATGACACTGTTTCACCTGCGCTAGAATCTGCCCTTCACCCAAGACCAAACTATCTAACCCTGCCGACACTCGCATCAAGTGCATCACCGCATCCTGATGCAGCAACGTGAAGAGATAGGGGCGTAGACGGGCACTTGGCAACTTACTATGCTCTGATAAAAACTGATTGACCTCGCGAATTCCCTGTTCGGTTTCTGAAGTCACTACATAGAGTTCCAAACGATTGCAGGTACTGAGTACCGCCACTTCTTCAATGTGTGGATAACTACAGAGTTGTGCGATCGCTTTATCGCAGACAGTCTCCGGGATACTCAGCTTCTCACGAACTTCGACGGGTGCAGTTTTGTGAGTCAGTCCAACAACAGCAATGTTCATATTAAAAAGCGCTCTAATAAGTCGAAAAGGTGAAGGGAAAGATGAAGAGAGAATGAAAGATCAAGACTGCGATGACCTCTCTTCCATTCTCTCTCACCTGCTCAGTTTTAGTGCAATTGAACGATCTTCGGTTGATCAAACATATGGATCGTGTCTACAAATCGAGCCGTTTTCGACTGGCTAGAGATGACTAGAGTCTGAGTTCTCGCGCCACCTTTGAAGAACCGTACACCGTTCATGATGTTACCCGGAGTGATACCCGTTCCTGCAAATAGAACGTTTTCTCCGCAGGCAAGCTCCTCAGCCGTGTAAACCTTATCGGGGTCAGTGATGTTCATGTCTTTGAGACGGGCGAGGTTGCCTTCCTTGGTCATGTTTGCCCATTCCTTGGTTCGCACGACGGCAGGATCGTACACCAACTGACCTTGGAAGTGTGCGCCAAGACAGCGTAGAGCCGCTGCCGAAATCACGCCTTCAGGAGCCGCACCGATGCCCATCAGCGCGTGGATGTTCGTTCCTGCAAACCCGCAATTAATCGCTGCACCGATATCTCCATCGCTGATCAGTTGTACCCGTGCGCCTGCTTCACGAATTTCTTTAATCAAATCATCGTGGCGTTCGCGCTTCATCACGACGACCACGAGTTCATTGATCGAGCGATCGAGGCATTCCGATAAAATCTTCAAATTCTCGGTTGCCGATTTGTTGATATCGACTTTGCCTTTTGCAGCAGGAGGAGCCGCGAGTTTCTTCATGTAGAAGTCGGGAGCTGCAAACAACCCGCCTTTCTCGGAGATTGCCAGCACTGCCATCGATCCGGGTTGACCGTATGCACAAAGGTTCGTGCCCTCGCAGGGGTCAACCGCGATATCGATCTCGACCAATTCTTCGACGTTACAGTAATTTGCAGCATCAGGACGAGAGCAAATCCCGACTTCTTCACCGATGAAGAGCATCGGGGCATCGTCGCGCTCTCCTTCTCCGATCACGATCCGACCGCGCATATAGATTTTGTTCATGCGTTCGCGCATCGCTTCTACTGCCACCCGATCGGCTTCATTTTTGTCGCCTTTTCCCATGAGACGAGCCGAGGCGATCGCCGCCTGTTCTACGACTTCAATGATTTCTAAACCAAGCGTGTTTTCCACGAAATAAGTCCTCCAACTGCTGATTTGTCGCCGTTTTCATGGGCAATCTCAGTTATCAATCCTACCAAAAGGCGGTCTTGCAAAGTGCGATCGTCTGTTTATTAAGTTTTGCCAAGCTGAAACGCATCTGAGGTATTTGCTCAGTACGGAAATCTTTCGGTTACAACGGTAGGTGCAGTTTTTCGGTAGTTTACCGAAGGGACAGCCGGGGAAGCGGGTAAAAAGTTAGCTGTGCAGCTATGGGATCGATCACGGCTCGGTTCAAAGGAGACAAACGAGCCGAACGCGCACTTGCAATGGTTGAAGCGGAGAAAACTCCGGAGTCGGCTCAGACGCTTGCCGTGTACTTAGAGGATGAGATGAAAGCCGCGCCGGAATTTGCAGAACTCGTAAGGCAGATTGTGATCGCACTTCAAGCAGTTGAACCCCTTGGGAAGCAGGAAATGGCGACGGGGCTGAAACTAGAAGGCGATTTGGAGGCGGAGAAAATGACTCAGCGATCAAAAGATGCTACTGATCAGGCGATGCTGAAGAATATCGAAGCGAAAACCATCAAACTTGGTGACTTGACTCAAGAACAGTAATCAATGACTGACAATTCTGCCCCGAATCAATCTGCATTTTCTGGTGTCAGCGCGCAAACGATTACCGTTGGCAACATTACTCAAACCATCAGTTATCAATACCGACCAAAAGCGCTTAGCACCACCATGGATAGCGAGTTGCCGCCGATTGTCGAAGAGCGTTGGCAAACTCGATCACAAGAAACCGTCCTAAAAAATTATTTCGTAGAGGCAGACATTCGGTTGGTGGGCTTGTATGCGGCAGGTGGATATGGAAAATCTGCGCTGGCGGCGCGGGTGTTTCGAGATGCAGCGGGATTTGAGAAAAAACTGTGGGCGAATTTTCAAGAGCCTGCGGGTTTTGAGGTGTTTGCGAGGTGGGTAATTCAGTAAGTACTGGGAGAGGAGCCGTATGCTCAGGTGCGCGAGTCGTATGAGCGGGATTCGCCGGATGAGCTAGTGATCAAATCGCTGAATTTGCTGACGCGATCGCGCATTCTTTTAGTATTAGACAATTTGGAGACACTGTTTCAATCTTCGGGGCTTTGGTGGAGAAGCTGCATCCCTCGGTAACCTAGGCAATACGTGCAATTCTCTAGAGCAATATCAACAGGCAATCGATTTTTGTCAACAGTCCTTTGACATCGCCCACGAAATTGGCGACCGTCGTGGAGAAGCCACCTCTCTGTGTAATCTTGGCAATGCGTATCAATCATTAGGGAAACATCAACACGCGATCGACCGTCAGCAACAATCCCTCGGCATTGCACGCGAAATAAATGATCGCAACGGTGAAGCTGATTCCCTATTCAACATGGCAAGCGCACTCGCAAAGCTTGAGCGACCTTTGGAGGCGAGAGAGAGCTATGAGCAAGCAAAACAAATCTACGAAGTACTAGAACTCGATTTTAGAGTTGATCAGTGCAACATCGCTCTCGACCAAATCAGTGAAAGTATCCACAGGACATCATCCCGTCGCAGGCTTCAACAATCCTTCTGGTTCTGCTTCCTGATGGGTTTAGCGATCGTCCTGCTCATTTGGTGGCTAAAGCGGTAGCCAAAGGATTCGGTAAGATAAATAAATCAGCCACAAGCAAATCTTATGACTACACCCAAACAAGCAATCTCTATGCTCCTCAGCCAACTTCCAGATGATTGCACTTTAGAAGATATTCAATATCACCTCTATGTCTTAACCAAGGTTCAGCAAGGTCTAGAAGTGGTCAAAACTCAAGGCGGTATTCCGCAAGCAATCGCGGAACAGCGTTTGGGTAAATGGCTTATCAAGTAGTTTGGTCGTCAAGAGCGATCGAGGATGTCGATGCGATCGCTGAATTTATCGCACGAGACTCTCCCGCCTATGCCAGCACGGTTGTTAGCAAAATCATTGAGGCAACCCGTACTCTAGAAAATTTTCCACTTTCAGGGCGAACCGTGCCAGAATTTGCAGACGAATCGCTACGAGAAAAAATTGTGTACAGCTACCGCATTTTGTATCGAGTTGAGGATCAGCAAGTTACTGTTGCTACCGTTATTCATGGGAAACGAGTTCTGTAGTCTGCGCTCGGATAAATAACTCAATACTCGTATACTAACCTGAGCTCGGGATAAGAAATCGCGTTCTTGTGCCGCGGTTGAGTGATTCGCGCAGAAGTTTGAGAAGATGGGCGAGCGTTTCTCAGGGTTTTCCGCAGAGATGTGATGGCGATGCGTCGCTTCACTGTGAACACCGCAACTGATACCGTGAAGGTCGTAATGGTTGCGGTATCGATTGCGGTGTTCACGAATAAGGTCGGAATCGATGTCATCACAGCAGCGACCTTAACCGCGAAGGTGAGCAGCGTTGCGGGAGCGGTGATGACCTTCGTGATGACAGGAAGAATCGATACGGCGATCGCGTTCTTTGTTACCACAACTTGGACTGCTTCTGTAACTTCAGTTCCGGTTAAGGTTGGAGCGCTTGGCGGTTGAAACTGCTCAGGCACAAGAACGCAATTTCTTATCCCGAACTCAGGTTACAATAGGTACTCATTATTTTTCCGGCTCATGTCTGCTTTCGCAATCCTGATCGGTCAATCTCAAGCTGTTGAACTGCTCGAACGCGCGATCGCAACGGATCGCCTCGCCCCCGCTTATCTGTTTACCGGAACTGCGGGAATTGGGAGGCGATTGGCAGCCGAATGTTTTCTCGAATCGCTGTTGTCGTCTTCTCGATCGCGCATTCTCAATCGCAATCATCCCGACTTGCTTTGGGTTGAACCGACTTACTTACACCAAGGAAAGCGTTTAACCGCGATCGAGGCTGAAGCCGCTGGTGTCAAGCGCAAAACGCCGCCGATGATTCGGTTAGAGCAAATTCGGGAAGTGAGTCAGTTTCTCAGTCGTCCGCCGTTGGAAGCTGCACGATCGGCGATCGTCATCGAACAAGCGGAAACCATGCCCGAAGCCGCTGCAAATGCACTCTTGAAAACGCTGGAAGAACCCGGAAGAGCAACGATTATTCTTTTAGCACCAAGCGCTGATTCGGTTTTACCGACGATCGTTTCTCGCTGTCAGCGGATTCCGTTTACTCGGTTAGATGCTGCGTCGATGGCGCAAGTGTTGAAACAAGTGGGACACGCAGAAGTTTTGGCGAAACCGCAACTGTTAGCTTTGGCGCAAGGAAGTCCGGGAGCCGCGATCGCACATCAGCAAACCCTCGAATCGATTCCACCAGAGTTGTTTGAGTCGGTGATGAATCCTCCGAGTTCTCTCAAACAAGCGCTCTCTGTAGCAAGAACGATCGCGAAAACGATCGACGGTGAAACGCAGCTTTGGTTAATCGATTATTTGCAGCAAGTGTATTGGACACAGAGCCATAGTTCTCGATCAGTCCATCTATTAGAAAAAGCCAAAGAACAACTTCTCGCCTACGTTCAGCCGCAACTGGTTTGGGAAGTGATGTGGATGAAGTTTTGCAGTTAAAATCACCTTGCTGCCTCACGATTCAAAATTGCATCTAGAAGAATTTCTGCACCAAATCGAACTGGATCGGTACAAGGTAAGTTGGTTTCTTCTTGAGTGAGTGCGATCGCCCGCTCTGCCGATTTGTAATCGAGATGAGCGGTATTGAGTGCGATCGCCGCAACTTTACACGGTGCAAACGATCCGCCCGCAGCCGAGAGCAATTCGTAAACTTGAACCACAGTTTTTAGCGGTGGAATCGGTACATGAGGAAAGTTACGAATCTGAGTTTGTCCGGCTCGGTGAACTAGGATCAAATGGGTTGGCTGTGACCCTCGGATCAGCGGTAAAGTTGCAGTCGAAGCTGGATTGAGGATAGAACCTTGTCCTTCAATGTGGAGAAGGTCATAATCTGCGTAACGCATGACTAACTGTTCGACGGCTCCAGACGCAAAATCAACTCGAATCGCATCTAACGGAATGCCATCACCAGAGATCATCATTCCGGCTTGTCCTGTACCCAGAAACTTCGATCGCATTCCTCGCTTTTGAGCCACGCGATCGAGTTCTAAGCTGGTGGACATTTTGCCGATGCTCATATCCGTTCCAACTGTCAAAACTCTTAGACAAGAAAGCGATCGAGCCGCACCGCTTCCAACTTTTAATCCGATCGGTTCTTGTCGAATATCCCAGATCCATCGTCCAGACTTTAATCGATCTTTTAGCTTCGGTAAGAGTGCCGTATGGAGTCCATTCGCGATCGACAATCCTGCATCGACTGCTTGCTCAATCTCGGTTAACCAAGCCTCCGGTAAAACTCCGCCTGAAGGCGCAATTCCAATGAGTAGCACATTCGGTTGATAGTTCAAAGCTTCATTCACCGAACCAACAATCGGAGCATTGCACGCGATCGAAGTTAATGCTTGAAAAGACTGTCCTGTACAGTGCTGATCAATAATTGCAACCACTGAATCAGAACAATAGCGAGTAAAAGTCAGTCCAGTTTTTCCCTGTGTGCCTTCAATTCCATCGTGTAAAAGAACCGCAACTCGATCGCTCGATTTCAGCATAGTCTAACTCCTAGATCGCAATGCAACACCCAAACCTGGTCGATCGCTCGGAATCACGCGCCCATTTTGAAACATTGCACCAATAAATGGATCATCAATCAAATTCAAATGACTATCGAGATCCAAATAATCTGCTAATGGAGATAACTGTGCAATCGCACTATTGAGCAATGTACTATCTGAATAACACCCAAACATTACTTTAAGATCATGAGCCTTAGCAACATGGATCATCCGCAGGGCTTCGCTCAATCCACCAGACTTCATTAGCTTAATATTGATGCCGTGAACTCGATTGCTTAGTGCTGGAATCGATCGACTGGTAAAACAACTCTCATCCACAAAAATTGGCAACGGCGAAAGTTCAAACAGTTTTTTTAGTCCTGCTTCTTGTCCTTTTGCTAAAGGTTGCTCGATGTAAGTCACATTGCGATCGCGTAACCAATATGCCATCTTCAGAGCCGTTTCAACTGTCCATCCGCCATTCGCATCAATACTAATTTGGTCAATGTTCGGAGCCGCTTCTTGCACCGCTTCAAACATGGCTTGATCCGCTTCAATGCCTTCAGGGCTTCCTAACTTCGCTTTCAAGGCTTGAATGTCTTGCAGCGGTGATTCGACGGTTCCTTTACCAAGCCAGTCTTCGACTCGTTGTTTTGCGCCTTCGGGGGTGTTGATCCCGATCGTCACCGAAGTTGGAACAATGCGATCGCGCTCTAATCCCCACAATTTCCATAACGGCAGACCCGCAGACTTTCCTAACCAATCGTGCAGAGCAATGTCGATCGCAGCACAGGCAGCAGAAGGAAGGTTAGTTTGAGCGAAAAGCTGATCAATGCGTTGGCGTTCAAGCGGATGAATGGCTTTGAGCAGTGGCGCGACCGCTTGCAGAGAACGAGCAATCCTTTCGGTCGTTTGGGGCTGTTCTCCGATCGAAAACGGGGACGCTTCGCCCCAACCTTCAATCCCATCTTGCTCAATCTTGATCCAAACATTGGTCGTTTGAGCGGTGGTTCCGCGACTGATTTTGAGCGCAAACCGTTTATGAACTGTGAACGTTTGAATCTGAACTTGCATACGAGAATGTCTACCGATGTGGACAAGCAAACTTAGGTTTTCGCGATCGAGGGCAAGAATCCCACAATTCCCGGAAACACAATAATCAAAATCAACACCAGCAATTGCAGCAAAATAAACGGAATCACCCCTTTATAAATGTTGGCAGTGGTCACACCTTCAGGCACAACACTCCGAAGATAAAACAGTGCAAACCCAAACGGAGGTGTGAGAAACGAAGTCTGTAAATTCGCACCTAAAACCACGCCATACCAAACTAAATCGAGATTTAACTGTCGCGCTACAGGCACAAACAGCGGCACAACAATAAAGCAAATCTCGAAGAAATCAATAAAAAATCCCAACAGAAATACCACCAACATACTGACAAACAAAAATCCCACTTCTTCACCGGGTAAGTTTGTCAACACATCAAACACAAAGCGATCGCCATCCAATCCCCGAAATACCAAACTAAATGCGGTGGAACCAAACAAAATAAACACCACCATGCTGGTATTACGGAGCGTCACATCACACACGACTCTGAGCGATTCCCAACTCAGTTTACGATTCATCGCCGCCAGCACGATCGCGCCCAAACTTCCCACTGCACCCGCTTCAGTCGGTGTCGCATACCCGAAGAAAATGCTGCCTAAAACGAGCAGAATCAGAGCTAAAGGCGGCACGATCGCAGTAAACACCCGCTTAAAAAATCCCTCACCCCCAAACTCTTTTCGCACCGATTCCGGCAAAGCAGGTGCAATATCAGGACGCAGCCACGCCGCAATCAGAACGTGTAGCGCAAACGCTCCCGCCATCATCAGCCCCGGAATCACCGATCCCACAAACAAATCCCCGACCGACACCCCCAACTGATCTCCTAATACCACCAGCACCACACTCGGCGGAATGATTTGTCCAAGCGTTCCTGATGCTGCAATCACTCCGGTTGCTAATTCTTTGTTGTAGCCATACCGCAGCATGATCGGTAGCGAGATCAATCCCATTGCCACAACCGTTGCAGCGACGACAACAATGCGCCCACCAATACTACCGCTAACGCTAAACCGCCGCGCAACTTACCAAGTAGAATTCCGACCGTTTCGAGCAACCGTTCTGCAATGCCCGATCGCTCTAACATCGATCCCATAAAAATGAAGTAGGGAATCGCCAACAGCGTATAGTTCGACATCGTGCCAAAAATTCGTTGAGGCAGGGCAGTCAGAAACACCGGATCGAACACACCCAACACAATGCCGATGATGGCAAATACGATCGCAGTTCCTCCCAGTGAAAACGCGACCGGATACCCAAACGACAGCAGTACGAGCGCCCCCAAAAAGATCAGAGGACCTAACCACTCCGAATCGAAAACAATTTCATATTGATTCCAGAAGTCCATTACTCGCGCTCCTGTAAGTGTCCGCGATAAATCGCCCAGTTTTTGATTAGTTCTGAAATGCCTTGCACGATCAGCAGCGCAAAACTGACAATGATCATGGTTTTAATCGGATAGCGGGCTAAGCCACCCGGATCAGGAGAAACTTCGCGCGTGATCCAAGATTCGACGATCGTGCCCCACGAAAAATAAATCACCAGCACACAGAACGGAATCAGAAAGAACAGTGTGCCAAAAAAATCTGCAAGTGCTTTCGTCTTACGGCTCCAACGGCTGTAGAACACATCGACTCGAACGTGTTCATCGTGCTTCAGCGTGTAGGCGGCTCCGAGCAAAAACACCAGGTCAAAGATATACCATTGGCTTTCGATGAAGAAATTCGAGGTGAGATTTTGCCCGATCGCTTTTCCTAAGTAGCGCCCGACCACATTCCAGACACCGAGCGCAACCATGAGCAAGACGAGCCAAAGCGTGAAACGTCCGATCATTTCGTTGAATTGATCGATTGCGCGGGAGAGTTTGAGTAAACGGTGAATGATGGGAGGTTCTGAAACCATAAGGTCTGCCTCGATCGCAGTTTTTTCATTTGACCATACTCCGCGCTCTGATTGGCGATTTGAGCAATTTTGAGAAATAGCTTGCAAAGATTGGCGATTTGTCGTTATTATTAGATTCGCAAGTGAGCGCGTTCCTCAGTAGCTCAGCGGTAGAGCGATCGACTGTTAATCGATTGGTCACAGGTTCGAATCCTGTCTGGGGAGTTTTAACAGAATGCAGTCTAATCAATTTTCACAGTTTTGGTCGCTTGATCCGACCTGTACGTTTCTGAATCATGGATCATTCGGTGCTTGCCCGACAGCAGTTCTGGAGGTTCAGCAGGAATTTCGGGCAAGGTTGGAACGGCAACCGCTGCGATTTTTAGGACGAGAATTTGAGGGACTGTTGGATCAATCACGAGAAGCACTGGCAGCATTTGTTGGCGCGAGTGTGGAAGAACTGGTCTTTGTGCCGAATGCGACGACAGGCGTGAATGCAGTTTTACGATCGCTCTCCTTCTCCCCAACCGATGAACTGTTAACCACAAGCCAGGAATATAACGCTTGTCGGAATGCGCTCGATTTTGTGGCGGCACGATCGGGAGCGACGGTGGTTGTGGCGGATGTTCCGTATCCTATCAAGTCTCCGAATCAAGTGATTGAGGCAGTTCTTTCTAAAGTGACGGCTCAAACCCGACTCGCGTTGATTGATCATGTAGTGAGCCAAACCGGAATGGTGTTTCCGATCGCGCGACTCGTTCAAGCTTTATCTGCGCGTGGAATCGATACGTTGATCGATGGTGCTCATGCGCCGGGAATGGTGGACTTGAATCTCACTCAACTCGGCGCAACGTATTACAGTTCAACGTGTCACAAATGGATGTGTGCGCCGAAAGGAGCCGCTTTTCTGTATGTGAAAAAAGAGAAGCAACCTGAGATCCGACCACTCACCATCAGTCATGGCGCAAATTCTCCGAGACGCGATCGCTCTCGATTTCAGCTTGAGTTTGATTGGATGGGAACCGATGATCCGACCGCTTATCTCTCTGTCAAGAGCGCGATCGAGTGGATGAATTCTTTGCTTCCGGGCGGTTGGGCAGAACTAAAAGCGAGAAATCGTTCAATGGCGATCGCCGCTCGAAATCATCTCTGCGAACTGCTCAACGTTGCGCCTCCCTGTCCTGAATCGATGATCGGTTCACTTGCCACGGTTCCCTTACCCGATGGTTCGTATGTCGAATTACAGGATGCGTTGCTTGAGAAGTTCAATATCGAAGTCCCGATTGTGCCCTTTCCGCAAGCACCGAAACGATTGGTTCGCATTTCTGCTCAGATTTACAACACTGCTGAACAGTACGAATCTTTAGGTCAATCTTTATTGTCCCTATTACAGCCAAATTCCTCTCATTAGGATCACCGATCTTTGTCGCGCGATCGAACCAGTTTCCGCGATCTTTACCAGGAAGCTCAGGGAGAAAATTTGGCATCTTAGAATTGGCAGATGACTCAGGATGTTTGACCTCCTCAGTGTTGCCGTCACCTGATACTTCAATGATGGCTCCTCATGTTTACACTAAAACCCCGTTTTCCGGTCTGGCAATATCTCAATCAGCCGCTTTTCCATTTTGCCTACCCAGTGATTCTAAATCCGCGTCGCTATTGGTATCACTACCGTGTCGAACTGCTAGAGCGCTGCTTAGTGCAAACGTGCGAGTCTCAAGAACAACGAGACTAGGATTGGAACGAAGATAAAGGATTTTTTGACGATCGCGCTTTCGGTCAATTGTTCTAACGCCCTCCAACCGAAATGAATTAGCACGATCGTCTTTTGGTTTTTCTATCACCTAAATCGAACTTGTTTCACCTGCTGAATTGGTTCGACGTTTTGCCAAGAATCGCTGCACTGCCTGAACCATAGCCCAAACCAAAACTCCTCCAGACAGACCCACCACTGTGTTTAACCAAGGAGACGGAATCCCCGCTACATTTCTTACGAAATGAATAAAGATCATGTGAAATAGGTAAATGTGATAGGTTGCTGCACCGAGGATTTGCAGCGGAGACTTGATAATTCGCGGAACCGAAACGACTGGCAACCAAAGCACCAGCGTTCCGCCAAACAATATCCACCAAGCATAGGTTTGATCCAAGTGAGCTAAGATCGGTACGAGCGCCCATAGGATAATCGTTGTGATGATCTTCTGCTGTTGAGATTGAACAAACTGGGCAGTCCAACCGAGCGAAAAAATCCAAAACAGCATATGTGGAAGGCGATCGTACAAATAAGTCGTGTCCCAAACCGAAGAGATCCCAACTTTTGCAAGAATGCTAATCAAAAGTGTCGCTAATCCAAATTCCCAAGGTGATGCTGCTGCAAATTGCCGAATCGGTTTTATGACAAACAACAATGAAAATATCAGAATCACCTGAACTAGCAGCGTGATAAACCAGACTGGAAAGATAGAAGTAACTTCTGGATTAATAAAGTTACTAAACAAAAGCAATACACTGAGATCAAGTTCGCGTTTCCACAGTTGATAGGCAGCCGAGATGATTAAATAAGGGGTCACGAGATTGCGTAAGAGTGAGGAAATCGGCTGAAATAATTCACCTCGGAACAATGCTCCGGATTGAAATCTTGCCAAATTTGCACCCGCAATCATTAGCAGTAAGAGCGCACCACCCCCGATCTCTAGTAGCTCAGCGTGTCCTGCAACAACACCCATAATCGCGAGTGCTCTCAAAATAATACTGGTTTCGATCAAACCAGAGCGGCTACGTTGGGGAGAAAGTTGCTCTAACTCAGCGATCGATAAATGTTCCCAGCCCTGAGGCAAATAGCCCAAATGCCGCTCAAACTCCATTGAGAGTTGCACATAAGAAAGCGAGTCTCCACCCAACGAAATGAATGTGTCTTCGGGTTGAACTTGGCGCAAATTAAGAACGCGACAAAAATCAGCAGCGATGCTTTTCCCGATCGCTGGATTCGGCGTAGGCTCAGAAGATGGCTCTAACTTCTGGTCTGCATACCACTCAGCAAGCTGACGACGCTGAATTTTACCAGTTGCGGTTTTAGGCAGTTGGTCAACCTCGACCAGGGCTATCGAATTCCCTGCGTTAACTCCAAACGCTTGAATTGACTGTGATACTGCCTCTTGTAGCTCGGATTTGTCGATCGTTACATCAGGAGTGACTGCGACTAAAAAACCATCGCCCCGGAGTGGATCAGGTTTGCGACAAATTGCGATTCCTGTGCTGTACCCAATCTCGCTAAACAGCTTCGTTTCGATCGCTTCGGGATGAACTTTGAGTCCGCCACAGTTGATCACGTCATCGGCTCTACCTTTATAGTAAAGCTGCCGATTTTTTAAGCTGCCTAAATCCTTGGTGACAAGCCAGCCTTCTTCATCTTGAATTGGCACTTCTTTGCCATCAATGAGATAAGCGCGTGCGACATGATTTCCGCGAATCGCGATCTGTCCTTCTGCGGTCAGCTTGATCTCAACGCTGCCGATCGCTTGCCCAACGGATTCGAGCGCGTCTCCTTCGGCTTGATGAATTTCGAGCAAGGTCGATCGCGATGCCTCGGTCAGTCCATAATGCTGAACAATTCTCGCTTCGGGAAACAAAGCTTTCAGCGCTTCTTTTTCCTGTCGGCTCATATACTGACTGCCAATTTCGATCCATCGAACGCGCCGCCCTGCACTTCCGATTAAATCGGTGTTCGACAACAAGACGCGCCATAGACTCGGAACCGCAGAGATCGCGTTGATCTCTCCTCTTTTCAGCATTGAGCCAATCTCAGCCGGATTAAAGCCAGATTCGGGTATGAAAAATCTTCCACCTGCGGACGTGATCGCGCGACATCGCCCAAAGCCAAAGGAATGATAGACCGGAACGCCAATATATTCGCTAATGGTGTCATCGACCTGCATCAGGCGATTGAGGCGTATGACTACATCAGATAAGTTTCGGTGGGTGAGAAGAACCCCTTTCGACTGTCCTTCTGTTCCAGAGGTGAAGGAGACGATCGCCGTCGCATCACTAGTGGAACCTTGAAACGATCGTGTCATCCATGTACCGCCGCCGGATGGAGCGAATACGCGATCGACACTAGCAGCACTAATACGATCGTGGTCATCTCTGTATTTCAACGGTACAGCAACTTCTCCTGCTTCTAGACAGTTGAACATTGCTTGTACGTACTCTGTGGAATTTACGGATACAATACCAACCCGCGCATCAGACTTTCTGCGAACTCCCTCAACCGTCATCCAAGCAGCCTCCAGCCAATCTTTGTGGGTTAGCCTAGTCAATTTGCTGGAGCAAGAAAACAAACTTAATCATGTCTTCGTCATATCAAAACATTTATGATGATTTCGTCTATGTAATTGTCCTGAGAGTAAAAACGTGATCTCCCTCACGTTGTTGTGTGGGATGTGTAATTTTTCGGATGTGCTAACTGCGCTGAGAGTCCTATCCATTTTCTCTTCTAAAGCTAAGTACTGTTCGGGTGTGTAGCGCTTTGAAACTTCAGTGGCTTGCATCACGATCTTCCACAATCTACTTTTTATAAAATAACAAGCGAGATGTGAAAGAATCACACCTCGCCAACTTCAAAGTCGATCGCTACCTATGCGCTAAAGTATTTTGCAGCAGGATGATACACCACGAATGCAGTGGTAGATTGTTCCGGATGAAGCTGTTCGCTTTCATCCATCGTCATGCCGATCCGCTCTGTATCCAATAGCTCCAACTGTTTGAATTGATCAGTCACATTCGGGCAAGCAGGATAACCGAAGCTATAGCGTGATCCTTGATAACGCTGCGCTAACATATCGCGAATGTTATCGGGTTCGAGATCCCCGTAGCCTAACTCTCGACGAATTCGAGCATGTGACCACTCTGCCAGCGCTTCCGCCATCTGTACCGCCATCCCGTGGAAGTAGAGATATTCGGTGTAGTTGTTCGCTTTGAAGAGTTCTTGTGCAATTTCGGTTGCAATATGTCCCATGGTGACGGCTTGCATCGGTAGGACATCAAACTGATTTTCGTGCTTGGGACGGAAGAAGTCAGCAATGCACAAACGACGCAGCGATCGCTGACGGGGAAATGTCCAAGTCACAAACGGAGTCGCAGTTTCAGGAGTTAAACCTTTTTCAATCACAGCTGGATCGTAAACGTGAACGGAATTTCCTTCAGCCACACAAGGGAAATAACCATAGATTAGTTGGGGGTTTAGCAGATTTTCGGTGCGAATCCGCTCTTTCCAGCGATCAAGCACTGGATAAACTTTTGCCGACAGAAACGCATCGTATTCTTCGCGCGATTGGTCTTTTGGCTTGCGGAACTGCCACTGTCCCACAATCAGCGCTTGAAGATCTAAATGCCAGAAAAGCTCATCGATCGAGAGATCTTCGGGACTAAGAACCTTCGCCCCCCAGAATGGCGGAGTGGGTCGCGGAATGTCAATTGCAACCGCTTCCGATCGCACTAAGTCGATCACTTCCGGTTCATCGGATTTCTTCTCCGGTTCGCCGTTTAGTTCGCGCTCGGCATCTTCGATCGCTTTTCGCCCTTTCTGATTGAATTGAGCAAACTCACCTTGGAAGCCTTCAACGTCGCTCCATTGCCCCTCTTTTTTCGCAGGCATGAATCGATCCATAAAGGTCAAATCTGCAAAGGCATCTCGACCATAGATGACTTGACCTTTGTAAACATTCTGACAATCCTCGTACACGAATTTCGGAGTCAGTGCCGCACCGCCGAGAATCACAGGAACACTAATTCCTTTTTCGTTAAACACTTCTAGATTCTCTTTCATGAATGCGGTTGATTTCACGAGTAGACCACTCATGGCAATACAATCCGGTTGATGTTGGATATACGCATCAACGATCGCATCTACAGGCTGCTTAATGCCTAAGTTAATCACCTTGTAACCGTTATTGGTCAAGATAATGTCAACGAGATTCTTACCAATATCGTGAACATCACCTTTAACCGTTGCGATCAAGAATTTACCTTTGCCGCTGTCATCACTTTTCTTCTCCATAAATGGTTCAAGAAATGCTACAGCAGATTTCATTGTCTCCGCAGACTGCAACACGAACGGTAATTGCATTTGACCTGATCCGAACAATTCACCTACAACTTTCATGCCATCAAGTAAGAAAGTATTAATGATATGCAACGGCTCATAGTTTTCTAATGCAATCTTCAACGCATCTTCTAATCCAATGCGTTCACCATCGATGATGTGTTGCTTCAGGCGTTCTTCGATCGGCAAATCAGCCAAAGTATTGTTTGATCGAGCGTCTTTCGCGCTCACGCCTTCAAACAATTGAGTCAGCTTAGTCAGCGGATCGTAGGTGCAAATATCACCCTCAAATCCGCGACGATCGTAAATCAGATCTAAACAAACTTTCTGATGTTCAGGATCAATTTTTGCAAGCGGTAAAATCTTTGCAGCCGATACGATCGCGCCGTCCATTCCCACGATCGTTGCTTCGTGCAGAAACATCGAATTCAACGTGATTCGAGCCGCTGGACTCAGACCGAAAGACACATTCGACACTCCTAACATGAAGTGAACGCCCGGAAGCGCTTCGCGAATCATCCGAATCGATTCGATCGTTGCTTTTGCATTCTCGCGATCTTCTTCGATCCCGGTTGAAATCGGTAATGCCAGGGTATCGAAAAAGAGTTCGTGTGGCGGAATGCCATACTCTAGAGCATCCCGATAGGCGCGTTGAGCAATTTGGAATTTTTTCTCAGCCGTTCGCGCCATGCCTTCTTCGTCGATCGTGCCAATCACCACGCCAGCACCATATTCTTTCGCAAGCTCCAACACCTTGAAGAATCGCTCATCGCCATCTTCGTAGTTGGTTGAATTGAGAATGCACTTACCGCCTGCGACTTTTAGCCCTGCTTCCATCTTTGTCCACTCGGTTGAGTCGAGCATCAAAGGTAGGGTGACATTCGTGACCAGACGCGACACAAGCTCTTTCATATCGGATTCACCGTTGCGTCCGACATAATCGACGTTGACATCAAGAACGTGTGCGCCTTCTTTCACTTGAGATTTTGCGATCGCAATTAATCCATCCCAATCATCTGTATTCAACAATTCTCGAACTTTTTTAGAACCGCTAGCATTCAATCTTTCACCGACGATGAGGAAAGAATTGTCTTGTTCATAGGGTTGTGCAGTGTAAATCGATGCGGCTGAAGGCGTGTATCCAAGCGTTGGTCTCGGTGTTTCAGATTTGTATACTTGACCATTCATCCATGCACTTTCACCAATGCGAACATTTCGTTCTTTTGGTGTCATCGTTGCCGCTGCTTCTGCTAATGCTTTGATATGTTCTGGACGAGTTCCACAACATCCACCAATCACCTGAACGCCCCAATCCTCAATAAATTTGTGTAGCGCCATCTGAAGTTCGACGGGCGTTAATTTATAGTGAGCATGACCGCCGATATTTTCCGGTAGGCCTGCGTTAGGAATACAGGAGACGACGAACGGCGCGTTCTCAGTTAGGTACTTAATGTGCTCTGCCATGCGGTCGGGACCTGTCGCACAGTTCAAACCGAGAATGTCGATCGGATATGGCTCCAAAATTGCTAGAACGCCGCTAATATCGGTTCCAACCAGCATCGTGCCCTGAACTTCCATCGTCACCGAAACCATTAACGGACGACGCTCTCCTTTTTTAGCGAACACCGCTTCTACTGCGTTCAGTGCCGCCTTGATTTGCAGAACATCTTGACAAGTTTCGATGATAAATAAGTCTACGCCTCCATCAAACAAGCCTTCTGCTTGAACGGTAAACGCTTGTTTGAGTTCGTCGTAGGTAATGTGTCCAAGCGTTGGAAGCTTCGTGCCAGGTCCCATCGATCCTGCGACAAATCTCGGTTTTTCAGGTGTGGAAAATTCCGCTGTGCATTGTTTCGCTAGTTCTGCGGCTTTCTTGCTTAAGTCATATGCCAAATCTTGCAGCCCATATTCTGCTAACACAAATGGACTGCTACCGAATGTATCGGTTTCGATCACATCGGCTCCGGCTGCCAGAAAATCACGATGCACTTTCGCGATCGCTTCTGGTTTAGTCTGAACTAAATATTCATTGCAGCCCTCGTACTCTGCTCCACCAAAGTCTTCAACCGTTAAATTTTGCGACTGAATATTGGTTCCCATCGCTCCATCGAAGACAAGTACGGGACGATCGGGACTATGAAGCCGGGTGAGGAAGGCAGTGTGCATAGTAGAAATTTCAGCAACTAGACGACGATTTGAGTAAAAACCCTGAATTCTTTTTAAGTTTTAGGTTGAATATGTTGTTACGAAAAGCAGCTATCGTGACAATTCACAATAGCTACATATTTTAACTCTGACATATTTATTTCGGTTTTGGAGATTGCGTTTTACTCGCTTTCAGGATCAAAGACGATCGTATATTGAAACGATCGACTAAACCGATATAACGCTTTGAGATGTTCTTCAGCTTGAGTGCGAGTTCGATGGCGCGAAACGGTCGAGCGCTGCATATCTGGCAACAAACAGACGATCGACCAGGGATACAATCGGTCACGATAAGATGCGCCGATCTCAACGTTCGGCAGTTCGCTTGGTATCATAGTTTTGCTTTCCTTTGGTGGGAAGAAGAGTAAGCGCTTTTCGTGTTTTCCAGGCAAGAAAGCGCTTACCTGACAGCAACTCTATTAAATGACTAGATCTAGTCATTTGTCAATCGATGGGTTTGGTTCGCTTAAAGATTCGAGAACTTGCAAAAGAAAAAGGTTGGACAATTAAGGAAGTTTCTGAGCGATCGGGAGTGGTTTACAGTACGCTCAGAACTTACTCGCGTTCTCCTGGAATGGCGATGGTGGATGTGACCGCGTTATTGAAGTTGGCGCGGGTGTTTGGGGTGTCGATCGAAGACCTGATCGAAGTCGTTGAAGAGTAGTTTTAAGCGGCGTTCTCTTTTGGCGCAACAGAAAGCCGAAATCCTAATTTCCCTAAGACCGCCAACAAAGTCGAAAAATCTAAATGCGGTTGAGAAAGTTGTTGATAAATTGCTTCTCGATCTGGCGCTAACTCAAATCGCAGAGGCACAAGCTGCGATTTGAGTTAGCGCCAGATGAAGTTCCTCAATCGAGCAATCTTCCAGCACAGCATCTAAGAAAGCGGCTGCCTCTTTAGGATCTTTAAGAGATTCAACTAAGTAAGTGTGATAGCTTCTGCTAGTTGGCATTTTCGCGTTGATTAAAGTCCGCCCAAAATTGTTTAGCCTTCACGATGTCCTGATCTTGTGTACGTTTGTCTCCACCACATAGGAGTAAAAGAACAAGATTTCCAGATTGTGCAAAATACACTCGATAGCCAGCACCGTAATCAATTCTAAACTCAAAAACTCCTTGCTTTTCCATCCTCAGTTTCATAAATTCTTAATTCACGGGGCTGGGTTTCCATTTACTCGGTCGCAGGAGCGAAAACTTGCATCGTCAAGCATCCCACTATCGCTGAGGAAAGCAAAATTAAAAGGCGCTCCTCGTTTGAAGAACGCCTGCTCAAATTAATTCTTAATTGCAATCAGCTTAAGCCGACGTTGCTGCGATCGTAGCCTTCAACATTGGTGCTTTTGTTATGAACCATCTGCGCGGATTCTGATGGCATTCCAATTTCATTCGCTTGGCGAGCCAACATGGACTGCTCACGGTTCCGAGCCATTTGACGATGACGCACCATTAATGCCCGTGCTTGATCTTGAATCGACATAGCTTGTTCTCCATTTCTGATTACTTATCTACTATATCAGAAAAATTCTGTATCTAAAACTACAAAATTTACTGAAGTTATAGATTCATGACAATCGATCGTTGTCCCCGAAACGCGATAAGCTCACACGAAAGAGCAGGAGAAACGCAATGGTCGAAGCAGGCAAACGGATCGAGGTCGGATCGCTCAACTGGTTTTACCGCGAGGCAGAACCAATGAACGAGAATAATCGCACTCCAGTCATTTTGCTGCATGGCTTAGTTTCTCAGGGTTACAGTTGGCGGCACGTTCTTCCCGCACTGGCAGAACAAGGATTCAGAGCGATCGCGCCCGATTGTGTCGGGTGTGGATATTCGAGTATGCCCGATCGCCGCGACTTTGCTTATACGCCCGATGCGTTTATCACGGCACTCGAAGCATTGATCGCTCAGTTTGGATTTGAAAAAGTCTCGATCGTTGCTCAAGGCTTTCTCGGTTCGGTTGGGATTCAGTACGCACTGAGACATCCAGAACAAGTTGAACGTTTGGCAATTTTTAACTGTCCGATCGCACAAAGCGTGAATCTCCCTTGGAAACTGAAACAAATGGGAATTCCGCTCGTAGGCGACATGATGACGCAAGATCCGCTCTTGGTCGATCGCACGTTAGAAGGGGCGGGCGGATATCGAATCGAAGATGCAGATTTGGATGTGTACCGTCGTCCGTGGCTGAAGACCTCTGATGTGGGTCGATCGCTGCTTGCGATCATTCAGAATTTGCAGCTTAAGGAAGCGACAGCGGAGATCGAATCCGGGTTAGCGAATTGGAATAATCCACTGCTGATCGGTTGGGGAATGCGCGATCCTTGGTTGTCGATCGACTCTGCAAAGTCGCTCAAAGCCGAATTGGTCGAACTCGATGAAGTCGGACATTATCCCCAAGAAGACTGGCACGAAAAAGTGAGTGAAATTCTCATTCCATTCTTAAGACAGCAAGTGGTTTAAGCCCAGTTTGAAACAACTGGGTGCTAGACTCGTCCAGAAAAGCGGCAGCAGTACATCAATCAAGCTATGCAGTACCGTGAGTTGCTCCTTGCTGGAGTGTTGAGTTTAGGAACATTAAGTTTTATGCAAAGTGCGCGGGCGGCTGAATTAGGCTGTCCGGCTCCTGCGTTGTCCCGCTTGTCCCGGCATACGGTGAAATCTGGAGAAACCTTAGAATCGATCGCGTCACGCTACAACCTGATTCCGGCAACCGTGATGGGACTCAATCCCAATGTGCGATCGGGAAAAGCCACGGTCGGACAACAACTCCTAATCCCACCATATAACGGAATTCGGGTCGAAGTGCCAGCAGGACAGAGTTTGAAGGATTTAGCAGCGCGGTATCGAGTCCGCCCAGACGTGCTGTATGAAGTGAACGGCTGTCAGCGATCGCCAAAAGTAGTGTTTGTTCCGGGAGTGAACTGGTCGCCGAATGAAGGAACAAAGCCAACGCTGGTTGGGGTTTCTAGTGTTTTATCCGGTTCGCCTTTAACAGGGACACAAGCGATCGCCCTTGGTTTTGGCTGGTATCTGCCCAATGGAGCGACAAAACCTGTGTTTCACAGCGGGATTGATCTGTTGGCGAATGTGGGAACTTCTGTACAGGCGATCGGAGATGGAACAGTTGCTTTTGCCGGAAATCAGGGCGCATATGGAAACTTAGTCGTGATTAATCATCAGCAGGGCTATCAAACGCGCTATGCTCAACTGGCAAAAATCAATGTCAAAGTGGGACAAAAAGTGACGCGCGGAACCATGATCGGCACGGTTGGACAAACCGGAACTCCGGCTACACCACAGCCACATCTGCACTTTGAAGTGCGATCGAATTCTAAATTAGGTTGGGTTGCAGAAGATCCAATCTCTTTCATTCGGAAGTAGCTCATGGTAGGCAAAGTTTTTCTTGTTGGATCAGGTCCTGGCGATATCGGCAATCTGACCATGCGGGCATATCAATTGCTCACCCAAGCAGAAGTTCTCGTTTACGATGCGCTGGTTGATTCGCAATTTTTAGAACTCGTCGCAGAAACTTGCCTCAAACTCAACGTTGGTAAACGGGGTGGACAGCCGAGCATGAAACAAGAAGACATCGATCGCTTACTGGTCGAACAGTGTCAGCAAGGAAAACAAGTGGTACGGCTCAAAAGCGGCGATCCCTTTATCTTCGGACGCACCACCTCAGAGATTCAGGCACTCAAATCGGCAGGATGCGCGTATGAAGTGGTTCCGGGTCTTTCTTCAGCCCTCGCGGCTCCTTTGTTTGCGAATATTCCCCTAACTGATCCGGTGCTGAGTCGCGGATTTACCGTTGTCACTGCCCACGAACCAGAGCGGCTCAACTGGCAAGCCCTCGCCCAAATTGATACGATCGTGATTCTCATGGGAGGAAAACATCTGCCCCTGATTGTCGAACAGCTACACCATCAGGGAAAATCAGAAGAGACTCCGATCGCAATTATTCGCTGGGCGGGTCATCCGGAGCAGGAAATCTGGAGCAGTACGCTTTCAGAGATTTTGCAACAAGTGAATCCGCAACGATTATCGCCTTGTGTGATTGTGATTGGAGAAGTTGTTAGACTGCGATCGTTCTTATGAATTTGCCTTTGTTTGGAAAAACGATTGTCGTCACTCGTGCGGCGGGACAGTCGAGCCAGTTTTCGTACTCGCTGCAAAATTATGGTGCAAAAGTGATCGAGATGCCGACAATCGAGATTGTTGCGCCGTCGAGTTGGGTGGAGTTGGATCGCGCGATCGCTGCGCTGAATGATTTCGATTGGCTAATTCTTACCTCCACGAATGCGGTGGATTACTTTTTTGAGCGATTGGCTTCTCAGCTCAAAGATTTGCGCGGACTCGGAGCGATTAAGATCGCCGTGGTTGGAGAAAAGACGGCGCAGCGATTAAGACAGCGGGGGTTACAGCCAGATTTTATTCCACCGGAGTTTGTTGCAGATGCGATGGTGGTGAATTTTCCAGAACCAGTCGAGGGTAAGAAGATTCTGTTTCCCAGAGTTGAAACGGGTGGGCGCGATGTGTTGGTGAGAGCGTTTAGCGATCGAGGTGCGATCATCACTGAAGTTGCAGCGTATCAATCCACCTGTCCTCAAATTCCCGATGCCAAATCGATCGCCGCGATTCAGGATCATGCCGTAAATTTAGTCACGTTTGCCAGTTCCAAAACCGTGAAGCATTTCTGTGAACTGCTGCAACAAGCGATCGGGGATCAGTGGACGGAATCGATCGAGAAAATCAAGTTTGCATCGATCGGACCTCAAACCTCAAAGACGTGTCGCGCTTTGCTGGGTCGAGTTGAAATCGAAGCAGAAGAATTCACCTTAGATGGATTGATTAAAGCGATCGTGGCGCAGTCCAGCACGTTTTGAAAATTTGTACCCGAATCGGGCACGATAAGATCAGGAGTTGAGATACGCTAGTTTTAGTAAAATCGTACTAATCTATGACTGTTCCCGCCGCTCAACCTGATCCGACCCAAGGTGTTCCCGATCGCTTGATCAAGCATTCGGTTCGCTATGCTGATCATCGCGCTGTCAAACGTGAACATCTCACGCCGATGATGCGGCATTATGCAGATCTCAAGGATCAATATCCTCATGCGATCTTGGTTTATCGGGTTGGGGATTTTTATGAAACTTTTTTTCAAGATGCGCTGATTATTTCGCGTGAATTAGAAATTGTTTTGACTTCAAAAGATGGCGGTAAAGAAGTTGGTCGGGTTCCATTGTCGGGAATTCCGCATCATGCGCTCGATCGCTATTCTGCACAATTAGTCGAAAAAGGATATGCGATCGCAGTTTGTGATCAAGTTGAAGATCCGGCAGAAGCACAGGGGTTAGTTCGTCGTGAGATTACTCGCGTGATTACTCCGGGAACCATTCTCGAAGAAGGAATGTTGAATGCGAAGCGCAATAATTTTTTAGCCGCGATTGTACTCGCTGGAAATCACTGGGGATTGTCATACGCTGACATCTCAACCGGAGAATTTGTCACCACACAATCCACCGGATTCGATCAACTCAGTAGCGAATTGATGCGATTACAGCCTGCTGAAGTTTTGATCCCCACGAATGCACCGGATTTAGGTGGACTCTTGCGACCTGGAGAACGATCGCCCCACATTCCGAATGATTTACCGACGCAATTTTGCTATACCTTACGATCGCAATCTCCCTTCTCTCAAGCCGAAGCCCGACAGCGATTATTAGAGCGTTTCAAAGTGCGATCGCTCGAAGGGATGGGCTGCGAACATTTGCCGTTAGCCGTTCGAGCCGCTGGCGGACTTTTGGAATACATCGAATCGACTTCAGAACGCAATGTTTTAGACACCACAAAATCGAAAATTCCAGAGCCTACCCAAGTTCCACTTCAGCCGATCTGCACTTACACGATTACCGAGTATTTAACGCTTGATCCGCAAACTCGACGCAATTTAGAAATTACCCAAACCGTTCGAGATGGCACGTTTTATGGATCATTGCTGTGGGCAGTTGATCGGACTGAAACCCCAATGGGAAGCCGCGCTCTTAGACGTTGGTTATTGCAGCCGCTTCTGAATATTGATGAGATCGAAGCGCGTCAAGAGACGATTCAAGAACTCGTGAAAGATGGCGTACTGCGTGAAGATCTCAAACAAATGCTGCACCAGATCTACGATTTAGAACGGCTTGCAGGTCGAGCCGGATCAGGAACAGCAACTCCACGCGATCTCGTCAATATTGCAGAATCACTGAGTAAGCTTCCAGATCTGGCGCGTTTAGTGGCTCAGGCGAAATCTTCGTATCTGCAAGCATTACAGCACGTTCCGCCTGTCCTAGAACAATTGGGTCAGAACCTCTCAGCGCATTTGGTCGAACGTCCACCGTTGTCAGTCAAAGAGGGAGGATTAATTCGATCGAACATTGTGCCTCAATTAGAGGAAATGCGTACCCAAGCCGCAGAAGATGAGAAATGGTTAGCCGAACTTGAGAAAAACGAACGCGATCGTACCGGAATTCAAACGCTCAAAGTCGGGTATAACAAAGCCTTTGGCTATTTCATCAGTATCTCACGCGCCAAAGCCGATCAATATCCCGAAGGCTACGAGCGCAAACAAACCCTCACGAACGAAGAGCGCTTCACCACCAAAGAACTGCAAACCCGCGAAAGTCGCATCATGAATGCGCGGCGAGAAATCAGCGAACTCGAATACGAAGTCTTTGTCGGATTGCGATCGCAAGTCGGAGAACAAGCCGAACTGATTCGTAAAGTTGCTCACGCAGTCGCGGCAGTCGATGCCCTCACGGGACTCGCTGAACTGGCAGTATTCAAAAATTTCTGTCGTCCTAAACTTTCATCGGGGCGAGAAATCTCGATCGTCGAAGGTCGCCATCCCGTGGTTGAACACTCTCTACCCGCTGGCTTCTTCGTTCCCAATTCGGCTGAACTTGGCGCACCCGCTCCGGATCTAATCGTTCTGACTGGACCCAATGCCAGTGGCAAAAGCTGTTATTTGCGACAAATCGGTTTAATCCAACTTTTGGCACAAACCGGAAGCTTTGTTCCCGCAGATTCAGCCCGATTAGGCATTTGCGATCGCATCTTTACCCGTGTCGGCGCAGTCGATGATCTTGCCACCGGACAATCGACCTTCATGGTAGAAATGAACGAAACCGCGAACATTCTCAATCATGCAACGGATCGATCGCTGGTTCTCTTAGATGAAATTGGACGCGGTACGGCGACCTTTGATGGATTATCGATCGCTTGGGCAGTTGCCGAACATCTCGCCACTGAAATTCGCGCTCGCACGATTTTTGCAACGCACTATCACGAACTGAACGAACTCGCTTCGATCCTGCCGAATGTTGCAAACTATCAAGTGACTGTGCGCGAAATGCCAGAGCAAATTATTTTTCTGCACAAAGTTCAGCCCGGAGGAGCCGATCGCTCTTATGGCATTGAAGCTGGACGATTAGCGGGGTTACCGAGTTCGGTGATCGATCGGGCGCGTCAAGTGATGTCGCAAATCGAAAAACATAGCAAAATCGCGATCGGACTACGAAAAAGCAAATCGAAAGCCGCTGAACCGCTCACAGATCCAACCCAACAACTCGATATCTTTAGCGAATTCTAAAAGGTAGCTCAGCCCAAGAGATTTTGAGCATTATGTTAGCGTTGATCAACAGGACTGAATGAAAAAATCGCTATGCCAAACTATCCCGGAATTTCGAGTGAAGCGTTTCGGCATCCGCTCGATCGACAAGCGGAACAAGCTTTGCGAAGTGTGCCCGGATTTGATCTCGCTGCCCGCAAGTTTGTGGAATTTGTCTACGAACGTCCCCGCTACATTTACTTAATGGGCAATTCGATTCAAGTCGGTGTGCGACAGTTTTCTAGTGTTTATCAAATCTTTCGCGAATGTTTGCAGAGCTTAGATATTACTCCTGAACCTGATTTGTTTGTGTCGCAAGCTCCATCTGTGAATGCGTTCGCACTCGGACAAGAAAAACCTTGTGTCGTCCTAAACACAGCACTGTTAGATCTTCTCTCTGAAGCAGAACTACGATCGGTAATTGCTCACGAGCTAGGTCATCTTAAATGCGGGCATACTACACTGACACAGATGGCAATGTGGGTAAACTTCGCGATCGCAGGTTTAGCTGATTTCACCTTCGGTTTGAGTAATTTCATTAGTACAGGCTTAATGTTGGCGTTTTACGAATGGCTAAGAAAAGCAGAACTCTCTGCCGATCGCGCTTCATTGTTGGTGATGAATGAATTGAACCCAACCTTGAGCGGCATGATGCGACTTGCTGGAGGATCGCAAAAATATGCTCACGAAATGAGCTTAGAAGAACTGATCAAACAAAGCGATCGCTATCAAGCTTTAGATGATGATCAACTGAATCAGCTTTATAAGTTCTCACTGTATAACGATGCTTCGAGCGGTGTGTTTCTGTCGCATCCATTCACGATCGAGCGCATCAGATTTCTGCAAGAGTGGGCAGTGTCTTCTGAGTTCCAAAACATTCGGCAAGGCAATTACATTCGAGTTGGAGCAGAAGGAGCCGTGAACGTGGAAACGCACAACGAAGAGGCAGACCAATTGAAACGGCAGATCGAAGAATTGCAGAAAGAAATTGAGCGAATTCGACGATCGCAATAATTTCGTTGAATTTACTGTTTACAGGGGATTAGTCTAACAAGTTACATATTAGCAAATCAATGTCTGATACGATACAGCCTTGATTAGATTCTCTATGGTGTGAGGAATAATGTTGAATCCTTCTCGCTACTGGAAGCTGTGGTTAACGGCTCCAGCAGTTTTATTTTGGACGCAGTCGGCACAAGCTTCAGAAAAACTGCAAACCCCAGAGTTAAACACAGCAGCGATCGCCGCTCCCGTCGAATCCCTCAAACTCAAGTCTGATGTAAAACTCAAGTCGGATGTAAAAGAAGTAGCTTCAAATTTCGATCAAGTCAATCGTGTTGCTGCACTCGATGCCGTAGAGCCAACAACCGGAATGGAGCAAATCACCTCCGTTTCGCAATTTACCGATGTTCGTCCCACCGATTGGGCATTCCAAGCGCTGCAATCTCTAGTAGAGCGCTATGGTTGTATCGCAGGCTATCCAGACCGAACCTACCGGGGTAATCGAGCCATGACCCGGTACGAATTCGCGGCAGGCTTGAATGCGTGTCTCGATCGTGTCAACGAACTGATCGCCGCTGCCACTTCGGATTTGGTCAAAAAAGAAGACCTGGCAACGCTGCAAAAACTTCAAGAACAATTCGCCACCGAACTCGCCACACTCCGGGGTCGCGTCGATGCTCTCGAAGCCCGCACTACAACCTTAGAAAAACAACAATTCTCGACTACCACCAAGCTATTTGGAAATGCCTACTTCAACATCACCACAGCAGGTGCAAGTCGAGGTGTCTTGTTTGAAGGAGTTCCCGGTTCGACCGCAGATAACCGATTTGTTGGGGTGAGAACCGCCGCCGGAACGCCGATTTCGTCGATCGCTTCCGATCCCCAAACGACGCTCAGCTTCTTGACTTGGCTCACCCTCAACACCTCATTTACCGGAAAAGACAGCCTCGTAACACAGTTAGCTGCCGGAAATGGCATCTCGCCCTACAACCAGTATGCTTCGGCTGGATTCTATAACGCGAGCGGTGTACCCTTCCTCGACCAGACAGGCGGAGTCGTCAATGGTCGTAGTGATATTGTGATTCGGGACTTGTTCTACAGCTTCCCGGTGAGCGATGCGATCAAAGTCACAGTCGGTCCAAGAATCGACTGGTATCGCCATTTTGACGGCAACCGCTTCCTCAACATCTTTGCGGCGGGTGCAAGCTTCGACACCTCAAATAGTACGCAGTCGAACACCATCGATCGAGGTTCAGGAGCCGTTGTAGAAGTGCAACTGAGCAAGCAGTTCCGTTTGGCGCTGGGCTATTTAGGCGAGAATACTGAATTTCTACCGTCTCAGTTTGGCTACAACACATCGAGCAATCCTGCATTCGGATTGTTTGGCGGAACGAATACTGCTTCAGCAGAACTTACCTTTTCACCGAGCAGCAATTTCAATTTGCGATTGCAGTATAACTACTCTCGCATTCAAGCTTACGGCGGACAGGTTGGTGGCGCGATCGGGGAACCCATTCCCTACGGCTACTTAGATGCTGGAACACCAGGAGCTTCGGTGCTGCAAGCAGACGGAACTGTGACCGATGGCGGACTGAAATACGCTTACGCCAATATGTTTGGTGTGAATTTCGATTGGCTGGTAACGCCTGGATTTGGAGTGTTTGGACGCTACAGCTTTGCAAATACTCGATTGAATCCGGTGAATGGCAGAGTTGATACGCAGTCTTTCCAAGCGGGGGTGGCTTTCCCAGATTTGGGTAAAAAGGGCGCACAGGCAACCGTGGCGTTTGTGATGCCGATGGATATTACGCGCGGTCGTCGCTTCTTTGCCTCGGGGGGTGGAGATGGTGGAACGCAGTATGAACTAGAAGCCTCGTACTTCTATCCAATCTCGGACAAAATTGCGATCGTGCCCACGTTCTACGCGATTTTCAATCCGAATAACTTCGATGCCAATCCGACCGTCTTTGTAGGCAACATTCGCACACAATTCAGTTTCTAATTCTGAAATTGCAAAGACCTCCGATCGTTCAAGAGCGCGATCGGAGGTCTTTTGCTTTTAGTCTTGGGGAACCCAAACCGAAACCGATCCGCCATTACATCGGAATTCACCCCAACCCTCAGCGTTTGTAGTGACAGGTTCTTGAACGTGCTCGGTAATGTCGATGTAAGTACGATCGCGCTGTCCGACTTCCATCCACTTACTACCCCCTTCACCGTTACTCAGCACCACTGCCATTGCACCAGGATGTTCCTCATTGCCCAAGCGCGTCCAGCCGACTAAGTTCGGATGATCAAAATAGTTATATTGCTCGCCGTAAGCATACTCTCGCCGCGCATACAAGAACTTATCAATCAACCAGCGATGACAATCGAGCCAGATTTCATGTTCGTTGCCGTCGTTGCCATAATCGCGGTAGTGTGCTCCATAGTAGTCTGGATAAAACAGGCAAGGATAGCCCTCACTCCGCAGCAAAATCAACGCATAAGCGAGCGGTTTAAACCAAGATTCCACCGGGGACTCTAACGACTGTAATGGTTGAGAGTCGTGATTATCTACTAAAGTTACAGCTAAAGAAGGCTGCTGTTGTACCAGAGTGTTATCAAAAATCTGGCGCATATCATAGCTGTCTCCGGCTTGACTTGCCGCATGAAAGTTGTAATGCAGCGGTGCATCAAACAATTGCACGGTGCCTTGGGTCGCTTCAATAAAGTAGTGCAGTGCTTCCACTTCGTAAGACCAGTACTCACCCACTGCAAACAAATCGCGCTGACGATATTGCCGCATCTGTTCAAGCCATTCCTGGAAGAATGGAGCTTTAACGTGCTTCGCGGCATCAAACCGGAAGCCATCGACTCCGGTGGTATCGAGATACCATTCCCCCCAGCGCTTCAGTTCTTCGCGGACTTCAGGATTGTCCATATCGAGATCGCAGCCCATGAGATAGTCAAAATTGCCTTTCTCCAGGTCTACATTTTCGTCAAATTCTTTGCCTTTGAGCAGATAGACTGCGGATTTCTCTTTGTCGTACTCGTTGTAATCGATCGCGTCAAAGTGCCACCAATGCCATTCCATTTTCGAGTATTTGCCACCGCGACCCGCAAAGGTGAAATGTGTCCAAGCTTTGACAGGTTGGTATTCTCCAACCACTTCACCCCGGTTGTCTTGACTAAACGGTGTGGCTTCAACCACTTCTTCTTGGTCTGCGCCCATGCAGTGATTCATTACGATATCTGCATAAACGCGAATTCCGGCTGCTTGAGCTGCTTTGATCGCTTCTAAGTATTCTGCTTTCGTACCGTACTTTGTCCGAACCGTGCCTTTTTGGTCAAATTCGCCCAAGTCGTACAGGTCATAAACGCCATACCCAACTTCGGATGCACCCCCAACTCCTTTGTAAGCAGGAGGCAACCAGAGCGACGTAATCCCGGCTTCTGCCAGTTCTTTAGACTTTTCTGCCAGTTCCTTCCAGAAGGTTCCCTCGCTCGGCAAGTACCAATGAAAGTATTGCATCATCACGCCATTCGGTTCAGACATATCCCGATTCCTTTATCAAACTCAGAGTAGTGTTGTTGAATAAATGCGATTGCTCGATCGAATAACAGCCTTCTTAAAAGTGGCTTAATCTTTCGATACGTAGATTTTAGGGAATGCCTCATCCGATTTCTATCCATCGCAAGAGAAATCTATACAGAATTTCCTCTAATCCTGAGTATAGATTTGAGTAGGGCATCTAGCTCAAGAGGGATTCAAGCTGAAGTCTTGCTTTTTTAAGTGGTTAAGCTAAAAATGTGTAATCCTGATGCACATTATCGTCATGTTTACAAGATATCTAATCAAATGCGGAAACGAGGAACATGGTGTATTCAATACACGCGGCTTGGCTAGACACAATGCTTTTCGTTTAGCGAGAGAGCTAAGTTGGCAAAAGCCAGCGATCAAGGTTCACAACAATCAAACAGGTAAGGTTGTTTTTGAGATTAAACCAGGTTCCTCAGAAATAGTCACTGACATTCTTGAGTAATACCAAATCTCCAAAACCAGACTACAGATGATATAACTCAAGTGTTGCATTCTGTTCG
>PSLO01000183.1:0-3853 GCA_040289665.1 Leptolyngbya sp. ERB_1_1 | reverse complement strand
TTCGAGTTGTGCGTTAAGTCATTGAATCTGTCGGAAATCTCTTAGCGTTTATGATTCATGCAACAAAGCCCCGGAAGACTAAACTGGGTATTCGCAATCGCGATCGCGATCCTAGTCGTTTTAGCTGTTAAATCCTTAATTCAACACACACCCAGAGCAATCTGGGGCTTCGTTGTCCTGCTGATTTTGCCGTTATTTCTTAGTGTTGCCATTCCTGATTTAGTTTTGGGTGGGCTGCGATCGACGAATAGCCGTTACTTTGTGCCGAGCTATCTAGGAATTCAGCTTGCTGTCGCTCATTGGTTTACAACTCAGATCGAACGACCGAACCCATTCCAGCAAGCCTACTGGAAATTTGTGCTGATGGTAATTCTAACTGCGGGAGTATTATCATGCTCAGCACAAGTGTTTCAAAATCAGATGAGTAAAGATAAAGTGATGGCTAGCCTGATTAATCGATCGCAAAATGCGATCGTCGTCAGCAATGAAGTTTCTTATCAAGGAGGAGGCACGATTGGAGATATTTTAGCAATCAGTCATTTAGTGCGACCCGAAACTCAGTTTCAGCTTGTCATTCAACCACAAGTTCCCGCGCTTCCTAATCAGCCGAATATCTATCTCTATAAGCCTTTGCCTTACCTCAAACAAAAACTTCAACAGTCTTACTATCTCCAAGCCATCTACCAAGATAAACTATTTCGCATCCTACCCATTCAGAAATGAAGCGTATTATCACTTGTCAGGGAAGTATTCAACTAATTACTGCATTGTCGGCGATGTTCTACAGAGAGCGATCGCAGCATACAACCTATCAAAACTATCTTGTTATCTACGAGCTTTATGCTCCCGATCAACAGCATCATGAGTTTGCCGCATTTATTCAACGCATGGCACAGGCTGTTTGTGATTGGGAAGCGATTGTTTATCTCACGCCAGAGCAGCTTGATGCGATCGGATATCAGCTAGATTCTACGCCGCCTCACCGTATCTATGGTACTGTTCATCAATGGATTGGTCTAGATCACACCGATGAACTGTATCTCTGTCGAAATTGGCAGTTCACCAATCAACTGTTAAGCAATGCCTATCCGTCTGCATCTCGGATTTGTTACGGCGATGCAATTGGACTTTATTTCTCAGAGCATTCTGCGGTGGTGCATCGTCCCTCTACACCACCACCTACGCCAGATCAATTGCTTGATTGGGCTTGGTGGAAAGCGAGAGCATATTGGCATCAAATTCGCGAACAGTTGAAACTGAAAACAAAGCTATATTCAATGCCGTTTGAGGTTGGCTATTTTGTGTTACCAGAAATCTTTGGTGAAACGCCGCCGATGCCGATCGTTAAACTAGACCCTTCTAACTTACTTACGCTATTTGAGCAATTTACGTCTTTCGTTGATGCGGCTCAAGTTGCAGAAGTGCAAACTGCGATAGCTTCGCTACACGGATTGCCCGACAATCCTCCGGTTTCGGTTTTACTCACCTCTAATTTTTCAGAAGGCGATCGCTTACCACAAGAAGACGAAATCAAAGCGTATCGAGAGTTTCTCATTTCACACAAAATTCTACCGAATAGCGTTTTGGTGATCAAACCTCATCCTAGAGATGATTTGGATAAGATTTATCGATTAAAAGAAAGCTTGTCCGGCTTCTATCAAAAAATTATAATTCTTACTGATCCAAATCTATTCTTTTTACCGTTTGAAATATTTTTTCTAAAAGTATTTCAGAATTCTAATATTCGTGTGTTTGCCTTCAGTTCTGCTTGCTTATCGCTAAAGTTATTATTTGATGTTCCCAGTTTCATTGGTTTTGGTACAGACTTAACGACTCACTACTTTAATCCAGAGTTCGTTGCAGCCCGATTAGAACATGAGCAGATTTTGCATCAGGCGATCGAACAACTGTAGAATTGTCTATCAGGCTTTGTGCATCTATCATGATTAGTATCATCACTCCCGTCTACAACGGAGAAAAATTTATCGAATCGTGCCTTCAAGCTGTAATTGCACAGCACTGTAAGGAAGTTGAACATCTTCTGATCGACGGAGGTTCTACCGACGATACAGTAACCATTATCAAAGACTACGCACAACAGTACCCTCACATTCGCTGGATCTCGGAACCTGATCAGGGTCAATCTGACGCGATGAACAAAGGAGTTAGACTTGCGATCGGCAACATCATTACGTTTCTCAATGTAGATGACTACTATGAACCTAATGTACTAAATCAGGTTAATCAACTCTTCAAAACCCTACCAGACCCAAGTTTCGTAGTTGGGAACTGCCGAATTTGGGACGACCAAAATAGAGTAATCGATCTCAACCGACCTTCAAAGCTAAGATTGCTTGATCTTGTCGTCGGGCTTAATGTTAATCCTTACCCGTGTAATCCCTGTGCTTACTTTTATCATCGATCGCTACACAACCAGATTGGAGATTATCCGATCGATGATCATCACGCAATGGATCTCGATTTCATCCTACGTGCCGTACAAGTCGCTCACGTAAAATACGTGGATCACGTTTGGGGCAACTATCGCAGAATTCAAGGCACAAAAACCTTTACCGCAATGGCAGACGGAACCTCCGACCAACGAGTGCGTCAACTGCTCCGAAAATATCGACAGGATCTCTCTCCGCTCGAATGGATTGAGTGGCTCGGCTGGAAGCTCTGGAATCAATTGACAAAGCTAACATCACTTTTGCTTAGAGCGCTCCGAAAGTTTTTGCGCCTCATTCCATATTATTCTCAATGATCCAGCGTGATAGTTCTGTGCGATTGCTCAACAGCGTTTTCTTCAACATATGGCTAATGTGACTTTCGATCGTGCGTTTACTTGCATTCAACCGCTGAGCAATCTCTAGATTCGATAATCCCTGTGCTACCAATCGCGCCACGGTCAGTTCTGTATTCGTTAACTTCACACCATCGGGCACTGTAATTCTAGATTCTGCTCGTTTGGCTCGATTTTGCTGCATCAACTGAGACGATCGTAGTGTCGATTCGATCTGCGCTGTCAATTCAGTAAGATCAAACGGCTTCACCATGTAGACGGTCGCGCCTGCGCTCAATCCGCGCACTCGATCGTGACTTTGATCCCGCGCTGATAGAAAAATAATCGGAATCCAATTAATTTCCGGCGATTTCCGTACCGTCTCCGCAAACTTGTAGCCATTCATTTCGGGCATCACAATATCAGAAATAATTAAATCTGGTTTCATCTTGTCCAATAGTGCGATCGCCTGCGTGCCCGTTTCAGCCGTTGTCACTTCATAACCTTGATAAGTTAGATAGCCAGACATCAGCGTGATGAAATTCATATCATCATCCACCAATAGGATTGCACCTTTCGTCTCTCCTTCTAAAGCCATAATTCTCATCGTCTCTAGATTGAATCAAATCTTACGCAAATTTCCGGACTCTGTTGCTTTTTTCATCCTGCGAGTGGCTTGTTGAGTTGTCATCAGCACAAATGTCCGTCCTAAGTTGCCTCATCTCTCCGGGATCTACGGAGATAATTTTGTGTAATATCCGTGTTTTTACGATAAAACTCAACTGATATTATTTTGCTTAGCGTTTATTCTAAAGTTTGATAGACGAGACGCTTCACGAAAATCTTGCACAGTTTAATCATTATTTATTCTGTGTTAATACGGTTAATTGTTAGAACGTATTGCTGTAATGACCGTGAAAACCACAATAGTGTTAACTCTGTGAGAATATAGCAATCCCAGGTCAGTTGTGAGAGTATAGAGAGGACTAAAACAGCGTGGCTTTGTTGCATGAATCATAAACGCTAAGAGATTTCCGACAGATTCAATGACTTAACGCACAACTCGAACGG
>PSLO01000041.1:0-36732 GCA_040289665.1 Leptolyngbya sp. ERB_1_1 | reverse complement strand
ACCAGCCATAAGTCTGTCTCTGAACAACTCTTCTCAGTCTATATTATCTGTCGCTTTCTCTGTTTAAATTGGTATGAGGCGCATCGTTCTGAACCCTATGCCTTGTTTTACTGTGGGGATAATCGTGAGGCAAAAGCGATCGTTGCCCAATTAATCACCGATAGCGGCTTCGCAGGAGTGGATACTGGCAATCTCAATCAGGTGATTCATCAAGAACCGGGCGGTGTGTTGTATAACCATCCGATGTCTGAAACCGAAGCTCGAAGGTTGTTACCGTCTCTACGCTAATCTCACTTCGGCTTCACCACTAAAACTGAACAGGGTGCATCTTCAACAATTTGACTGCTAACGGAGCCGAGTAAAATTCGCTTCATTCCCGTTAAGCCTCGGCTCCCTAGCACAATCAAATCTGCGTTGTGAATTTGTGCGAGGCGCACAATTTCTTCGGCTGGATCGCCTGTAACGATTTCTACCGAACTGCTGCATCCTAAACGACGCTGATAAGTCTGGAGCTGCTGTTCAATTTGGCTGTAAGGAAAAGGTTCAACATCCGTAGCGGGTCGATCGACAACCTCTTCAACTTCAGATTGGTTCGACGGAATTACATGGGATAAAACCACTTTCGATCGCGATTCGAGTTGTAGTTGCTCCAAAGTGTTCAGCACTTGCTCAGAGAGCTCTGCTGATGATTTCGCGATCGCAGCATTTGCCGTCAGATCCAACGCAACGAGAACGGTATTCAACATCGGTTTTTCCTCTGAGAGCACAGTCGAATAGCTTGACTTTAGCGTAGTCTTCCTCAGGTTTCAGAAACGACTGGATTCCTTTAATCTTCTTTCCGTCTTTCGATCGCGCCCAGTTTGCCCCAATTCCTTCTAGAATTTATAGACTGAATCAATTCTGCCGACGAATTCATGGTGAACGACGAACAAATTAGCCTGTTTGATATGCCCTCGGCGGAGCCATCGATTCCGAGCGGTTTTGATCCGGAGTTGATTCCAACGAGCGCAAAGATTCCGATTCCGACAGGCACTTATCAAACAATGGAGCAAATGAGCGCTCATTGTAATCGCTGTCATCGCTGCGATTTGGGGGCAAGTCGGACTCATGCGGTGATCGGACGCGGCAGCTTGAACGCACCGATCATGATTGTGGGTGAAGGTCCGGGACAAACTGAGGATGAAACCGGAATGCCGTTTGTCGGTCGATCGGGGCAATTACTCGATCGCATTCTCGCTTCGGTTCACCTCACGACCGAGGAACACGTTTTCATCTGCAACGTGGTGAAGTGCCGTCCGCCAGAAAATCGGACTCCTACAACCGACGAAGCAGAAGCATGTAAAGGATACTTATCCGAGCAAATTCGCATGGTCAATCCGAAGATTATTTTATTAACCGGAGCGACCGCGATGAGAGCGCTAGTTGGTATTAAGCAAGGAATTACAAAAGTACGAGGGCAGTGGATCGAGAAAGACGATCGCTTTTATATGCCGATTTTCCACCCTGCTTATTTGTTGAGAAATCAATCGAAAGAAAAGGGCAGCCCAAAATGGCTGATGTGGCAGGATATTCAGGCGGTTCGATCAAAGTTAGACGAGCTTCAGGCTAAGTGACATTCTTAGGCAGTTTGAGCGGAATCTGGAATTGATCTGAGAGAAACTGCACGTTTTCGACAAATAGATCTACCTGACCCGTTTGCTGAACGACGGGCAGGGCTGTGCCAACTAGCGCTAAGAAATAGGCTTTGATGCGCTGAGGTTTGCGACGGTAAGCGACCTTCATTTCGTTTTGCAAGTCTTCGAGGTAGACAGAGGCAACTTCGGCTCGATCGCTCGGCAACCTCTCTATGAGAGGCTGGATGCGATCGAGGGCACTGATAATTTGCTGAATCTGATCTGTGGTTTCTACTGGAAGGTCGTCGCGTGGGAGTTCTACGATCGAGGCTTTTCCCTTATCAGTCAGATACGCCCGCACAACTTGAAACTCGCGGGTGCTGTTGTCGTAGACTTTCGCAATCTTGAGGTATCCATCCTCAGCCAGGGTATCTAAGTAGTAGCGGATCATTTGCATCGATGATCCGAGGGCGGCGGCGATACTTACTCCTGTGGTATTTCCAGCATCAATGATTTCTAAAATTCGCTGTTGCTTTTTGTTCAATAGCATGAAGAGTTTATACCACTGGCGGGATATTTACTGTAACAAATTCGTAGGTGCTTTTGCTATTACCAGAAGGCGTAGAGCGAAGTCGGCTCAATCTGTAAGACTTTGTAAGGATTTTGTAATAATATGAGGACATTCCTCTCATTTTTTTACCCAACATGGAACCCGCATTCGCTCTTAATATTTCGATCTGCGTTGCGATCGTTGGAATCACCGGATTCGCAATTTATACAGCGTTTGGTCCACCTTCCGCCAATTTGGATGATCCGTTTGAAGACCATGAAGATTAAGAATTAGGGGGCGTTTCAGAGCGCCCTCTTTTTTTGAGCTTATAGGTGCGAATTTGCCAAGGTTGGATTTGGGCGGGAATGTTGAGTGGGCGTTCTAGTAAGTCCAGCGCTTCAACGATCTCGAAATCGCCTTTTAAGTTCAGTTCTGCGGGTTCGCCGTGGCATTCGTAACAGCGCAAAATGTACTCGTCTGGGTTGTCTTCGGATTGCTTCAGGCTGGAGAGGATGAGATTTTCGGATTGTAAGTTGAGGAAGGAATGGACGGGCGGAAGTGTGCCATTTTCGGGGAATCGATCGAGCGTTAGAACTTTTAGCGGTTGCTGAAGTTCGTATGCTTTTCGCGTTGTTTGCGCCGTTTTCCAAGTTCCAGTATGCGGATACAGCGCGTAGGTGAACTCGTGATGACCTAAATCAGCTTGAGGATCTGGAAACTCAGATCCGCGTAGTAAGGTCAGTCGAATTTGGTCAGAGCGGCAATCGTAACCGTGTTTGCAGTCGCTTAAAAGACTAACGCCGTATTCGCCATCGTTGAGATCAACCCATCCAAGTGCAGGAACTTCCCATTTGGCCTTCTCGGCTTCTGTTTCGGGGAGAGTAGTTCGCTCGATCGCTCCTCCTGCGAGTTCGTAAGTTGCGAATTCTGCTTCTAGGTTGAGCGGAAAAGCTGCTTTTACTAAAATATGGCGTTCCTTCCAATCTACTTCGGTATCGATTTTGAGAACAGGCGAATTAGGCTCTAAATAATAAGTTTGGCGAAAAATAGATTTTTCGATCGCTCGTTTGACTTCAATTCCAGGAATAAGAGATAGCAATTTCCGGTGTTCAATCTCTAGCAACTCAGGACTATCTAGAGGGTGTTGAGCATAATTTGGGTCGATATTCCAAGCATCCCAATATTGTCCACTATCTTGAAAAGCTTGTAGTTCGTTTCCAAATCCGTTCAGAGTTTCGCGTTGGTGAATTTTATCGAAAACGCTGGATAAATTGCCTGTATTGGGATCAACGATCGCTTTGATAAACTCATTCTCCAGGATAAAACTGTCTGTTTGAAAATCTGATTGTACGTCAAATAATAGAGGTTCACCGGGATAAAGCCAAAAACAGCGATAACCCACAGATGGAATATCTTCTGCCCAAAATGAGTAACAATAAATGCAAGTTTCGCCTGTATTAACCCAAAACTTTTCTACCTGAACTGGAAGAATTTCGCCGTTTAAGTTGCAAATTTTCCAGTGTCGCTCATCTGAGATGAGTTTTAGAAGCTCTGCCGTAACAATCTCTGATCTTCTCCAATTTGACGGATTAAATACAACAACAAGCTGTGCTTCTAAATGAGGTGAAATAGGAGACTTAATTTGCGTTTCAACTTCCGATTTATTATAAATCTTCTCAAGAATATCTCCGAAATCAAGACGATTAACAAACGCTGTATTATAAACCTCGCAAATTGATGAACCTGGCAAAATGTCGTGAAATTGATTAAATAGAATGATTTTCCATGCTTTTTCTAAATCCGTCTTTAAATAGTCTGCTTTTGCAATACTCGCTGAAAGAGCGGCATCCAGTTCTACATGATATAACCGAGCCTCTGCTTCTCGATTAAATCGTTTTTGATCGCCATGAGTTGTATAGCAACCCCGATGAAACTCTAAATAAAGTTCATCATTCCAATTGTCTTTTGGAATTTCTAAGCTTTCTAAGTAATTCAATGCAGTTGTAAATTCTAGGTTTGGGAAAAAGGGCGATCGCTTCCATCGTTCCGCAATCTCCAACATATCGCGGGTTGGACCTCCACCATGATCGCCCACTCCAAAAAGCCACAAAGGATTCGGTTGTCCAGTTTTCTTTACCCAATCCCACGCAAATTTTGCCATTTTGATCGGCTCGATTCCTTCTCCGATCGGGGATGACATCAAACTCCTAACTTGACTGCCATCAGGTGCTTGCCAGTTAAACCATTCGTATGGAAATTGTGTTGTATCATTCCATCGAAGTTTCTGCGTTACAAAGTAATCAATTCCTGCAAGCTTCAAGAATTGCGGTGTTTGCCAATTGAATCCGAACGTGTCAGGAAGCCATGCAACTCGGCAGATTTTGCCAAATTTCTCCTGACAGTAACGTTGACCATATAAAAGATGACGCACGATTGATTCTGCATTAATCAAATTCATCTCTGGCTCAACCCACATTCCGCCGACAACTTCCCACTTTCCCGCTCTCACTTGCGCTTGAATTTGAGCAAAAATCTCTGGTTGATTTTCTTCAATCCATTCGTACAAGGCAGGTGTTGTATGACAAAACGTAAGCTCAGGAAAATCTTTCTGTAAGTTTAGAACCGAAATAAATGTACGTTCTGCTGCTTTCCAAGTTTCTTCTATATCCCAAAGCCAAGCCAGGTCTAAATGAGCATGACCGAGTAAAAATATCGTATGTTCTTTGATTTGAGAACTAATCGGTAGAAGCGAAGTTCTTAATGCTTCTAAGGACTGATGAAATTGAGAGCGATCGCTAACTTTCCAATCTAATTCAATTTCAACTTGCTCTAAATCAAACGCATCAATATAACTCTGAATTACTTCTAATTCATCTGCGACAAATCCCGGATCAATCTCATCGTAGTTCGATTCGTAGATTAAGCGCGATCGCATTAATCCCCCAATATCATGTCCCGGACTGACTAATCGAATTGCAACCGCAACTCTTTCACCTGGAACAATATTAGAACTTAAAATCACTCGACAAGAATGATCAAATAAATCACCTTCTTGAACCTTCTCGCCATTGATATAAATTTCAGCCAACTCCGCCCACCAGGTTAATGCCAACCTCAGCGTTAATCCAGCTAATGGATAATCATTGAGCGCTTCAGGCAACACAAATTCTTGATAGAACCAGCGAACTTTTCGCCCTTTCTCCCATACCAAATAGCGCTTCTCATTTAGCTCGATCTTTGTAAACGACTGTGTAGGAATCTCCTCGATCGCGCAATCTTCGCACACCTGCCAATGCTCGATTACATCAGCCTGTACCAAATTCCGTAAGCGTTCAACAAAAGAAACCGTTAGAACGTCAGCCATACCGATATGATGAGGGGGTGAAAAATGTGAACACGCTTGCGTGCATCGAAGATATCGTACAATCGCCCCTCAGTCTATGACTTCTCGACGCTATCAAAGCCAATTATTTAACTTTGTCACGCGGCAGACGCAGAAACTCGCAGACAAAAGCGCAACCCTTCTGCGTCACGCCAAAGTCACCACGATTTGGACAACTCAGATTTTGCTGTATCCGATTTACGCCGTGTTTCAAGGAGCACGATCGATTGGACGACAGATCGGACAGCAAATCGAAAAAGTGGTGCTGCGATTGCGGATGAGTCGAGAAGAAATTGCGATGCCTTCAGCGCCCAGAAGCCTGTTCGATCCCGAAAAGTTAAGCGATGTGCCGATTCAAAACGTTCTGAATGCGGTGAAACGGGCATTGATCAGCGGCGGAGATCTACCTGCATTGCGAGAACGTCATCCGCTGGTTTTGATTGAGCGATTTTTGATGCGGCGCGAAGACGAGGATGTTGTTTCCTCGAATCCCTACCGAATTCAAGCGATCGCTTGTGAGATCGACACACGAAAACTGGTCTTAATCCTTGAAGGCAATGTGATTTTCGACATTCTTACCCCAAAGCAACAGCGTCAAATCGAACATCGTATTCGATTAGAACTGGCGCGATATTGGCAATGGCGACGCAAGCTATACCTCAGAACTGCACCGTTATCTTTACCAGAAGATCGAGAAACCTTATTACCACCAATTCGAGTGTTTCGCCAACTCATGGCATGGATTCAGGCAAGCCCAGTTGCGATCGCAGTCAATCTATTTCAAGAATCGGAATTGGTGACGCAACCCAGTGAACTCGATTGGTTTACTCCATCTGTACCGCTTTCGGCTTGGAATCCTGGAACCCTGATTCCAAAACCACCAAGCCCCAAAAACATCAGCGCTTGGTTTGCTCAACTCCCTAACCTCTCCGATCTTGAAGCACTCATCTGGGCAGCAATTCACTACTTTTTCGGAGAGCGTACCCGATTCGCTCCGACTCAAGGTGCATTGCCAGGAACGGTAGCCGCTTCTCGAAAATTCAAGCTGAGTGATTTATTTCGTGGAAAGCTGGCGGGTCAGGATGAAGTCCTCATTCTCGAAGGAACCGCGATCGGATTTGGAGAAAGTCGATCGTTCGCTTTCATGCCTTCCTTGGGTCAGCGAATTCGTGAGTATTTGAGAAAAATTGCAGGCTCGATCGTGCCTTGGAAGAAATCAACAGCACCAGAAATTGTTGTGCAGCCAGAAACAGCGATCGCTGTCCCTCAATTTGTTGTTCCTTCATCAGAAATCGCGTCTCAGTCTCACTCAGAATTCGTCCGCATCGAATTTATCTCCACTGAAATCACTGCGCCTCAACCGAACGCTTTGACTGTAGAAGCGCCAGAATGTTCTGAGGTCGAAACCGCATTTGACTGGATCGAAACCCCTGCAACTCATGTGGAATATGTCCTAACCCCGTGGCAGAAATTCCTAAAATGGCTCGATTCTGGGGTTCTGTGGATCGAGCAACGATTGATAGACTTGTGGCGATGGCTCGATCGCGGCAACTAAAACGATCCCGCACTCCTGTAAGATAAAGGGACGATTGCCAAAATATCCGCCATTGCCTTTGGAGTTATTAGCATGATTACGCTCAAAATCGTTGTTTATATCACCGTCGCTTTCTTCGTTGGCTTATTCGTCTTCGGGTTCCTCTCAAACGACCCAGCGCGTAACCCCAACCGTCGCGATTTAGAATAATCCATTCTCGCGCTGTGAGAATGCGAGGGCAGATAGCTGCCCTTTTTTTGTCACAGCACTCGGAATCAATTTGCTTAAATTCCCGTCAATCCGCTAAAGTGCCTATGCTGTTGCTTGCTTTCAGCTTCGAGTCGGATTCTTAAGATATGCCTTATTCGGTTCCACCTCCTGACCCTCCTGCGATCGTTCAGCCTGCCCAAGCACCCGTGTCTAAGGTCGAGCTTGCTAAGCCTGCACCGCCTGAAAAACTGCCAATGGAGCAGCGAAACCCCTCACAGCAAGCAGAAGATCTAGCTGGAACTGAACCAGTCTCCGCTTCAAAACCAGAATGGACTTATACCATCGCTCCGAGCGATGAGGTATCCGCTTCCCCTTCTGCTCAAACTGCTCCGCCTCCGTCCGCTCCACTCCCTACCCCTGCCCCAACTCCCACTCCAAGCAATCCCCCGACTCCCACTCCAAACAATATTCCAACCGGACAACTCACAACCGAGGGTATTTTAGAACTCAAAGCCGATCGACAAGAATATGATCAGCTTCGTCAAATTTTTACTGCTGAAGGTCGGGTGTCTCTGCGGTTTCGGGGTGCATTGTTAACGGGCGATCGCTTACAGGTGAATCTGCTCAATCGCTTAACCGTGGCTGAAGGAAACGTCACCCTAACCAGAGGTGATCAAGTTCTGCGGGGACAACGATTTCGCTACAACTTAATTCAGGAAGAAGGAACCGTTGAACAAGCCAGCGGCGAAATTTTTATTCCAAGCGCGGGGACGGATTTAAATCCAAATTTGCCGACCAATATTACAGCCGGAGTGGTTCCGGTTGGGTCAGTGGGCGATCGCACATTTGCAACTCAGAATAACGTTTCTCAAGCGGGTGGTGCGCGGCTAGTTGTGGGGTCGCAGCAAAACGCGAGTGGTGCTACGGTTGTGCCGCAAGCGGGTGGAACGGTTCGTCGGTTACGGTTTGAAGCTGCACAGATCGAGTTCTACCCAGAAGGTTTTCAAGCCAATAACATCCGGATCACAAATGATCCATTTTCGCCGCCTGAACTCGAACTGAGAGCCGATCGCGCTGTATTAAAGCGAGTTTCACCGCTCCGAGATGAGATTCGCACGACTCGAAATCGATTAGTGTTTGATCAAGGTTTCACGCTCCCGTTACCGAATCGAACGATTGTTTTAGATCGAAATCAGCGATCGCCTGCATTGTTCAACTTTGGATATGACGGAGAAGATCGGGGTGGCGTATTTGTAGAGCGTGAGATTAACGTTCTGCCGCAATCCCCGATCGAGTTTACTGTCACGCCTCAGTTTTTTGTGCAAAGAGCGATTCAAGATCGCAGTAATATTGGCAATCTGTTTGGGTTAAGAACGCGTGTGGCGGCGCGGGTCACTCCTCGAACGGTGATCCGTGGAGATGCAGTCTTGACGAGTTTAGACTTTTCGCGGGTAGAAAACACATTGCGCGGAAGCCTGCGGGCACAGCAGTTCATCGGCACTCATACGCTGAGTTTGGAGGCAAGTTACCGCGATCGCTTATTTAATAACTCACTCGGCTTCCAAGATGTCCAAAGTAGCATTGGTGCGCTCTTTTTCTCACCTATTGTGCCGATCGGAAAGACCGGAATTAATCTCAGCTATCAAGTCGGTTTTCAATATGTGAATGCAGAAACCGATCGCGTTGACTTACTCCCACCTGTTCGAGCTAACAATCGCATCAGTTTAGGACGTTTTCAGGCGAGTGCTGCTTTGAGTCGCGGGTTCACCCTTTGGCAAGGCACAACTTTACCTGCAACGCCCGATCAAGGCTTGAAATATTCTCCAACTCCGGTTCGTCCTTATGTTGCGGTTGCGGTCGGCTTAACCGGAGTGGGAACCGCTTACAGTAATGGCGATAGTCAAAATAGCCTCAGTGCAGCGGTGAGTCTATTGGGGCAATTTGGACATTTTTCTCGTCCGTTTTTGGACTACACCGCATTTAATATCACGTATTCTCAAGCGTTTCGAGCGGGATTGTCTCCGTTTTTGTTCGATCGAATTGCGGACGATCGCATTCTCTACGCTGGTATTACTCAACAGCTTTACGGACCTTTTCGGATCGGGTTCCAAACCGCTTATAACGTTCAAACCGGGCGCGAAATTAGCACCGATTACTTTTTAGAGTACAAGCGGCGTACCTATGGCGTTTCGTTGCGTTATAACCCAGTGCAACAACTTGGCTCAGTCGGCTTTGAGATTAGCGATTTTAACTGGACGCGAGGAAGCACTGAGCCGTTTTCTGGTAGTGGAGTCATTCCGGTTGAGGGTGGAGTAATTCGATCGCCGCAATAGCGATCCAATTCCACTCCGATACAAACCACGATTTTCATTTCCACGTGAGATGAGCCAGAGTGAACAGAACCGATAGCGTGAGTTCCACTACACTCAAATCAAGGGCGATCGTCTGATTATACTAAGAATGATCATTCTCATTAGAGGAAATGAATTCCTATTTTGCCCTAGAATAGCGGCATATGATGACAGATCCGAAAGGTGCTTCTGGCGATTCTAGCGCGTCTCTGTGGCAGGAGGCGACAACTCCAGTGGTGGATTTACTGATCCACTACGGTTTTGATCTGGGTGAAAATCAGGCGCGGCAGCTTATCGATCGCTGGCAGTCCACGTATTCTATAAGTTGGGTACGGTGGGCAATCATTGAGGCACTGTATCAAGGACGATATAAAGCGGTTTCAGTCGAGCAAATTTTGCAGCTTTGGCAACGTCGGCAGCAACCTTGTTATCACTTCAATTATGAGTTTGAGCGGCTCGTTTGTCATAAGTTTCCCCGCAATCTATCCCAAACTCCACGATCAATTTCTCCACCCGATACAACGAGTCTTCCGGCTCTCCCTGCACCGAGTCGATCGACAATTCCCCCTGTTTCAGAACCGCCTCCCTGGGCTGCTCTGGCTGAACAGATACAGCAAGAAAACGAACCGGATCGCCCTGAAGTCGTTGAGCCGACTCGGAATATAGTGATCGCGCCTCTAAATGTGGAGCAACCAGAAATTTTGCTCGATCGAGTGGCGCGGCTCCAGGCAGGTGTGGAAGCATTGATCGAACAAGCCACCTCAAGCTTGAATGCGTCTACTGAAGCGATCAAAACGAAATTGCAAGAGGACGCGACTTCAGAACGGAACGTGACGGGTGCAAGCATCGACACTTCCACAGAAATGAATGCACCTTTAGAACTTCCTGAAGACGTGCATCCCCCAATCCATCAATTCATGCCGACTCCATCCGGCTCAGAGTTTCACAGCAAATTGAAAGCAGTTGTAGAGCAAGAAGTAAGCGAGTAATAAACTGAATCGAGAAGAACTCTAGCCACCCCCGCTCTGTCCGAATGATCGTCGGCTCTGGACTGAATGCTGTTGCCATCGTCACAACTTCTGAGCCTGAGTATTTTTATTTTATCTTGATAACGAATCAGGATAGAAAAACCTTATCTTGTGATCAGTGTCAACTCATGCGCTCCAGAGCTTCTTCTGTTGGATAACGTTCAATTTCGCGCAAAGTTTGCCGCTCTAGTAAGCGCTCAAAATTGTTAAAGCTAAGAATTCGCACTGTCACTTCACCGATGTTGCTCATCGCAGTGATCGTGATTCCATCTACTGAACTTAGCGAAAAATGTTCTTTCCATGCGTCAATTCGTGGATTAAATTAAAGCCCGTAAGATCTCTACGCTCTAAAGGAAACCGTTGATGTAAATCCATAATAGTTATTTGAGCGCCTCGAAGATCTGGTCGTATTTCTGGATATTGCGTACGCCATTGATTCCAAAAATCTCTACCTTTATTTAAGTTGTTTAAATGCTCTTGGTTCATCTCTTCAAATAATTATTTCTAAACAACCATCTGATTTCAAGCTTAGTTACGGAAAAGCCGATTGCTATACCCTTTCTCTCAAAGGTCGAGCTATATCTCATCAGCTTTTCGTTCTGCAATTCTCAATTTTGCCGATCGCGATCTCACATTTTCTCGAATCTCATCTGCTTGAGCAACGATCGGCTTCTTTGTAATCACGGTCAGAATCTCTGACTCTTTCAATCGATGTTTAACGATTCGATCTTCCAAACTGTGAAAGCTAATAATTGCAATTCGTCCACCTGGTTTTAACCAAGTCGGCGCTTTTGCAATGAACTGTTCTAAAACCTCAAGTTCTCGATTCACCGCAATTCGTAAGCCTTGAAACACACGAGTCGCTGGATGAATTCGACCATAGCGATACTGTTTTGGAACTGATCCCGCGATCGCATCCGCTAGTTCTGTTGTTGTCTTAAACGGTCGCCGCTCTACAATCCGTTTCGCAATTCGACGAGACAGCCGCTCCTCTCCATAGGTGTAAAAAATATCCGCTAATTTCGATTCTTCCCAGTGATTAATCATCTCGGCTGCGGTCAACTCTTGCCGCTGATCCATCCGCATATCCAACGCCGCTTCATGTCGGAAACTAAAACCACGATCGGCAATATCAAACTGAGCCGAACTCACCCCCAAATCTGCCAAAATGCCATCAAACTTTGTCTCATCTGGATCAAACTCAGCAAAATTCGTATGGTGAAAGTGAACGTGATCGCCTAATTTCTCTCGCGCAGCAGCAAGCGCAAACTCATCTTGATCGATCACCGTTAACTTCACATCGGAAGCCGCTGCCAAAATCAGCGCACTATGACCACCACCGCCAACGGTTGCATCGAGATACGCTCCTCCGCTGCGAATCGCTAGTCCTGCAATCACTTCGCGACTCAAAACCGGAACATGGATAAACTCAGAATTCATTATGATTTCGCGATCGTGCCCAGTAAGACTATTGACTTAATTCTATTCGCGTCTAAGTGTAAATTGAATCCTGAGCAAATTGATTCCAACCCGCTTGATCAGGCATGATTCTCTATAATTAAGAAAGTGCAACAAGCGCTCACAAAGCCTTATTCCACAAAGCTTGCCCGCAATCGTGAATCGAGAGGCACCAACACCGATGGCAATGATCGAAACCAAGACAGAACCCATGATCCTCAACATGGGTCCGCACCATCCCTCGATGCATGGGGTGATGCGCCTAATCGTCACGCTCGACGGCGAGAACGTGGTCGATTGTGAACCTGTAATTGGCTATCTCCACCGAGGCATGGAGAAAATCGCCGAAAACCGTACCAATATTATGTTCGTGCCGTATGTGAGTCGATGGGACTACGCGGCAGGGATGTTCAACGAAGCAATTACGGTGAATGCTCCCGAAAAATTAGCGGGGATCGCCGTCCCGAAACGTGCCAGCTATATCCGCGTGATCATGCTGGAACTCAACCGCATCGCCAATCATCTTTTATGGCTTGGTCCGTTCATGGCGGATGTCGGCGCACAAACGCCTTTCTTCTACATCTTCCGCGAACGCGAACTGATCTACGACCTTTGGGAAGCGGTGGCTGGCTACCGTATGGTCAACCATAACTACTTCCGCATTGGTGGCGTAGCTGCCGATTTGCCGTATGGCTGGGTCGATAAGTGCCTAGACTTCTGCGACTATTTTCTACCGAAGGTGGATGAATACGAGCGGTTGATCACTGAGAATCCAATTTTCCGTCGTCGCGTTGATGGAGTTGGCGTAATCACTCGCGAAGATGCGATCAACTGGAGCTTATCTGGTCCGATGCTGCGTGCCTCTGGCGTGAAATGGGACTTACGCAAAGTGGATCACTACGAATGCTACGACGATTTTGACTGGGACGTGCATTGGGAAACGGCGGGCGATTGCTACGCGCGTTACATCGTGCGAATCCGCGAAATGCGGGAATCGGTCAAGATTATTCGGCAGGCAATCAAAGGACTCCCGGGCGGTCCGTTTGAGAACCTGGAAGCAAAACGGATGGCAGAAGGACCAAAATCCGAATGGAATGGCTTCGATTATCAGTTCATCGGTAAGAAGATTGCACCAACCTTCAAGATCCCTAAAGGTGAACACTACGTTCGTCTAGAAAGCGGTAAAGGTGAATTAGGGGTATACATCATCGGTGATGATAATGTTTTCCCTTGGCGCTTCAAGGTTCGAGCAGCGGACTTCAACAATGTTCAAATTCTTCCCTACTTGCTCAAGGGCATGAAGGTGGCGGATATTGTCACAATCCTCGGTAGTATCGACATTATTATGGGATCGGTCGATCGCTAAACCCAATCCCTCAATTCAGTTAAAGCAGGCAGGTGTAACGAACCTACCTGCTTTATTTCGAGGTGTAACAGGTTCGATCAATCACAACACGAAGAGACGCGATCGCCCATTTTGCGTTAGTATGAATTGCGGACAATTTTAAGCATTCAATAAACTCTTTTTAATCTCGCCTGTGTGATTACGAGCGAGATTATTCTCAGCTTTGATCGCAAGTGAAGAACTGAGTCATAACAATTGATGTAACTTTTTTATCGTCTGATTACGGATATTCCTGCTGTTGCGCTGCTTAGCTTGTATATAGCGATGAGAGCCTTCAGGTGTGAATCTTTTGGACGCTCGTTTGTCAGCGACAATTCTGAGCCTTAAACTCTATTGAGGCAGTTCTAACTGATTGATGGTGTTTGATTTAACAATCTAAACTTCTGTGGTGCTGATTGGCTATCCGACTAAAGTAGGATTTTCAACAGAGGAGATAAGCAGGCGTAAGCTAGCTTCTGGCTGCTTGCGTTTTAGCGCTAGAAGTTCAGCATAAACACTGAGCGGATGCACGGACGTGCACTCCTACAGAAAAAGATTGACTTTTTTGGATTTAGACGCTATCAATAGTATGTGAACTGAAGCGAAACCTCTAGGTGTAGCGTTTCACCTCAAGAACAGTTTTGCTTTTCCATTTCGTGTAACTCCACTACCCTCCACAGTGAATTATGAAGTACCAAGAGCAGCTAACTCCCTGGGTTGTCTATCAAATCACCTCTGATCTACAGCGCCAAGTTGTGATCCGGTTCCGCCGTCGCAACGATGCAGATTCTTATCTGAAAGTGTTGACGCAAACCCGCCCGAATGCTCAGTTTATCGTTGCGTTTGATGCACCTCCGGTTGCAGCTCAAACTGCTACAGGTGAGGCTGCACTGGTTTAGCGTTTATCGCGCTAGCTTGGATTGCTAAGTCTAGGCGGAATGTGGTGTGCGATCGATTAACTGATTTGAGTTTACGCATTGCCTTGTTTTTTGAACATTAGACTAAACGCTAGATTTAGGACGACTCTAGAGTTCGTCATTCATCGCTAATCGATCAAATGGCTCGATTTATTCTCTCCAGCTAAGATTCGGTTTAGTACAGATACTCTACTTTACTGAACTGAAAAATGCAATAGATTAGAAGCGATCGTTTCTAATGTTTAGGTGAACTCTGTGTTTGCTCAAGAGAATCAGTTTGTGGACGATTCAAGCCCGCTCTACAATTTCATATCTCAGCAGATTCGCGAGTCAGAGCGAATCACGTTTGCAAAATTTATGGATTTAGCGTTGTACTGCCCACAGTTGGGCTACTACGCTAGACCGCGCGAGAAAATTGGGGCGCAGGGGGATTTTTTCACCTCGCCCCATTTATCGTTTGATTTTGGTGAATTGATTGCGGAACAGTTCGCGGAAATGTGGCAGGTTCTCGGACAGCCTAATCCATTTACGCTCGTTGAATTGGGTGCAGGACAGGGACTCCTTGCAGCGGATGTGTTGCGGTATCTCGATCGCCATCATTCGGATTGTTTTCACTGCCTGACTTATTTGATTGTGGAGAAGGCAGCCGCCCATATTGTCGAGCAGCGTCATCGATTGCGGCGTTGGACTGAAGCAGGGGTGCGGATTGAATGGACAACGATCGAGGAAATTCCAAACGATTCGATTACAGGGTGTGTGTTCTCGAATGAGTTAATCGATGCGTTTCCAGTCCATTTGGTGACGATTCAAAACCGCGCGCTCAAAGAAATCTACGTTTGCCTTGAAGAAAATCGATTTGCTGAGTCGATTGGCGATCTTTCGAGCGAGAAGTTAGCGGACTATTTTAAGTTTGTCGGTGTTGATATTTCCAACTACTCTGACGGCTATCGAACTGAGGTCAATTTAGCCGCGTTGGATTGGATGAGTACGATCGCGCAAAAGTTAGATCAAGGATTTGTTTTAACGATCGACTACGGCTATCCGGCGACGCGATACTACAATTCGATGCGATCGCAAGGCACGCTACAGTGCTACTACCAGCACAGTCATCACAATGATCCTTATATATATGTGGGCGAACAAGATATCACCGCTCATGTGAACTTCACAGCGCTGCAATTACAAGGAGAACAATCTGGATTGCAAACGGTTGGATTCACGCAGCAGGGGCTATTTCTGATGTCGCTTGGATTGGGCGATCGACTCACGCAACTCACCCAAACAGAAACCACCAGCACCAAGAATTTACAAAACCGACTGCAACGCCGCGACGCACTACATCAGTTGATGAATCCAATGGGGCTAGGTGGATTTGGTGTTCTGATTCAAAGTAAAAACTTGAGTCAAGACATTCAATTAAAAGGGTTGATGCAGCAGATTTAATCGATTGAAAGGAGTGAACCGTTTAAACATCCGCTGCATCTTCAAGCGTGCTGCTAGTTGCCGGATGCAACTCGTCTCGGATCTCTAACTTCAATGCGAACGGGAGCAACGCCGCTTTGAATCAAGCCGAGAACGCGAGCTGCACCTGCGGACAAATCAATCACACGACCGCCGGAAAACGGACCACGATCGTTGATTCTGACCGAAACGGTACGTCCGTTATCGAGATTCGTCACTTGAACGATCGTGCCAAACGGTAACGTTCTGTGAGCCGCAGTGAGTGCGTGTTGATTAAATGGCTCACCACTAGCGCTCATCGCACCCTCGAATCCAGGACCGTACCAAGATGCCATTCCCGTCACCCGGAATCGAATCGGACCTAAAGCAATTTCTTGAGGTGCGCGATTTGGGCGATTTGCAACTGCACGTAAGGGTGCAGCATTCCCTAGCAGGCGGCGGAGACGGTTGGTGACTTGCAGCGCGTCTTTTTCAGGATCGCGCGTACTATTAGGCAGCATAGTCTGTGAATCAACGGTCACGATCGTCTTTTTGTTTGCCTCGATCAGGAACTGATCGCCGGACTTGGTTTGATTCCATCTCACCGTGATGTTTCTGGCATCAACTCCATCACGTTGGAGTTGGTTTAAGCGGGCTGCGATCGCGGTGGCTCTAGCGATCGGATCGGCGGATAAATTGGAAGAATTCTGGCGCGGCTGGGTGCTGGATTCGACCGGGGTAGTGGCACCGTCTTTGAGCTTCGCGGCTTGAGAGGAGGTCGCTTGCACTTCACCGACTTTCACTCCGGTGGACGAGTTGCGAGCTTGACCGACAAACGTAACAACAGGGATATTGCGGACATAGAGGGTAGCAGCATTGCGCCCAGAGATCTCATGGGAATGGATTTCCGCGATCGAGTCTTCTGCTTTTGGGGTTTGTTGTTCGAGAGTTTGCTGTTTTGGGGTTTGTTGTTCTAGGGTTTGCTGTTCACCGACTTTCACCACGTCGCGCCGAGAGGCTTGCGGAGAAGACGGTCGTGGAGTTTCAGACTCCGTAGATCCTTGGTTGGCTGCCGGGGTGGACTCTGCTAGGGCAGCGGTCGCACCGATAGTACTGGTACAAAGTAGAGCGGCAGTCAAACCGCTAATCAATTTTTGGTTCATACATCCTTTGTGAGATTCACTTCCAACTTTGAGTCCGAGATGTGGCGATTTGCCAACTGACACAACTTGAGCTGTGCTAACTCGTACTCGCTCCGTGTTCACTCCTGAGTTCAGAACTGCAACAGACTAGCATGAAGTTTTTACCCAGTGGATCAGGGTACGGTCGATATGAAATAAAACTTTACCTTATCTTCATATTGAATTTATGGCTGAAGTGCTTACTGCGAGGAGCTTTTGTAGTGAAAATCGCTAAATGAACTTTTTTAAACTTCATCGGAACTTTACATTAGCTTCATACAAATTGTGAGGTATGCTGATGTTTTGCAGATTCAATTCTTGGGCATGGATTATCGGGAAGCAGGGGTTGATGTAGAAGCGGGGCGAGCGTTTGTTGATCGCATCCGTGATTCTGTCAGGCGGACACACCGTTCTGAGGTTTTGGGCGGGTTAGGAGGATTCAGTGGACTGTTTCAGTTGCCTGCGGGATATCAAGAGCCTGTCTTAGTATCTGGAACCGACGGCGTTGGGACGAAGTTAAAATTGGCACATCAATTGGACATTCACAACACGGTCGGAATCGATTTAGTGGCGATGTGTGTGAATGATGTTTTGACCTGTGGGGCAGAGCCGCTGTTTTTTCTAGACTATGTTGCGACGGGAAAATTGTTACCGGAACAGCTTGCGTCTGTGGTTGAAGGAATTGCGGAGGGCTGCGAGGCTTCGGGATGCGCGCTGCTCGGAGGCGAAACGGCGGAAATGCCGGGGTTTTATCAGCAGAATGAGTATGATTTAGCGGGGTTTTGTGTTGGGATTGTTGAGAAAAGTCGAATTCTGAACGGTTCGCAGGTCAAGGTTGGAGATGTCGCGATCGCGCTTGCAAGTTCAGGCGTTCATAGTAATGGATTCAGCTTGGTGCGGAAGATTGTGATCGATCGCGGATTTGATTGGAGCGATCGACCCACGGGATTAGGCGGCGCAACGCTAGGAGAAGTTTTACTCACTCCAACTCAGATTTATGTCAAGCCGATTCTGGCTGCGCTAAAAGCAGGAATTGAAATTCACGGAATGGCACACATCACGGGTGGCGGATTGCCAGAGAATTTACCCCGGTGTTTGGGTGAGAATCAAACCGTCGAAATTAATCCGGATAGTTGGGAAATTCCGCCCATTTTTCACTGGTTAGCAAGTGAAGGTAAAGTTCCGCCGAATGCGATGTTTAATACCTTTAATATGGGGGTTGGATTTATTGTGATCGTGGCTGCTAAGGAGGTCGATCGAATTTTAGAACTTTTCAATTCTGAAGGATTAAAAGCTTCTCAGATTGGAACAGTGATTCCGGGATCTGGTGAATTATTAGGATTGCCTGAATAAGTGCCAAAAGCAAGAAAACAATTTGGTCAGCATTGGCTAAAAAGCGAGAAGGCTTTGAACAAGATTGTCAGTTCTGCGGAATTGACAAAAAGCGATCGTGTTTTAGAAATTGGTGCAGGAACCGGAATTTTAACGCGCCAATTGCTTTTCCAATCTGAGGCAGTGGTAGCGATCGAAATCGATCGAGATTTGTGCCCAATCCTAGTTCAAAAGTTTGGCAAATTTGAGAATTTCCTGTTACTTCAAGGCGATTTTCTTACATTAGATATTTATCAATTATTGGAGCCATTTCCAGCGTTTCAAAATCCTCGCAAAGTGGTTGCGAATATTCCCTATAACATTACAGGACCTATTTTAGAGAAATTATTGGGCACGATTGCTGAGCCAAATCCAAATGCATTTGATGCGATCGTGCTGCTATTACAGAAAGAAGTCGCGTTGCGAATCTGCGCGAATCAGAATTCATCTCATTACGGTGCATTATCGATTCGAGTTCAGTATTTAGCGGATGCTGAATTTATTTGTGATGTTGCTGCCAAGGCATTTTCACCACCTCCGAAAGTAGATTCTGCGGTGATTCGGTTGCGTCCAAGAGCGATCGAACATCCTGCTAACGATCCAAAAAAATTAGCAACTTTGATCAAGCTTGGCTTTTCGAGTCGGCGCAAAATGTTGAGAAATAATTTGAAAAGCGCGATCGAACTTGAATCATTAAATGCGTTACTTCAATCATTAGATATCAATCCACAAGCAAGAGCTGAAGATTTGAGCGTGAGGCAATGGATTGATTTAAGTAATGCATTTAGTTCTGACACCCTCGATCGTAGTATCCCCTAATCTCTTCTTCGACACAGCGCTTATCTTTATCTTTCTTCACCTGAACGCAGCGCGACCGCAAAAAATATCGTAAAAATTTATGAGTCAAGTTGCCTCAGCAGTCCCGATAATAGAGTAGGTCAGAATAAGCTGATTTATGCGCTCGTATTCTCTAATTGCCCCTGCCAAAATCAATCTCTATCTACAAATCGTTGGTGATCGTCCCGATGGCTTTCATGAGTTGATCATGGTTTTACAAAGTATTGAACTTGCCGATCGGGTCACTGTGCGATCGCGGGGTGTCGATGACATTCGAGTTCAATGTGATAATGCTGCGGTTCCAGTCGATCAGACAAATTTGGCATATCGCGCAGCAGAGCTAATGATGCGCGAATTCCCAGATACTTATGCAAAATTTGGTGGGGTAGAAATTAATCTACAGAAGCGGATTCCGATGGGTGCAGGATTAGCAGGCGGTTCAAGTAATGCCGCTGCCGTGTTGGTTGGAATCGATTTGATGTGGAATCTAGGATTAACACAATCAGAGCTACAGGACTTAGGCGCAAAGCTCGGCTCCGACGTTCCATTTTGCATCTCAGGTGGAACTGCACTTGCAACCGGACGGGGTGAAAAACTTGCACCTTTAACTGGGTTAGATAGTTTCTTTGTTGTATTAGCAAAGTATCGGGATTTACCAATTTCTACACCTTGGGCTTATCAAACTTATCGGCAGAAATTTGGCGAAACTTACCCGAAAACTGCACAAGAAATCGAGGCGAAAAAAGCCCGATCGAAAGAGATTCTAAACGCGATCGCACATCACGATTTCAAACAGATTGGTCAACACTTGCATAATGATTTAGAACAAGTTGTTTTACCTGAATTTGCAAAAGTGCAACAGTTACGCGATCAGTTTGCGCGACTAAATCCAGTTGGCACAATGATGTCCGGTTCAGGTTCGACCGTATTTGCATTAGCAGAAACGCGATCGCAAGCTGAGGAAATTAAGAACGCGATGCGATCGAACATTCCCGATGCAGATCTCGATCTTTGGGTGACGAAATTAAGTCAATGCGGCGTTCATTTAGCAAATCATTAAAAGGAGAATTATGGCTAATTCACCAACCCCCCAAGTCTCTGAAATGCCGAGTCCACTTCGCTGTCTGATCGGAGCAATTTTGGCGGGTGTGATGGCTTACGGACTTTACAACATGACAAGCGCGATCGGGCTTTCATTTGCGACAAAACCGATCTCTTCTGATAGCCTTGTCGTTCAACGCATTTCTTCAGCTGTGAGAACCTTAGTGGTTGGCATGAGCGCGATAGGAACGGGAATTTTTGGACTTGCAGCCTTTGGATTATTCGGCTTGGGCATTCAAGTGCTAATTCGCAAACCAAAAGCCGATTAATATTAGGTGAAAACTTCTTTACTCGTAATGAGTCCACATTCGTAGAATTTTGATCGTATTCTCAGATTCGATGACTTCGTATACGAGTCTATGCTGGATATTAATGCGCCGTGAGTATGCACCTTCTAAATCTCCCACTAATTTTTCATAGGATGGTGGATTTTGAAATGGATCGAGTTGAATGAGATCAAGTAGTTCCTGCGCTTTGTCACGTAGATTGCTAGAAGCTAACTTTTTTGCGTCTTTCTGCGCTTGTTTCGTGTAAACCAAATCCCAACTCACCAATTTAGCTCCTGATCGCACTCTGAGATTGGTGTTGCCAACCCTTCCCGAATCGATTCCCGCATTCCTGGAATTGATAAAAGATAGAGAGTCTCCTGAACAGATGCCCAGTCAGCCTCAGACAGCAGTACTGCATTGTTATTCTGTCCTGCGATCACGATCGGTTGATGCGACTGACTGACCGAATCGATCAAATCCTGCAACTGTTCTTGGGCTTCGTTTACTGGAATCATAATCTTTCTAAGGCTTTCGCTCTGTGTAACCGCTCGATCGAGTTTAATACAGGTTTATCAACGCTTTTATATTTGCAAACAAGGTCTACAAAATCAGTGACTCTTGAGCGAAGTGCTGCTACAATCCGAAGACTCGAATCGGCGTTACGGCATCTACGTTTAATTGTTGCTTCTCGATCAACTCCATAAAAAGTTGACGAATCAGGGTTGTAATCGCTTTATTTTGACCAAACTCGGTAGACTGCCCAGAACAGTTCGCGCTTGATTCGATCGCATGACCCGCAATCAAACGAAAGGAAAAGCAAAATTATTACGTTTTCCCCAATTTTCGCGCCAGTTTTCCACAGACTGACGAGCTTTTCCACAGCAACAAAGTTGAACTTGTGGAAAAACCGTGTATTCACTGAAAACATCAGTAGAAATAGTATTTCTTGTATCCGCACTGATTAGAATATAGAACGTAAATCAGCCGAAACTCGCATTCTATTGTTGTATCGCTCTTAAACCGCTCCTCCATGGTATGTTTTTTAGCATTGACAAAAATTCCCTCTTTCATTGACAATAAAACTGTCAAATTAATGTGCTTAGAAAACGGCTGGAATCAGTACAGATGATGGGTTGTAGCCATCATAATGTCCAACTTTTCACCGATCATAAGCAGATACTAGGCAGAACAAGCTTAGTCTGGGAAAGTTGACGTTTTCCACAGCCTGTTGAAAAACGAGGTTCAACTCTGCATATTTTCACTTTACTTGAAATCAAGATCACGTTCTGACTGCCGCATTGAGCCTGTTTTTATTGCAGAATGGAGAATGCGATCGTCGGTTGACCTCGATACGCTTTTCAAACATTCTGCATAACGATTCTTATGGCATATCAATGGTTTAAGGCATTTCATATTGTGGGAATTGTCTGTTGGTTTGCAGGGTTGTTTTACCTGCCTCGGTTGTTTGTCTATCACGCTGAAGCAAATGAGCAAGCAGAACCCGCTCGCAGCATTCTCAGAAATCAGTATCAAATCATGGAAAAGCGGCTCTACCGCATCATCATGACCCCCGCACTCTTGTTGACGATCGCAATGGCGATCGGGCTTGTTTACACAGAACCTGACGTTCTCAAACAACCTTGGCTCCATGTCAAGCTGGCTTGTGTGGCACTGCTGATTATTTATGATCATGCCTGCTTGAGAATCATGAGAAGCCTTGCCGCTGATACTTGTAAGATGACAGGTCAGCAATTCCGCTGGTTCAATGAATTTCCCACGGTTCTGTTTGTGATCGTGGTGATGCTGGCGGTGTTTAAGAACGATATTCCAACTAGTGCAACCGCTTGGGGAATTTTCGCAATGTCGATCGCAATGGCAGCATTTATTCAGCTTTATGCCAAAAAGCGCCGCCTTGCAAAAGAACGAGAACTGCAAGCTGTGACAGAATCTCCAGCACAAACCTAAAACTTGTACCGCAGAACCGCGATCGCGGTTCTGCAATTACTTACCTAAGAGCTTCACAATTCCGATTCCACCGAAATAGAGTGCTAATACTGCGCCACCTAAGAGGCTCTGAGTTAGCGGATCGGTCGAGGGCGTAACTACGGCTCCGAGAATTGCAGCACCAAGCAGCACATATTTCCAGCCTGACAGCATCGTTTTTGACGAAACGATTCCTAAAAATCCGAGCAACGCTTGAACCACTGGAACTTGAAACGCTAATCCAGTGCTAAACATCAACAGTAAGACAAACTCAAAATAGCGATCGATCGACCAAGCCTGCTCAACAACTTCTGCACCGTAAGAAATAAAGAAGTTCAACGCAGCCGGAATCAATAACGCATACGAAAACGCTAATCCTCCGAGAAAGAGAACGCTTGAGCCTAAGATAACAGGCGCTAAAAATCGTTTCTCTCGCCGCGTCAAACCAGGCAGCACAAACGCCACAATCTGGTACAAAATCATCGGTGCAGCCAGGATTAACCCGCTATAGCCCGCGACTTTCATCGAAACAAAGAAATACTCTCCAGGTGCAAGCTGAAGGAACTTCACACCCACCGCAGGGACTTGAAGAAACTGCACAAGCGGTCTGACGTAAATAAAACATCCAACAATACAGACGACGATCGTAATCAACGAATAAAAAATCCGCTGCCGCAATTCCTCTAAGTGATCAAAAAGCGACATCTCAACATCGTCAATCATATCGCCGTCATCTTTGAGGGTTTCTGGTTGCGCGGGAGTCGGCTCGCTAGCTAATTCGCTAGGAGAATTCTCTGCAAGAGTTGGGGTAGAAGAGGTTTCGAGTTCCGAAGGAGCAGTCATGGATTCTCGCTTTCTGTCCGATGGGTTGTAACCATTGTATCGAGGACAGGCAACCCGACAAGCTGATTAGAAAGATTGCGATCGCATCAAAGCTCTATCCAACGATTCTCAAGTGATCCGCAGCAGGACAGACGGTGTAATATATACGGCGCTTTATGCTGAGCGTATATATTACCTGATGGATTTAATGACTATGCTTAATATCATTGCTGTCGTTAGTTACTTTGTCGTTTTGACGGTTTCGATTTGGGCAGTTTCAGAATATGAATTGGAATTAGCAAGAGTCCGTAAAGCTTTGATTCTAAGCTAATTGGAAGCTAACCTAAGAGACACGCTGCTGGAAAAATCAAATATTCCAAGAAAAATAACTTCCAAATAAATTGATAAAAGCGGGTGACTTCTGCTTTGTCTTGCAAGTCGATCTTGTAGCTACGAAGCCACATCGAATTTAGTGCCATTAAATGGCTCAGTACCAAAAAGGGCGCATTGACTCCGGGCAGAAAGAACGCGATCGCGACCATCGATAAGTAACATCCAGTCAGAACGCCACGGGCAAGGTTGAACACGCGACGCTGACCCAGTTTGAGCGTGAATGTCCGAATGTTGTACTGTCGATCGCCTTCAGTATCCGGCATATCTTTGAAGATTGCGATCGCGAACGTAAACACCAGAATAAACAGGGTTAACGCCCAAACTTTCGCGGGAATCGGAAAGCCCTGATTGAAATGAAGAAACAATCCTAGATTGACGACCGCACCTCTGACTGTAAAGATGCACAGCGATGCCCAAAATGGAAATCGCTTTAATCGTACAGGGGGCAAAGAATAGAGTGTGCCGATCGCTAAACTCAATGTCACCATTCCGAGTAAATAGGGAGTTTGAGTAGCAGCAACGGCGATCGCGCTCATGCCTGCGATGAAGACGATCGCGCGTCCTTGCCAAACGGAAAACTCACCAGAAGCGAGCGGAAGATGAGGCTTATTGATTTTGTCGATCGCAATGTCTTCAAGCTGGTTCAAACCGACGATGTAAATATTGCCGCAGAGACAAGCGATCAGAGGCGCGACTAATACCGTCGGATGCAACGGGACTTGACGGTTGCTGCCGAGAACGATCAGATACAGCCCCAGAACACTCAAGGAAGTGCCAAAAATGGTATGAGGGCGGGAGAATTTCCAGAAAGCGTAGAGCCAAGGGGCATAGCGTTTAACGGGATTGGAATGCTGCGATCGGGGCGAAATTCGATTCATGTGCTTTCTGGAGTCCTGACTTTTTCACCCTACCGTGGTTCTAGCCTTTCTTACCGCAGAGTAAGCCAAATTTAATTAATCCACGCTTGTAACCCTGTTGCATTGTGCCAAGCGAGAGCGCGGCTTGAATCGTTGTCCAGCCGGATGTGAGCAAGCCAAAAACCGCGGCGGGAGTCAAAGCAGAATCAATCACCACATCCCAAAATGGCGCAACTGAGATCGACCAATCGGCGGTTTCAATCTCGTGCAGTCCGATCTCGCGTGCGATCGCTTCATATTCCGGCAATGAGATCACATACGGTAAACAGTAAACCCGATAAATTTCAGCAAGGCGTTTATGATCGTCTACAGTGAGTGGCACTTTATCGGTCGGGCGATGACACCAGGTTGCCATCAAGAAGGTTCCACCTGGTTTGAGAACGCGATCGCATTCTTGCAAGAATTTCACTTTGTCGGGCATATGTTCACCACTTTCGAGCGACCACACCAGATCAAAGGAATGATCAGCAAACGGCATATTTAGGGCATCTGCAACTTGAAACTGAGCGTTAATGCCGCTTGATCGTGCTCGTTCTCTAGCTCGATCTGCTTGGACTGGGCTGAGTGTGATCCCCGTTGCCGTTGCGCCGAACTTTTCTGCTAGATAGAGCGAACTTCCTCCAATCCCACAGCCGACATCTAAAATCTGCTGCGCCTCTGTCACATTTGCCCAACTCAGCATCTCCTCGATTAAATCGATTTGCGCCTGTCTGCGATCTTTCCGCGTCTTGCCGTCTACACCGTAATAACCGTGGTGCATATGTTCACCCCAGGTTTGCTCCCACAGACGCGAAGACGAATCGTAAAATTGCTGGATTTGCTCTGATAGCGTTGAAGACATAGATAAGGTGAGTTATGGAGTGTATTCAATTTATCAAATCGTTGTTAGAAAATTTTCGCCATTAAGCAATAAGAAAAGCGTTTGATAACTAGAGATTAACAACGTAATAAAAACTACAGTTTTGCGAAATCGACTGTAGCCTTTATCTTTATGTCTAGAGGTCAATATCGACGGACGTAGATTTGTCGAATGGTAAAGAAAAGTTTACCCTCCAGGATGCTGTGCGGTCGTTTTGGGGATCACTTTAATAGAGATAACTCTGAAGAAAGATAGAAATAATTGACTGCATAAGTTGAGGCGATCGGACGTAGATATGGGCATGTTCAACTTGAATCTAAGTTACCAACCACTGCTACTAACTCTCCGAATTGTTTCACTCAATCTTCATCAAGGCTTTGCTGATTTCTCTGCTAAAGTCCACGGAAATCTCAGATTGTCTGTGTATCTTGTAGTGAGAAAAGCAACAATTTCTCAGCTTTGAAACAGAGCAAACTCTCTCTTAATTTGTTTGGAAGGTCGTTATGTCTGAGTCACAATTTACCTTTGATTTTCCGCTTTCGGCGAGTGAATCTCACTCCAAACTTGATTGGCTTCGACCAATTCGCAACTGGTTTGATTCGATCAAAATTAGCGATCGTAAAACTGCTCATCTCGTCTGTAAGCTGATCCCAGCACAATGCCCGTTTGAACGCGAGATCAAAGCATTCGGTCGTACCATCGTTCGCATTCCGCCGATGTGCAAGCTGAATCCGCTGTACGATCAGTTTGTAGGTCTACGGTTCCGGGCTTTGTGCTACTTGGTGGATGAATGTGGCGAAATGGTTGCCTAGACGAATTGTGCTGCTAACTGGGTCGAGTCGAGATCCTTTCCGATGAAGACCAATCGAGTTTGCCGCAATTCGTCTGACCGCCAAGGTCGATCGTAGAAATGCTCAAACCGGGAACCTACACCCTGTACCACTAGCCGCATCGGTTTATCGGGAACCGCCACAAATCCCTTCACGCGGTAAATTTCCTGCTCTTGAACTAATTTTTCTAACCGCGATCGCAGTTGATTCGGATCAAATGATCGATCCAAGATCAAATGCGTCGATTGAATTTCATCATCATGATCGTGGTCTTCTTCGGTGTCATGATGACTTGGACGAGATGCTAAGTTCTCCTCCACCGCAGCATTAAAGCCAAGCAGCAAGTTCGGATCGATTTCGCGATCGTTGCGTCCGTTTTCGACAATTTTGACGGCTCTGGGAAGTTCTTGTTCGACGAGCGATCGTACCTTTTCTTGGGCTGCCACATCAACGAGATCGGTTTTATTCAAAATCACGAGATCCGCGCAAGCAAGCTGATCTTCAAACAGTTCTTGTAGCGGGGTCTCGTGGTCGAGGTTCGGATCAGCTTGTCTTTGAGCTTCAACGGCTTGGAGATCAGTCGCTAGAGTACCCGTCGAAACCGCTTCGCAATCGACAACGGTAATGACTCCATCAACCGTTGCTGCATTGCGAATCTCGTGCCAACGAAATGCTTTGATTAATGGTTTTGGCAATGCTAAACCAGAAGTTTCGATCACAATACAGTCTAAGCTATCTCTACGCTTAAGTAACTCCAACATGGTCGGAAGAAATTCTTCTTGCACCGTGCAACAGAGACAACCATTGGTGAGTTCAACAATATTACTGGTTGCGTCATTGCTGGTTTCGTCTTCGGGGCAGACTTGGCACGATCGAAGTAATTCCCCATCGATCCCCAACTCTCCAAATTCGTTCACCAACACTGCAATCCGCCGACCTTGATTATTTTGCAGCAGGTGACGAACCAGTGTCGTTTTTCCACTTCCTAAAAAGCCAGTAATGACAGTAACCGGAATCTTTGCAGCCATAGATTTTTGTTCAAGGTAAACTTCTTTCGCTTCGTTGTCTAAGAGGAGATTTGAAAAGTCTTTGTTCGTTACCGAGATTGCCCCGAAATGAATTTCGGGGCGGGATGCAATCGTAGCGAGTTATCTTTGTCGAGGTCTTCATCCAAAGCGATCGCGCTAATCATATCAGTTCAAACAGTGAATCCTGGAAACTCGATGATTTTCTTCACCGGAGCGACCAGGATTCGACATTAAGACCTTAAATCTCAATCAAAAATCAAGCTATTCTGCCGTTGCCAGTTCGGTGCTGCCCCGTCCGCGTCTGCGGGTGAGCGCGTTGAACAATGCAAGCCCGATCGCTTTGATCAAGTTGCCTTCCAACTCTTTGAACATATGCATATTCATGCCAAATGCATCGTTTGCTTCTTCGACAATACGATCGGCGGTAGCATCATCGATCGGTAGCGCATCCAAACGGGCGCGGTACTCTTTCTTGAATGCTTTCTCGTCGGGAATGTGCTGAAACTCATAGAAGCTCGTGCCTTCACCTTCACCGAGATTCATGCCGTTTTGGGCGATCTTCTTGAGGATTTGACCACCGGACAAGTCACCGATGTAGCGGGTATAGGAGTGAGCGATCAGCAGTTCAGGGTTGCTATTTGCGACTTGGTGAATGCGATCGACGTAGGAGCGAGTCGCATCTGACGGAGCAACTTGGTCGCGCCAGTTTTTGCCAAAATAGTAAGCTAAATCTTGCTCTAGCGTTTCTTTACGTTCGAGCTCTGGGAAGTACACCTGCGACAAGATCGGATGATCTTTCAGGCGGCGCATTTCCTCCTCCATTGCGGAATAGACAAAGTAAAAGTTTGCAACTAGCTTACGGTAAGAATTTTTCTCAACCGTACCTTTTAGAAAACACGCGATGAAGCCTGTGTTCTCCGCCATTGTGTGAGCTTTTTTGGTTCCTTCGCGAAGTTTTGTTGCTAAATTGCTGCTCATTCTAAACTTCCCAACACTGTAAATTTGAGTGATTCGCTGGCGTGTGATTTTCGCTGATAATCCTAAAATTCAGACTAAATCCCTAAATCCAGCCCAGCTTGAGGCTTTGGACTCGGAATCGTACCCTAAATGTCAGAATCGCCATGTTGCGCTATTTATTAAGGTATTCCGATTCGATCAGCGTTTTTATTACAAATTCTTACGTACGGCAGATGCTGTATTGAATTTCTGAACGATCGCACTCTATTCAAATCTTTACCATATGTTACAAGAAGCCCTGACTTGGATTCAGAACCTCGGTTCCTTGGGAGCGATTGCGTTCATCGTTCTCTACATTTTCGCTGCTGTGTTCTTCATCCCTGGAACGATTTTAACGTTAGGAGCGGGGGCAGTTTTTGGGGTCGTGGCGGGATCGGTTTATGTATTCGTGGGGTCAACATTAGGAGCGATCGCGGCTTTTTTGGTTGGGCGATATTGGGCGCGGGATTGGGTAGCGCGACGGATTGAGGGGAATGAGAAATTTAAAGCGATCGGTGACGCGGTAGCGAAAGAGGGATTAAAAGTTGTAATTCTGACGCGATTATCGCCTGTATTTCCGTTCACGTTATTAAATTATGCGTTTGGAGTGACACGGGTGACGTTGAAAGATTTTGCGATCGGCTGTGTTGGCATGATTCCTGGAACCGTGATGTATGTCTATATCGGTTCACTAGCTGGAAATTTAGCAATGCTGGGAACAACCGAATTGAGCCGAGAAGCACAATATGCACAATGGGGAATTCGCATCGTGGGATTAATCGCTACAGTGATTGTAACAGTGTACATCACGCGGATTGCTCGAAAAGCTTTGCAAGAAAACGGTTTAGAACAAAATTGACATCATGAAAGATTCGCTAATTTCTCCGCTCGATGTCCATAACGAATTACTGATTTCTCGCGTTCATCCGATTGATTGGGTGAATCCACAACCACAAAATCGATATGATTTGGTTGTGATTGGTGCAGGTACAGCGGGCTTAGTCGTCGCAGCGGGAGCAGCGGGCTTAGGTGTTGGGCTGAAAGTTGCCATTATTGAAAAGCATTTAATGGGTGGCGATTGTCTAAACGTTGGATGTGTGCCATCGAAAACAGTGATTCGATCGTCTCGCATCGTCGGGGAAATGCTGCAAGCGCGATCGTTCGGAATTGTTCCACCGGATCGAATTGAAGTTGATTTTCCAGCGGTGATGGAGCGAATGCGGCGATTGAGAGCAGGCATTAGCGAGAATGATTCGGCACAACGGTTTAAGGATCTTGGAATTGATGTGTTTTTGGGAGAAGCGAGTTTTTTGGATGGCGATCGCATTACTGTAGGCGATCGAGTTCTAAAGTTCAAAAAAGCAGTGATCGCAACCGGAGCGCGTGCCAGTCGTCCCAACATTCCAGGATTAGCAGAAGCGGGATTTTTGACCAATGAAACCGTTTTTTCATTGACCGATCGCCCGAATCGATTGGCGGTGATTGGAGGCGGTTCGATCGGCTGTGAAATGGCGCAAGCGTTTCGACGGTTGGGGTGTGAAGTGACGCTGTTTCACAACAAAGATCGACTACTCGATCGAGAAGATCCCGAAGCGGCTGAAATTTTGAAACAAGTCTTTGTTGAAGAAGGAATTCAGCTTGTATTCAATAGTTCGATCGACAAAGTAGAACGCAGCAATGACGGTAAAGTGATTCATTTCAATTCACAGCCGATTACAGTGGATGAAATTCTAGTGGGAGCAGGTCGATCGCCGAATGTAGAAGGATTGAATCTTGAAGCGATCGGTGTGGACTACGACAAAAAAGGCGTGAAAGTCAACGACTATATGCAAACCACAAATCCGCGAATCTTTGCAGCAGGCGACATTTGCATGAATTGGAAGTATACTCACGCAGCGGATGCAGCAGCGCGAATTGTGATCAAAAATGCGCTCTTTTCGCCGTTTGGGTTGGGTCGATCGAAACTGAGTACCTTGGTCATGCCTTGGGTAACTTACACCGACCCTGAAATCGCCCATGTTGGACAATACGAGAAAGATGCGCCCGATGCAGAAACGGTCAAAATTCCGCTAGAAAAAGTCGATCGCGCGATCGCAGATGGTGAAACCAATGGATTCGTCAAAATTCTGCACAAAAAAAGATCAGATCAAATTCTCGGAGCCACGATCGTCGCGCGTCATGCAGGCGAAATGATTAGCGAAGTTACTTTAGCGATCGTCGGAAAGCGCGGTCTTAATACGTTATCCAGCGTGATTCATCCTTATCCCACACAAGCCGAAGCGATCAGAAAAGCGGCGGATGCCTATCGAAAAACGCTGCTTACTCCTACGAGCCGGAAACTTTTATCATTTTTGACTAAATTTTCGTAATGCGTTCACTAAGCTTTCACCATCTAATCTGACTGAGTTTTGTTAAGCTGAGAGCGCATTACAGCAAGACGATATGCAGCCCCTATTCAATCAGTCTCTCAAAGTCGAAACCCTGAATATCACGATCGACAATCTTCCTCCTCATTTAGATGGCACAAAACTCGTTCAGCTTTCCGACTTGCACTATGACGGAAAGCGCTTATCAGAAGAAGTTTTAGCACAAGCGATCGAGACAACCAATCAAGCTGAAGCCGATTTTGTAGTAATCACTGGCGATTTTGTGACCGACGATCCCACTCCGATTTATGAGTTAGCAAAGCGATTGAAACAGGTGGAATGTCGCGCTGGCGTGTATGGAATTCTGGGCAATCATGATCTGTACGGTCAGAATAGTAAGCAAATTATTACCGATGCACTATCAAATGTAGATATCCAAGTGCTGTGGAACGAGATTGTTTATCCAGTTGGAGAAGGGTTGGCACTAGTCGGTTTAGCAGATTTGTGGTCATCCGCATACAAACAAGCAGACCTACTGATGAAACAACTCCCCGCAGACCTGCCTCGAATTGTTCTCGCACATAATCCCGACTGTGCTGATCCGCTACAACAGCACCGCGTTGATTTACAGCTTTCAGGACATAGTCACGGTGGACAGATAATTATTCCAGGGGTTTTGAATGTCTCAGTGACGTGCGCTTATCTATTTCGGACTTTACCCAAAAAGATCAAGTATAAAATCCCGGCGTTAGCAGCCTGCTACCGAGTTATGAAACATTGGGAATGGGTCAAAGGATTTCATCAAGTGGGAAACAATCGGCTGTATGTGAATCGTGGCTTGGGGACTTATTTTCCGGGACGATTGTTTTGTCCGCCTGAAGTGACTCTGATTACGTTGAGCAGCAAAGCTTAGGAAGCGATCGTTTAACCAATTTATCCAAACTGAGTTCTGGAAAAATGTGCCTTGGCGAATGGAATTCGCCAAGCGTCTAAATCTTAACCGGAACCGACGTTATCTAGTTTCTCAGCTTACGAATCTGCCGTGTTTCTTCTAATATGCCTTCAACATCTTCTTCGCTCAATCGCCGCACATAATTAATCTTAATCTCCTCTAATAGATCGATCGCCAAACCCTGAATCTCTTGCAACGATCGCTGTTGCTGCAATTCTGTGGTCAAGTTCCGACCAAAGCTTTTCACCAGCTTACTCAGCAACTCCACGCCCGCTTTGTCTTCAAGCGCAAGCACGATCGCATCATAAACACCGCTCGTCACTTCAGTTACCAATCGTTCATTAATCTGTCGCGGCAAGTCTCCCACCAGCGGCATTGTTTTCAGTCCTTGATAGGCAGGCGATTGGCTCAAGACTGTATCGATGCTATGCTTCAGCAATACTTCTAGATCAGGTTTGACTTTCGGTAGCACCTTATAAACTGTTGTTTGAATCAGGTACGTCGTTAATTCTTGAATTTCATCGCGCTGATTAAGGTCAATATAAGGACGATTCACCGATTGAACCAACCAGCGAGAAAACTCACCCCGCTCGATCGCAGATTGAAATCGATCAATTACTTGAATCACCACCACTTCTGCCATGTCTTCTGAAATGTTGGCGACAAAGCCCTGACTTGCTTGATTCCGAACGCGAGCGAGACTGATAATTCTAGAGTGATCCAATCGAACCATTACCGGAATCACTCGCAACCAGCGGAAAAAAGGCAGCAGCAGAAAGATGTCATACCATCGCCAAAGTGCTGCATCAACCCAACTCAGACTTTTGAAGCGACGATTGAGATAGAACGTCCGCGCAATGAATTCTAAAGCAAAGATTGCAACGAATGGCGCATCGATTAGCCAAAACCAATCTACAAATTCACCATTCTCGCCAATCGATCGATAATAATTCAATTCAATCAACGGACGAATCTTTTGATTAAAAAATTGCAGTTCATTATCAATTCCACGTTGCGTTAAGCTTTTTGTACTCCAAAATGTTGTAAAAGCCTGCTTTGCAGATTCGCGTCGGCGTTGTTGAAAAATATGCTCTCGCATTCGATTCTTGATTTTCTCTAGCGTTCCGCTCTTATCCGCAACTGCAAATGGATTTGTAGTAATCATTTCAGTGCTACGATCGCGTAATTCCTGCAATGTTGCTTGCACTTGCGGACTTTGCGATCCAAATTGTTGAAGCTCTCGCTCTAACGTATCGACTGTTACTAAATAAGCTTCTGTGTCTCGATGCGGCTCGATGCCTTTAACGCGATCGTACACTCGCGTCACGCTTGGGAAATTGCGAAACCAAAAATCGCGCCACGGAATATACGACGCATCAAATGCGACTAATCCTAAGTTCGCCAGTGCCAAAAGCGCCATCGATCGCTCAAACCAGAGATTTCGACGCAGCGGAGAACGAGAAGGAGACGATCGCATAAATTCCAATCAGCACTGACTTTCTCGATTCTAGTCTTGGATCGTAGCGGCTGAGGACGAAAGACACTTTTCTTCGCTCTGTGACTTCCGACAGAACCGTTTATCCTAGATAAGGACTCGATCGCAGTTTAACGATGACCGACATTTCTCCGATTCATGTGATTGGTGGTGGACTCGCAGGCACAGAAGCCGCTTGGCAAATCGCCCAAGCAGGTGTACCCGTTGTTCTGCACGAGATGCGCCCCATCCGTCAAAGCCCCGCTCATCACTCTGAGCATCTTGCAGAATTGGTGTGCAGCAATTCATTTGGAGCGCAAGCAACTGATCGCGCTTCGGGACTCCTACATGAAGAATTGCGGCGATTAGGATCGATCGTGATTCAAACCGCAGATAAGCATCAAGTTCCAGCGGGAGGCGCGTTGGCAGTCGATCGAGGCGTGTTCAGCCAAGCGCTAACCGAAACGCTCTCTAATCATCCATTGATTGAGTTGCGGCGTGAAGAAATGACAGAAATTCCCAGAGAAGGAATCGTGGTACTGACGACCGGACCGTTAACCAGTGAAGCGCTGGCTGAAGATTTGCGCTCTTTCACCGGAATGGCGTACATGAGCTTTTTCGATGCAGCAAGCCCGATCGTGGTAGGAGAATCGATCGACTTTGAAACTGCATTTTTGGCTTCTCGCTACGATCGAGGCGAGGCTGCTTATCTCAACTGTCCGATGAACAAAGCGCAGTATCTCCACTTTTGGCAAGAACTGTGCAACGCGGAGCAGGCGGAGCTAAAAGATTTTGAGCGCGAGACGGCGAAATTTTTTGAGGCTTGTTTACCGATCGAAGAAATGGCGCGGCGTGGAGAAGATACGATGCGTTACGGTCCACTCAAGCCTGTCGGATTGTTTGATGCTCGAAACGGAGATTTCCGCGATCCAGCGAACAAAGAAAAGCGTCCGTATGCGGTGGTACAGTTACGCCAAGAAGATAAATCTGGGCAACTCTGGAACATGGTTGGCTTTCAGACGAACTTACGCTGGGGTGAACAAAAGCGCGTATTTCGTCTGATTCCAGGACTAGAGAATGCTGAGTTTATTCGCATGGGTGTGATGCACCGCAATACGTTTATTAATTCACCCGAATTGCTTTTACCGACGTTGCAGTTTAAATCACGATCGACCTTACTTGCAGCCGGACAACTCAGCGGAACTGAAGGTTACACTGCCGCTTGTGCAGGCGGTTGGTTAGCGGGAACAAATGCCGCCCGTGTCGCTCTAGGAAAATCAACGCTTACGCTTCCGGTAACAACCATGATGGGCGCATTGTTTGATTTCATCAGTTCTGCTTCTCCAAAACACTTTCAGCCGATGCCTCCAAACTTCGGTATCTTACCGGAACTGCCTCAGAAGATTCGCAACAAACAAGAGCGGTATGGACAATATCGCGATCGTGCTCTCACCGATTTAGACCAATTCCACGCTTCTCTATCCTTGAATCCCTATGCGTTTGCTTTGTCTTAGTAACGGTCACGGTGAAGATACGATCGCAATTCGCATTCTTCAAGCGTTGCAGCAAAAATCGAATTGTACGATCGAAGCGTTACCCATTGTTGGCGAAGGTCACGTTTATAGAAACGCAAACATTCCTGTGATTGGCTCGGTGAAAGTAATGCCATCTGGTGGATTCATCTACATGGATAACAAACAACTTGTAAGAGATATACAAGGAGGATTGATAAAGTTAACACTAGAGCAAATTAAAGCGATCAAAAACTGGACAAAAGAAGATGGCTTAGTTTTGGCGGTAGGCGACATTGTACCGATGTTGTTCGCATGGTTCAGTGGTGCACCATTTGCCTTTGTCGCAACTGCAAAGTCAGAGTATTACTTGCGTGACGAAAAGGGCTGGATACCAAGAAATTCTTGGTGGGACGATCGACTAGAACGATCGACCGGGTGTATTTTCCAACCGTGGGATCGCTGGCTAATGACACGACCGCAGTGTAAAGCCGTATTCCCACGCGATCGTTTAACTGCCCAAATTCTCAAACGCTTTAATGTTCCAGCATTCGATCTCGGCAATCCCATGATGGACGGATTGGAATGGACAGGATCAGAGCCGTTTGATGGTTTGACGATCGCATTGATTCCCGGTTCTCGCCCGCCCGAATGTTTTGCGAACTGGGAATTGATGTTGCAAGCGATCGATTCGATGATCAGTAATCTAAAGCGTCCGATGCAATTTTTAAGCGCGATCGTACCTGGAATTGATTTAAATCAACTGCATCAACTCTTAATCAGTTATCGCTGGCGTTCCACAGATTCTAATACTTATGTAAACGGCTACGGTGAAAATCAAACAACACTAAAGTTAATGCCGGGGCGATTTGCAGAATGTATACAGCGCAGTGAAATCGCGATCGCAATGGCAGGAACCGCAACCGAACAATTCATCGGACTCGGTAAACCCGCCTTCATTCTTCCAGGTGCAGGACCTCAATTCACACCCGCCTTTGCTGAAGCCCAAACCCGCTTGTTAGGCGCTTCAGTCACGCTCGTTCCGCAACCTTCACAGATGAGTCATGCGGTGCGATCGCTATTAGAAAACCCCGATCGTATTCAAATGATTGCAGAAAACGGGCGGCGACGCATGGGAGAACCGGGAGCAGCAGAGAGGATCAGCGATCAACTCATCGAAATCCTTCACACCCTCTAAAATTCTGTACACTCGTATTCAATCCCTTTCAGAGTCAACTTTATGCAAGCTCACAAAATCAGGGGTAAAGTCGATGAGACTGGACAACTCATCATAACCGAAACCGTTAATCTTCCGCCTGGGGACGTTGAAATCATTGTGCTGCAAAAAACTGCTGAATCAGAAACGTCTCAATCTCCTGAAGTCCGCCCTACCAAAATCAAATTTTTAAGGGAATGGTTTGCAAAAACCGAACCTGCCCCTTCTGATTTTGATGCCGACGAAGCTCGGTGGCAGGCGCTCAAGGAGAGACACGATTTGTGAAAATTCTGCTCGATACGAATGTTGTTTTAGATGTTGCCTTAGAACGATCGCCCTTTTTTCCGCAAGCCGAAGAAGTCTTTGCACTCGCTGAAAATGGAGCCTTTGAAGCGCTTATCTCTGCTTCAACATTTAGTGATTTGTACTATGTCATTCGCAAACAAAAAGGGCGATCGCTAGCACTCGATTTCGTTGAAAACCTTGCTCAGGCTTTTCAGATTGCGACGGTTGATCGCGCAGTCATTTCACTTGCATTTACGCTTGGATTTCCAGATTTTGAGGATGCAATTCAATGTGCAACGGCGATCGAGAATCAGCTTGACGGCATTGTGACTCGTGATACACAGGATTTCGCCCAAGCTACGATTCAGATCTTTACGCCGACTGCATTGATTCAAGCGATATAGCAATCCCAGGTCAGTTGTGAGAGTATAGAGAGGACTAAAACAGCGTTAAAAATGACTTTATGCTAGCTGA
>PSLO01000040.1:0-37612 GCA_040289665.1 Leptolyngbya sp. ERB_1_1 | reverse complement strand
GTATTCTTTTACTCTTTTTTCCTAAATTTGCTTCCGTAATAACCGATAGTGACAGTTAAGGGTGCGGAATGTGGGATTCAATGGGGACTGTATCATGATTTATCCCAGCCTGGTAGGTTTATCGAAACAGCACTTGTAGAATCTTGGGCAGAACACAAGCGGCAATTTGCACGAGTCACCAATGCAGACAAGGCAATAGAAGAACAGGCGCGGGCTTTTCACATCGGTGATGAACCACCGAAGGTTTCCCAGATGATTTATGCCAATTACACGGATGGTAAGGGTTTCCGACAACCGTGCTGAAGTTAAACAACAGTTATTAGAGTTATCAGTTATATTCATCGCAGGTGGCGCGCCACCAGTGGGGCGCTTTCAACCGTCATCTAATGTAACAGTGCATAACTTCTGTTTACTTTTGTTACGCTAGTTGTAGCTATAATATTTGACAAGCATATTCAAGTTTAGCTTTATGGCTACCATCTTGCTTTAACGGGACTGACGGGGCTCGAACCCGCAACTTCCGCCGTGACAGGGCGGTGCTCTAACCAATTGAACTACAGTCCCAACTTTGTTTTCGCTCTGATTTTCAGCGCGATCTATATCTTGCAAGGTTTAACTGAATTTGTCAAATAAATCACGAAGAATTTTTTGGAAAAGAAGTGTGATCCCCGCAAAGATTTCTGCCCGATCCTGAATTCGCTTGTTATCACTGAAGTAGGAAGACTGGCAGATCTAAGCGGAGCAGATGAAAGAAATGAAAGTCGGGTGGCATCCAGCAATTAAAATCGCACTGGCTTCGGCAGTTTTAACTGCGATCGCAGGAGCGATTTTGCTCAAACTTTCTCCGATCGAGATTTCGATTTCGTCTGGCACGTCTAACTCGGTTCCCGTAATCAAAACCGCGAATTCGCCACCTGCTGAATCTGCCACCACACCCAAAATCGAGAAACCTGATCCAAGCGCGATCGCTCTGAAGCAGGGAAATTTGCGGATTCGGAATCGATCGAATCATACGGTTCGCGTTGCGCTTTTAGCTCGCCAGCCGAAAGATACTAATGCAAAATCAGGCGAAGCTCAGAAAGGATTTGCACTTCCGGCTCACTGGGATTTTGCTCCTCAAGAAGGAAGTGACTCCGGATTACTGGTAGCGCTGCCGAACCGATCAATTCAACTTAAACGCGGTGATGTGCTGGTCGGCTTCGCTCAGGATGGCTCACAGCACTATTGGGGACCGTTTGTCGTGGGAGAAACGGATCGACCTGATTGGAATGCTCAAGCAGGAGAATGGGAACTGATCCTAGAGAATTAGCGGTATAAGCTCATCACGTCGGATAACGGTAAGCGGGACTGAGCCGCGATCGATAAATCTGAAACGTGCCCCCGATCCAGATGCTCAGATGCCGCACAGCCAATCATCGCTGCATTATCCGTACAAAATTTCATCGGAGGAAACAGAACCTTAATTTGATGCGGTTCTGCTGCGGTTTGGAGTTGTTCTCGTAAACCGCGATTTGCTGCAACTCCACCTCCGACCGCGATCGTCTTCAAGCCATAATCTCGCGCACAAGCGATCGCGCGTTTCGTCAATGCCCGAACTACGGTCGCTTGAAAACTTGCGGCAAGATCTGCGATCGGTAAAGGCTCTCCCGTTGCTTCAAGTCGCTGAGTTAAGCGCAACACCGCCGTTTTCAATCCGCTAAAACTCGAATCGTATGGATGAAGTCCGCCTTGAGGGAGCGAAATCTGACCTTCAGGAAGCGCGAACGCTTTCGGATTGCCCTCAGCCGCGAACTTATCGATCATTGGTCCGCCCGGATAGCCCAACTTCAACAACCGAGCCACTTTATCAAACGCTTCTCCAGCAGCATCATCGCGCGTTTGTCCTAGCACTTCATACCGCCCGCAATCCTTGACGTAGATCAAGCTCGTATGTCCTCCAGACACAAGCAAACAGAGAAACGGCGGCTCTAAGTTCGGATCGCTCAAGTACGAGGCGTAAATGTGCCCCTCCAAATGATGAACGCCGATAAAGGGTTTCCCATGCACGATCGCCAAGGTTTTCGCAGCGGTCAGTCCTACCAAGAGCGCTCCGACTAATCCCGGCGTACAAGTGCCTGCAATCCCATCGATATCTGACCAATCGAGACCGGATTCTGTAAAGCACTGTGCGATCGCAGGATTGACAATTTCGACGTGTTGACGCGATGCCACTTCGGGCACAACCCCGCCATACTGCTGATGAATTGCGATTTGCGACGACACCACGCTGCCGAGAATGTGACGATTTTTTACGATCGCCACCGCAGTTTCGTCACAACTTGTTTCAATTGCTAAGACCGTTGCCATTTGCTGGTAGGTTTTGGGAGTAGGTAACTTTTACAGTTGCTCGAATCAGAGTGAGCTAGGCTTCCAGTTTAGCGCCCCGCTCGATTCCACTTGTTGGTTAGTGGAAAAAACCAACGTTTTTGACACAACTCTCCTTTGTAATTGTAAATAAAGGGAAACAATTCCATGCAACGATTGTTTGCTCTAGTTCTTGCCATTTTCCTGTGGTTTGGCTTTGTCGCACCGCAGCCAGCCCACGCTTATAATCTGACTCCTTGCAGCGAAAACGAAGTCTTTGCACAACGAATCAAAGATTCTGGAAATGCAACGGCTCGTCGTCGCCTAGAGCTTTACTCACAGGCGGGTCTGCTGTGTGGTAAAGATGATGGACTGCCGCACTTGATTACCGATGGCAACCTCAAGCACGCCGGGGAATTCACCATTCCGGGTCTGCTATTTCTGTACCTTACAGGCTGGGTCGGCTACGCTGGTCGGTCTTACCTCATTGCAGCTAAAAAGTCTGGAACGCCAGAAGACAAGGAAATTGTCATCGACGTGCCTTTGGCGATTAGCTGCATTTTGCCTGCATTGCTCTGGCCCTTGCTCTCGATTCAAGAATTTTTGGCGGGTACGCTCGTTGAGCGCGACGATCGCATTCCAGTCGGTCCCGACTCGCTAGTTCTTGCTCAGAAAGATAAGCGGAATGTGCCTTCGCAGTCACGCTAATTTCAGTTCACGAACTCGCGATTTCTTTGCGGTAATTCACTTAGGAAAAACTGCTCTATAGAATCGCGAGTTCTAAAAATCATCGATCGTTCAATCTGCTTGGAGATTATCTATGCCGAGATATCTTTCCTTAAATGCGGTGCTAGCCGTTGTTACCCTCAGCGTCGTATTCACGGTGTTTATTCTGATTAACTGGGTTTCTCCAGACTTACTGGTTTTGGCTCAGTAAATCCAGCTTAATCAATCCCCTGTGGGCAGTCGGCTCATTGCTAGAGCGCTCTGCTTGTACTCTAGAAGTGTAGCCTACTGCCCAAACTGCAATGAATCCTGAACTCGAAATCCGGCGACTGCTCGATGTCATGCCTGCATCCGGTCGTATGTTCGTTAAGTTAGTGAGTAAGCCTGATCAAAGATTAGTGATCGACGCTCCCGCACCGCTTCCATGGATGAGCGATCGACCGATTTATATTAATTTCGATCTCTGGAGTCGGTTGTCTCGATCGCAGCGGGATTTATTAATCCTACGAGCCGTAAGCTGGAGTATCAATATCAAATGGTTCCAACCTTCCCCAATGTTGGGATTAACGGCGTTAGGGGCGATCGGGCTTGGAGTAGAACTGGCTCAGCAAGATTTTGTTGGAATTGCAGCCGCGAGTGGATTGAGTGCGATCGCACTATTCCAAATTTGGCGAAATAATAAAAGCTCTCGCGTGGAGCTTGAAGCAGATGAAAAAGCGATCAAAATCGCTCAGCGACGTGGTTATACAGAGACCGAAGCAGCAAATGCACTTTGTAGCGCGATCGAGTCTGTGGCGCAAAATGAAGGACGGATGTTGAGCTTTGTAGAACTATTGCGCTGTCAGGCACTTAGAGCGATCGGCGGGCTGTCTCCGGTGGGAATTCCCGATGAGTTAAGGCGCGAGTAGATACCGAAATTTGAGTGTTTCATCGGGTGGGTGGGAAATCTAACAACACAAACCCACCGGAAAATTAAAGGCTTCATGATTGAGCGCGTGAATCTACGGAATGTTCCGAATTTGAGTTTCCCGGATACGATGGGTTTGTCGCGGAAATGACGGACAAATGCGCCGTTGATGACTCACGATCGCAGGGAAAATCGTACCTTTATGGCTCAAATGGCAACCCAAACTTCCCCCGCTCGAAGCGTCGATGTTAACCTCGATGTCGAACTGCGAAAAATCTTCAAAGTGTACAACGGTGAATCTGTTGTACGCGGGATCGATTTGGGGATTCGACGGGGTGAGTTTTTCAGCATTTTAGGTCCTTCAGGCTGCGGCAAAACGACGACATTGCGAATGATCGCTGGATTCGAGCATCCCTCAGCAGGGGATATTCTGATTCGCGATCGCTCAATGCTCAATGTTCCACCTTATAAGCGTCCCGCGAATACTGTGTTTCAAAGCTACGCACTGTTTGGACATATGACGGTTTGGGAGAACATCGCATTCGGACTGAAAATTCAGAAATGTTCTCGATCGGAAATTCAAGATCGAGTCAGAGATGTGCTGAAATTGGTCAAGCTTGAACCGCTCGCAAATCGATTTCCAGCACAGCTTTCTGGTGGACAACAGCAACGGGTTGCGGTCGCGCGTGCATTAGTGAATCGTCCAGCGGTGTTGCTGCTAGATGAACCTTTGGGAGCACTAGATCTGAAATTGCGAAAGGAAATGCAGGTTGAACTCTCAACCTTACATCGTGAGTTAGGCATTACCTTTGTGATGGTGACGCACGATCAAGAGGAAGCACTGTCGTTATCCGATCGCATTGCCGTGATGAATCTAGGCAAACTGGAACAAGTTGGAACTCCAGAGCAAATCTACGATCGACCTCATACGCCCTTTGTCGCAGATTTTATCGGAGATACAAATCTACTGCGCGGCAAAATCGAAGGTGCACATCCTCAAACACTCTGGATCAGAACTGAAACGGGGATTAAAATGACAGTCCAGCAGAACGCAAATCCGCTCACGTCGGGTTGGGTGATCGTGAGTGTACGCCCTGAAAAAATTCAGATCTCCTTGGCTCCACTTGCCGAGTCAATCAATTGCTTTGAAGGTCGATTGCAAGATGTCATGTATTTAGGAACGCACATCCATTGTTTGGTGCAGTTAACATCGGGCGATCGCATTACAGTACGCCAACCCAGTGCATTCAATCTTCCCACTGCGAACACTCCAATCTATGTGCATTGGGATGCAACGGATAGTTTAGCTTTACCCGAATCGTAGGAGAGCGCAGATGTCGTATTGTCGCCGTCGATTCTTGAAAACTGCCGCAGCGGGACTGTCTGGATTTGCGTTTTCTAGCTGTGGATGGACACTCGCAAAAGTTCAAACCGATCGAGCGATCGCTACTTCATCCGATGAGCTACATATCTACACTTGGGCAAACTACATTGATCAAGAGTTAATCAATACGTTTCGTGCCAAAACTGGGATCAAAGTAACTTTTGATGTGTTTGATTCTAATGAAACAATGCTGGCAACCTTTCAAGCAGGTAAAGCAGGAATCTACAGCATTATCTATCCTTCTGATTACAAAGTGACTCAGATGATCAAGCTCGGCTATCTGACCGAATTGGATCATCTGCGTTTAGAAAGCTTACGAAATCTACTGCCACGGTTCCAGCAAACGGTTCACGATCCGGGAAATCGCTATAGTATTCCGGTGAGTTGGGGAACCACAGGACTGCTTTATAACAGCGAGAAGATTACAAATGCCCCAACAGATTGGAACTATCTTTGGGAGAACAAAGACAAGCTGAACCGTCGTATTACCTTAATGAATGATGTGCGTGAAGTATTGGGTGCAACTTTACGATCGCTCGGATACTCTTACAATTCCAAAAATCCAGCAGAACTGGAGAAAGCTTACGATCGCTTACAACAACTAAAGCCTGCGATCGCAACTTTTACAACCGATGCTTGGCGGGATCAACTGTTGGCAGGAGATTTATTGATGTCAATGGTCTATTCTTCAGATGCAGTTCTCGCAATCACTCAAAATCCGAAGCTAAAGTATGTGATTCCAGCCAGTGGAACCTCGGTTTGGAGCGATACGATTGTCATTCCGAAAACGGCTCCGAATCCAGATGCGGCTTATGCGTGGTTAGAGTTTATGCTTCAACCTGAAGTGGCGGCAAAGTTGACAGAGCGATTGTCTTTTGCCACTACAAATCAAGCTGCGATCGCAAAACTTCCTGAATCGTTGCGGTCAAACACTAGCCTATTTCCATCCATGAAGATGATCGAGAAATCTGAATCCATCATTCCAATGGAGCGCGATGTTTTGGAAACTTACGATCGATATTGGACAAAATTAACCAGTAGCTAGATCAACGCGGGATCGCTTCAGGTTGTTCAATCCGTCTCGGAACTTCGTATGTCCAAAAATCGGAAGCCAGTTCCGTATTTGGAAAAATGGCGCGAGCTTCAGCCAGCAGATCTCGGATCTCGATCGCATTTCCAGGTGCGTATCTCGGACTAAAGTGCGTCAAAATCAACGTTCTTGCTTGTGCTAGTAGCGCCGTTTGTGCTGCCATTGTAGAAGTCGAGTGTAATCGCTGAAAGGCAAGTTCCGCGTCTTGATGTGCGAAGGTCGCTTCATGGATTAACACATCAGCATCACGGGCAAGCTCGATCGCGCTTTCACAAAACACTGTGTCGGTGCAATAAACCATTTTGCGCCCGATCTCCGTTTCACCACAGAGCGTTTTTCCATCGATCGTGCGTCCATCTGCCAGCGTCACCGTTTCTCCGCGCTTTAATTTGCCATAAACTGGACCCGACGGAATCCCCAAGTCTTTCGCCATCTCAGCCTTAAAATGCCCTGGACGATCTTTCTCAGCAATCCGATATCCGAACGCCGGAACACGATGCTTTAATGGGGCGCAAGTCACCGTAAATTCTTCATCCTCAAAGACCAGCCCAGGACTAACGGCGTGAAACTTTACCGGATACGAGAAATGCGTTTGCGAATAGCGCTTACACGCTTTGAGATATTGATCTAATTCAGGCGGACCATAAATATCGATCTGCTGTGGATTTCCTGCTAGTCCGCAACTTGCCAGCAAGCCCATCAAGCCAAAAATATGATCACCGTGAACGTGTGTGACAAAAATTCGGCGGATCTGGCTGACTCGTAAATCGCTTCGTAGAAATTGATGTTGCGTCCCTTCTCCACAGTCAAACAGCCACACTTCAGCCCGCTGTGGGAGACGCAGCGCGATCGCGCTCACATTTCTCGATCGTGTCGGAACCCCAGAACTCGTGCCCAAAAATGTGATCTGCAAAGCCAACTCACCTGAACTCAATACACTATCTTCATACTGCCACAGGAACCTGATTCAAACCGAGCCGGTCAGAGCGAGGGAACGATAAAATTTTCACCCAATGCGCGTGATCCGGATTACAGGCAAAACAAAGTCACGTATATTAACAAATGTTAGAAATTTGGCGAATCGTGGCAAATTGATCCAGAACCCCTGACATGACGGCTGTTAGTTGATAGTAAAAACCCCCGTAGTGCAATGGTTAATCAGATGAACGTTCGATCGCTCCTCTCATGCTTCACCTCGATCCCGAAATCATTTGGATTTGCGCTCTTAATCTGGGCAGCCGCGATCGTGCCTGCGCGGGCAGCAGATTCCGTTGAGTTGCGCGTTGCGATCGAACAAGACGTGCCGCAAGTGAATATCGGTAGCTCTGTTAATGCTCAAGTTCTCGACGGTTCTCAGCGGGTCGTCGGTGAAATTCAAGGAATGAACGGCTTTGCAGCACAGTCAAAAAATGGTGGAGTTGCGCTCGATCGTTGGCAGTCCGGTGCATTGTGGATTGTGCCAAAGGACAAAAATGGCGTGGTGTGGATTGGCAATCGCTGGTATCGCGGTCGAGTCTACCTCGTTCCTACAGGCAAAGGGCTGACCGCTGTTAATTATGTGGACTTAGAGCAGTATTTATTCAGCGTTCTCGGCAGCGAGATGAATGGCAATTGGCCCCAAGAAGCGCTCAAAGCTCAAGCAGTCGCGGCTCGGAGCTACGCACTCCACGAGCGTCAAGATGCCAGAAATGGGATTTTCGATCTCGGAGATACTGCTGGCTGGCAAGTCTACAACGGCGTTCAATCCGAATCGACGGGCACTCAGCAGGCAGTTACGGCAACGACTGGACAGGTTTTAACGTATAACAATCAAGTGATTAATGCAGTGTTTCACTCTTCTGCGGGGGGCTGTACCGAAAATGTTGAGGAAGTTTGGATGCAACCGCTTCCTTACTTACGATCGGTAAAAAATAATTTCGATCAAGGATCGCCTGTAAATGAATGGTCGAAAACATTTTCTGCCGCTGAACTCGGAAATCGATTTGGAGTCGGTAATTTGCAGCGGATGGAACCTGTAACAAAAACGAGTGGTTGTGGACGAGTGAAAACGATGCGGGTCGTGGGCGATCGCGGTTCAAAAGTGGTGAAGGGCGATACGATTCGAGATGCGTTGGGCTTGAAAAGCACCTTTTTTGCGGTTGCTCCACAGTTTCAGCCTGTTGCAAGTAAGACAGGTCAAAAACCCGTTTTGGCTGGATTCGTGATTAACGGTCGCGGCTTTGGTCATGGTCTAGGTATGAGCCAATGGGGAGCGTACAACATGGCACGCCAAAACTACAATTATCAGCAGATTTTGCAGCAGTACTATCTCAATACCACGCTGGCACAGATTGATGTGCAGTAGAACGCGACTACTCCATACAGAATCCGAATGGAATTCGGGGCTAAACAAACGAAGTCCGCGCGAAGCGGACTGGCTCTAAACGATGGCTGTGAGTGCGTGCAGACGCAGTTGGTCTGTATCGCTGCGAATTCCATTCGCCAAGGCTTTATGCAGAATGGTTTACTCTTTACCCTCTAAACGACGTTGCCATTCTGCGTCGATTTGAGTCGATCGCTCGATGTCTTGCTCGATCAAATCTCGATCAGTTGAGTAAATCAGATCAGACTGTTGAATCACGGTTTCAGCCGCAAATTGTTGAGCATACGCGAGTTTCTGCTGCACGATCGTATCGGCTTGCTCCATCCGTTTCGATCGCATTTCTCGCTCTCTATTTCGCTCTAGAATTTTGCGGTTGCGCCCCTTGATAAAGAAGTAACGAATGGTTGGGATCAAGAGATACGCAACACTGTAGCCGAGTGAAATGAACGCGATCGCTTTCAAAAGTGCGGTTCCGGCTCCGGCGACCATTGAGAGGAGTACGATCGCTAAAATCAACAGCACAACTCCCAAACCTGCCGCTAAAGTAATCTGTCCAGAACTTGCTTTACTGAACTGATAGAGTGATTCGCGCAGGAATGATGGAAGCCATTGCCGCTCTTTTTGAGAAACTGTGGTTTGCAGTGAAGGGAATTGATAAACGAATTGTCCTTCGGGACTAACTTCCGGTCGTCCATCAAATCGCGTTAAGACGGGAAGCATATACTGTTCAGATTCCTGATCAGATAGCGTCCCAACCGAATCTAAAAACGGTGCAATCTGTTCTGCAATCACAGATCCGCGATTGTTGCGGATCACGGTTGCGATCGTTTGCCAGCGTCGATCTTCTAAGTCCGCATTGGGATTTCCATCTCCGAATAAGAAGGAGTAGATCGATTCGAGAAAATTCAGATCGCTCTTTTGGCGATCGACACGACGATCGTAATCTGGGGTGAAAATCCAGAAAAAGTCTGGACTGAACCAAACCGTCGGCATTGAGAAATCGCCACCTCGATCGTCATCCCGACTGGAACTTGCAGCGATCGTTAACGCGAGAATTGCTAGAAACGTTGCCACAATCAGCAGTACTAGCACAACCCCGAACGATAATCGAATCAGATAAAATAATACACGCCAAATTTTTTCCCAGGTTTCTTTCAGGCGCAGTCGAAAATCTTTACTCCGCAAAACGTCGCGAAAATTGCGCGGAAATTGGTAAATCACTTCACCAGATTCAGCGACCTGCAATTGTCCGTCTGCTTGGGATGCCAGTGCGAGCAGTCCTTTCTCGGTCAAGTTTACATTCAAGCCAGCTTGAGCCGCGACATCTCCGACTGTAGCGCGGTAGTTCAGAGATTCGATCGCTCTTAAAATAGCGGGATCGGGTGAAGCGGTCATAAGCGGGTATCCCTGAGTAGAACTCATCTTCTTCCAGTATAGGTTTCTCAAAATTGTGTCGTCTTGTGGATTGATCAAGAAGCGCGATCGATTGGGCGCTACACTAAAAAATGTCTTGCTGTATCACAAATACCTTTCCTGTTTTATGCCTAGATCCCAACGCAACGACAACTTCATCGATAAGAGCTTCACCGTGATGGCAGATATCATCCTGAAGGTGTTTCCTGCCAGCCGTAAGGAAAAAGAAGCCTTTGCCTACTATCGAGATGGGATGTCCGCACAAGCAGATGGCGAATACGCAGAAGCGCTAGAAAACTATCATGAAGCGCTGAAACTCGAAGAAGACTCGAACGATCGCAGCTACATTCTCTACAACATCGGGTTAATCCACGCCAGCAACGGCGAACACGAGAAAGCCTTGGGCTTTTACAATGATGCGGTAGAAGAAAATCCTCGATTGCCGCAAGCTTTGAATAACATTGCCGTGATCTATCACTATCTGGGAGAAAAGGCGAAAGAAGAAGGCAGAGAAGAAGAAGGCGAAAAGCTGCTCGATCAAGCCGCAGACTATTGGAAACGGGCGATTCTACAAGCACCGAACAACTACATCGAAGCGCAAAACTGGCTGAAAACGACGGGTCGAGCGAACATCGATGTATACTTCTAAGCGGTTTCATTGGAGCGTCTCATGATCGATCGCGAACAAGTCCAAAAAGTGGCGCATCTTGCCCGACTGCAACTCACTCCTGAAGAGGAAGAGAAATTTACGACGCAGTTAAACGATATTCTCGACTACTTTGAGCAGTTGAGTGAATTGGATGTGAGCGGAGTACAGCCCACAACTCGCGCGATCGATGTGAGTAATGTGGTGCGCGTCGATCGTCATCAACCTTGTGAAGCGCGAGAAGCGATTTTAGAGGGCGCACCCGATCGGGATGGCGAATTTTTCAAAGTGCCGAAGATTGTGACAGGTTAGTTATAGTACAAATTTGTCATAACCACAGTTCGCACATTGAACATAATGCCCTCGCCATCGAACTAATTCACCACAAGTTGGACAGTAGAAACTCAGATTGCCGTTCATTAAGTTCGGTTGTGATTGTTTCGTCGATTTTGCAGCGGGTTGAAATTGTTCGCGGTAATTTTGGGCGGCGAGTTGTTGAGCCTGTTCTACTGTCCAACGTCGATCGGGCTTTAATGTCGGAACTTGACGAAAGGAAGTCATGATCGAATTATCGCCAGAGACAAGCGCGATCGTAGATGCGAGCGCTTTACAACAACTGGCTGGATTTTTAACTACTTGTGCTTCACTGAATCGAATCACAATCCAACCGTGATCGGTGAAGAACTGATTGCGCGATCGATCTTTGGGGCAGTCGAGAAAATGGATCGGTTGGCGCGTGTCGTAAGTGTAAGGTTCATCGACTTCGATATCGATCGCAATGTCTCGATCGAGATAAGCAAAGTCCGGGACATACGGCTGCTCTAATTCAGGGCGTTTTACTAACAGTCCCGTGTGAATCTTACCGGGAAAATAACGCCATAAATCGCGCTCAAATTGATTTTCCGATCGTCCGCGTGGTGCTTTATGATGAGTTCCGACTGGCGGAATTGGGAGTCGATCGACTTTCGGTAATAGAGTTGTGGGCAATTTCTCCATGATTCCATTGTGCCGCTGAAATTTAGAAGTGTGGAATCACATGGGTAAGTTAACCACTCACGTTCTCGATACGGCTCAGGGTTGTCCTGCTGCGAATCTTAAAATTGAACTTTGGGTAATCGATTCGCAAACGGAGCAGAGAACGCAAATCAAAACAGCCATGACAAATGCTGATGGACGTACCGATAGTCCAATGCTGAACGAAACAGAGATCAAAGTTGGAACATATGAGTTAGTTTTTTCGATCGGTGAATACTTCACAGCAAAGTCAGTTGAGACAACGAAACCTGCATTTCTCGATCGTGTTCCTATCCGATTCGGAATTTCGGATGCAAACGCTCATTATCATGTGCCGCTTCTTGCTTCCCCGTGGTCGTACAGCACGTACCGAGGCAGTTAGCGCGAACTCACCGCCGCATTATTAAAAATATTCAGAAGAACTTGGCGATAGATGCCTTTACCACTGTTATTTAGATGCACTCCATCGAAAGTTAGTTCTTCTTTCAGGCTGTGATTCCGAAAAAGAGGCTGTATCTCATCGGTGACAATATCGACATCCTGTTCAGCCGCAACTTGTCGAATCAACGTGCTAATTTCATCGACGCGATCGAGCGTTCCTGCGACATCTGGGTTTTGACTGGCTTCGAGCGTGGAATAAAAAGCAGGAATGAGCGTAATTTCCGATGCTCCTAAGCCGCGTGATAGCGTTACAATCTGCCGCAAATTATTTTTAAAGTCGGTGTTGCTGATCGAGAACATCGCGTCATTTGTACCGATCGCAATCACCGCTTTCTGACATTGCACATTTCCAGCTTTTAGCTGTCTCAATTGTTCCAGCAGCGAAACCGAGCTCATTCCGCCCATCGCGAAATTATAGTTCAAGTCTCCTAGCGTGTTGCCTAGCCCAGACGAGATTGAATCTCCAAAAACACAGCCCATGTAGCGTCTACCAGTACTAGCCGTAACTTGAGACTTGACTTTAGAGCGCCACCAATTCACTGAGGAAAGCTTATCGACTTTAGGAGAAGAAACAGCAGGAAGCACATAAGGAGAACTGACAAGCAGCGCGAATCCAAGTAAAACACTGAGTTTGAAATAGCGCTTCATGTCGAACTTTGCTCCTTAAGAATTGTTTCATTAGACTTCAGTGTGACTAATTTGGGTTCAACTTTTCATACCCGTATTGGTGGTTTCTCCCTATCTAAAGTTAGATTTCCCCAGCAGCGTCGATTGCACCAGAACAAATCAAACAACTGGACAAGTTGATTTCGCTGTCTTTCTCCGAAGTTTAAGTAAAGAGATTTGTTCCTTAACAAATCATAAAGTTATGGAGTCATGAAAGTCTTGACTCTAAGCAACAGTGATGATAAGAGGCGGTAATCGGGCACTCTCAAACGGATTTTACGTCAGCGAGAGTGACGATCGTATTTCGTTAATGTGTTGATACAATCTCACTACTCTCAGAGATAAAAAGTTTTGGTTTGTCTTTCGCACTCGTCCCGATGCCGTAACGCGGTACTTGTAAACTGTAGGGCTAGTGCGTTACGGCGCGGTTGTTCGTTTTGTATGTTGATTGAGTCTCATGCCTATTCAATTTCGCTCTCGATTCCAGCATTGGAGAAAAGCAACTCAGAGAAAGGCGATTCGGATTCCGCTTTTTTTAGTGTCTTTGTTCACCGTGATCCTGATTGGAACACCTGGAATCGCTCAAGTTGGAGTGCAGCAGATAGAGATACCCGTTGTAGCCCCGATCGTTCCTCAACCCAGCGTTCCTCAAGTTCCTCGTCCTGAAATTCGTGGCGTTTGGCTCACTCTAAATGACCTTGATGTGATGAAAGATCGCAACAAGGTGCAAGAGGCGATGAATCAATTGGGGCGCTTGAATTTCAACACGATTTATCCGGTGATTTGGAATTCTGGTTATGTGACGTATCCAAGTGCAGTCGCTCAACAGCAAGGCATTCAGCCATTCGTATACCGGGGATCAGATGGACATGACATCTTAGCGGATGTGGTCGATCGCGCTCATCGGCAAGGTTTACTGGTTGTGCCGTGGTTTGAGTTTGGCTTTATGACCCCTCTGACCTCAGAACTTGCGGTTAATCATCCAGAGTGGCTCACTCAACAGCGCAATGGCGATCAAACCTCAATTAGTGGTGCAGGTGAAGTCGCTTGGTTAAATCCTTTTCATCCCGCAGTGCAGCAGTTTATCACTTCGCTCGTGGTGGAAGTGATGACTCAATATAATGTCGATGGCATTCAGTTTGACGACAATATGAGTCTGCCGCGCGAGTTTGGCTACGATGCGTACACTCGATCGCTCTATAAAAAAGAAACAAAAAAAGACGTGCCTGCAAATCCAGCCGACCAAGCTTGGATGCGTTGGAGAGCGAACAAAATCACGGCATTCATGACGCAACTGAAGAAAGTGGTCAAAGATCGTAAGCCGAACGCGATCGTTTCAATTTCACCGAACTATTACGACTTTGCTTACAAATTCCATCTGCAAGACTGGCTGGCTTGGGTACGTCAAGGCATTGCAGATGAATTAATCATGCAAGTGTACCGCCCGAACTTGCAGAGCTTTATCGAGAAGATTTCGCGCCCGGAAGTTCAAGTTGCTCAGCAAAAGATCCCAACAGGAGTTGGTGTATTCACAGGGCAGCGAACCAATCCGGTTTCGATGCGCCAAATTCAGGAGCAGACCCAAGCAGCCCGCGATCGCGGTTTAGGCGTGGCATACTTCTATTACGAGAGTCTTTGGGACATTGCGCCGGAACCTGCAAGCGATCGACAAGCAGGATTTCAACTTCTGTTTCCGGCTCCAGCTTATCGCTCGGCATTTCGATAAGCTTAAAAGGCACAGGATTGATCCCGAATTCACATTTAATTCGATTCACACTGTTTCTTTAGCCTGTCTTCCGAATTATGTGAATAGTTATGTGTCAAAATGTGAAGCGTGTGGATTACTTCTTCGCCAACTACTGCTTTAACTCCGACTGCCGTTGCCCTTGGAAACTTTGACGGTATCCATCTAGGGCATCGACAGGTCATTACGCCTGTTCTGGACAACGACGGAGATTCTCGCGCTACCGTTGTAACATTCAATCCCCATCCAAAAGAATTCTTTACGGGAGAACCGCGATCGCTGCTCACTCCTCAAGAAGAAAAAGTTTTGTATCTCGAAGAAATTGGCGTAGAGCAACTGGTTCTACTGCCATTTAATCGAGAATTGGCAAGCTTGACCCCGCAGCAATTTGTAGAAGAGATTTTGGTCAATCAGCTTCAGGCGCGTCAGGTTAGCGTTGGGGCAGACTTTTGCTTTGGGTGTAAGCGAACGGGAACCGCAGAAGATTTACAAGCGATCGCTGCAACCTTCGGGATTGGCGTGTCGATCGTTCCTTTGCTGCGATTTCAAGGGACGCGAATTAGCAGTTCTGCAATTCGAGAAGCTTTATTGTCTGGAGCCTTGCAAACCGCAAATCGGATGTTGGGGCGGCCCTATCGATTGATCGGGCAGGTGGTCAAGGGGCAGCAGATTGGACGCACGATCGGGTTTCCAACTGCGAATTTACAGCTATTAGATGACAAGTTTGTGCCGCGTCAGGGAGTATATGGAGTTAGAGTTTCAGGGATTGGCTCTGATCCGATTCTTGGTGTGATGAATATCGGGAATCGTCCGACCGTGAATGGCTTGAGTCAAACGATCGAGGTTCATCTGCTCGATTGGTCAGGCGATTTGTACGGTAAAACACTCATCGTCGAACTCGAAGAATTCATTCGCCCTGAACAGAAATTCGATTCTCTAGAAGCTCTCAAGGCGCAGATTAACAGCGACTGCGAAACGGCAAGAACCACACTTACAGCAATTTCATGACTTGGATGAGCGTCGATCGGAAGCTGAGAACGATCGTGATTCCATAAAGTAAGTAGTTAGACCTCAAATCCCAATTCTGGAAAAGATGGTGCTTTAGAAAAAATAACGTGGTAGATTCAGTCTGCGACAAATTTGAGGCTAAGGAGAGTTATAATGTCTGCCCCGCCTGGATTACCACCAATCTTTGCAGAGTTACCTGTTGCTCTTGTGCCAACACATCAAATCGCTAATTTTCCTGCCAATACGTTTTTGGAAAGTATCGCCGTTGGTGTGGATGGTACGCTGTTTTTTACTAGTCACTTAGATGGCAAAGTGTTTCGGATAGGAATAGACGGTATCCCAATTGTTCATGCGACCATCACTGGCAAAGCCACAGGGCTAGTTTTTACGCCTGATGGAAGCTTGTTACTGAGTGCATGGAATGACAAAACTATTTGCAGGCTGGCTTTATCCCAAATCCAAACATTAGTTTCACCGAATGAAACTGGTATGAACAAAGGCAAAACAGCAGCAGGCGGCATTAAAGAACCAATTGGATTTAGAGGAGGCTGGTGCTGTGCTTCACCAAGTCGAGCAAGAAGGAACGGTTTCTTGGAAATTACTTAAGTCTGAACATGATTTGTGATTTATGGTGTCTTCTCAAGAATTGATAAATTAGATTGGCGTGTGACAAAAATTCAAAAGAAAACGTTCAATTCTTCAAAACTATCGCTATAACTAAATATCATTAATTGTTTCTCATTGCAGAAACGCTGCTGTGCTGAGTTGATCACGTCTTGCAGGTTATCCCATGAGTGAAGCTGAAATTCCAAACATCCCTTCTGATCCCGTTGAGACAAGCCCACCTGAATCCGCACCTGAAACGGGTTGGACGACCGTGAACTTTCCTAATGCGATCGATATCAACACGATTCCAGAAGCACTGACCGAAGAACCATCCCAAATCGGTCTTCGGATCAAAGATCTAGAACAACAAAATCAACGACTACGATCGCGCGTGGCGGAGTTGGAATTTTCTCTAGGTGAAGCTCATGCCAATCTTAGAGCCGAGACGAAACGGTTAGAAACGCAGATCAGCACTCAGCAAGCCGAAGCAGAACAGCGATCGCTGCGAGAAGCGCACCTGACACAGCAGCAGACGGCGATGATTGCAAAACAGCGTCAAGCTTTGGATGCGTCTCGACAAAGACTGCAAGATCAAGAAATACAAATTGCTGAACATCTTCAAACCATGACAACGACTCAAGCAGAAGTCGTCCAGCTTTCTCAAACCTTAGAGCAAGCCCATCAAGCTCAGCAAAAGCAGCAGATTTTGATTGAAACGCTGATGGCACAACTCAAAGCCAGTCAAACACAAGTGGCGCAACTAGAGCGCGATTGTACTTTGACTAAACAGCGCTATGACGATCAAATTCAGCAAGTGCGCCAATCTGAAAGCACTTGTCGAGATTTGCGATCGCGGCTCCATCGCCAGCAACAATATACGCTGCAATTCAAAGCCGCACTCGAAAAATGTCTCGATGTCTCTGCCACTCAGAAGATCGAAGAATCCGTTGATCACGCGATCTCAGAAAGTGAGGCTCAGTCTGAATCGGTTAGTTTTATCAAAGCGCAACCCGTTCAGCCTTGGTCTACAACACTGGAGCATCAAGCTTGGGAACCTGAAACCACTCCGTTCAACCTTGTTATCCCGTCAAATAGCGTCTGGTCAACCGTGCCAGATGATGCCAGCTTATTTGAGGACGAATCAGAGTCGATCGCAACCGATGCGTTTGAAATCGATGCTGCTGCGACCGTGCAAATCGATGACATCGAAATCGCACAACCTGAGCCAATCATCGTCCATCCGCCGTTGAGCTACACGATTGAACGATCGACCCCTGAAGAAACGCCTGCGGTTCATCACAACATTGATTTGTTTGTGCCCACCGCAAGTAGGACTGTTGAATCCTTGGAGGTTTTCGATGAACCTGAGAGCGTTCCCCAACCTGAAGTAACCATAGCCGAATCGATTCCCGTTGAAGAACCCATTGAAACGATCGCTGCAAATCCGTTCAATCTGGCATTGCCGCCAGCAGTTGAACCGCCGCTCCCAGTTGCTTCACCGTTTATTACATTAAGTGAGAGCGATCGCGATCGCTCTCGTGAACCGATCGTCATTCCAACCCCGGAAGGAAGCCCTTCGCCTATCGTTTATCCGGAGCGATCGCAGAAAAAACGAGAGTCACTTGCAGCCGTTGAACTGCCTAGTTTTCCGCGCACGGTCGATAAGCTGCGAATTTAACGATCACAGCATTTGTACAGACGCAATCAATCGCGTCTGTACGTCATCGATGTTCAGTTAAACTGACATTAACTCGCTTTAGTCACTTGCTGTACTAATTGCATCACTTCCGATCGCGTCAATTTCTCGGCTCCATGCTCCATTGCTTCTAACGTCGCATGAGCCAACATCAGAATAATCCGACAGAAATCTAAAGCTGGACTCGTCTCTGGAAGAGAAGCGACATAAGCGTTTGCAAGCTCAAGCTGACGACGAGAATATGCCTGCATATCATTATTTGTCCAGCCTTTCGGATAGAACGTCACCCCGCGCGTAACATCCTCTCCGTGATTGCGAAGAATGTTCACCGACTGTAAGCCTCGCCCAAACCCAACCGCTTCTATTCGATCGGTCTTTGTCCCGTCGTACCATGCCCACAAATCCGACAGCAGCAACCCGACCGAAGCCGCGACGCTAAACGTGTACTGATCGAGTTCCGTTTCGGTATTGATTGTCCAATTGCAGTCTGCCCAGTGCGCCATCCGATCAGACATGGTAGAAATAGCTTCCCAAATGCGCGGAGCAATCTCTGATGGCGCATACGAAAGCCATTCATCTAATCGCAGCGTCACTTCTTCAAGATGGGCGAATTCTGGTGCAAAGATCGGACGAAAATCTTCAGCGGTAAATCCACGATCGCCTGCTTGCAGCACTAAACTAATTTGTCGCAACAGTCGAGCTTTTACAGCATTATCGAGCGTGGGATGGTCTTCGATTTGGTCGATCGCTCTCATACAGAGATACGCCGAAGTCACTGCTTCTTGCAATCCAACGGGTAAACGACTGATCGGAATATAAAATGTCCGGCTCGTTTCCTTCAGCAAATCCAAAGCGCTTTTGTGTAAATTCATGCGGTATTCACTCCTCTCTCGAAACTTTTATAACAGGTTGCGTTCTCGAAAAACTGTTTCTACAGATTCGATGATGCTAACGAAAAATATTCTGCGAATTAGCAACGTTTTCAGATCGATGGCTTTGAGTGCGGTAGACTGCCCGCAGAATTGAGACGATGTGATGCAGTACTGGTTAATGAAATCAGAGCCAGAAGTTTATTCAATTGCAGACTTGGAGCGCGATCGCGTCGCCATTTGGGACGGGGTTCGCAACTACCAAGCTCGCAACTACCTAAGAACGATGAAGTCCGGAGACGTTGCGTTTTTCTATCATTCCAATGCAAATCCTCCTGGTATTGCAGGCTTAATGAAGATTGCGGAATCCAATATCGCAGATCCAACCCAGTTTGATCCTGATAGCAAATATTACGACGCGAAATCCTCGATCAATTCTCCCCGCTGGCAAACCGTTCGAGTTGAGTTCATGAAAAAATTGCAACTGATCTCGCTTGATCAGTTGCGTCAGACCTTTACGCCAGATGAACTAATGGTCGTGCGACCGGGGAATCGCTTATCGGTGCTTCCAGTTGCAGCGGAAATGGTCGATCGAATTTTGGCATTGATTTGAACAAATTTCCAACCAAACGTGAAGCCGCTAAGATAGAATTGTTAAGCGTTTTTACGATTTCTTTCAACCCTAACGGTCGAATTTATGACTCTTCCCATTCGCAACGTTGCCATTATTGCTCACGTTGACCACGGTAAAACTACGCTTGTCGATGCTCTTCTTAAGCAGGCGGGAACGTTCCGCGAGGGAGAAGAAGTTCCGGACTGCGTGATGGACTCGAATGACCTCGAACGTGAGCGCGGCATTACGATTTTGTCAAAGAATACAGCGGTACGCTACAAAGACACGCTGATCAATATTGTCGATACCCCTGGACACGCGGATTTCGGTGGCGAAGTTGAGCGCGTCTTGGGAATGGTTGATGGCTGTCTGCTAATTGTGGATGCCAACGAAGGTCCGATGCCGCAAACTCGATTCGTGCTGAAGAAAGCTTTAGAGAAAGGACTGCGCCCGATCGTCTTTGTGAATAAGATCGATCGTCCTCGCGCTAATCCCATGATCGCGGTGGATAAAGTGCTGGATCTGTTTATCGAACTCGGTGCGGATGATGATCAGTGCGAGTTTCCCTACTTGTTCGGCTCTGGTTTGTCAGCGTTTGCGAAAAATGCGTTAGAAGAAGAGTCGAGCGATATGCAGCCGCTCTTTGATGCGATTCTGCGCCATGTTCCACCACCAGTAGGAGATGCAACCAAACCGCTTCAATTGCAGGTGACAACGCTCGATTACTCGGATTACCTCGGTCGGATTGTGATCGGCAAGATTCACAACGGTACGATCAAAGTTGGGCAACAAGCTGCGATCGTGACCGAAACCGGAGAAATTGTGAAGTCCAAAATCTCGAAGCTGATGGGCTTTGAGGGACTGAAGCGAATCGAAATTGCAGAAGCGACTGCCGGAAACCTGGTTGCAGTTGCGGGATTTGCAAATGCAAACATTGGTGAAACGATTACCGATCCCAACGATCCGCAAGCCTTGCCGCTGATTAAAGTCGATGAGCCGACGTTGCAAATGACCTTCTCGGTGAATGATTCTCCGTTTGCGGGTCAAGAAGGCGATTTTGTCACATCTCGGCAATTGCGCGATCGCTTATATCGCGAACTCGAAACCAACGTAGCACTCCGAATCGAAGATACCGATTCACCCGATAAGCTCTCAGTTTCAGGGCGGGGCGAGTTGCACTTAGGCATTCTGATCGAAACGATGCGTCGTGAAGGCTATGAATTTCAAGTGTCTCAGCCGCAAGTGATTTTCCGCGAGGTCAACGGTCAACCTTGTGAGCCATTTGAAACCTTGTTGTTAGATGTTCCAGAAGAATCGGTCGGAGGCTGTATCGAGCGACTCGGACAGCGCAAGGGCGAGATGCAAGATATGCAGGTCGGAACCAATGGACGCACGAATTTAGAATTTGTGATTCCGGCACGGGGTTTGATTGGGTTCAGAGGCGAGTGTATGCGCCTGACTCGCGGTGCAGGCATCGTCAACCACAGCTTCTTGGAGTATCGTCCGATGAGCGGCGATATTGAAGCGCGGCGGAACGGTGTTCTGATCTCGTTTGAAGAAGGAGTCGCAACCTTCTACGCGATGCAGAATGCTGAAGATCGAGGCGTGTTCTTCATTCGACCTGGAACGAAGGTTTACAAGGGCATGATTTTGGGCGAACACAACCGACCCCAAGACCTTGAACTCAATGTCTGTAAGACGAAGCAATTGACCAACCACCGAGCTTCGGGCGGTGAAGAATTGGTGCAGTTGAAAGAGCCGATCGATATGAGCTTAGAACGCGCTCTGGAATATATTGGACCTGACGAACTGCTAGAGGTCACACCTAAATCGATTCGATTGCGGAAAGTGGCGAAAGCGAAGAAGTTAGCGAAGAAGTAACGCAACACTACAACATTAAAATTAAACGGGAGATTGAAATCATTTCAACCTCCCGTTTTCGTCAACACAGTCATTCAGCAACGCTCAGAGTTTAAAGCGAGAGCGATTCTTGCTCACTTGTATTGAGAGCCGCGAGCGCTCTCTGTTCCGCTTCGTTCTGCGCCTTCAATTCGTCTAAGTTCTGCCAAACCTGCCGCATTAGTGATTCGAGTCCGAAGCGCGTCACGGCTGAGATCTTAAACACAGTCGTTCCGCTGAGTTTTTCGAGTTCAGCGACGATCGCATTCACTTCTTCGCTCTCTGGATCGATCGCGTCTAGCTTGTTAATAGCGAGAATTTGGAGTCGATCGCTCAATCCTCGTCCGTAAGCATCAAGTTCGGATTGAATGGTTTGATAATCTGCGATCGGATCTTCTGCGGTGGCATCTACAAGGTGCAGCAGGAGTCGAGTCCGCTCCACGTGACGCAGGAAATCATGTCCGAGTCCAATTCCCATATGTGCGCCCTCGATTAGTCCAGGAATGTCAGCAAACACGGTTCCATCTCCGGTGGGTTTGCGAACGACTCCTAAGTTTGGCACCAAGGTTGTAAACGGATAATTGGCAATCTTCGGACGCGCCGCAGACAGCGCAGAAATTAGCGTCGATTTCCCTGCGTTTGGTAGACCGATAATGCCGACTTCCGCTAAAAGTTTGAGTTCGAGACGGAGCGATCGTGCTTCTCCGGGCTGTCCGGGAAAGGCATTCTCTGGCGCACGATTGCGATTGCTCAAAAAACAATGATTTCCTAAACCCCCTCGACCGCCTTCTGCCACTTTCAAGGTTTGACCGTTCTCAGTTAAGTCACCAATAATTTCATCGGTTTCGGCATTGTAAATCACGGTTCCACATGGGACTTCAATGATGAGATCGCGTCCCGATGCTCCGGTGCAATTACTTGAACCACCTTTTTGCCCGTTATCGGCTTTGAACAATCGCAAATAGCGAAAATCCAGCAGTGTTTGAAGATTTTCGTCGGCTTTTAGCACGATCGAGCCACCACGTCCCCCATTTCCACCATTGGGACCACCCGCAGGCACATACTTCTCTCGTCGGAATGACACCATGCCATCCCCGCCATCACCCGCCTGAACCTGAATTTCTGCTTGATCAATAAATTGCATAGCTTTGCGCTGATTCCCATTATTTCTATGTTAAATTTCCATGTTAAAGAGTCTTGCGATCAATGGACATTCAATTCATTGTCATCTAGAAAACACACGGTCTTCATTCCAAAATGCGAAACTATACCGCCGCTACAAAAATTGGGGTTTAATCGATGCGAACCTTCCCCACACCCGATGCTTTACGCCGCTTTCCGTTTGGTTTAGCCGATTTTGCACTTCTACTCGGCTTTTTTGTTTTATTAGCACTAGTGGCGCGAGTGGGAGCGGGAACTTTGGTCAGTTTTCACCCGCCCGATATTCTTCCCGGTGTCGATCTCAATCCAGCTAATTTACCATATTACGCCGCACGATCGACGTTGCGGATGTTTATTGCACTATTTTTCTCGATCGTCTTTACGCTAATCTACGGCTACGTTGCAGCACATAGTCCAAAAGCAGAACGGGTCATGATCCCACTGTTGGACATTTTGCAGTCAGTTCCCGTCTTAGGCTTTTTGTCGATTACGGTCACAGGATTTATCGCTTTATTTCCAGGCAGTTTGTTGGGATTGGAAGCAGCATCGATTTTTGCAATTTTCACAAGCCAAGTTTGGAATATGACGTTTTCGTTTTATCAATCGCTGCGAACTGTGCCGCACGAGTTAGATGAAGCGGTGACGCTCTACCAATTGTCTGGTTGGCAACGGTTCACAAAGCTAGAAGTGCCGTCTGCGATGATTGGCTTAGTGTGGAATGCGATGATGAGCTTCGGGGGTGGCTGGTTTTTTGTCGCTGCGAGTGAAGCGATTAGCGTACTGAATCAGAAATATACGCTACCGGGAATTGGATCGTATGTGGCATCAGCGATCGCGGTTGAGGATCTCCGCGCGTTGGGATGGGCATTAGTCACGATCGTGATTGTAATTCTGCTGACTGATCAACTCTTTTGGCGACCTGTCGTGGCTTGGTCAGATAAGTTTCGCTTAGAGCAGAGTGCAGCGGTTGAAGCACCTCAATCGTGGCTGTATGACTTGCTAAAAGCAGCGCGGATTCCTCGATATTTGGGACGAGCCTTCACCCCAATCGCTGAATTTCTCAAACGTGGATTATCGATGCTTACTCCACCCCGTCGATCACCTCAAAGCGAATCCAAATCGGTTGGATTGAGCGATCGTGTTTATAGTTTTCTGCTTTTACTTGGGATTGGAGCACTACTGTATGCAGGTCTACATTTCATTTTGACAACGGTTGGAATTGCAGAAGTCTGGAAAGCATTCGTTTTAGGATTGCTGACTCTGTTGCGCGTCGTGATTCTGTTGATATTTGCTTCTGTGATATGGACACCGATTGGAGTTGCGATCGGGTTTAATCCCCGTCTTGCTCGATTGCTGCAACCCGTGGTGCAATTTCTCGCCTCATTTCCCGCAAATTTTATCTTTCCTTTCGCGACTTTGTTTTTTATTCGCGCCAATATTAGTTTAGATTGGGGCAGCATTTTGCTCATGGCATTGGGGGCGCAGTGGTACATTCTGTTTAACTCGATCGCTGGAGCGATGAGCATTCCTACAGATCTGCGCGAGATGGCAACCGATGTTGAGTTAAAAGGTTGGAAACGCTGGCAGAAATTGATCATTCCCGGTATCTTCTCGGCTTGGGTTACAGGAGGCGTAACGGCAAGTGGTGGAGCATGGAACGCCAGCATCGTGTCTGAAGTTGTTTCTTGGGGACAAACCACACTAACCGCAAACGGCTTAGGAGCTTATATCGCAAATGCCACCAGTACTGGAGATTGGGCGCGAATCACGCTGGGAATCGGCATGATGAGCTTGTTTGTCGTGGGCTTAAATCGAATCTTTTGGCGACGGCTGTATCACCTGGCAGAAACGAAATATCACTTGTAGGAAGCGTATCGCGATGAATTCACCACTAATTAGAGTAGAGCGGGTTTATAAAAGCTTTCCGCTACCCGATGGCAAAGGCGAATTTAACGTCTTGCGCGATATCAATTTAGAAGTGCGATCGGGCGAAGTGTTAGCCCTTTTAGGCAGAAGTGGGAGCGGCAAAAGTACGCTGCTGCGAATTATGGCAGGCTTGATTCCACCGAGTCAGGGCAAGGTCTGGAGTAACGATCGACCCTTGCAGGGGGCAAATCAAGATGTCGCAATGGTGTTTCAAAGCTTCGCGCTGCTGCCGTGGTTGACGGTGCAGGAGAATGTAGAACTGGGCTTAGATGCGCGAGGTGTGCATCGAACCGAGCGGCACAAAAAGGCACTGAGCGCGATCGATTTAGTTGGGCTAGATGGATTTGAGAGCGCTTATCCGAAAGAGCTTTCGGGTGGGATGAAACAGCGAGTCGGGTTCGCGCGAGCATTTGTGCTTCAGCCACAGGTATTGTTCATGGATGAGCCGTTTAGTGCGCTCGATGTTCTGACTTCTGAAAACTTACGGGGAGAAATTGACGACTTGTGGAACGCGGACACGTTTCCTTCTAAGAGTATTTTAATCGTGACTCACAATATCGAGGAAGCGGTATTTCTTGCCGATCGCGTGATTATTCTCGGTTCTAATCCGGGTCGAATTCGGGGAGAAGTGCGGATTCAACTGCCACGACCGCATGATCGCAATAGTCCCCAATTCAAAGCTTTGGTCGATTACATTTACACAGTGATGACCAATCCCGAAGCGCAAGTGACTAGCCTTGAGCAAGTTGCAACGCTGAGAGAACCGCACGCGATACCACAAGGATCGCCGTATGCTCACCCAATTCCCCATGCTCGTGTCGGTGGGATCAGTGGCTTGCTTGAGTTGATTGTTGATCTGCCTGAAGGAACAGATGATATTCCTCGACTGGCAGAGCGGATTCAGCTTGCAGTCGATGACTTGCTGTCGATTATGGATGCAGCCGTGATGTTGGGCTTTGCTGAAGTCTCACAGGGGGATGTAAAGCTCACGCCGATCGGACAAGATTTTGCTACCACAACAATTCTGCGAAGTAAGGATCTATTTCGTCAGCAAGTACTCGATCGAGTTCCGTTGATCAACAGCATTGTCAGTACGCTGAAAGAAAAGCGGAATCGATCCATGCGATCGGACTTTTTCAAAGATTTGCTCGATGAACATTTTCCCCATGCAGAAACTGAGCGACAGTTCGCCACAGCAGTTGATTGGGGACGCTATGCCGAACTGTTTGAGTACGATGCGAGTGAAGATCGCTTGTACTTAACCGAAGCGATCGATGAATCTACAAAATCTTAAAATGAAAGAGCCTGCTTTGAGGATTTCGTAATGGTGTTGCAACAACCAAAATTGATTCCGCCGTTGGCAAGTGGCGATCGTCTAACTCGCGCCGAATTCGAGCGACGATATGAAGCGACCCCAGAACACTTTAAAGCAGAACTAATCGAAGGAGTGGTTTACGTGGCATCCCCTGTTCGCGCCTTTCATGGCGATCCGCATTTTAATCTAATTACTTGGTTGGGTGTTTACTCTGCTGCAACACCTGGAACACAAGGCTCTGACAATACGACAACTCGGCTCGATCTTGATAATGAGCCTCAACCAGATGCGATGCTGCGAATTGTGCGAGGTGGGACAACACGACTGAGCGAAGACGGCTATATTGAAGGTGCGCCGGAGCTTGTAGCGGAAGTTGCGACGAGTAGTGCAGCGATCGATCTGGGTACAAAGCTGAATGTGTATCGTCGCAACCGCGTTCAGGAGTACCTCGTTTGGCAAACGTTTGAAAATCAGTTCAGTTGGTTCAGATTGGAGAATGAACAGTACATTTCAGTTAAACCGGACGACAAAGGAATCATTCAAAGCCAAGGGTTTCCGGGGCTTTGGTTGGAGGTTGATGCGCTGCTCAATGGCGAAATGATTGCGGTATTGAATACGCTACAAATCGGACTGCGAACCGCAGAACATCAAGCCTTTGTACAGAAATTAGCAGAACGTTCTTAATTGGCGCGGGTTTTCCAGAAGAAATCTGCAATTGCCGTTTCCTTCAAAAATTCTGCTGGTGGATTTAATAAAATCGTAGACTGTCTAATCTGTGGAATTCGGCGTGCGACTCGACTGGGAATCCCATCCCCGTAGATGACGTGACCCTGACCTACTAAAACAATCATTTGCCGATCGGGATTTTTCTTCAAAAACTGGGCGATCGCGTCTGCCATCGTTTCATCCCACAATACCTGAGCCTGAAAGAATTGATCAAATCCGCGATTGTTTCCTTTACCAGAGTGAAAGCCATCGAAAATTTTGCGTAAGCGATCGCGATATCGTTCAGGTTCAGTACGAATTTCGGCGAGCGGCGGAATGTAGCGGCGTTCTTCTGCGGTCAGACTGTTCAATCCCTGACGCGAAACTTTTCGAGTCACTTCAGTTGGTACATTTAGCGCCACAACGGATAACTGGTTTTCTTTAGCGAAATTGACGATCGGATAATAAAACTCCCAGGGAAATCCCCAACGCTGATCAAATTCGGTAAACTCTCGCAGCATTGAAGCGGTTGCTGCTCCTGCAAGATAGCTATCCAATCCAGATTGGAATGGACGCTGAAACATTTCCATCCCGATCGCGATTTTGGGATTTTGTTGATGCAGCGATCGAATGATTTCTAACTGAGCGCGATGATCTTCAGTACTATCATGCGTTTCGCCTAGATAAACGACTCTCGATCGTTGCAACTGTTTGAGAACGGATTGAGGATCTAACTTTTGTTGTGTGGACGTTGTAACTGAAACCGTCGTTTGAGCACCGCTCGGTGCTGTCCATAAAACGAGCAAGCTAAGCGACAAAGCGCACATCTTTACGATGCCTTTGGCACACGCAGGCGTGAACGATTTTCGAGTCATGAACCTTTTTCCACAATATTTTCAATCTGCTCTAGAGCGGTTGGCAGAGCAATACTTAGCACTTCAGAACTTTCCGCAGTCACCAGGACATCATCTTCGACTCGAATTCCGCGCACATCGGCAAAATCAGTCAACCGATCCCAGTTCACCACCTCACGGTATTTTTCTCTTCGCTCTGGATCATTTAGAATCGCTGGAACTTGATAAAAACCAGGCTCGATCGTCACAATCATTCCTGCCTTTAAAGGTCGATCGAGCCTCAAATATCCAAGCCCAAATCGAGAACTGCGCGATCGACCCGTTTCATATCCAGCAATATCGCCCAAGTCTTCCATATCATGCACATCTAAACCTAACAGATGCCCGATCCCATGTGGAAAGAACAAAGCATGAGCATCTTGATCGACTAAATCGGCTGCTCGACCGCGCAGAATTCCTAACTCGATTAAACCTTCTGCCAGCGTTTCGCAAGTCAATAGATGAATGTCGCGATACTCAATACCAGGGCGAATTTTCTCGATCGCTCGATCGTGCGCTTCCAATACAACTTGGTAAATTGCTCGTTGACTTGGCGAAAACGCTCCAGATGCCGACCAAGTTCGTGTAATATCTGAAGCCCAACCGCTTTGCGTCTCCGCTCCCACATCCGCCAAAACTAAATCCGATCGCTCAACCGCATGATGATATTGCTCATTGTGCAACACTTCCCCATGAACCGTCACAATGCTGTTATAAGCACACGTCATATTGTGAGACAGAATCACGCTTTCCATTGCCGCACGAATCTGCGCTTCGGTTTGAGCTTTCAGCGTTGCTTGCATTCCGGCTCGATGTGCCTCAACCGTAACCGCGATCGCTTTACGAATTTCAGCGATCGCGCTTTCATCATGAATCAAACGTAATTCAACAATCACTTTGATCAGTTCTGGATTGTCAATTGAAGCAGAAGGGAATCGTGCGAGATCAGAAAGCGGATAAGCAGCATCGGCTCCAATTTCTAAAGCGATTTGGTCGCGAGTCGGTGATTCTCCATGCCAAAGTGCACTAGCGGGATCGGGATCATCTAGAAACAGCGTGAGGCGATCGCCCTCAATGCGAATCGCAGCGTCCGGCAAAGACAAGCCCGCAAAATAGAGAAAATGACTACTCGCGCGAAATGGATACGTATTTGCTGGAAAATTGCGCGATTTGCGATCGCCCGATCGTAGCAGAATTGGAAAATCAATCAGCTTAGAAAGGCGTTTCCGTCTAGATTTGAGCATATCAGCCAATCGACTCATGAAGTTTTTTCTGCTAGAACTCCATTTAAAAAGATATCGGCAATTCCCTCTGCCATCTCCTTCATTTCGTTTGGAGAACTGCCCGGAGCCATAATCGTATCTTGACTGAATCCAGCGATCGTGAACATTCCAAGAAACACCCGCGCCACCAGTCTCGGACTCATTTGACGATAAATGCCCTGATCCATCGCAGTTTGAAAGAATGCTTCTGCAACATCCGTCATTTTTTCAACCACCTCGGATTGAATGCGATCGCGTAGGTCTGGATGAAACTGCGCCTCCATAAAACAGACTTTAAACAAATCTGCATTCTGGTGCAGACTGAGCATTCGTTTCCGCATCACCTGCGCGATCGCTTTATAGCTGCCCATTTCGCTTAATTCTGTTAGCAAGTCGGTCAAAATTTCGATCCAACCTTGCGTTGCCACTTCGATCAAAATAGCTTTTTTGTTCGCGAAATAGCGAAAAAGTGTCCCTTCTGCGACTCCCGCCTTTTCTGCCAAATCCCGCGTCGTCGTGCCATCGTAGCCTTGTTTTGCAAACAGTTTCAGCGCCGCTTTCAAAATCCGAGTGCGGGTTTCGACTTCAACTTGTTGGGGCATTCGATTAATTAGTGCCATCGCGTAGGAAGAACAGACGGGATCAAGAAAGTCGCCTGCTATTTTTATTGTGCAAGCGATCGGATTAATTGAACCAAAGCGTTATGGAGTTTACAGATTTCAATCAAAGAAATTGTGGTTACTCAATTATCGTCAATTTTCGCAACGATTTACTTAAAACTCCACATTCTGAGGGGTACGTGGAAATGGAATGACATCACGAATATTCGCCATACCCGTCATGAACTGTACTAAGCGCTCAAATCCAAGACCGAATCCAGCATGAGGAACGGTTCCATAGCGGCGTAAATCCAAGTACCACCAGTAGGTAGCGGGATCTAATCCTTGCTGTACGATCCGACGCTCTAACACGTCTAATCGTTCTTCCCGCTGCGATCCGCCGATGATTTCCCCGATTTTAGGCGCGAGAATGTCCATTGCTCGAACCGTTTTTTCATCGTCGCTCAAGCGCATATAAAACGCTTTAATTTGTGTTGGATAATCGGTGACGATCGTCGGTTTCTTAAATAAATCCTCGGCTAGATAGCGCTCATGTTCCGATTGCAGATCTAAGCCCCACTCTACCGGATACTCGAATTTCCTATCAGCTTTTTCGAGTAGCTCGATCGCTTTCGTATAAGTAATTCGTTCAAACTGATTGTTGATGATATTCTCTGCCGTTGCCAGCACCGAATCATCAATGCGCGCATTGAAAAATTCCATATCTTCGGGGCAATCCTCCATCACATAGCTGAAGATATATTTCAAAAACGCTTCCGCTAAGTCCATGTCGCCTTCGAGGTCACAAAATGCCATCTCCGGCTCAACCATCCAAAATTCAGCTAAGTGCCGTGATGTGTTGGAGTTCTCCGCTCGAAATGTCGGACCAAACGTATAGACATTACTAAATGCCATTGCCATAATCTCAGCTTCAAGCTGTCCACTTACCGTGAGATAGGCAGGCTTACCAAAAAAGTCTTGAGTGTAATCAATTTCTTTCTGTTCATTCAGCGGCACTCGTTTCAGGTTCAAGCTCGTTACTGCAAACATTTCACCCGCGCCCTCACAGTCACTTGCGGTAATCACAGGCGTATGTACCCACAAGAAACCGCGCTCTTGGAAAAATTGATGAATTGCGGTTGCACAAGCGTTTCTGACTCTGAAGACTGCGCCGATCGTATTGGTGCGCGATCTCAAATGTCCAATATCCCGCAAAAACTCAAACGAATGCCGCTTTTTCTGCAATGGGTAAGTTTCGGGATCAGCCTCGCCATATACCTTCAGCGTGTTCGCTTTCAATTCGATTCGCTGCCCTTTGCCCGGAGACGGAACTAGTACCCCAGAAACTTCAACCGAAGCGCCGGTACTAGTGCGTTTCAGACTCGCCTCATAATCCGGCACATCCTGATTAATCACGACTTGCAGCCCTGCCATTGAAGAACCGTCATTAACTTCGATGAATGAAAATCCTTTTTGTTCTCGCTTTGTGCGTACCCAACCTTGAATCGTCACAGTTTCATCAGGTTGACCAGCGCGGAGGAGTTCTGCAATACGTCGAGTCATAAGCTAGGGGCTAGACAAACTAGAGGGAGTAGAAGAATGAGTTGGAGTCGGATGCTTCAGGGTGATAAATGCGAGCGACCAACCGATCGCTATACCTAATCCCCCGAATCGTACCGCTTGCCAGAATACTTCTTTCAAGCCTGACCAAGAAAATAGCCGACTTTCAAGATTTAATTCTAGTTCTTCTAATTGTTGCTCAATTTCTCGTAATTCGGTTTTGAGCGTGGCAGATTTACCCTGAGTTTGAAGCTCTGCTTTTCGCTGTTGTAGTGTTTCAAGCTGCTGCTGATCGTGTTGAACTTGAGCATAGCGGTTTTTTAGTTGAGAAAGCGATCGCTCAACATTCTCTAAAGCCTGCTCAAAGTTAATTTCGTCGGTTGAAGAAGCCGCCATGCGTCAGAATTAAGGGGTAGACGCTTCATTTTACTCATTCTCTTTTATGTCAGAAACTGTTTCTTCCAAACCCTCTCTCTCTGATGCCAGCACGATCGAACTCGCTCAAGCCTTACTCGAACGATTGAGCATTGGCGACCGAGACTGGCATCGCCTCAAATCGAACCGCAAAGCGAGAGCGATCGAGCAATCGGCAGTGGCATTAGTATATTTACTCAAAGACAATCCTGAAGAGGCGTTACCCCGATTGCAGCAAGCAGTAGGTTGGCTCGATCGTTCGATTTCTGCTCCGCCTTGTCCGACTCATGGCGATCGTCAATCTGCAGCAAATGCTTGAGAAAGCTGAAGAAGAGAAAAAACAGGTTAGCATTGCTCGATTTCGGCATTCTTCTCAAGAGAATTTAGAGATCTAGAAGGTTATGACCGAACTAAGCTTTCTTCCCGAATTTCGACTTCAAATCGTCGAGTGAAACTGTCTTTTGAGAAGCTTGTTTCTGCTCCGGTTTCTTCGATGTAGGTTGACTCTTTACAGGAGCAGCTTTTTGATCGGAGTGACTTTCTGATTTCATTGATAGGCTAATTCGCTTAAGTGCCTCGTTCACTTCCAGCACCCGAACTTTCACCACTTGTCCAACTTTCACGATTTGGTTTGGATCGCTGACGAATCGATCGCTCATTTGCGAAACATGAATCAACCCATCTTGATGCACTCCAATATCCACGAATGCTCCAAAATTTGCCACGTTGGTAACGATTCCTTCAAGTTCCATACCGACTTTGAGATCTGAGATTTCTTTGATCCCCTCCCTGAAGGTTGCATATTTAAATTCAGCGCGTGGATCACGTCCTGGTTTTTCCAATTCGCTGATGATGTCTCTTAATGTCGGCTCTCCGATCGTATCCGTCACATATTTCTTCAAGCTGGATTTAAGTTGCGATGCAATTTGAGCCGTTTGCGAAAGTGGCACGTTTAAATCTTTTGCGATCGCTTCTAAAACAGCATAGCTTTCTGGGTGAACTGCCGTATTATCAAGCGGATTTTTTCCACCTCGAATTCTCAAAAATCCTGCGGCTTGCTCAAATGTTTTCGCGCCTAATTTTGGCACTTTTAGCAGAGATTTACGATCGCGGAATGCTCCATTCTCATTTCGATACGCGACGATATTATTCGCAACGGTCGCACTCACACCAGATACAAACATTAATAGTTCTTTCGAGGCGGTATTGAGATCAACTCCAACGTAGTTAACGCAGCTTTCAACCGTTTCATCAAGCTTTTTCTTTAAAAGCTTCTGATCAACATCATGCTGATATTGTCCAACACCGATCGACTTTGGATCAATCTTAACCAATTCAGCAAGTGGATCTTGTAGCCGTCGTCCAATACTAATCGCTCCCCGAACCGTGACATCAAGATCTGGAAATTCTGCGATCGCAACCGGACTTGCTGAATAAATTGAAGCGCCTGATTCATTTACAATTACTTTGATCGGTTTATGTTCTAAATCTGCGAGAACTTCTGCGACAAATTCATCCGTTTCGCGGCTCGCAGTTCCATTCCCGATCGCAATTAATTCAATTTTGTACTGCTCAATTAATTGCTTTAACGACGTTGCAGCTTGTTTCCGCTTTTCTGCTCCAGTATGTGGAAAGATTGCTTCGTATTTCAGAAATTTGCCAGTTTGATCTAGCACCGAAACTTTGCAACCTGTACGAAATCCTGGATCGATCGCTAAAGTCGGTTTCATTCCTGCTGGAGCCGAGAGTAATAATTCCCTCAAATTCGTTTCAAATGTTTTAATCGATTCAATATCAGCTTCTTGTTTTTTCTGCGATCGTACTTCCGAAATGATCGACGTTTTCATCAATCGATTAAACGCATCTTTCAACATTGATCGGTAAAATTCTCGTACAGATTTTGCTTTCGTCCGAATAATCTCAGTTTCTAAATACTGCTGTACTGCGTCCTCATCAAATGTAAGTTCAAAACTCAAAATTCCTTCTGACTCTCCACGATACAAAGCGAGAAGATTATGAGGCGCGATTGATTTCACTTTTGCTTGATAATTCCGGTACATTTCAAATTTAGTTGTACCTTCAGTGTGTTCATTCTTAACTCGCGATATAAACACACCTGTATCGAATAGAAACTCTCGCAAATACGATCGTAATTCAGCTTTTTCTGAAACTTCTTCCGCTAAAATATCCGATGCCCCTTGGAGCGCTTCCTCAATTGTTTTAACTTGTTCAGATAAGAACTTCTTCGCTTCATCTTCTAATGATACCGATGGTGCATTCGGCTGATTCAATGTACCAATAAATTCTGCCAATCCACCTAAACCTTTTTCTTTTGCGATCGTTGCTCTCGTTCTCCGCTTCGGTCGGTATGGCAAATACAAATCTTCTAGCTCATTTTTCTGCAAACAAGCCTCAATTTTGTTCTTTAATTCCTCAGTCAATTTGCTCTGAGACTCAATCGATTCTAAAACGCTTTTCTTGCGCTCCTCTAACTCCGTCAGATACGTAAATCGATCGAACAAATCCCGCAGTTGCACCTCATCCATTTCGCCCGTCCGCTCTTTGCGATATCGCGCAATAAACGGAACTGTTGCCCCTTCTGCAAACAATTCCAGGGCATTTGCAACTTGGAACGATCGGAGTGACAGTTCTTCCGCTAGGAGTTGAGAAATGTTGATCATAGAGAAACTCGGAACTCAGCCCAATTTGTGTTGAGTTCCGAGTGTAACTTAGAACCGTTGAGGTGTCACAGTGCCCGGTGTAGTTGAGCCTGGGGTCGAAGTCGGTGGTGTAGGCGTTGTCCGAACCGGCGAAACAGGCGGAGTTGGAGAAGTCGAGCTTGATGGCGGAGTAGAAACAGGCGGAGTCGTCGTTGATCCTGGCAACACTGTCGGAACCAAATCACGATCGCGATCAGTCGCATCAATACAATTTGCGATCGATTGCTCCGTCGTTAATTTCAATTCTCGGCTCAAATCCACTACACATCTAGAAAAACGTTCCGGTAATAAACTCCGACGACAGCCATCTAGCACGTTGACGAACGCTGTTTGTGGCGCTCTGCGGCTAATGTCCGCCACACAGGTTGCTGCCGCCACTGGACGACGCACTTGACGACATACGGAAAGCGCGTCATCGCCCGAAACCTTATTACTCGTGATGCGTTGAACGCAAATCCCCAAATCTCTTGGACGAATTGCCTTTGCACAAGCGTCCGCAGCACTCGCCGCTAACACCTTTCCGCGCGTCAAATCTCTCGCACAACTGTCATAATCCGCTTCATCTACACCCGGACGAATGAACACATCATCGAGCACCCCTGCTTTTACAGGCATTGCCAACGCCACTAAGCTCATCCCTATGATGGATGCAATCGCACTTTGCATTCCCATCGATCGCATCAAATTTCGCTTCAACATGAATTAAGTCCTCGTCCCACGGTGCAAACTTTAGAAAAATTGTGGCATATCCTTCTACTAAGCAAGCACGAAGATCCAGGAGATTTAATCAGAACAACCGCTACAGCACAAATTGACCCCGATCGCATCTAAACTTTTATCACAAGAAAAGGTTTCAATTTGCATACAAGTACTCTAAATCGTTACCCCTGATGAACTAGAGTGATAACAGGTAGACCTACACTACCGCTCACATCACATCATCCGAAGGATACCGCGGTATGCATTTGAGTGAATTGACCCACCCAAACCAGTTGCATGGATTATCGATTTTTCAGCTTCAGCAAATCGCGCGTCAAATCCGCGAAAAGCACCTGCAAACTGTGGCAGCGATTGGGGGACACCTCGGTCCTGGATTGGGTGTTGTTGAACTAACCCTCGCCCTTTATCAAACCCTAGATCTCGATCGCGACAAAGTGATCTGGGATGTCGGACACCAAGCGTACCCCCACAAATTAATCACCGGACGCTACGCTGATTTCCACACACTTCGACAAAAAGATGGCGTTGCAGGCTACCTGAAACGCTGTGAAAGCAAGTTCGATCATTTCGGTGCAGGTCACGCTTCCACCAGTATTTCTGCCGCTCTCGGTATGGCACTGGCACGCGATGCCCAAGGCGATAACTTCAAAGTAGCCGCTGTCATCGGTGACGGTGCACTTACAGGCGGCATGGCACTCGAAGCAATCAACCACGCTGGACATCTACCGAAAACAAATCTCCTCGTCGTTCTAAACGATAACGAGATGTCCATTTCGCCCAATGTCGGCGCAATTCCTCGCTATCTGAATAAAATGCGGCTCAGTCCGCCCGTTCAGTTCCTCACGGACAACCTCGAAGAACAAATGAAGAATATGCCGTTCTCACCAGAGTTGTCCCGTCTCAAAGAAGGAATGAAGCGTCTTGCCGTTCCAAAAGTAGGAGCGGTTTTCGAGGAATTAGGCTTCACCTATATGGGTCCGGTTGATGGACACAATTTAGAAGAACTGATTGCCACCTTTAAAGAGGCGCACAAACATCCAGGTCCGGTTCTCGTACACGTAGCAACCGTGAAAGGAAAGGGATATGCGATCGCTGAACAAGATCAAGTCGGTTACCATGCCCAAACTCCGTTCAATTTAGCAACGGGAAAAGCAATCCCCTCCACGAAACCTAAACCTCCAAGCTACTCCAAAGTGTTTGGAGAAACCTTGAGCAAACTCGCGGAAAATAACTCCCGCATCATTGGAATTACCGCCGCAATGGCAACCGGAACCGGACTCGACATCTTCCAAAAACGAGTTCCAAAACAGTACATTGATGTCGGCATTGCAGAACAACACGCCGTCACACTCGCAGCAGGATTAGCCTGCGAAGGAATGCGCCCCGTCGCAACCATCTACTCTACTTTCCTCCAGCGTGCCTACGACCAAATTGTTCACGATGTTTGCATTCAGAATCTTCCCGTATTCTTCTGCATGGATCGTGCGGGTATCGTTGGCTCTGACGGACCCACTCACCAGGGAATGTACGACATCGCGTACTTACGATCGATCCCCAACATGGTACTAATGGCTCCCAAAGACGAAGCCGAACTCCAACAAATGCTCGTCACGGGCATCAACCACACCTCAAGCCCGATCGCGATGCGCTACCCTCGCGGCAATGGCTACGGTGTAACGCTCATGGAGGAAGGCTGGGAAGAATTACCGATCGGTAAAGGCGAAATTCTCCGTCAAGGCGATGACCTCCTAATGCTCGGCTACGGTTCGATGGTCTACCCTGCAATGCAAACTGCTGAAATTCTCAGTGAGCATGGTATCGAAGCTACAGTAATCAATGCGCGATTCGCAAAGCCGCTTGATGAAGAGCTAATTCTACCTTTAGCTCAAAAGATTGGTCGAGTTGTCACCCTGGAAGAAGGCTGTCTCCAAGGTGGATTTGGAAGCGCGATCGTCGAATCATTAATGGATGCCGAAGTGATCGTCCCGGTCACACGCATCGGTGTTCCTGATATTCTGGTCGATCACGCAACGCCTGACGAATCGAAAGCAGCATTAGGACTGACACCTCCACAGATGGCAGAACGCATTCTTAAATCGTTTGCGAAACAGTCACCTGCGATCGCAGTCGTTTAGTGATGAACATGGGGTTTCTGATATGTCGATCGGAAACCCTAATACAATCTAGAAAATCTAGTACGTCTATCCCTTCAATTTAACGTACAACACTTTAACTGCTGGATTATGCTCACTAGACACCTCCTGAATTTCAAATAAATCCGTATCTCGAATGAATGCTCCAAGTTTGCCATATCCATAGCTTCTAGGATCAAAAGCTGGGGAAATTTTGAGAATCTGAGAACCAAATGGACCCAAATTCGCTAACCCATCTTCTCCTGCCGTCGCTTCATAAGCCCTTTTCAGTAGGCTAACCAATTCTTTAGGAAAAACCTTGTCTGCTTCCTCTGAGTTGGCTAATTTTTGGTCTTTCTTGAAGCGCCCATTCTTATTTGCCGCCTGTACTGACTCCTGTCTATCACTAGCAGGCTTGCTCTCAATGCTCGTATTACTGTCCTCTTCTTGCTCTCCAAGAATTTCTGTATAAGTAAATTTGTCACACGCTTTCTGAAACGCCACTGGTGCTTGCTTGCGTCCAAAACCATAGACAAACAATCCAGCTTCTCTCAATCTGCTGGCAAGCTTTGTAAAATCGCTGTCACTTGACACCAAACAGAACCCATCAAAATTTTCTGTATACAGCAAATCCATTGCGTCAATGATTAGAGCGCATTTATAAATAAAAGCTTAAGGGAAGGCAAGGGTTGAGAGCACAGGCATCAAGCTCAGGTAGAACCCTTTGATGAGAAGCAAGCAAGAGCATGAGCCTCACTGCCCGTCCCTATCGTCGAGC
>PSLO01000182.1:0-4004 GCA_040289665.1 Leptolyngbya sp. ERB_1_1 | reverse complement strand
ATCTCAAGCTCTAATCCTGGCTCTCGCAAAGCAGCTTGAAGCACAAATCGAGTTTTGTCAGTCAACCAGCGCAACTGACTCAACTCTCGCAGCTTAAAGAGGCAGGTGCACTGACTGAAGAAGAGTTTCGGCTTGCTAAAGCAAAGCTGCTGACTTACTGAATGGTTGAAGCAGCGAAATGGCGTGAAAGATAGATTAGGAGCGAATATTATGGGTAGCGATCGTGGGGCTTTGGTGATTATCGGTGGTGCAGAGGATAGAGAAGGCGAGTGTACCGTCTTGCGGGAATTTGTCCGATTAGCAGGGGGAATGAAAGCTCACATTGCGGTGATGACTGCTGCGACTCGAATGCCGAAAGAAGTGGGAGATGACTATATCAACATCTTTAAGCGATTGGGAGCGGAATCAGTCGAGGTTGTGCATACCGATCGTCGCGATGATTCGATGCGAGAAGATTCGCTTCGCACGATCGAACAGGCGACAGGTGTTTTCTTTACAGGCGGTGATCAGTCTCGCATCGTGGACTTTATCAAAGGAACACCATTAGATCAGGCAATTCACAAGCAGCATCAGCAAGGAGCGGTGATCGGCGGAACTAGCGCGGGCGCTGCGATGATGCCTGATGAAATGATTGTAGGCGGAGCATCGGTGTCAAATCCAAGTGTCGATGCGGTCAGTATGGGTCCTGGTATGGGCTTTTTACCCGGAATTGTGGTGGATCAGCACTTTGCTCAACGGGGTCGGCTGGGTCGCTTGCTGGCAGCCTTAGTGCTTCAACCTGCGGTACTCGGATTAGGCATTGATGAGGACACTGGAATTGTTGTGAAGGGTGATGAATTTCAGGTGATTGGGCAGGGAGCCGTTACGGTTGTAGACGAATCTAATGCAACCCACAACAATTTAGAGGGATTGCTCAAAGATGAAGCGATCGCGCTCTGTGGTGTAAAGTTACACATTCTACCCCATGGCTACGGATTCAATCTAAAAACGCATCTACCGTTTTTGTAATCGCACGATTTTAGCTGTAGATGATTGTAGTGAATCCTTGATTCATTTACTCAATTTATTGATACTTAGCCATGACTGAAGAAGAGGATAAATTCGATCGATTTCTACCCGAAGAGAATCTCAATAAAGACAATCTCTTTGTTGAGATTCCTTCTCATCAGCCACCTCTGCACCCTGATAGAGTTCCCTCTGGTTTTGAGCCGATGGGAGAAATACAGATTCGGGGTCGAGCTTTCAGAGGATTAGCGAATGGGCAGATCGGGTGGTGGGTTCTCATCACAGGTTGGGTGGTTTTTGGCTGTTTTGCTGGGCTGATGTTGCATCTTCTATTGCTCTCATCGTCTTTCACAGTGTTGATTCTTTTGGCGATTAGCCTCATTCCATTGTTCATCCTGCTGAAAGGAACTAGGGCGAAGCTTGCCAATCAAAGACGACCATCATAGTATTGCAAACATCTCTTTCGGCAGAATACTGAATGTTCTATTTTTGACTCTTGGTAGAGGAGCTAGACCAGATTGAGCGATTAGGATCACACCTATGAATGAAAGTTAAACGCTTAACCTTCACTCGATCCAATTCCCTCATCTTAAGAAGCATGATTTATCCAGCACTTTTACCAGGAAAAGTCTACCCGTTAGGCGCAAGCTGGGACGGAAAAGGCACGAATTTCTCTATCTTTTCTGAATCTGCAACGGCTGTAGAACTTTGTCTATTTGATCAAAATTTTGCGTCTGGTCCCGGTGAAGAAATTCGTCTTGAACTGGAGCAAGGCAATAACTTTATTTGGAATGGCTATGCTCCTGGTGTTGGACCTGGACAACTGTATGGATATCGCGTTCATGGTGCTTGGAACCCTCAGAACGGACATCGATTTAATCCGAATAAACTATTAATTGATCCTTATGCTAAAGCGATCGCAGGCGATGTACAGCATGGCGAAGAGATCTTTAGCTATCCTTGGGGCGATTCCGCAGGAGATCTTGCTTTTTCTCAGTTAGATAGTGTTTACCACATTCCGAAGTGTATTGTAGTTGATCAGTCGTTTGATTGGGAAGGGGATCAGCTTCTACAAACCCCCTGGAACGAGACTGTAATCTATGAAATGCACGTCAAAGGGTTTACACAGCAGCATCCTGAGATTCCAGCCGATCTCCGAGGAACTTATGCAGGTCTAGCGCATCCTGCCGCGATCGCGCATCTTCAATCGTTGGGGATCACCGCTGTCGAACTCATGCCCGTTCACCACTTCCTATCACAGCCAGGACACTTAGCGGGTAAAGGCTTAAGCAATTACTGGGGCTACGATTCGATCAACTTTTTCTCGCCGTATTCAGGCTATAGTGCTGACAAAACGCCTGGTGGACAGGTGCGAGAATTTAAGCAAATGGTGAAAGCCCTACATCGTGCTGGTATCGAAGTCATTCTAGATGTGGTCTACAATCATACGGGCGAAGGTAATCATTGCGGTCCGATGATTTCGCTGCGAGGCATCGACAATGAGAATTACTATCGCTTGGTAGAAGGCAATGAGCGCTACTACATGGATTTTACCGGATGTGGCAACTCGTTGAATATGAGTAGCCCTCAAGTGCTGAAACTGATCATGGACAGCTTGCGCTATTGGGTCACAGAGATGCACGTCGATGGCTTCCGATTTGATCTCGCATCCGCTCTTGCGCGGGAGCTTTATGCCGTTGATAATTTGGCATCGTTTTTCGACATTATTCACCAAGACCCGATTTTGGCGGGAGTGAAGTTAATTGCAGAACCTTGGGATTTAGGAGACGGTGGTTATCAAGTCGGTAACTTCCCGGTGCTATGGTCAGAATGGAATGGACGGTATCGCGATGAAATGCGGGACTTTTGGCGAGCACAGGATGGCAAGCTTGGTGAGTTTGCTTACCGCTTTACTGGCAGTCCAGACCTTTATCAAATGAACGGCAGACGACCTCATGCCAGCATTAATTTCGTGACTGCTCATGATGGGTTCACGCTGCGGGATTTGGTCAGCTATAACGAAAAACACAATGATGCAAACGGAGAAGATAACCGGGATGGGGAAAGCCACAATCGCTCCTGGAACTGTGGTGTAGAAGGTGAGACAGATGATTTAGAGGTCTTGCAACTACGAGAACGACAACAGCGCAACCTTCTCACAACGCTTTTGTTATCTCAAGGGATTCCAATGTTGGTAATGGGAGATGAAATGGGTCGTACACAGTTTGGCAATAACAATGCTTACTGTCACGATAACGAACTCTCTTGGCTGGATTGGGAACTGTGCGAGCGCAATGCTGATTTGCTCAATTTTTCTCGCGAGTTGGTTCATTTCCGTCAACAGCATCCTGTGTTTCGGAGACAGCGCTGGTTTCAAGGACAAGCGATTCGCGGCTCTGGAGTGAGTGATATCGCTTGGTTTAATCCGAATGGTGGTGAAATGACAGAGGAACAATGGAATATTGGCTATGCGAAAGCGATTTCTGTGTTTCTCAATGGTAACGAGCTTCCCGATCGCGGTCCTAAAGGCGGACGTATTCGAGACAATAGCTTCCTGATTCTCTTTAATGCTCATTGGGAAATGCTGGAATTCGTGCTTCCTGCCCGATTGTCTCAGCGTAAATGGTTTGCTGTGATCAACACAAAGGAACCCCGATTCATTCAAGAAAAAGTTGTGTTTACGGGTACGAAGACCGTTCCGGTAATGGGTCGATCGCTAGTGGTTCTACAATCTGGCACATAGCACACAAGCAATTTGCTGAAGTGCTCCTAAAAATAGCACCATGATCGCTGTGATTGATTATTTCAGCGGTCATGGTGCTGTTTTAATCAGGCGCAATCTCCCCCTGTTCAAACACTTCCTTGATCGAATCCAAGTCTCGATCGATAAAAAACCCCTTTACGAACACTATCCTCATGGGTAATAATACCAATTCTCTAAATTCCCGCTACAGATAGTGCTTCCAGAATAGATGCTCGTCCTGTGATAGACAAGATCG
>PSLO01000039.1:16099-38301 GCA_040289665.1 Leptolyngbya sp. ERB_1_1 | reverse complement strand
CATCCGCAAGTCTGACAATTCTCCTGTTCTACAGGTTACCGTTTCTAGTTATTCATGCAACAAAGCCCTCTGAAGGTAGAAACCACGATCGCGCCCTTCTTTCCTCCGACTGATGCCTCTTTTGTAGAAATTTGGTGAACTAGCAGAGGAAACCCAAAAAGGTAGAAAGTGATTGTCATGCGTAAATTAAACATCGGCTTATCCGAAGAACAGCGCCAAGGCGTTTGCGAACTCTTAAACCGTGACCTAGCAGACGAAAACCTGCTTTTGATTAAAACGAAAAAATACCATTGGGATGTAACTGGTCCTGAATTCCGCTCGTTGCACCAGATCTGGGAAGAGCAATACACAATTCTGAATGAAGCGATCGACCAAATCGCTGAGCGCGTTCGTGCATTAGGTGAGTATCCGGTTGGAACGGCTGCGGGTTTCATCCAGTATTCTTCGATCAAAGAGCATACGGGCGATGTACCTCCCTCCTCAAAAATGGTGGAAAACCTGGTAGAAAACCACGAAACGATCATTCGTAACTTGCGTCAGCACATCGATCAGTGTTCTGAAGACTTCCATGATGAAGGAACGGCTGACTTCCTCACGGGCATGATGGAGCAGCATGAAGAAATGGCATGGATGCTGCGATCGTTCATCGAAGGCAAGCGGGTTGAATCCGATGGTCAAACCCCCGGTGAAGTGAAGTTCCCCGCAGGTGTCGCAAACTAGCGATTGATTCTTACAGATTCAGACACCCAGCGTTATAGAAGCGCTGGGTGTTTTGCTGTCTTTAGCCAATATCACACTCCACTTCAACCATCGGCGTGGGCAATACCAGCGGTTGATTGAAATACACCATTGTCGTGGTTTGATTCACCTCAAACCCGATGCGCTTGTAAAATTCCTGCTGATTGGTCGTCATTAGATAAAGCCGCTCGACTTTAGACACATGAGGATGACCTAACACGGTTTGCACTAACTTGCGTCCGAGTCCTGCCCCTTGATAATCTGGATGCACCACCACATCCCAAATCGTAGCGCGGTAAATTCCATCAGAAGTTGCTCTCGCAAATCCAATTAGACGATCGTGATCCCAAGCTGAAATCACTGGATCACTATTCTTAATCGCGAGCGCTAAATCTTCAGCGCTGCGATCGCGTGCCCAAAATGCCGCGACTTGAAATAGAGTTTGAAGTTGAGTGAGGTCAATTTGACTTTTGCGATCGTAAAACTGAACGTGACTACAATCCATTCCTGATGTCCTAATTAAGGTGAGGTAAGACTTTGTTGTCTCTAAACTTTGTTGTATCTAAAACTGGGATGCAATATCGGTCGTGAATTTAGCACTTTGATCAGAGAAATCTTCTCGATTATCCTGTAAATGGCTTGGGAACTACATCGCACTGATGTCAGATTCCGAAACAAATTCAGTCGATCACAAGTCAGTGCCTCTGCTGCCTTATCATCAAAATCACCGAATTCAACGTCTAAGGATACCCATGTCAAATTTACCTCAGCCTAAACCACGTCGAATTCGGAGACGTTCTCCCGTGATCTTAATTGGAATTTTATTGATATGGAGTCTGATTCTGGGATGGGGACTGGCTCAGGCAGTTGAAACGCCAAAAAATTCGGCTGAGATTGGAACGGTTGATGTCGTCGCTGGAAATCTCAAGCTCGCACAGGACTCTTATCTAGAAAACTGTGCAACTTGTCATATCGGCATTCCGCCCAGTGCTTTCCCAACGCAAACTTGGCGCGATTTGCTCCAAGATTCTCAGCATTACGGCGCAACGCTGACCCCGCTAGCTGATCCGGCTCGATCGCTGGTTTGGCGCTATCTCAGAACCTTTTCCCGCCAAGCCCTCGAAGACGAGCGCACGCCCTACCGTTTAGGCGAATCAAAACCGTTCAAAATTCTGCATCCCAAAGTTGATTTACCTCGCTCGATCACCCTTTCGAGCTGCGCTACCTGCCACCCTGGAGCCAACCAGTACAACTTTCGCAAACTCACCCCCAATTGGGAAAACGCGCCCTAGAATCTAATATGCTACTCTGAGTAGCAAGCGAGGGAGCATAAGCGTTTTTCATCTATGAAAATCTCCGTTTCTTTATCTGACGACTTGCTTGCTTATGTGGATCAGCATGTGGAGAATCGAAGCCAGTTAATTGAATTGCTTCTACAACGTTGGCGAAAACAGCAAGAGCAGCAAGCCTTGGTAGAAGCCGCTCTTGCATTGGATGACCTCGACCTTGAGTGGAGTGAAGAATGGGAGCAGGCAGCAATTACAGATTGGGAAGCATCTGGCTTGTAAAGTTTGACCCTTCGATCAGTACAGAAATTCAGAAAACACGCCCAGCCGTCATTATCTCTGCGACTGCTTTCAATCAACGGAGCAAAGTGACGCTTCTACGATCACTTCTGCGACTCCCAATGCCAGGATGCTACCTGTCATGGTAGCGCTTCTACCTTCTGAGACGAATGGACTTGATGCGGCTTGCTACGCTGTGTGCATTGATCCGATGACATTTGACAAAAAGCGGTTAATCAAACAGCTAGGACAATTGGAGCCTGAACAGATTCAGCAAATCAAGCGCATTCTTGCAGGATATCTAGAACTAGAGCCGCTAGAGTAAGATAATCTCACGTTGTTCGGCTTTCCCCCGATGCCTTTGCCCGTTCAGGTTTCGTTCTGGGTGATAGGATTGGAATACCTTTATAGGGATCGGAACAAATGTGCGAACTTGCACGTTTTGGTCGATCGAAGCCACACCCACATTCAGAAGCTCTGATTTCCTCCTGTCATGCTTAAATCTCTCCTGGGCGACCCCAACGCACGCAAGCTCAAGAAATACAAACCGCTGGTCAATGACATCAATCTTTTAGAAGAAGAGATTGAGCCGCTTTCAGATGACGAATTGAGAGCGAAGACCCTTGAATTTAAAGAGCGACTCGCCAAGGCAAAGAATAAAGACGAAGAGAGACAGATCCTCGATGATATTCTGCCCGAAGCGTTTGCCGTGGTACGCGAAGCCGGAAAGCGCGTTCTGGGAATGCGCCACTTCGATGTGCAGTTGATCGGCGGCATGGTGCTACACGATGGGCAGATCGCTGAAATGAAAACCGGGGAAGGAAAAACCCTAGTTTCGACGCTGCCTGCTTATCTCAATGCCCTTTCTGGAAAAGGCGTTCACGTCGTTACCGTCAACGATTATCTGGCGAAACGTGACGCGGAATGGATGGGACAAGTTCACCGCTTTTTGGGCTTGAGCGTGGGACTAATTCAGCAGAATATGAGTCCGATCGAGCGCCAGAAAAACTACGCTTGTGATATCACCTATGCCACAAACAGCGAATTAGGATTCGATTATCTGCGGGACAATATGGCGACTTCGATGGAAGAAGTTGTTCAGCGCCCGTTTAACTACTGTGTAATCGATGAAGTGGATTCGGTGCTGATCGATGAAGCCCGCACCCCGCTGATTATTTCGGGTCAGGTCGAGCGTCCGACTGAGAAATATATGCAAGCGGCGGCAGTGGCTCGATCGCTCAAACGCGATGAGCACTACGAGGTTGATGAGAAACAGCGCAACATTCTTCTCACCGACGAAGGCTTTATCGCGGCAGAACAGATCCTTGGCGTGTCTGACTTGTTTGATCCGAACGATCCTTGGGCGCACTACATTTTCAACGCGATCAAAGCGAAAGAACTGTTTATCGACGATGTGAACTACATTGTGCGAAACGGTGAAATTGTGATCGTCGATGAATTTACCGGACGAGTCATGCCGGGTCGTCGGTGGAGCGATGGGCTGCACCAAGCGATCGAAGCCAAAGAAGGAGTCGAGATTCAAAACGAAACTCAAACTCTAGCGACGATTACTTATCAAAACTTCTTCTTGCTCTATCCCAAACTCGCAGGGATGACGGGAACCGCGAAGACCGAAGAAGCAGAACTTGAGAAGATTTACAAGCTTGAAGTAACCTTGGTTCCAACCAACCAGCCCCGTCGCCGGATTGATTTGTCGGACGTAGTGTACAAAACGGAAGCCGGTGATTTCAACGTATTTGCGCGTGAGTGTGCGGAAAAATCTGCACAAGGTCGCCCTGTTCTCGTCTGGGTGATGAACCTAGAAGCGTTGAGTACGCTATCTCAACTCCTGGATAAGCAGGAACTTGCTCACAATCTTTGTCCGGGCTTACCACAAAGCACCGAGCAAGCCAGAGAAATTGTGCGCCAAGCAAAGCATCCGGGCATGATCACCGTGACGAATAGTTATGAAGTCTACAAGATGATTCGGCAGGCTGCTCCGGAAGGCGAAGACGGACTGTTTGTGCTTGGAATTACTGGAAAGTGGAGTTCGATCGCGCTCGAATGCGAAGAAATGCATCGGACAGGACGACCCGTTCTCGTTGGCACAACCAGTGTTGAGAAATCTGAACTACTGTCTCAACTGCTGCAAGAATTGAACGTGCCTCACAACTTGCTGAACGCGAAACCAGAGAACGTTGAGCGGGAATCTGAAATCATCGCTCAGGCGGGTCGAATGGGCAAAGTGACGATCGCCACCAACATGGCAGGTCGCGGAACCGACATTATTTTGGGCGGTAACTCCGACTATATGGCGCGTCTGAAGATTCGCGAATACTTCATGCCTCGGATTGTTGAGCCGGAAGACGATGACGATTTTTCGGGAATGGGCTTTGCCGATCAGCGTGGAGGTGGACAAGGCTTTGAACCTGGACGCAAGATCAAAACCTGGAAAGCAAAATCGGATATTTATCCGACTGAGCTTTCTGCGGAAACGGAGCAGGCATTGAAAGATGCGGTTCACTTTGCGGTACAGCAATACGGTGAGCGCAGTTTGCCAGAGCTAGAAGCAGAAGACAAGATCGCAACGGCAGCCGAAAAAGCGCCGACGACTGATCCGGTGATTCAAAAGCTTCGTGAAGTCTACAAGCTGATTCGGAAAGAGTACGAGGTCTTTACCGATCGAGAACACGAAGAAGTGGTGAAACTCGGTGGTCTGCACGTCATCGGCACAGAGCGCCACGAATCGCGTCGGATTGATAACCAATTGCGTGGACGGGCAGGACGACAAGGCGACCCTGGATCGACGAAGTTCTTCTTGAGCTTGCAGGATAACTTGCTGCGGATCTTTGGGGGCGATCGCGTTGCTGGAATGATGAACGCGTTCCGGGTGGAAGAAGATATGCCGATCGAGTCGAAGATGTTGACGCGATCGCTTGAAGGCGCACAGAAGAAAGTTGAGACGTACTATTACGACATTCGGAAGCAGGTGTTTGAATACGACGAAGTGATGAACAATCAGCGTCGTGCGATTTACGCCGAGCGTCGTCGGGTGCTGGAAGGTCAGGATCTCAAAGAGAAAGTGATTGAATATGCCGAACGGACAATGGATGACATTGTTGAAGCGTATATCAATCCAGAACTGCCGCCGGAAGAATGGGAACTCGATAAGCTTCTGAGCAAAGTCAAAGAGTTTGTGTACTTGCTGCATGATCTCGAACCCAAGGATCTCGAAGATATGAGCCTGGGTGAGATGAAAGCATTTTTGCATGAGCAGGCTCGGATTGCTTATGACCTGAAAGAAGCAGAGGTCGATTCGGTGCAACCGGGACTAATGCGTCAAGCGGAACGGTTCTTTATTCTCAATCGGATTGATACTTTGTGGCGCGAACACCTGCAATCGATGGATGGATTGCGCGAGTCGGTGGGCTTGCGGGGTTATGGTCAGAAAGATCCGCTGATTGAGTATAAAAGCGAGGGCTACGAGTTGTTCTTGGAGATGATGATTAACATTCGTCGAGATGTGGTTTACTCGTTGTTCCAATTCCAGCCGCAACAACAACAGCCACAGGTTGAAGTTGAAGTCGTTTAGTCGAGAGAACGTCGATCGCGATTAATGCGATCGACGTTTCTTTAGAAGTAAAAGGACAAAATTAAATTCCACATTGGGTTTGGGTTTCGACTGCGCTCAGCCCGCGAAGATCTTGGTTCTTGAGCGTTGAGCGAAGCCGAAACGCGGCAACCCATCCTCTACTACTTAAAACAGGCGGGGTGATTTCATACAAGAAAGTGAAACCACCCCGCCTTCATTTGTTGAACTTATCGTTACTTGTTGCCAACAACCTTTTCAACTGCCGTTTCTGCCTTTTCGATCAAATTCGCTTGATCGGGATTCTCTTTCTTAAAAAGCTTGAGATCCTTCTCGTACTCTTTTTCCAAGCCGTTCGGATCTTTCGCAGCTTCCATTGCTTTCTCGTAAGCTCCTTCCCGACTTGCATACTCTTGACCATCAGGGCTGATCACCGCTTCGCTTCCGGGGGGTTGGGTTGTAACTTCAGCATAAGCAGGCGCAAAGAAACCTGTCCATCCCATCAAACCAACGATTAGTACTGCGAAAACACGCACCATTAGACGTTTCATATAAAGTCCTCCGACATAATAATGAATTTGGGTTCGTGGCAATCTTACGCAATTTGCGATCGCATCTCCGTCTATCACAGGACAGAAGCACAGCAATTAAGGATTGAGAAAAAACTTATCGATCGCATTAACCCAAGGTTCCGCGCGTCACACCAAGCTGATTTTGCAGTTTCAAGTCGCGCCAAAGTTGTGCGCCTGTGATTTCTCCGTTCAGCAGTTGGCGATATCGATTAATCGTTTGTGTGATCTGATCACTGGATTCATTAAGGAATTCGAGCCGAAAGCGTTGTGCTCCGCATTGTTGTAAGTGATGGAGAAATTCTGCTCCGGTTTGTGCGGTTCCATTGAATACGGTGTTGCGGCAGCCTGCATCTGCGTGTAGAACGTGTTCGATTCCGGTACGTTTAGCTCCGCTAATGCCGGAGGCAACGCGCAATTTCACTTCATGTTGTTCGCAAGGTCGCCCGCAGTTGGTGAAGTCTGTTCCCTCCGAGAGAAAGGCGCAGAATACGCAATGCTCCATGTGAAACATCGGAATGTGTTGGTGAATGGTGATTTCAAACCAGTCGGAAGGACAGTGTTTAATGAGATGCGTTAGTTGTTCGATGTTGAGATCATACGAAGCGGTCAGGCGTTCTAAACCGAATTGTTTGAAATAATCTGCGGCGATCGCGTTGGCGATATTTAGCGAGAAATCTCCAATTTTGCGAACACTCTGTGCAGCGGAGCTATCGTGCTCAAAATACTTCAGGTGATCATAGTTTCGGATCAAGTATCCATCTGCATTTGATTCGCGAACTTGATCTAAAATCCATTGTTCACCTGGCTTTGTGATTCTGGGTGGCGCGACCCAAATCTCTGCATCTGAGAATTTTCGCGTCAACTCGACTGCTTGACGATAAGCGCGTGGATCTTCAAATTCACAGTAAATTGTTTTGATTCCCGTTTGCAGTACTGTTTCTAATTGTTCGAGACCGCGAACGAGAATGATTAACTCTGGTGTTTGAGATTTTGATGGTGTTTCCGGTAGTAAGTCTGTAAACGATTTTGTTTCATTCATTTGCCATTGTTTCGGCTGAATGCGGAGTTGTTCTAATCGATCGACAATTTCTCGCCGCATCCGATTCAGTTCACTCACCGGAATCATTGCCGCATCACTGAGATGATTTTCTAATTTGCCTAACTTAAATGGAGTGTTTCCGAGCCGTCCGAATTGCTCTTGTAATCGCTCAGGGGTTAAGGGTTTTGAATGCGCTTCAACTAACGGCATCTCGGATTCAACGCGAGTGATATGACCTGTTGAATCTCTTGCGATCGCAATCAAAGCCTGTCCAATTTCACCATGAATCTCAATGTCGATCGGGCGTTGAAATTTCGGTTGATCACCTGCGTAAGTTTGGCGAATTTGGCGATCGAGATCGGGGTCGCTCGTTTTCCAAATCAAATCACCGATATTAATCCGCCGCAAATTTAACTGATCGCGCCCGAAAGTCAGAATTGTTTTCCCATTTTGTCGATCGACAGCGTAGATTCGTCCGCCTTCTTCTTTCGCTTCAGGATGTCCCGCATCGAATACAACGCCATCGCCGGGTTTTACTGGGGCTTTTGATGCGATCGTAATCTGCTCTCGACGAATATCAACGACTTCGCCGAGATATACGCCGCGTTTTTTCCCAAATCGGGCATGAACTAATTCTTGATTGTTAATTCCTTCAAACCATCCCGTATGCAAACCACGTGAAAATGCCATTTCTAAGTTGTAGCGTTCAGCATTCACATCTGTAATCGCTTTATCAAGTGCGTTTCTATAAACTCTAGTGACATTTGCAACATATTCAGGTGCTTTTAACCGTCCTTCGATTTTGAGGCAAGTCACGCCTGATCGCACCAATTCCGGCAGTACATCCAACCCCGCTAAATCTTGTGGACTGAGCAAATACCGTCGATCGCCTAAATTCACCGTTTGCCCGTCGGAAATCAACTCATACGGCATTCGACACGCTTGGGCGCATTCTCCCCGATTTGCCGATCGACCTCCCAACGCTTCACTCGTTAAACACTGCCCCGAATACGCGACGCATAACGCCCCATGCACAAACACTTCAAGCGGTAACGTCACATTGTTTTCGTTTAATTGCTTCTGAATCTTGTTAATTTCTTTAATCGAACATTCACGTGCCAACACGACCAACTGACAACCGAGCGACTTCGCAAACTCAACTCCTGCTGCACTTGTCACCGTCATTTGAGTTGAACCATGAATCGGAAAATCTGGGGATAAATGCCGAATTAAGCGACAAATGCCAACATCCTGAACAATCACCGCATCAACACCCGCAGTGATAATCGATCGTAGATATTGTTCTGCTTCTGCTAATTCATTTTGAAAGATCAACGTATTCAACGTCACGTAACCTTTCACACCGCGCCAGTGTAAAAACTCTATTAACTCCGGCAGATCCGATTCTGTAAAGTTCTCTGCCCGCATTCTTGCGTTAAATCGATCTAACCCGAAGTAAATCGCGTCTGCGCCGTTTTCGATCGCAGCTTTGGCGCAGTCCCAATTTCCCGCAGGGGCAAGCAGTTCTGGAGTAATCATCGCTTTGTCGATCCGAACAGAAGAGATCTCAATCTAGCATATGCAACGAATCGACGAACTCTTGCTGAAAACAAGGCAGTGAGCGATCGCGAGTTTAATGCGATCGCTCATTCTCCTAAGCTGATTTCTTCTGCTGAGTGTTCATTTTTGATTGCCGAGTGGGACGATTGTAAGCGGATCTCTTCTTCCGACCGACCTTTTGAACTTCGCTGCTATCTGCGCCAAATTGAGCGATTACAGCAGTTTTAGCTTCCAAAATTCCGTTGTGGAATGTCCACTCTGCTTGACGGGCTGCATCTAACGCGGCTCGATATTGCACTTTGAGTTGAACTTCGAGCTTCTGCAATTTCACCATCTCAGCTTGAGCCGCTTCGAGAGTCGCGATCGTGGCTTCTTGACGATGCGGGTTGTAATTTGGAATCGTTTGCAATCCTTCTAACACATCGGCATCACTGTTGAGGATAGAAGGGCTTAAACGATTGTTGGTGTTTTGAGCAGTCATTTTGTTGTCTCCATGACTAGAATTTCGTTGTTTACGAGCGTGCCCGATTGCGACTTAGGGAGAATAACTTAGGCTCCAGCTTTAAGGGAATTTCAACAAACAAGGGAAAAGAGCCGCATCTAGACGCGCAAGCTTTACCGTTGGTTCATATCGATGTGTCGATTTGCTCCATTAATGTGCCAATTTGCCAGCTTGAGGAGGCGACTTATGCGATCGACAAGACGATCTGTAATCTTCAGGAGGCGATTCATTCAATGGACGAGGCGATTTGTGTCGTTGAGGAGTCGATCGCTTCCGTTTCGTCGTCAAATTGCAAAATTGTGCTAGGTCGGGAACTGCAACTCGCCTGCTTGTGCTAAAAGTCGTCGTTCTTCAATCCGTTCAGGGCGATTTATCTGTAATAAACGGATTGTGACTCGTGCAATCGCGTCTAATGCAACAATCTCGCCATTCTGAAGCTGAAAATGATTCTGCCAGCGATCGCGCCGAGGTTGGAATATTCTCACAATCTCACCATTGGCTGGATCGATTGAAGCAAGGTCACTCCCTTTGTACTTATTGCAAATTGCACAAGCCAATGCCAGATTGCTTTCATCGGTCTGCCCACCATGCTTCTCGGCAATCACATGATCGACCTCATGAGAAATGAGCGTTGCCATTTCAGGAATGAGGCAATACTCACAAGCGCTGTGAGCACGATCGTATATAAACCGTCGAAGTGCAGCAGAAACGTAAGTCTTGCTCATTGCCTAAGCTGCTTTGAGCTTCAGGAGTGCTTTTGCTTTGGCAATTCGGACGAGATGCTCGATGTATTCGTATTGCTGCCACAATCGTTCTTCTTCAGCAGTTAAGCCAATCGTTCGATTTTTTTCAAGTAAGTCTGAAATCTGTTGCTGCAATGCCTGTGAGGGCTTCAATGCCAGAATTTCTTGGGGTGAAGGTAGATTTGCTAAAAATTCTAAAACCGCTGCGAGTCCAGAAAATCCAGATTGAGCCTCAGCGCTCCATTCTCGCAGTCCTAGCTCAATAATCTGAGGTAACTGGTCTTGCAATGGATTCAAGCGCCTCGCTAACTCGTCTGAAACTTCAACCTTGATCTGCATTGCCTCAATCTCTGGAAATCGCAACGATTCGTCTCATTTTAACAAACTCGATCGGTCTGGAAGACGATCGCCTCTGAAGGAGAAATGTGCAAATCGCTTTATCTTGCGATCGCAAAACAAGGACTAACAACAAGAGCTTTCATGACGATCTCGATAGCTTTCGCTGAAGACAAAGCCGATGCCCTCGAAGAAGTCAAAACCCTAGCCGAAGCCGCTCAAGATCCCGAAAAACAAGGACTCGGTAGAAAAGCCATCAAACTCCTCAAAGGCACTGCCGCTTCCCTCCCCGATGCCGCTAAACTTGCCGAAGCTTGTAGCAAACTGTTGCCGCTGATTGCTAAAGCGATCGGGCTGCCTGTTCCTTAATTGTCTGAGCAGTCATAAAATCGGGGCAAATAATCGAGCAATTCGTGCCACTAACCGAAACCAAAGAGATCGCTTTTGATAATCCCCCGATTCAACCAACCGACACAGTTCTAAATCGTCTTGCAGCATCTTCTCAACCGATCGCACAAATGCTTGATTCAACACAAACACCATCACTTCAAAATTGAGCAAAAACGATCGGTTATCGAAATTCACCGTACCCACTCCGGCGATCGCATCATCGATCAAAATCACTTTTTGGTGCATAAATCCGGGTTGATAGCGGTAAATTTTCACGCCTGCGGTTTGCATCTCGTTGTAGTACGAAAACGCGCAGAAATACACCATAAAGTGATCCGGACGATTGGGCAGCAGAATTCGCACATCGACCCCGCGAATTGCTGCAAGTTTGAGCGCAGTCGCAATCGAGTCATCTGGCACAAAATAAGGACTCGCGATCCAAAGTCGTTGTTTTGCTTGATTAATCGCATTCACAAAGAACAACGTGCAGGCTGGAACATGATCCGCAGGTCCAGTTGGAAACACTAATGCGGTTTGATTAAATTCTGGTTTTGGATCGATGTTCCAGTTCACTTCGGGAAGTTTTCGCGTTGCCCAGAACCAGTCCCCCAAAAAGCTGCCTTGTAGACATTTCACAGCAGTTCCTTGCACCCTCAAATGCGTATCTCGCCACGGGCTTAAGGGCGGTTTGTAGCCGAGATATAGATCTGCAATGTTGAGTCCGCCCACAAAGCCGATCGCACCATCAACGATCAAAATTTTGCGATGATTGCGGAAGTTAATTTGCCACCGATTTCCGCGTCCTTTGGTGCTTTTAAACGTTTTGACTTTTACACCTGCTTGCCGCAGCGATCGCAAATACGATCGAGCCAGTCCCCGTGTTCCAATTCCGTCATACATTAGATAAACTTGAATGCCCTGTGTCGCTTTCTGAATCAGCGCTTTACAGAATTCATTCCCAATCTCATCATCATCTAAAGTGTAAGTCTGAAGCAGTACATAGTCTGTTGCCTCATCAATTGCAGATAACATTGCCTTAAACGTTTCTTCCCCATTTATCAGCAATTCAACCTGATTTCCCGTTGTGAATGGAATTGTTGTTAACGAATCTGCTAACTCTTGTAGTGAAGCGAATTCTTTGGGTAATTCAGTCTTGTATTCTAAAGCTTCTTGATAAACCTGTTGAGCAAGCGTATTGTGTTCCACGTAAGCAGCATGGAGCGCTTCAGCATATCCGTAAAACCGATTGCGCCCCAAAACCCAATACAGCGGAATCGCCAACCACGGAAACGTTAGAAGTGAAATGCTCCAAGCAACCGCCCCACGAGACGATCGCACTGTCATCACGGCATGAGCCGCATTCACAATCCCTAAAACATGAACAACAATTGCGACAATGCTAAAGATACGAACGGAACTACCGATACCCACCATAGCCTGACTCAGATATGCAACTCAACCAGCATCGGTTTATGATCAGACGAATGAATGTGATCGAGAACACGCGCTTGAAGATAATTTTGTCGCAATCCGCGATAGAAAATATGATCGAGCGGTGGCGACAGCAAAAATCGCTTGATATTTTGAGCATCTGTTTCTGGAAACTCTGCCCGCATCAAACCGAGCCTGCGCGTCATCTTATCAAGCAATTGCCAGCGCGCTCGATTCCAAGTATTAAAATCTCCCGAAAAGATGATAGCCCCAGAATGCTGTGCGATCGCGTTTTCCAATTCATGCAGTTGCGCCTTAAATTTCACCAAATCGACGAAATTGATCAAGTGCGAATTGATGGTTAATAACGCTCCTTGTGCAAACGGATGCTCTGTGACTAAAGAAACTTTCGGCGTATTCGAGACAGGCTCAAAATGCTCGGTAATCACCGCTCTGTGATTTTCACTCGTCGCCCGCGAAGCGGTGAGAACACCTGCGTAAATGTTGTGATACTTATCGATAAAGTTCGGCGCGAAACTCCAGCTTAATTCTGCCAGTTTGAAATTCTTAGAGCGAGCACACAAACTAAATTCTTGGAGAAAGATCAAATCCGGGCAATAGCGATCGAGAATCCAATCGAAATCAGCTTGCCAAGCGCGATCGTCATTATTCTTCGCGATGTTCCAATTCAACACCCGAATGGCTCGATCGTTGAGCGGAGCAGTCTGATGATGATGGTGATGAATTACGGTTTCATCAGTTCGGACAAATCGATAGGGTGGCAGCAGATTTTTGAATAGAACACTGCCCGCGAAGCCAGTTTCGGACTCCAACTTGGTCATATTTGATCCTAGATGCAACCGTTTGCAAACCTATCTTAAGTTGTTTTGCGGTGATCGATCGTTCTCGCAGGAACGCGGGAGCAATCCAAGATAATTTACAGGCTAATCTCTGAACTACTATCGTCTTCCAGTTTCAGCCGAATGGTGTACGAAAAATTCTCGCCTCTGGGATCGCCAAAGTAAAACTCGATCGAATCACTTGAAATCCGTTCCAGCGACTTCAACATCGATCGCAGATTCGGAGTACTCGCGCCCGTATCTTCATAGAGCTTGTCAGACAAGGTATTCACCCGTTTCCAAGTGGTATAAAGTTTCGCGATCGCGTGTTCTAACTGTGCGGCTTGATTCACCAATTCAGCCGCAGAATTGAGACAGCCTAATCGCATCGCTTCATCTAATGCGGTTTCAATATTGATCGATTCATCGTTCAACGCTTGCACTTGGGGAGCCGCTTCGAGATAGCGAGAGAGCGATCGTGCTTCTCCGGTCGCTTGTTTTAACGTGTCGAGATCGGGATGTTCTGCAATCGCTTGTCGAATGGAGGATTGATGGGATTCGGGTAGTTTTTCTAAATGTCTCACCAATGGCGCAACATAACGAGTCGGAATTGTTTGATCAACCACTTTCTCTCTCAGTTCTTCCGGCAGAAGATCCGAACTCATCGCTGTCCAATCATCAGACAATTGCCGCACTTCTCGACGGGTAATGCGATCGCCGCGTTTTGCTGCATCGCCCACAAGCTGCTGAACTTCCGATTCCGACTGAGCCGTTTCCACAAATGCCCGTTTACTGAAGCGATTTACGTCTTCGGGTTCGATATGTCCGCCTGCTAAAAGCGTATCGGCACTATTGGCTAATTCAATGAGTTTATAGGCTTGCGTTTTACTGGTTTCGCGATCGCTTAACCAATTGAGAAACCCCGTTCCGCGCCCTTCCCCGCGTTGCTTCTCTCGATCGCGTACCGCTCTTAAAATTCGTCCGCGCCAAATATCTGTTTGTAAGTCAAAGCGATCGCAGACTTGCCACGCTTGCTCAAGTTGCTGCTGAAAGTCAAATTCCTCGATGCGATCGTCGGTTGGATCGGGTAGCTCAAACTTCAGTTCAGCAGGTTCTAAGGCTTCGGGAGTTAGAAGAGTTTTCGAGCGCGCCATGAGGAGAAGATAAAAACAGTCGCATCATTATTGCATCTTTATCCCTCGATCGCGTTCCAAATTGCTTCAGCTAGAAAGACGAATGCCGCACCGATTGCGAGACCGATCGCCAAAAACCCAAAATCAGCATCGCAACAAAGAAAAAATTCGCTTTTGCCTGATGAGTTGAAGCCGCAAGATGCGCGTCGATCAACGCCACATTTTTCGGATTCGCTTCCCAGGCAAAATCGAACAAATCGCTCGCCACTGGAATAATCCCGATCGCGACATCGATCAGTAGATTCCAAATCTATTTTTGCGGAGTCGGGGTTGAAGGAGTCATCGGCTTATTATCATGGAAAACTTGCTGAAAAATTTCTCGCATTTTCGTCCGATCGCTCATGATTGCGGCTTTCTGCTTGCGTTGCTCAGGCGTGAGAACATTCCGAACCGCCAATTCGCGTTCAAAGCCGACATTTCCCATCTGTTGTGAAGCTTCTTGCAGTTGACGATGCTTCTCGCGAAGTTGGGCATCGGTCGCAGTATCACCACTCATCATCTGTCGATACTCTTGAGAAGTCTGCCGCATCGCCTGTGTTATCTGACTCATTTGCGACTGATAAGTGTCATTGATGCTCTGAATCTTCTGCTTTTGATCGGGAGTCAAGTTAAGCTGTGCTAACACTGCCGCTTCGATTGGATTTGTGAATTGAGTGATGCGTCGCGTTGAGGGAGTCGATTGCTGTGGAGCGGATGGCTGTGGAGTCGATTGCGCGATCGCACTCTGAGGTGTCTGCAGCACCGCGATGCCTCCCAAAGACATCAAGACGATCGCAGCCATAGGAATAAACTGTTTTTTCATCTGTCTTTTCTCCATCTTGAAGTTTCTCGATAGACCGAATTGGGGATTTGAATGTTCCACCAAGAAGACCGCAAAAAGCCTAAGATCAAGATTCCAGTTAGGGAAAAAGCAGTGAAATTAGTGGTCATTGGCGGAGGAGCCGCAGGCTTTTTTGGGGCGATTTGTGCGGCGCGAACAGCGAATGCTGCGCCAGAGGCAGCGGGCGCAGAGGTGGCGTTGCTCGAAGCAGGACGGCAATGTTTAGCGAAAGTCTTAGTTTCAGGTGGCGGTCGCTGCAATGTAACTCATGCGTGCTTTGAACCGTCATTGTTAGTACAGCACTATCCGAGAGGTGGAAAAGCTTTACGCGGCGCGTTTTCTCAGTTCCAAGCAAAACACACGATCGAATGGTTTACCAATCGCAACGTCAAACTCAAAACAGAATCAGACGGACGCATTTTTCCGATCACCGATGATTCCAGAACGATCGCGGATTGTTTATTCAATCAAGCAGCGGATTTAGGTGTAAAAATTTACACGCAAGCTCCGGTGAAATCGGTGACAAAAACGGATGAAGAATTCTCGATCGACCTGCGATCCGGTGAGGTTCTCACTGCCGATCAAGTGCTAATCGCAACCGGAAGTAGTCCACAGGGCTATCAATTTGCGAAATCATTGGGACATTCAATCATCGATCCGGTTCCTTCTCTGTTTACGTTTAATGTGCGTGACGATCGCTTAACTGATCTCGCTGGTGTTGCTGTTGATCCCGTTCGCCTCAAATTGCAAGTCGGTGAATCGAAATTTGAACAAACTGGAGCCTTGCTGATTACGCATTGGGGATTAAGTGCGCCTGCGGTCTTAAAGCTTTCCGCTTGGGCAGCGAGAGAACTCCACGATCATAGATATCAAGCACAACTCACAATCAACTGGTTGCCGAAACAGAATCCCGAACAATTGCGGCAAGAATTAATTGCAGTTAGAAATCAAATTCCTCAGAAAACGATCGCGGCAAACTGTCCCGTGATGTTACCTCGCCGCTTGTGGGAACGGTTAACGGAAACGGTGGGAATTGATCGCGATCGCAGATGGGCAGAACTATCTAACAAAACCCTCAATCAACTGATTCAAGAACTTACCCAAGGCAATTATCAAATCTCTGGCAAAGGCGCATTCAAAGAAGAATTTGTCACTTGCGGCGGCGTGAACCTCAAAGAAATCAACTTCAAAACAATGGAAAGCCGTTGTTGTCCAGGTCTTTATTTTGCAGGTGAAATATTAGATATTGATGGTATTACAGGCGGTTTCAATTTTCAAAGTGCTTGGACAACAGGCTGGATCGCTGGAAATGCGATCGCTCACCTGTCGAAGTTGAAACTCTAAGCGGTGCATCAACTCAGATTAAATGTTGCTTCAGTGCAGACTTCGCTTCATTTTGAGGATGTTATGTTTAAGCTCATTTCTTGTATAGTGATCGGTGCGGTCGTGCTTGCACCGCTATCACCTGCCCACGCTGGCTTTCGCTCCTCTGGATTTGGTGTGTCGATCGGATCACCTTCTTTTGGTGTGTCGATCGGAACTCCTTATGGTCGCAACTACCGCCCCTACCGCAATCAGGTGATTCTTCGCAGAAGCTTCTATGATCCCTACAGACCTTACTACCCTGGTGTCTATTCTCCGGGATTCTATTCGCCAAACTTCCCCGGTTCAAGAGTGATTGTTGTCCCAAGAACGGTGATTGTGAATCCAGACGATAACAACTATCCAGGCTACAACAACTACAACAGAACCTACTGCGGTAGCGTGATTTATGGTAGCCCGATCGCGTCTCCGATTCCGGTTGATCCGGTTACAGGTCTAGCGTGCCGTTAGATGATTAATCACTTGCTGTAACTGCGATCGCAAGTTTTCGGCTCGATCGTAAAGCTGCGATCGCGTTAGCTCCTCTTGTGGTGGCAGTTGTAGCGGTTGAAAATAATACTTCAGTCGTGTTCTCATTGCCCACACACCCAATGATGGAAACAAGATAAACAACAATAGTAAAGGTGATACTGGCAACAATGGCATTTTCAACCATCGCGCCAATGGTTTAGAATTCACTGTCCACGGATGAAGAAATTCATTACCGATACAGACCGTAGGAACGATCGGGACTTGGTATCTCACACTCAGCCGCATAAAACTCGGATCAAATGTCTCTAACTGATAGCGATGTCTCCACCCTTTCGCGAGTCCGCGCCAACTCTCAGGAGCATAGAGCAACACTGTTTTCTCAGCTACTGCTGCCTCAAAGCTCTCGCGTTCTGCCCGCACGCCGCCTAATACCCGCGCCCATCCACGCGGCAGCCACCAAACCAACCAAGGATGATCAAAAAAGATCGGATGCGCTACAGGTTGCACGAACCACCCAGTTTTCTCACTGAGCAGAACCCCTAGACAGACAAAATCCCACGGAAAGCACATTCCTGCATGATTCAGCGTCACGATCGCGGGTGGACTATCCGGTAAATTCTCCACCTGATGTAACTCAGCGCGAAAATAGCGAGTGACGATCGGTAATAAAATCTCTTCTCGAAACGCCTTTTGATAAGCGGGATCAGGTTCAGTCGATTCGGATTTGGGCGATCGAAATCCCAACCGAATCCACCGGATTAATAATGCAATATAAAATCCACCAGGAATAAGAAATAGCCCATATTCTAGCCAGTTCCAGCCATCCGGATCGGCGTGATAATATTGCCAGTGGCGATTAAACAAAATCAACCATCCAGGCGGATACCAGAAGCAGAACCAATCAAACCAGGAAAACCGGAAGGGCATGGCGCGAAAGTAAAAGAGGCTAAATTATTTTAGCGATCGTATCTCTCGCAATCTTCATTCGTCAGAAGCATTTTGTCTGTCTAGCTTGAGCAGGTTGGAACGATGAATTTAGAGCGCGAACTGTGGGAACCCGAAGAGTGAAATTTAAACGAAAATGCGATCGGGTTTCACAAGATTGAACACTGAATCCAAGAGTTATAATTGCATCTATCCTCTATGTCGATTGAGTAACCGTGAGCCAGCAATTAACGCTAGAACTGAGTGATGAGGTCTATGCAGACTTTCAACAGAAAGCCGATGCTGCTGGGCTGCCCATTCCAGAGTAGATTGTTACGGTTTTAAGCCAACAGCACCGATCGCCCCAAACTGATTCACCTTTAACAGCGCAGCAAGAAGAAGCTCGGCAAAGGTTTAGGAATCACGCTGGAGCAATTCGCCTTGGATCTGCCACAGGTGCAAACAACGAAAGCATTGATGCTGACCTTGCCAGAGCTTATACCAATGGGTATCAGAGGCAGGATTGATTCGTGCTGTTAGATACGGCAGGATTACTTTGCTACCTTCATCAAGATGAACCCCAACACTCAGAAGCGGTACGGCTTCTAAACGGTTTAAATCTGAGTAGGAAAAGAAAACCTGGATTGGCTTCTCAGTCATAATGTTTGCGTTACAACTCACACATCAGTTTAACGAAGAGCAAACTCACTTGAGACGATCGAGCGAAATTAACGATCTGTAGACTCAACCAAATCTCGACTCAGAACGGTTTCTTCCTCTTCTTCTGGCATTCCTAACACACGACGATATAAGCGATCGTATTCCACCGCCGAATTCTTCCAATCAAAATTCTGCTCCATGCCGCGCTGCTGAAGTTCCTTCCACAATCCCTTAAATCGGTAAGCTTCGTTTGCTCGCACCATCGAAGTAAAGAGGTCTAACGGCTCATAGCGATCGAAACAATATCCCGTCCCGGTATGATTTTCTGGATCATTGTGCGAAACCGTATCGACTAATCCGCCCGTTCGTCGCACGATCGGGACACAGCCATATCGCATTGCCAGCATCTGACTAATTCCACAAGGCTCGAATCGAGACGGCATCAAGAACGCATCTGATCCCGCATAGATTCGACGCGCCAAAGCATCGTTGTAAAGCAAATACACCGACATTCGACCTGGATAGCGCGAGGATAGCTGCCACATCTGCGTTTCGTAATAGCGATCGCCCGTTCCCAACAAAATAAACTGAGAATCGGTGTACGCAAGATAGCGATCGAGAATTTGAATCACAAGATCCAATCCTTTCTGCTCCACTAAGCGCGACACCATGCCGATCAAGAACGCTTTGGAATTCACTTCGAGTCCGACTTCTTCTTGGAGTGCGATCTTATTGGCGATGCGATCGTCGATCGTGTCGATCGAGAAAGTTTCGGTAAGCGCTTTATCTACTTCTGGGTCATAAGCCTCTGTATCAATCCCATTCACAATTCCAGAGAGTCGCCCACTGATAAATGACAGCAATCCTTCCAGCGTTTCTCCATACGCTGGCGTTTGAATCTGCTCTGCGTAAGTAGGCGAAACCGTTGTCACCCAATTTGCATACTGTACCGCTGCCGCCATCGTATTATGACCCTGCATATACCAAGGGCACCACGTCATCTGCTCCAATTTCCAGCGCCAAGGACCTTGATACGCCAAATTGTGAATCGTAAAAATCGTGGCAATATCTGGGTCTTGGTGCATCCACACTGGAATCATGCCCGTATGCCAATCGTGACAGTGAATAATTTGCGGCTTCCAATAGTTCCAAGCAAACTCAGCCGCTCCATTTGCGAAAAACGTAAACCGCCAATCTTCATCTTCTCCGCCATAAATCCGACGCGGATCAAAAGCTGGATGCCCAAACAGATAAAGCGGTACATCGGTTCCCGGCAACACCGTTTCATACACTGCAAAGGCATTAAACATCGCGTAGCCTTTCCAGATCGGTTCAGAGGGAATCTTAATCTTGTCGTTGAGAAAGCCAAAATACGGCAGAAAAATTCGGACATCATGCCCCATCGCTTTCAACACCTTCGGCAATGCACCGACGACATCGCCCATGCCACCTACTTTCGCGATCGGTGCTGCTTCCGCTGCCACAAACAAAATCCGCATCTGGCTTTCCCTCTGTCATTCGCACTGCCATCATACGCCTTTGCGGTCACGCTAGCGTGTGCTATGACATCGCGATTTGTTCGCGGATCAAAATTAGAGAAACCGGATCGATCCGGTTTCTCCTCGGCTCAGAATAAGTCAAAGGTGGGCCAAGTTGTGACCTTGCCCTTGATATTCCACATCAGCTTGTCGAGATCCAAGCCGAAATCCGGTTTCTGACTCCGGCTATTGACCAGAACTGCCCAAGAAAATCCGTCACTCGTATTCACCGCGATCGCTTGTTCACCCGGTAAACTGCCGTTGTGCCAGTGGTTATTTGCAGTGTTCACCGCCCACCCTTTTGCATAATTGGAATTCACGCTCGACCCCGTAAACATTGTTGTTAATGTTGCGGGCTTGAGGAGATCGGATTTGCCGCTCAAGTTATCCACTCTGACCAGCACCTTCACCAAGTCGATCGGAGTTGCCAGCCAACCCCCGTGTGAATCCATCCGAGTCACGTTCATTCCATAAGGATCTTCACCGCCCTGACCGTAGTAGGTGACTTCATTCGCTTTTTTGTCAGCCAGCGTATTGCCCGCAATCTGCATATTCCCCGCCCCGGATGGATTGAGAATTTGAGTTCTCACATAGGTTTCGTAGGAGTTACCCGTTACTTTCTCAATCACCCGTCCCAACACACAGAACCCAAAGTTGGAATAAGCATAATTAGTGCCGGGATCATGATCCAGGGGACGATTATTCAATGTCCAAGTGATCAGGTCTGCCTGACTCATCGTGACATTAGAAAACATCGGATCATTCCCATCATTCGACCATCCGCCACCCAAATGACCCAGCAAATGTTCGATCGTCAAACTCTCAACTCGCTTGCTGTAGGGTGATGTGCCGTATTGCGTCCCCAGGATTCCATTTGTTCCGAATACTTTGTCACTGAGCTTCAGTTTGCCTTGTTCCACTAAGCTCATGAGTGCGATCGCGGTGAGCGGTTTAGAAACGCTCGCAATTCGGAAACGATGACGTGGGGCAACTCGTTCTCCACTCGTCTGATCTGCAAAACCATAGGTTTTAGCCAGAACGAGGCGATCGTCTTTGGCGATGGCGAACGACAATCCCGGTACGCCATAATCCTGCATATATTTCTGTACTAACTCATCGATAGCGCTCAATTCCCTTGGATTGTAGCCAGCTTCGCTCGACCAAATTGCTGCATACCGATCTTGGTTTGCCACTGCGTATCCGTCCACCCAAACGGGACGATAGCCTTGATAGAAATAGCGATCGAACTCATCTTGATACGCTTGTCCAGGGATTCCATGACGAGCAACCCAAGCACCGCTGCCTGACTTCTCCCACAGTGCCGCATAGCGATCCTCGCCGTTTATCGCATAACCGCTGACCTTCACCAACCGATAGCCTTGACTCGTATATTGGTTGAAGGCGTTTTGGTAGCCTGCTGATGTCAGTCCGTGACGAGCGACCCAGGCTGGAGCGTTGGCGGTTTTTTCAAAGATGGCGGCATAGTAATCCTGGTTATTGACGCTATGCCCATTAATGTCCACCAACCGATAACCCTGGGCTGTCCATTTATTGAATTCTTGCTGATAGGCATCTGAGGTTAACCCGTGGCGGGCGACCCAGGCTGGAGCATTGGCAGTTTTTTCAAAAATTACAGCATAGTAGCTCTGGCTATCCACCCCATATCCGCTGACTTGCATGGGGCGATAACCCTGAGCCGTCCATTTATTAAACTCCTGCTGATAAGCGGAGGATGTCAACCCATGACGAGCGACCCAAGCATTAGGATTAGCGGACTTTTCCCAAATCGCCGCATAGCGAGCTTGATTACCGATCGCATACCCACTCACTACAACGGGTCGATATCCCTGACTGGTGTACTTATCAAACTCAGCTTGATAGGTAGCAGAAGACATCCCGTGGCGCGCCA
>PSLO01000039.1:0-16087 GCA_040289665.1 Leptolyngbya sp. ERB_1_1 | reverse complement strand
CCGCCGCTACTCGATCGAGTGATCTTCCCCCGCGAACCAACTCACTAAGAACAACGAACAGCGAACTACCGCCAGCTAACTGTAGAAAGCGGCGGCGACCTCTAGAATTTAAGTCCATTGTTGATCTCCTTCTGGAATATCAACTATTTAGCGCTACGATTGTAGGCTATGGATATTACCCGAAAGGGGAAAATTGACGATCAGTTACATAAAGTCTTGATCTGGCAGCCGATCAATCAGTTTCGCAGAAACGATCGATCGGCGCGTATTCCAGCAATTAAGCTGATTTGCTTGGATTAATTGCGTGTAATCCACATTCTTTTTTCGTCGCATCTTCCCACCACCAGCGTCCTTCTCGTTCGTGCTGATTCGGCAGAACCGCTCTAGTACAAGGCTCACAACCAATGCTGATAAATCCTTTTTCGTGCAGCGGATTGTAAGGCACTTCATAACCGCGAATGTACAGCCATACATCCGCAGAAGACCAGTTGGCTAGGGGATTGAACTTGATTAATTGACGCTCTTCGGATGAGAAAGCCGTATCTACTTGCACGACCGGAACACTCGCACGAGTGGAGGGATTTTGATCCTTGCGTTGCCCGGTGATCCAAGCATCCAGAGTTCCGAGTTTGCGGCGGAGCGGTTCCACTTTACGAATTCCACAGCATTCGTTGTGTCCATCTTCGTAGAAGCTGAATAGCCCTTTCTCGCTGACTAATGCCTGAACTTTTTGGGTATCAGGAAAGAGAATGTCGATCGTAATCCCGTAATGCTTTCTAACGGTCTCGATAAACTGATAAGTCTCTGCGTGAAGTCGCCCAGTATCGAGGCTAAACACCTGAACCTTTTTGTTTAAGCGGTGTGCCATGTCGATCAGCACCACATCTTCCGCACCGCTAAATGAGATGGCAATGTTGTCAAATTCAGAAAGTGCCCGCTCTAGGATTCTTTGCGGGCTTTGGGTTGAGAGTTCCGCTTCTAAACTTGGAATGTCTAAAGCAGATTGCGCGATCGTTTGCGCCATGATGTGTTCTCCGGATAGCGGTTCGCCTAATAGTGCATTTTCTATTATCGAACCTTGTGAGCGCATCGGGTTTAGCTACGATTAATCGTGGCGAAGATCTCGTTGAGAATTTCTTGTGCGCCTTGTTCTTTGGCACGATGGGCAAGTTCGGTTCCGAGTTTTTCGGCATCGGTTGCCAATCCCGAAACGCTATCTTTGACGAGCTTTTTGCCGTCTAAACTTGCCACAATTCCGGTCAGCGTCAACGTATCACCTTCGATCTTGGTGTTCACACCGATCGGCACTTGGCAACCGCCTTCTAATTCCCGCAGAAATGCCCGCTCTGCATAACAGCGGTAAGCGGTGGGCTGATGTTGCAGTACGCTGAGAATCTCTAGAATTTCGGTATCACCTTCGCGACATTCAATGCCGAGCGCGCCTTGACCGACAGCATGAAGAGAAATGTCAGACGAAATCAGTTGATGAATGCGATCGCTTAACTCCAATCGATTCAATCCTGCCGCTGCTAAAATCAGCGCATCGTATTCGCCAGAGTCCAATTTCGCCAAGCGCGTAATCACATTGCCGCGCACATCTTTGAAGCTCAAATGAGGGTAGTGATGGCGCAACTGAGCCAACCGCCGCAGCGAGGATGTTCCAATAATCGCGCCTTCAGGCAATGAAGGAAGGTCTTTATCTTTGTGCTTTTCATGCACGACTAGGGCATCTGCGGGATCTTCGCGTTCGGTCACGCAGCCAAGCATCAAGCCTGCGGGAAGGCGAGTCGGTAAATCTTTAAGCGAATGCACGGCAAAATCGGTGTCACCGTTGAGCATTCCATCTTCGAGTTCTTTGGTGAATAACCCTTTATCACCGATTTTTGCTAAGGCAACGTTGAGGATTTTGTCGCCTTGAGTGTTCATCGTGTGGACTTCAAATGTGCGATCGGGAAAAGCTTTTTGTAACTGCTCTTGCACCCAATAAGTCTGCACTAAAGCGAGTTGGCTCTTACGAGAAGCGATGCGGATGGTACGGGTTGGGCTAGAAACAGTTGAGGACATAATTAACGGAAAGTTGATACGTACTTATCAAGTGATTATTCTTCACCTTACCGCAGTGTGATGCCCGATTCGCGCGATTATATGGCTGAATTCGTTACAGATGGTTAAGTAGTACAATCTCTAACCTGAGAATCACCGCAAATTTGGCACAAATTGAAGAAGTCCCACATTTTGCCCCCTTGAATCAGGTTCTATGGGATTGTTCAATCACTGAAACAATATGAAATTAATCAAGCTTGTTGAACTCTTTCTATCTGAGCCAGTTGAAGTTAGATTTGAAGAAGTTCGCTCCTTACTCAATGCTTTCGGTTCCGAGGAAGTTCGTTCAAAAGGAGTCATCGCATCTTTCGCAACTCTGCTGGGCAAACACAAATTGTTCCGAAGAAGGGCGGACAAAAAGTGAAACGGACTTATGTTAGAGAGATCGTAGACCGACTTAATTTAGAAGAGTGGTATGCCAATCAACAAGAAGAATCCTAAGCCTCTGGAATACTATTTGAACCTGACTTACGCGGTCACTATCTATCCTGAGCTAGAAGGTGGTTATGTTGCTGTGATTAAAGATCTTCCTGGCTGCATGACCCAAGGCGAGACTGCTGAAGAAATCATGGAAAATATCGAAGAAGCGCGGCAACGGTGGATTGAGACTGCATACGATTTTGATGATCCAATTCCATTACCTTCCGATCGCTTATCCGCTACAGCTTCTTAATTATTTTTTCTCGAACCTCTGCTGCGGTGGCAGGCGCTAACAAAACGCCGTTTCGGTAATGTCCGGTTGCGAGTAAAACATTCGGCTCAAGTTCTTCAATGATCGGAGCCGGACGACCGTGGGGACGAGGACGCAAGCCAAACCAAGTCCGAATCGGTTCTGCACCTTTGAGACTGGGACAAAACTCGATCGCTTGTCGCATCACGTCATCAAACATCGCTCGATCGGGCGGCAGTACTTCCCCCGACTCAGTTGGAAACTCAACCGTTGCACCAATCCAGTAATCTAGCTCTCCGATCGAAACCAGATGAACATCATTCCCCGTGATCACAGGTAACGGACGAGCGCTCAAGGGTTTCGACAATCGGACATGAATCGCTTGTCCGAGAACTGGGCGAATGTCGATCGAGTTTTCGATCGCACTTGATCCAACCCCCGCAGAGATTACTAAGTAATCCGATTCGAGAACGCCCTGCAAAGTCTGAATCTGATTACCTTGCCTTTCAAGCACTTTCGTACCAAACTGAAAATCGACATCTCGTAGCTTTGCACCTTCGATTAAAGCTTGAGTGAGCGCGACCGGATTGACTTGACGATCGCAAGGGGAATAAATCGCGGCAGTGGCTCGATCGAGAAACGGAAATTCTGATTTCAATCGATCTCGATCCCAAAGTTCTAGCGTTAAAATCTGTCGTTGCCGCACCTCAATCAAGCGATTCCAAACAGATAAATCATCGTCAAATTGCAGCATCAGAATGCCTTGACGATTAAACGGAATTACCCGCCCTGTCAGCGCTTCTAACTCTGGAACCACCTCATTATAGTACTGAATTCCATACAGCCGCATCCGCAGATTACGACCTTTTTCTTTCTTACTAACTGCACCCATCAACACGCCGAGTGCTGCCCCTGTAGCGCTTGGGCATTCGGTCAAATCAGCTTGAACCGGAGTCGGTTGAGCATCGACCACGGTAATTTTTAAGTCTAAAATCTTGCTGAGTTCGTAAGCGATCGTTGCACCCACGATCCCGCAACCCACGATCGTTACCCGAATCATAAGCAGGGCGAAGCATCGATTCTTTCAACATTCATCCTTCGCCCTCCCGTTCTAGCCCTGCGGAATCAGTTTCGCGAAAGCTTCCAAATCTTTCACCATTTCACCATAGTAGCGGATCGCTTCCTTATAGTTGTTCGCTGCGGATGCTTGATCGATTTCGACTAAATCGTTTGCAATCTGTTTTGCCAAATCGCGTGCAGGCTTTTGCTCATTGGGCAGCAAATCGTTAGCAATTCGGCTCATCACCACACGAATTTCACCCAACGGTCCGTGAATGAAGTTACGGGCGAAAATAAAATTTTCTTGCTGAATCAATTGTTGCAATTCGGGTAAGCGATCGCTGAATTCACTCAAATCTTTTGCATATCCTTGAATTTCTGCAATTTTATCCGGTGTGTAAGTTGGTTTTACCGCTGCCGGACTGCTACACCCCACCATGACGATCGCCATGAGAGTGCAAAAAACAAGCGCCAAAATTGACCGATACTTTGCCATAACCTTATCTTCTAAATCACTGGTTTACCGCGCTTTCAAATCACCTTGAGTCAAACGCAGCCTGTGTAAAGAAGTGTATCCCAAAACGAGTCCCTTCAGAGTCTTGCCATTAGAAATACGACCGGATTCAAAGAACAAAGATACACTGAATACTACCGCTGTTTTTCTGCGCTTACGTTTATGGTTCTCTCCTTCAGACAAGTCGCGATCGGAGCTTCGCTGCTAGCCGTCGGTGGTGGCGCTGGGTTAGTGGCAAATCATTATTTGAACAATCGAGGTCAGGGGCAACCGTTTCAGGTGCAATTCGCTCCGCCCAGTACGATTTCGGTGTCTCCAGATGCGAAAAATAACGAAAATTTTATCTCTGCGGCAGTCGATCGAGCCGGTCCTGCTGTCGTGCGAATTAATGCCACTCGGCGCGTGTCGAGCGATGTTCCCGAAGCGTTTCGCAATCCCGTATTTAAGCGATTTTTTGGTGATCAGCTGCCGGCTCCTGAAGATCGAGTCGAACGTGGAACCGGATCAGGCTTTTTGCTGAGTTCAGATGGTCGTCTCCTGACGAATGCTCATGTGGTGGAAGGAACGGACACCGTAGAAGTGGCGCTGAAAGATGGACGCACCTTTGAAGGACGAGTGGTTGGAACCGATTCGGTGACGGATGTGGCAGCCGTGAAAATTGATGCGGGGCAGCTACCGACCGTGACGCTGGGAAAATCGTCCAGTTTGATTCCGGGACAATGGGCGATCGCCATTGGTAATCCGCTCGGACTTGATAACACCGTAACGGCGGGAATCATCAGCGCCACGGGTCGATCGAGCAGTCAAGTCGGTGTGTCCGATAAACGAGTCAGCTTTATTCAAACCGATGCCGCGATTAATCCCGGAAATTCGGGCGGACCGTTGTTAAACGATCGTGGCGAAGTGATTGGCATCAACACTGCGATTCGGGCAGATGCTCAGGGATTGGGATTTGCGATTCCGATCGAAACCGCGCAGCGAGTTGCCGAACAGCTTTTCACGAAAGGTAACGTTGATCATCCCTATCTTGGAATCCAGATGATCGATCTCACCTCAGCCATTCGAGACGAACTGAATAAAGAATCTGGCGGTAAAGCACAAGTCACCGAGGATCAAGGGGTCTTTGTCGCGCGAATTGCCGAGAATTCTCCAGCGGCTCAAGGCGGCTTACGTCCGGGTGATATTATCAAAAAAATTAACGGCACTCCGGTTCAAACGGCTTCTGATGTCCAGACAAAGGTAGAAGCGAGTCAGATCGGAACGCCGCTCCAAATCGAGGTGAAGCGGGGGAATGCAACACAAACCGTCCAGGTTCGTCCGGGGGCATTCCCGAAGAAGTAATTGATTCTGAGCGCATCGCTGCGGGTTGATGCGCTTAGAAAGCTCAATTTAGAGATCTCCAAGGTTATCTTCGAGTTCCATCCGTTGCTCCATCTGGCGCAGGAAATAGCCTGTCAACATGGCAGAAGCGAGAAGTCCGGCGAGATTTTCGCGATCGGTGGTGATCTTGACGTTGAAGCCATCTCCCGGCAGGACACCTACCAATCCTTGAACGTTGTGGGAAACAATTTGCTTGACTTGAGGGCTGACTGATCGTGCCACCCGTTCTAGAACTTCGGGCGGTTGATGCTGAAGGTAGCGCAGCAAAGCGTTTGCGTCGTTTGCTTCGGCATCGGTGTGAAGAAAGTTCGCACTGTCAGGATTAAATGCCATTGGGTTCCACAAAAACCTATCCAATCATTTTGGCATTTCTTTACAAATTCGCCCACTTTGAAAGGCAGCAAAATTTTTAGATTTGGCAGAGCACGATCGCGCCTATTTTTTATAATTTTGCTACCTGCCTTTCGCTCAACACTCATGACTTCAACTTCTACCGCATCCGATTTCATCACCGTTTTAGAACAGGCTGCACGGGCATTTCAGCAAAAATCGATCAGCCGCCCGGAAGCAGACAAAGTTGTAGACGCACTATTGCAGGCTGAGAAATCGGCAAAGCAATGTCGTCCGGATTACCAGTTTTCACAGCTTCAGGGACAGTGGCGGCTTTGTTTTGCAACGGGAACGCGTAAGATTCGGCAAGGCGGCATCAAACTGAAAAAAGGCTACTACGTGCCCAAACTTGCGAAGGCTCAAATCTCATTTAATACTGATGAATCTGGAGCCGAAAGGATTGGAAATCAAGCCCAGCTTGGATTGCTGTCGTTGAGATTTTCAGGTCCTGCCCGATATCAGACCAAGAAGAATTTGTTGGCGTTTGAGTTTACGCAGCTTCAGGTTTGCTTCGGTGAAAAAACGCTTTATTCCCAAGCTGTTCGGGGTGGAGCCGAGAAAGAACAGGCATTTTCGGAAACATCGATCGCGGAACTTCCCTTTTTCGCCTTTTTCCTGATTCGCGATCGCATCATCGCAGCTCGTGGTCGTGGGGGCGGACTTGCGCTCTGGATCAGAGTCGATTAATCTCATGCTTCCTTCTGAAAAAACTGTTTCAAAATTTCTCCAGGAGGTCGATCCCAGGTATCAATATGCCTGTGAATGAGTCCATCCGAAGCGAGGCTGTAAGTCGAAGTGCCATTAAACAACAGCTTCGCTTTCCAAGGAACTCTCAACGTTCCGCGCACCGTCCACTCTGCCAAAATCGTCGATTCATCTTTGGGATAAACCCGGTGCAGATCGAAAAACAGTTCAGTGAAAAAGAGTTTTCCGTGAAAGCGCAACGTCCAGAAAATAATTCGGTAGTTGAATTTCCACTTGAACGTGTTAACCGGATCTTTGAAGAAAATGTCCGAACTGTAGATATCGTAAGTAATGTCTTTCTCAAACAAGGTCGGTAAATCTTGCTTGAGTGTGTAAATGATCTCGTCAATTCGCGCCTGATCAGTCATCCCAATCCCCTGTCTTTTGATTTAGCCCCATCCAATCTAGGCATTTTTGCATTGCTTGGTGCATTGTCTCAAGATCAGTGTGATAGCGTCGTCCGTGTCCTGGCAAAACCCATTCAAAGTCGTAGTGACTGAGTTTTTGCATCGATCGCTTTAATTCATCCCAAGAATACCAGCACACTTCTCGAAATCCGACCAGATGATTTTGCCGTGCTGACCAAGCAAGATGATCACCCGAAAATAAGAATCGGTTTTTGTACAATAAAACCGTATGTCCTTTGGTATGACCAGGAACAGGAATGATCAGCAAATCTGAATCGAGTTGAAATGGCTCGGTTCCAGTGAGTTTAATTTCAACGCTTTGAGTACTGGGGGTGATTTCAGCAGAATGCAAAATACGATCGCATTGAAAATGATCGTGAAACTTTTGATGATCGGCAACATCATCACGATGAGTCAGATAAAGATAGCGAATTCCACCCATCGCCTCTAACCGCTTCACTAACGGCGGCGCAAATCTGGGAGAGTCCACTAAGATGTTACCTTCAGGACGCTGGATCAGATAGCTCGCAGCCCCGTAAGAATTCTCAGCATGATAGCCGCAGTGATATACATTTTCAGCAACTAAGATTGGAAAACTTTCTTGGGCGAGTTTGATATCTTTGGGCTTTTCGACTGTCCCGATCGAAGCGGTAGGACACGCAAGGAGTGCCTGCATTGCGTGCAAGCGTTCCGTTTCGGTTTCGGGTTGATGAAACACGATCGATTGACTGCCTTCGCGTGTGAAAACTTCCGGGGTCATCCACCGACAAGTATCACAATCGATGCAGGAGCGATCGACGTAGAAATCACCTGCAATATTTTGAGAGCGACGATCAGCTAAGTGAGCCATAATTGACTCCAGAAACACTAATCTGATCATAGCGCTTGAATTTATGGGTCGCCCGGGATTCGAACCCGAGACCAGTCGGTTAAAAGCCGAATGCTCTACCGCTGAGCTAGCGACCCGCGGATTTCGTAACCTTGCTTAATCTAACACAGATCGTGTGTGAGATCCAAACAAAGCTGCAACTTTTTCAAGAATTAGCGTGAAAAAAAGGCTTGAAGACTTGATCTCACGCTAGTTTTTTTAGTTATGGATGGCGTGTTCTCGCTCTAACGATGCCATGCCGACTTCAGAGGCGCGTAGTTCTTCCTCGCGAATCGTTGGTTCTTTGCTATAAACCGAGTTGAGAAGAATGTTGATCACGCCGCTAGCTTCTGCTTGCTTGATCGCTTTATGAGTAATGATCTCGCCCACGTTCAGGATTACGTTATCTTGTCGATCGAGAATCACCCGATTGACCGGACGACCCAAAGCTTGTTCGACCCGATTGCGGTAAATTGCCCGCGAACTTCGACCTTGATATTCTGAGAGCTTCTCTTTTAGGTCATACCAGAAGGTTTTAGCGTTCTCACGCGCGATCGACGCTTCTTGCTGGAAGATCGAGGCTTCTTGTTGAAAGCGGCTTGATGCGATCGAGGTGTGAGTTTGCAGTCGAGTGCGAGCAAGTGCCAAAGAATCATTTGTCGTGCCGCGAACCGCTTCGGTCGGATGTAAGCCGACAGCATCTAACAGTGCCACTTCTCGATTTGCAGCTTTAGCACGTTGGATTACGATGTCGGTAACAATTTGACCGGGTGCAACGATGATCGCGCCATCATCAGAGCGAATCATACGATCGGCGCGTCGTCCTCTCGCTTGTTCAACGCCGAAACGGGCAGTCACATTCGAGAAGGTTTCGTTCGCTCTTTGTGCCAGGGTTTGGAATCCGGTACTAACTTGAGCGCTGACATCTTGAAATCCGGTCTGAGCACGATCGCCGAGTTCTTGAAGTTGACGATTGATCGGTGCTGTTAGGCTTCCACCCGTGGCAAGATAAAGCGTCTCAAGTTCGCCTGCATAACGTGCGGCTTCTGCAACCGTTAGCGTGATTACTTGATCTTTGCCGATTAGCAAGTGACCTTCGCTGGTGAAGATATCTCGATCGACGGTCTTACCGATCACATAAGCAAATTGCTCATCGGGATCAACTAATTGATTCGTAATCGTTGTGGTTGCGGTGCGAGTTCCATTCTCGAAGCCGCTTGCGACATTGGTTTCAGCGGCTTCGAGTCTTGCGTTTGCGGCTTCTGCACTACGTTGAATCTGCTCATTTGCGGATTGTGTAGCGGCTTGAAGTGTTTGACCTGCAACTTCTGAGCTTTCTTGGATGCGAGTCGATGCAGTCTGCACTGCGCCCCGAATGCCTCCGACTTGCTCTTCCATCAAATCAGCAGTTTCGGGTGGCACAAAGGTGGCATCTTCACCGATTCGCAGCGTGTGCAGTGCAGGAATGAACGAGCGACCAGAGTAGGCATCGGCAAAGAGACCCCCGGATGCTTCATAGCCCTCGATCGCGCCTGTTTGCTCATCAAAGAGTAAGTCAACAACCGAACCAAGATAGCGTCCATCGGTGGTGACGATGCGAGTCCCTTTGAGAATAAGATTACGATCGAGAACGCGATAAATGCGATCGTCATGCTTCGCAGAGATAATCGCTTCTTTGCTTGGAATAATTAAAGTATCTGTTCCAAAGGCAGAAATTGCACTGAGGGGAACGACTTTTGCGGAATGAAATAAACCTGCTTCTTGAACTAAAACCCCAAGCAATTCATTGGTATCTTGATCAAAAATTAGATCCTGAACTCGCGCGATCCGTTTCCCGGAATCAAAGGCAATAATTGTTTTGCCGATGATATCACTTCCTTTTCTCATGATGTCCTCTTAAAATTTAATAAATAGGAATAGCCTAATTAATTTGGATACAGCCTGTCGTTTTGATTGATGGGATAAGGAACAGTGCGACCAAAGCCGGGGACAACATTGATATATCCGTAATATTCGAGCGAGGCTCCAAGGGCAGCGGCAGCGAGAATGATCAGCGCGATCGCGGGAGTCGGATTTGAGCGTTTTCCAACTAGGCGTGGCATAAATAATTTCCAGTAAATTAATTGCAACTAAAGCATAGCGTTTTGTGAATCAACTGTCATCACTCTATGGATGTAAATCCACTGGGAGACTGAGTTTTGCAATTTAATTTAGAAGTCTATAAAAGTCGTAACTGGGTCTGCACGGTTTCCATCTCTCCAGTATCAGATTCAATGTAAAACTCTTCTTGTGCAAGCAGTGATTTTGCCGCCTCTAAAATGGGATCGGCTAACAGCTTCAAATCTTCCCGATTCGCTAAATATGCTCTAAGCGCGTCCAGAGGCTCGATCGCAGTTCCTACTCCCAATTCAGGTAGGCGCGATCGTGACATTTGACTGATCAATCCCGCCTGAATCGTGTAGGTATGCGCGATCGATAAAACCGTATGCAAGTCCGAGTCATCGATTAAATCAAGCTGCTCTGGACGAATTTGATACAGGACGCGAACGACCGCATCTTCGATCGGCTTTTCTTCAATCGCAGCGAGTAAGTCTGAGTGCGGATCGTCTGATGCGGTTAAATCGATGTCGATCGTACAAAACGATCGCACAGGTAGCGGACAAAACTCAAGCATTGTGGAACCACGATCGACTTCAACCAGAACAAATCCTTTTTCTTCTTGTTCTTCGCTAAAATCCACACGCTCAATACTACCGGGATAAACAACTAGCGGATTTTCTGACAGAATTTGATGGCGATGCACATGACCAAGTGCAACATAATCAAACGCATCGCGAGTTAGAAACTCTAATGGAATAGTGAATCCTTTTCCAACAGCTAAAAAGCGCTCTGCTCCGTAATTTGCAGCATCTACCATTAAATGTGCAAGTAACACCGTTGGAATTGTTGGATCGAGCTTACGGATTTCGCCTTCCATTGCTGCTCGTAATCGATCGAGTAATAAATGCCCCACATCCGACATTGATAATCCTTCGGTTTCAGGACGGGTTAACAATGTTGATCGCGTTAACCAAGGCAAGGTGATCACTTGAATATCACCATTTCGAGTGTGAATTCGATGTGTTTCTAATCGATCGCCTACAACAATATGCGGTACACCTAGCGTTCGATAAATACACAAACTTGCGCCACCCGCTCCTTGAGAATGCTGATCATGATTTCCCACTAGGAGAACAGCGGGAATTTCGGCATGGGCGAGACGGCGAAATTCACTAGCAAATGCTTGCTGAATATAAGGGGGTGGGGTTGCATCAGGGAAAGCATCGCCCCCGAATAGGACTAAATCTACAGGTTCAGAAATGGCTCGATCGAGACACTTCCCCAACGTGGCGACAAAATCCTCCAATCGCGTATTCATCCCAGTTTCGGGGTTGATCTTGCCGTGAACAAATCCGCTACCGAGATGAATATCAGAGAGATGGAGAATTTTGATCATAAGATTAGCGGATCACACTACTGCGAACCATTGTACTAAACACGCTATCCGGCAGAACTTTTCTTAACGTTAGAAGGATTCGACCTTGAAGATCGCTTTGATAGCGCAATCGGCGCGAAGAATCGATCGCAGCCTTGTAAATTGTTTCTGCTACATCTTCTGGCGGTGCACCTTGTTCACCCGCACGTTTCAGCTTTGGCAAAATCCGATTTACGAATTCGTCATAGGCTGTAATTTCCGATTTGGCGATATCGGGAGAACGATCGTAGAAATCCGTTTTAATCGGTCCTGGTTCGACCAACTTGACGCGAATATTAAACGGCTCTAATTCGTATTGCAGCGCGTCTGAAAATCCTTCGACTGCCCATTTTGTGGCGTGATACAAGCTATAGGTTGGAAACGCCGTTCTGCCCCCGATCGAGGCGATATTCACAATCACCCCTGATCGCCGTTCTCGAAAATGAGGCAGCACAGCGCGTGTCACTTCCATCAATCCAAACACATTCGTATCAAACTGCTTGCGGATCTGCTCTGGTGAACAATTTTCAAATGCACCAATCAATCCATAGCCTGCATTGTTCACCAACACATCGATCGTGCCGAATTGCTCCAGAGATTGAGCGATTGCACTATGAATCGACTCGAGATCTGTCACATCGAGCCGTAGCGGATGAATGTTGGTTGTAATCCACTCCGCTTTTTCGGGCGATCGCATGGTTGCAATCACTGTCCAGCCTTTTTCGGCAAACAAGAGAGCCGTCGATCGACCAATTCCAGTCGATGCACCTGTAACCAAAACCGTTTTCGTCATAATATCGGGGGAGATTTGGCGCGAATTTGCAAATGAGATTAATTCTGTACAGTAAGCCCGGATGCCATTTATGTGAAGGATTGCAAGAGAAATTAGAGCAGATCCAGACCCTTCCATTTGAATTGGAGATTCGGGATATCACCACGCGCGATGATTGGTTTCAAGCATACCAGTACGAAATTCCAGTGTTGTATCTGGAAAATTCGATGCTTCCGCGCGTTTCTCCCCGATCCACCGTTCAACAATTGAAATCTATGTTACAGAAATATATGTCATCAAACGCTTAAAAAGTAGGCGAACCCAATCGGGCAAGGAGTGTAACGATGCTGCTGAAAGACTTATTAGCCAAGCTTCCTGAAGTGGGAGAAGTTCCTGACCATCCCGCGCTGAGTGCCGAAGTCAAAGGATTAACCACCAATTCGCTTTCCGCGCAAGTCGGAGATCTGTTTATCGGAATGCCCGGAACTCGTGTCGATGGGGGTGATTTTTGGCAAAGTGCGATCGCGGCGGGTGCGATCGCGGCGATCGTTTCTCCAGAGGCAGCCAGTCGAGCAATGGGCGATCCAGCCTTTCAATCGGATCAGCCACCGCTCGTAATTTCAGCGATCGATATGCCCCAAACCTGCGCGAATTTAGCAACCGCATTCTATGATTTCCCAGCTCAAAAGCTGAAATTAGTCGGAGTCACTGGCACAAACGGCAAGACCACGACCACCCATTTGATCGAATATTTGCTTAAGCGATCGCACAAAAGTACCGCATTGCTCGGAACGCTCTACACCCGCTGGAAGGGCTTTCAGCAGACCGCACTCCATACCACACCCTTTCCGGTGGAACTGCAGCATCAGTTGGCTTCTGCGATCGAAGCAGGCTGCGAATTTGGAGTAATGGAGGTGAGTTCTCACGCACTCGCTCAGGGTCGTTCGTTGGGCTGTGAGTTTGAAGTGGCAGTCTTTACGAATTTGACCCAAGACCACCTCGACTTCCATCGAGATATGGAAGATTACTTTTCGGCAAAAGCGCTGTTGTTCGGTGAAGGCTATTTGAAAGGACGAGCGATCGTGAATCTCGATGATCCTTATGGGCAAAAATTAGTCGATCGATTGAACCGCAAATCCGTTTGGACTTATAGCACACAGCAACAAGCCGATCTTTGGACAAGTAATCTGAACTATGAGTCGGATGGGGTCAGTGGAACGCTGCACACACCAATGGGCGATGCTGAATTTAAATCGCCACTGGTCGGACAATTTAACTTAGCAAATTTGCTGGCAGCAGTCGGAGCAGGCTTGCAGTTGGGCTTGGAATTGAGCGCGATCGTCGAAGCACTCCCAGGATTTACTGGAGTTCCCGGACGGATGGAGCAAGTTCAAGTCAAACCCGAACAAGATATCAGCGTGATTGTAGACTACGCTCATACGCCCGATAGTTTAGAGAATATGCTGAAAGCTTCTCGTCCATTTATTCCGGGACAGATGATTTGTGTGTTCGGCTGTGGGGGAGATCGCGATCGCACTAAACGCCCGAAAATGGGGAACATCGCCGCTACTCTAGCCGATCAAGTGATCGTCACTTCTGACAATCCCAGAACGGAAAATCCAGAGCAAATCCTAGAAGATGTGGTTGCCGGAATTCCAAAATCAGTGAATCCGACTGTAATTAGCGATCGTGCAACTGCAATTAAGACGGCGATCTTGCAGGCGAAACCAGGAGATGGGGTGCTCATTGCTGGAAAAGGGCATGAAGACTATCAGATTTTAGGAACGGAGAAAATTCATTTTGACGATCGAGAACAAGCGCGGGCGGCGTTGGTCGATCGATTTGCTTAAATTAAGTCTCAGTAGAGACGTTCTGCCAAAACGTCTCTACTGAGTGAACGCATTATTTAGAAATAGAACCATGTCTCGATCGAGCGCGTTACGCTACTACGTTTTATCCCGGTTATTGATGGCTCCCTTGATGTTGTGGTTGATCACAACGATCGTGTTTCTCTTGCTGAGAGCGACCCCAGGTGATCCAGTCGATGCACTGTTAGGTCCAAGAGCACCCCAAGCCGCAAAAGACGAACTGAGAAATCAGCTTGGACTCGGTAAACCGCTCTTTTTCCAATATCTAGACTATATGGGGTCGCTGTTGCGATTCGACTTAGGCAAGTCTTTAACCACGCAAGGACAATCTGTTTGGGAAATTATTGGTAAGTTCTTTCCAGCAACGGTAGAACTCACGATCGTCTCTTTAGCGATCGCGCTAGTCGTCGGTATCACCGTCGGCGCAATTTCTGCCTCACGTCCGAACACGAAACTAGATGCCGCCGGACGATTGTTTGGAATTATTACTTATTCCATTCCGATGTTTTGGTTTGGAATGGTGCTACAGCTTATTTTTGCAGTCGGATTGAAATGGTTTCCATTAGGAACGAGATTTCCCGTGACGATCGCGGCTCCAGAGAATCATACTGGACTGTATACGATCGATAGTCTGCTAACTGGTGATCTCAATCAATTTTTTGTTGCACTCTATTATCTAGCGTTACCGTCACTCACGCTTGGAGTTCTAATCAGCGGCATCTTTGAACGAATTGTTCGTGTCAATCTGAGACAAACCCTTCAAGCAGAATATGTCGAAGCTGCTCGCGCAAGAGGAATCCCAGAATCGAAGATCCTACTCAATCACGCATTGAAAAATGCAATGATTCCAGTAATCACGATTCTGGGACTCACTTTAGCTGCACTGTTAGGGGGAGCAATTCTGACAGAGGTAACATTTTCGTGGCCCGGACTTGCAAATCGCTTATACCGAGCCATTTCACAACGCGACTACCCAACCGTTCAAGGAATCGTTGTCTTTTTTGCTGCCATTGTCGCGATCGCGAGTATTGCGATCGACATTATCAATGCCTACATCGATCCTCGAATTCGCTACTAGCGAGGCGCACAAGCAACAGGTAATGGTGTAGATGCTTGGTTTGAACCAGAGTTATACGCAGTAGGGTAAGAGTTTTGACCCTCTTGACGTGCATCCAAATTCATTTTCACTTCATGACCAGAGGTTCCGAAAGCATTGTCACGGAATGGGAGCGCTGCACTCCGATTGTTTGCATCAAACTGACGGGACGGGACGGCAGATTGCATCCCTGAATTATTGTTGTAAGTGGAATTGTTGTAAGTGGTCGAACCGATCGTGTTCTGATTGCTCGACTGTCCCATCGTTGCAGAGCTAGGGGTGTTTGGAACTCCGGTTCTCGCGGTGTCATAGCTCGAAGGCGAGGTTCGCGTCGTCGTCGCAGATTGGCTCGTAGATTGAGAGTCAACGGGTCCGCCTGCAGCACCGCTAGTGGAAGGTGCACAGTTATCGGAAGTGTTAGAAGGGGTTTGATTGTTCATCGTGCCCGAATTATTGTTCATCGTGCCTGACGAATTATTGTTCATCGTGCCCGAATTGCGGTTAACATCACCATTGTTGACCACACCTTCGGTCGGAACTGCTTGAGCAAGCACGGGCAAAGCCATCAAAGCAGCGGTTCCAGTTGCACTCAAAACAGCGATCGTACGTTGAAACAAGTTCATGCGATTGTGATACCAAATTAAACAGCGTTCAGGGCAGATACTGCTTCTCGAATGAAGGAATAGCCTGTGATAGAAGCAA
>PSLO01000181.1:0-4039 GCA_040289665.1 Leptolyngbya sp. ERB_1_1 | reverse complement strand
CCTGTCATGACTGCGAACAGAATGCAACACTTGAGTTATATCATCTGTAGTCTGGTTTTGGAGATTTGGTATAACCCTGCTTTACTGAGCTGTGCAGTCATTGCCGCTCTAGAGGTCACATTGAGCTTGGCAAACATCCGACGCAAGTAAGTAGAAACGTTTGCAGAACTAATTCCTAGCTCGTGACTAATCTGTTTGTTGGGTAGACCTTCAGCGACTAATTGTGCAATCTCTAACTCGCGAGGACTTAAAGCGATCGTAGAACCTGTCTGAGCAGTCCGGCGAGTAATCGAATAGCATATTCCATCAACATCACATTCAAAGACAACTTCATCAATATAGCTCTCTTCAGTATTCAATACCTTCAATGGTGTAAATGAAGAAGTTCGTCTAAACAAAATCTCTAGCGCCTTTCTTTCATCGTTTGTAAAAGGCTTGATTGCATCTGTCAGCAGTGTTTCAGAATTCATGTCATCCCCTGATAATGAGTTAAAACCTACACATTGCGTTGAGGTTAGTAGATGTTTGCGCGAACTCAGAACAAAACCGATGTGAGACGATAGCTACGAACTATTCAATAAGACTGCGCTTGAGAAAACAGTACCCTCATGGGTGCTATTTCATGGTTTGGTGCATCGTAGTTGAGAACTAACCATTATGAGTGACTACGATCGTGCTATCTCAAATCGGCTTCATCTGAAAAAGTGACTGGTGGAACACGTTTTTGCCCTGTTATACCCGTTCTAGAAACGTTCACACCAGGAGCAACATAATGCTGGATCATGAAACAATGCAGCATGAATTTGAAAGTGAATACGACTACGAATACGAAGGCGAATTTGAAGCCAACGGCGAAGGAGAATACGAAGGAGAGCAATTTCTCGGAGGAGTGCTCAGCGGAATCGCTGGAGCACTCGACCTCGAAAGTGAATACGAAGATGAATACGAAGGCGAAAATGAGGATTTCATCAAAATCCCTAAAAAATGGAAGAAAGGGTTTCGTGGGCTGTCTAGAAGCTTTATTCCAATTTTACGCCAAGCGATCCCGATCGCTGCTCAAGCGGTTGGAACTGCAATTTCTGGAAATCCTCAGGTCGGTCAAAATCTAGGGGCAATGGCATCTCAATTATCGCAAGAAGGCGAATTTGAGTATGAACTGAATCACGAATTTGAAAGCGAATCTGAATACGAAAGCGAATCGCAACCGGAAGCATTTGCAGAAATGCTTGCAGCAATGGCAGCACAAGCCGAAAGCGAAGCGGAAGCGGAAGCGTTTGCAGGTGCGCTTTTTTCTCAACTCGTCCCAATTACGAATTCAGCTCCCATGCGCCGGATCTACCCAGGTTTAGTCAAAGGAGCCGCAGCATACACCCGTACCATGCGTAAATCTCCGCAGACTCGTCCGTTTGTTCCGATGATGCCCCTGATTTTCCGCAGAACCAATCAATCATTGCGATCGCTCGCGAGTCAAGGCAGACCAATTACGCCGAACAACGCTGCGAAAGTGATGACGACGCACATTGCACAAGTGTTGGGCAACCCGCAACTGTGTGCACGCGCGATCGCACGCTATCAGCGATCGACGCAAAGAAAGAGACCGAAGCGTACATTTGCAAACTACTAAGTCCGATGAAATTTGTCCTAAATCAAAGGTGAAGATCATGTTTGAGAATGAATTTGAAGCAGAATACGATCGTGAAGGTGAATGCGAATACGCAAGCGAGTACGAGAACGAAGACTTCTTTCCTTTGCTGCCGATGTTGTTGCAGACCGCCGCTCCGATCGCAATACAGGCACTTAGCGGCTTAGCGAAGAAGCCGCGTCGTCGCCGTCGCTATGGGCAACGCGAATTTGAATTCGAGAACGAGAACGAAAACGAATTTGAAAGCAATTCGTTCGCGATGAGTGAAGGCGAATTTGAAGCAGGCTCGATGAACGAAAGCGAAGCGCTGATGGAGTATTTTGCCTACAAAGCGGCAACGAGCGAAAGTGAAGCAGAAGCAGAAGCGTTTTTGGGCGCATTAATTCCGCTTGCGGCGAAATTAATGCCTGTTGCAAAGCAGGTCGTGACTGCCGCAGCACCGTCACTGATTGAAGGTGTTGCGAGTCTTGGAAAGAGCTTGTACAACGATCGTTCGACCCGTCGATTGGTAGAAACCGTTCCCGATATCCTCAAAGGTGCTATCACGAATCTTGCTCAACAAGCGAGTCAAGGTCAATCGATCGATAGTGCAGCGGCTATCCGAGCACTGTCTGGTAGTACCGCAACCATGTTTGGCAATCCAAAAAGAGTTGCGAAGACGATGAAAAAGTCGCATCGCGCCCAACATCGTCACCACGCGAGAAGAAATCGCAGACGGCATCCTGCTTATACCTAAAGCCATTTCTCAACTCTGATCAGGACTTACGCAGAGTGTTCACGTTTTTCTAGCAAAACCTGATTTTAGGGCTGCGTAAGTCCTGCTTGCATTCCACTCTACCTGCGAATTAGCCATGAACGGACTTCAACAAACCCAGATACGCCCAATTCCTCCTCCGAAAGCCGATACGACTGACTGGAATACAGTCCGCCGACCTGCCGCAGATGGATTTATCGAACCAGACAATCTAGATCCTTGGTTGCGCGTTCAAGCAATCAATGTGAGTCGCCACGCGGCGGCGCTCCGATCGTTTCGTCCCGATGAGTTTGGCACAGGGGCTGAAAGCCCTTCTGATGCTCACATTGATACGGTAAATGAATTGTTGCAGCGGTTACAGTGGCAACTTCGCCATGCCTCCGAACTCATGAGTCACAGCACATCCGCAGCAATTCAGAGTCCTGATGTTGCGGCTCTCCAACAACTCATGAAGCACAAAGACCAGGCACATGACTGGGTACGAGCGATCGAGCAAATCTGGGATTTTTATTTTGAACTGTTTGGGCAACGTCAAACGCAGTTTGGAGGGTGGTTGCTAGGGTGCGATCGCATCGCCTTAGATTGCTATCAAGATGTCTATATGGGATTGGGAGCCGCTAAGTCAATTCCTGCACCTGCACCCTTTTCGTACATGAAGACGGGCTTTTCTCCGGCGACCTTTCGACGTGGCATTCCACTGACTAAACTGAGCCAGCAAATCAATCCCTTTCCACTGATTCAACTCCCTTATCATCGGCTTGTAAATCCTTGGACTTTAGGCGCAATCTTACATGAAGTGTCTCACAATCTCCAAACCGATCTGAAGCTGCGGAAAACGATTCCGCAAGCGATCGAGCAACGATTGCGCCAAGAAGGATTCAGCGAGCTTGTGGCTTCAACCTGGGCACGTTGGCACAGTGAAACATTCGCGGATTTGTCAGGACTGTTGTTAGGTGGACCTGCGATCGTCGCTTCATTGATGGATATTGCTTCGCGATCGCCCAGAGCAACGCTGCATTTTCATCCTGGAGCAGTTCATCCGACCCCTTATTTGCGGGTGTTTCTAAGTACAGAACTGTTGAAGCGGATGGGCTTTCCTAAGGCGGCAGAGCGGTACAGTCGCATTTGGCAACGGATCTATCCAGATTCTCGTGCTGGAACTATTCCCGTCGAGTTTCTCGAAGCGTTTGGCAAAGCACATCGATTGGTGGTAGATACGATTTGCTTTACGCCCTATGCAGCTTTAGGTGGCAAAACGCTGGCTGAGGTTACAGGATTCAAACCGCAGCATCAACGCATGATTCAAGAAGCAGGAGAAAGACTGGCAACGGGCAATGATCCGGGCATTGTGCCGGAGCGGTTTTTGATCGGGGCATCACGTTGGGCACTTGATCATCGATTAGCACCACCGGATGTGCTCACAGAGAACTTTTACAAAGCGCTTGCTAGACGCTAACTCATTCATTGGAGAATTAAACATGATTATTTATCGCATCCAGGGGCAGGTGCTGCAAACTACTGCTGACAAAACCACCTCTGAGGCAGGGTTACGAATTGAAGCTTGGGACAATGTTAGATGACAATACAACTGGCGAGTGAACGTCAGGGTATTGGCGAGCTAAACCTATCTCCGGACGACCGCG
>PSLO01000038.1:0-38806 GCA_040289665.1 Leptolyngbya sp. ERB_1_1 | reverse complement strand
TCCGCAAGTCTGACAATTCTCCTGTTCTACAGGTTACCGTTTCTAGTTATTCATGCAACAAAGCCAAACCAAGTTAGAAAAAATCCGATCGCGCGACCCAATGAAGGTCCATAAGTTGTAATTAATCCCCATGCATGGGCGATCCGTCCTACCGTCAATGCGCTTCCTAGTAGCCAAAGCATCCAAGCTGATGAGTGTATCAACTCCAAAGCCATCACAAATAGTAGTGCTAACGGTACATACTCTGTGAAATTTCCATAAGTGCATACCTTTCGCTGAAGCATTCCATCATCTGTCGTCTTCGGAATCACAGATCTCTGTGTATAGTTTTCAACAAATGCTGCCCACCGATTCGGACTTTCGAGGTAATTAGGCTGATGTATCACTTCCGCCTCAGTTTCTCCATGCCAAACACGAGTTTTTGTGCGCTCTATCACGACAAGGTAAGAAAGAGCAAATGCAATCAAGCCATTGAGTCCAATGAATCCAGTTGAAATGGGGATAGCCATAGAAATCTGAATTGAGGTTCAGTTCTATAAAATAAAGATTCTCGCCTAACTCACCAAGTCCCCAACTGGGTACAAGTTATGAGATTTGCTCCTTTAATTGAGAAAATTGCAAAAGTTTCCAACGAATCCCAATTGCGTGCTTGTTTTATGGACGGCGCAGGGAAACTTGTTGGAGCGACGGCTTGGGGACTAGATTTACTCGATCGACGGTTTCAAGTCATCGAGTCAGAGTGTTGCGGATTGCCAGAGACGTTTCGCGATCGCTATCAAGCCTTTGGACGAAATGCCGATCCATTAAGCCAACGAATGATAGAACAGCAGATACCAGTTCACAATCTATCAGTGCAATCTTTAGAAGAATGGATTCAGAGCCAGCTTTATCAAGATGTATTTCGTCGCTACGGGATTGAAAATGGCATGATTGCGCCTCTAATCGGAAATAATCGATTAATTGGTGGGGTGTATTTTATGCGTGGAGAAGATTTTTTAGCCTTTAGCGATACTGATCTGATTCAACTGAGTACTTTGTGCCAACATCTATCAGTTCGGTTTGCAATGCTTCGCCTGCCGAACAACCCGTCTTTGGTGAATTGCTTGACTCCACGAGAACTTGACGTTGCAGAGTTGGTCGCTCAAGGATTCAGCAATCGAGAAATCGCCTTAAAGCTGAATGTGAGCCGTGATGCTATCAAACAGGTGCTTAAGCGACTGTTTCGGAAGTTGGACGTTTCGGCTCGTGCTGCAATGGCTGCGAGGTTGAAGGGTTGATCCCGTTAACGATCTGCTATCGGCTTCGAGAACTTATCTTTGATCGCGTATTCGCTCCCGCAGACGATCGATCACCTCTGAAGTCAATTCGGCTTCTGGTTCAACTCGATCGCGTTCTGCCAAAATTGATTGAATTTCAGTAGAAGATGCTTGCCCTAATTTCCGGGTTAATGCTTTCAATTCTTGCGGTTGCTGCTGAATCTCTGCTTGAGAAAAGGCGTGAATTGAATCAGTCAAGGTAACTTGACGCGTGAGCGCATAAACAATGTACTGATTCAGCGACACACCTTCCCCCTCAGCCAATCGAATCAGTTGTTGATGCAATGTTTCCGGTAATCGAACGGTCAATCGACTCATGATTCGCTTTCTCCTGATGCTAATTCGATGACGAATTCTACGGGTGTCATTACCTGTAAATCAAATGATTCTGTTGCAGTGCGAAAGTCTCGAATATTTGATGTGACCACGATCGCGTTTGCATTCATCGCGCAATCTACAACTAAATCGTCGCCTGCATCCGGTGAAGTCGGTCGCCATGAGAAATAAATGGGTGTGAACTGCGAGACATTGAGTAGCGCTCCCAACACAGGCTTTAACTGATTCCACCGAACTTCTGATAGCTTACGCGACAACACATCCTCATACTCATAAGCGAGAGCAGTGGAAATGCAGACCGTAAATAATCTCGCTAGCCAAGCATCCATAATTAGACCCGCAGCCCCGCCTTGCTTGGTTAAACCCTCGAAGACAACATTAGTATCGATCACAACTCGAAGTAGGGGTGCTGTAGCCATGACGCTACTATAGCACTGTATATGGTGTCACACTATCGTGCTTATTCACCCAAATTGGACTTGACGACAGCCCTAGCATCAATTCGCTCCCGCAGACGATCAATCACCTCTGAAGTCAATTCGGCTTCTGGTTCAACTCGATCGCTTTTTTAATGCAAAATCGTTTGATCTACAACGATTCTCACTCATAAGAATTCGTTACACTTATTAATAGTCGTAGATTGCTGTTTCACACCACCATGCCCGATACATTAACAAAGCTGGCATATCAGACCGTTCAGCAAGGTAAAAGCTACTTTGGTTTGGTGCATAAAGCCGTCAGTACTCAACTGCTGAACTGGGCTGCACCCGCTCCCGTTGAAACCAAACCCAATCCAAAACCACTTTCTCTCGAACTCATTCAAACCATTCAGCGCCGAATGGAAGCGATTCTCGAAACCGATTGGCAAGATGTCGAAAAGGGAGTTTATCCCGCAAGTCTCTTGTTTGACAATCCTTGGGATGATTTCTTCCGCTACTATCCTGCCATTTGGCTCGATATGCCGGAAATGTGGCAGCGGGTGAATCAAAAGCGCTATCAGGACTTTGATCCTGAAGTCGAGACGCAAGGCTTACCCAGCTACTACATTCAAAACTTCCATCATCAAACGAATGGCTATTTGAGCGATGAATCCGCGAATCTTTATGATTTGCAGGTTGAACTGTTGTTCAATGGTACGGCTGATCCGATGCGGCGACGGGTACTCGCTCCACTCAAAGAAGGCTTGAAAGCATTCAGCGATGTGCCACTTAATCAAATCAAAATTCTTGATGTTGCCTGCGGAACTGGACGCACTTTGAGAAATATTCGGGGAATGTTGCCGAAGGCTTCGTTATATGGTGTCGATCTATCTGCTGCTTATCTGAGAAAAGCCAATCAGTTGCTTTCCCAAGTTCCCGGAACGCTGCCCCAATTGGTGCAGGGAAATGCAGAAGAGCTTCCTTACTTGGAAAACTACTTCCATGCAGTTACGAGTGTGTTTCTGTTCCACGAATTGCCTGCTCAAGCACGCCAAAACGTGATTAATGAAGCCTTTCGCGTCGTGAAACCAGGTGGAACCTTCATTATTTGCGATTCAATTCAAATGATGGACTCGCCGGAACTCGCGATCGCAATGGAAAACTTCCCGGAGATCTTCCATGAGCCGTATTACCGCCATTACATGACCGATGATTTGGTCAAGCGTTTGACGGATGCTGGATTTACTGAAGTCTCGGAACAGGTCCACTTTATGAGTAAGTATCTGATTGCGAAGAAACCGATCGGAGTTCGCCAAGAAACCGAAGGTGTCGCACCTGGAATCGCAGTCGATTAAGTCGCCTTGATCATTGATTTCTTCCCTTCTTTCAGATTGAAAGGAGGTTTTTTTGTACTTATAACCGCTAGCAGTTTATTTAGTGAAGATTTTATAATCTCCCTATTTATTAACTTGTTTGTGTTAATTGAAACCCTTGAAAGACAGAATTCAATCCTTTTCGATGAAGCTGTATTTGTGAATATATCATTTTTAGAACATAAAAAAGTTTTGCCAAGTGAGATTCGATCGACAAATTACTCTCAAAGTGTAAAAAGTTGCTCTACTAAAAACTACGCAGATTGTTGTTATAAAGTCGCAAATGGTGTAACGTATATCGCTCAAGGCTTACGATCGAGGTGCCAATTTTCCTTAGCAATCTTTACGTAAACTGCATATTCTCTTTAGGCAAACTTGTTATATTTCGTCTGAATTCTCAGTGCAATTACTGAAATAGAAATCAGATTGGTATAGTATTTTAATTTCGACTGCCAGCCTTAGTTGATCAGCGTTCCTACAAGTTGCTCTGTCCTTCAACACCAGACCATTCCGCTTTAACTGAGCTTGTTGGTAACGGGTCTGAAACTCTTTGTGCGCTCTACTTTGCTTGAGTTTTCTAAACGCAATTCATTGCCATCAAATTAGTAATTGATTGCCGGAAGATCTCTTACTGCCTGACCTTTATCTTTGTCAAAAATATGTCTCTCACTCGTTTTTCTCGTGTTGCTTGTAGTCTCAGTCTATTGATTGGAATTCACCTCGTTTTAGTATCAAATGATCGAGCTTATGCTCAAGTCGAACCTCCTCCGGGTTCGGGCGCACCGAGCGGAACTGTTGGTGGCGGTTCGCGTTCGTAATCCTCATAATCTTCTGATAGTTTTAATAGACAACTCCTTCACACTGCCCTACAGTTTTTACAGAATTGAAATGACAACAGTTCAAGGCTAGGGAGTAGTTGAAATTCTTGCGGCAATGGATAGGGGTTGAGCTGAGCGCGATCGCTGTCGCGACAGCGGTGGTCGGATTACAACTTGCAGGTGCATTTCAACCTTTGGAACTGATGGCACTCGACCAATGGTTCCGGATGCGTCCACCTGAAGCGGTTGATCCACGAATTGTAATCGTGACGATCGACGAATCTGACTTCAATACGATCGGGCGGTATCCGATTCCAGACGAGCAATTGGCAACGCTACTGAGCAAGATTAAACAGCAGCGTCCGCGCGTCATTGGGATGGATATTTATCGCAATCTTCCCGTTGAGCCAGGGCATGATGCCCTACAACAAGTCTACGAAAATACGCCAAATCTAATCGGAGTTGAGAAAACTTTGAGCGGTGCAAATCTGCCATCGGTTGATCCGCCTCCAATTCTTAGAGAACGAGGTCGGATCGCGGCGAGCGATCTCGTTCTCGATTCGGATGGAAAGATTCGTCGAAACCTATTGTCTTTACGGGTGACCCCAATTTGGGGTAAGCAGGGACGGACGGTTGAGACGCTAGGGACGCGATTGGCGTTGGAGTATCTCAAAGTGGAAGGGATCAAACCTCAACCCATCCAGGGAACAAAAGGGCAAATTCAGCTTGGCAAGTTGCGCTTTGAGCCGCTGAAGCAGAACGCAGGTGGATATGTTCAAGCAGATATCGGCGGATTTCAACTGCTGTCGAATTTTCGGAATTTGCAGCAGCGTTTTACCGCTGTGAGTTTTAGCGATGTGTTGCAAGATCGCGTCCCGGCGCGGTTGATGCAAGATCGAGTCGTTTTGATTGGCTCAGTTGCAGAAAGTTTCAACGATCGCTTTTTCACGCCTTATTCCAGTGCTGCCAAGTTAACCTCCGCAGGAGTCGAGATTCATGGGGATTTTGCGAGCCAGTTAATCAGTGCTGCTTTGGATGACAGACCGATTTTACGGGGCGTGCCTGAATGGATCGAAATGGCTTGGCTGTTTCTGGGGTTGAGTGTCGGTGTGATTCTAGGTGCGCGATTTCGTTCTCCGCATCGTGCGATCGCTTGGATGGTCGCTATGACGATCGCTGGAATTCTGACCGCGTATGGGCTATTTCTGTCGGGTTGGTGGATTACGATCATTGCGCCAGTGGTAGCGATGATGTTCGTTGGATTGACGACGCGGGGGTATCTTGTTTGGCAATCCTTAGCACGATCGCATGAGGCATTGCAAGATTATGCAAGAACGCTGGAGCAGAAAGTACAAGAACGCACACAAGCATTAACACAGCAGAACATTGAATTGATGCAGGCAAAACAGGAAGCGGAGGCAGCCGATCGCGCGAAAACGACGTTTCTGGCGAATGTGAATCATGAACTAAGAACGCCGCTTTCGATTATTTTGAGCAGCAGTGAATTGATGAGTTATGACAAGACACTCTCACCGAAACAGAAAGATCGCTTAGGGTTGATTAATCAAAGTGTGGAGCATCTACTCGATTTGATTAATGAGGTGTTGGAGTTAGCCAAGCTCGAAGCGAAGGCAGAAACGGTTGAGATTCAGACAATTTCATTGCGAGAATTGCTGCAAAGCTTAATCGAGATGTTTGAGCCTCAAGCGATCGAGAAACGCATCAAATTCACGATAGATTGCGCGACTGATGTTCCAGATTGGATACAAACGGATGAACGAAAAGTAAAGCAAGTATTGATCAATCTATTGACAAATGCGTTGAAGTTTACGAATCACGGCAGTATTGCTTTACGGGTATTTTGCTTGAATACAAATCTGTTACGTTTAGAGGTAGAAGATACTGGAATTGGGATTGCAGAGTATGAGATTGAATCGTTGTTTAAAGCATTCATGCAAACGGAGTCAGGACGTAAATCTGGCAAGGGGACAGGGTTAGGATTATCGATTTGTCAGCAATTACTTCGGCTGCTTGGGACAAAGCTTCAAGTTCAGAGTACGCCGAATGTCGGCACGATTTTCTGGTTTGAGTTGCCGATCGAATTCGCGGTCGCTCCTCCTGCTGAAGCGAACCTGATTCACTGACGATCGTAGATTTGATTAATCGGATTGATCAAGCAGCATCTTCGCTGATCAACTGAGTTAAATTACAGTTCCGCAACAGTTCAGCACTCTCCGGCATCAGATGATCCTGAAGCTTATAGACGGCTTGCAACACCGCCAACTCGCGACCGTACTCACGTTCGACAGTCGAGATCGTCGATTCACGCCCAATCTGCTCTAATTTCAGTAAATGCAAAGCCATGTTGATGTTGGAAAGCGGATTGCGAAGCTCCTGATAAAAATGATTGAGCAAGCCATCGTGTGTTCCAGAAATAGGAAGCGAATCCGCGCTAGGTGTCTCTGTGCTGCTTTCAGCCTTTTCTAATTTGACTGGCTCAACTTTCTGTAAATAACGCTCCGCTAACGCTTCGTATTTTGCCAATCGTCCCGACACCGCGCCTAACAAATCCGACGCTGTGCAAGGTTTTGTCAGATAATCGTCTGCACCGAGTTCCATGCCATGCCGTTGGTCGGCTTTGGTGCTGCGGGCAGAGAGAAAAATAAAGGGAATTCCAGCCGTATCGGACGACTTGCGGAGTTGAGCGAGAACGGAAAAGCCATCGAGGTCGGGCATCGTCACGTCACATAAGATCAGATCCGGATGATGATCGCGAGCAAGTTGTACTCCGATATCACCGTTTTCTCCGCCAATGCTATGAAAGCCTTCCGCTTCGAGTAAATCCAAGATCGACTCTCGAACCGTTTGTTCGTCTTCAATAACGAGAATTGTTTTCATGGGTAGATTGTCTGTTTAACGGTAGCGTGACAGTAAACAGGGTTCCCTGGTTTTCTTCACTTTCGACAGTGATCGTGCCATCGTGCAGATCGACACATTGTTTGACGATCGACAATCCCAAACCCGTACCCGGAATTGCTTTCGCATTACTCGCACGATGAAACGACTGAAATAAACTCGCTTGTTCTGATTTCGGAATGCCGATCCCTTGATCCTGAATCGAAAAAATGGCGCTACGATCGCTGAAATTGAGCTTGAGTTCGATCGGTTTTCCATTCAGTGAATATTTCACCGCATTTGACAACAAATTTGTTAAGATGTGGCGCAGTAAGCGTTCATCTAGACAAGGGAGCGAATCGCTGAAGCTAGTCTGGTCATGAGAGAATGCGATCGGACTTTTCTGCACATCTGTTATGTGGAATTCATCGACTAGCTCTTCACAAAATCGAATCACATCGAGCGGATGCGGGTTGAATTTTAGCTTTCCAGCCTCGGTTTCTCCCACAGTTAACACATTGGATAAAAGCTGATTCATTCGTTTCACAGAGCCTTGAATTCGTTCGAGATAAGTTTCTTTCTTCTCCTCTGTAATTTGAGTTCCGTAGCGCTGAAGCAATTCGGTTGAAAATAAAATTGTGTTCAGTGGATTGCGGAATTCATGTGAAACGACTGACACAAAACGCGATTTTAACTCGTTGATTTCTTTTTCTTTTTTTAGGGCGGATTGAATGATGGTTTCTGCTCGATGGCGAGACAAAGCAATCTCAATCATCGTAATTAATTCCCGGTCTTCAAACGGCTTTAGAATATAGCCAAATGGCTGCGTTTGTTTAGCGCGAGACAATGTGTTTTCATCAGCATGAGCAGTGAGAAAAATAACTGGAAGCTGCCAATTTTGCCAAATTTGCTCAGCCGTTTCCACTCCATCTGTTTCACTCCGTAAGCGGATATCCATTAACACCAAATCAGGTTGCAAATTAGCCGTATCGGAGAGTGCTTCTTCTGCGCTTGTTGCGATCGACACGACTTGATATCCTGCATTTTGCAAGCTAGTTTGGATATCCAGAGCAATAATACTCTCATCTTCGACAATGAGTATCCGAGCAGTAGACATAAATTGAATCCTGATTAAACCTTGAGCTTCTGTTCTCTAAAAGAAATCGTAAATTGAACTCCCACTTTACTAGTGAGGTCTATCGCCCCTCGCAACTGTCGAATCAGCGTACAGACTAACTGCAACCCCAGTGATTTGGTATTGCGGAAATCAAGAGCGGGTGGAAATCCACAACCACTATCGCGCACGATCAGTTGATAGCGCGTAAAGTCAGTTGATTCATTGGAAGGATCTTCTTGAGCATGAAGGTGGATGTAGATTGAACCCGCTTCGCCTGAAGGAAAGGCATATTTCAGCGAGTTAGAAACAAGTTCATTGATGATCAGCCCGCAGGGAATAGCGGTATCAATGCTCAATCTCACATCTTGGACATCCAAATTAAGCTGAATCGATCGAGAATTTGCTGAATACGAACGGAATAGAGCGGTTGCTAAGCTATGAATATAGTCTGAAAAGTGTGTTTTTGCGAGATCCTCTGATTGGTAAAGCTTTTCATGAATCAATGCCATTGCGCTCACACGATTTTGGCTTTCCTTAAATACTTCAATAATTCGCTTATCTTGAATGTAGCCTGCTTGTAATTTGAGTAAACTAGAGACAACTTGGAGGTTATTTTTGACACGATGGTGGATTTCTTTCAGCATCACTTCTTTTTCTTGTAGTGAGGCACGAATTTGATTTTCTGCCCATTTTCGAGCGCTGATATCCACCACAGAACCAATGACCTCGATCGATTGATCATTTAGCAATTTCATGCTGTCTCGCAGCCATCGATACGAGCCATCGTTGTGTAAAAAGCGATATTCACAAGTAACTTCTCCTAGTTCTCGTAAACGATCCATGTGTTCTAACGCGACGGGGAGATCTTCCGGGTGAATGTGATCGATCCAGAAATGCGGATCTTTGAGGTACTGCCAAATTTCGTAGCCGAGTTGTTGAGTAATGTTTTCACTCACAAATGTACAGGCACGATTGCGACTTGGATGGCAGGTGTAAATGACCGCAGGACTCGAAGAAAGAAGATATTTTAATCGGGCTTGAGTCGCAATTAAGGCTTTTTCTGACCACTTACGATCGGTAATATCGCGCTGTACCGCAACATAGTGAGTGATAACTCCCCGCGCGTTTGTAATCGGCACAACGTTTAAATCGACCCAGTATTCAGACCTGTCTTTGCGATAATTCACCAGTTCGACTTGAATTGATCGTCCTTCTCGAATTGCCCTTTTCACCTTGGAGAGCAGAGCGCGATCGGTTCTTTCTCCTTGTAAAATGCGGGGCGTTTTACCAATTACTTCTTCAGCCGCGTAGCCTGACATCTGAACAAAAGCAGCATTCACATAACTAATTTGCGGATTCTCAGGATTGGCATCGGTGATAATCACCGCATCGTTACCATTCACAACAACCGATTCAAATAATTTCAGTCGTTCTTCTGCTTTTTGGCGTTCTTCTTGTGCCCGGACTTTTTGCAGTGCGATCAACAAATAATCAGCGAGTTCCTGAAGTGTTTCAACTTCGCAAGGTGTCCAGCGTTTCGGATAAGGTGCATTCAAAGCAAGTACGCCGATTTGATCCGCAGAATGCTGCACTGCAATCATTGCGATCGCACGGATTCTGTGGCTCAACATTCCCACCACCATTGGCGCGAATGTGGGTTCTAGCAGAATATCTTCGACGATCGTAGGTTCTCGCTGCTGAATCATCTCCGAATATTGAGGGGTGAGGAACAGTCCTTCCACAACCCCTTGCATAGCAGGCATACCGACGGGCTGAGCGGAATGAATGACGTTGAATTGACGATTCTCACACACACCGTATAACACTCGCAGATCAGTGAATTGTTGGGCGGTTTGGTCGATCGAGAGTTTGATCAATTCATTCACAGAAAGCCCAGCCGTTACGCCTTGCGAAATTTGATTCAAGATTTGCAAACAGCCTTGTTTTTCGCGCAGACTTTGTTCGATCTGTCTGCGTTGGGTCACTTCTTTTTGCAATTTCGCGTTGGCGGTTCTTAGCTCGAGCGTTCTTAGCTCGACGCGAATCGCCAAATCTTGCTTGGTTTGTTGTAATTCGATTTCGGCTTGACGCTGAGCGGTGACATCAGTTGCAACGCCAATCAGTCCAATAATTTCGCCTTCGGCGTTGCGAATTGGAGTGGCGCGATTGTCATAAAAAACGCCCTCATACTCCAGAATCGAGCGGTGTTCTTCGCCTTGCAAAACCCGATCGAGATCTCGAATGATCTGGGGATAGTCGCGGTAAAATTCGTAAGCCGATTGCCCAACGAGCGCCCCTGGATTGAATCCCAGCGCTTCTAAGCCTTTGCCTTCGGACAAGGTGTAAACGCCATTTTGATCGATCGCATAAAGAATCGTTGGCGTATTGGTGACAACCGTGCGTAATAGTTTCTCACTTGCGGCAAGACTTTTTTGTGTACGAGTTTGCTCTGTGATGTCGCGCATACTGATCACTCGACCACCAATTTCATTTTCGAGCCGCAGTGGCTTTGAAAACCGCTCTAGAATTCGCCCATCTTTGAAATAGAGGAGATTATGCCCGTCGAGCGTCGGCTGTTCGGTTTCGAGCCGTATCAATTGACGAAGTTGATTTGGATCAACCAGCCTTTGGGTTGTGATCTCGATTAGATCCAAGTCTTCTCTAGGTGCTTGCTCAATGCTCCACTGCTGGCGAAATTGTTGATTGATGCTGAGAATTTTGCCCTGTAGGTCGATCGCTAAAATTCCATCTGCGGCGGCTTCGATCGTCATTTGCAGCAGCATTTGAGCTTTTTCTGCTTGCTGTCGCGCTGCCCGTTCTTGCTGGAGTTCTTGCTGAAGGGCAGTAATCGTGGATTCTAGTTCTCCAAAAGCGGATTGAAGTCTTGAAAAGGTAGAGTCCTCCGTGAGATCAGAATCGCACTGATACCGACTGAGGAGCGCTTGCAGGTGAATTAAACTAGACGGCGTTTTAATCTGATGCATCGATCGTCAGAAGAGTAAAAAGGAAAAGACAAAAGGGCTTCATCGTTCTCGGTTGCTTTTGCCTTGAACATAAGCGCATTATTCCCTAGATAATAGGATCTGAACCGAAATCTTTTCATGAAGCTCTCGTTATTTTTCCTTAAAATTCAATCTGGTTCACGATGTCGTCTCCCTATATTCTCGGATGCAAACTGTTCTTCAAACGCTCGAATCTGCGATCGCACCTGTGCACCTACGGACGTGGGATGCACTGTCTGACTTTCAACAGACGCAGCTAAATCGAACGCTCTGTGACCCCAATCGCATTGTTTGGGCATCTCCATCCACGATCGAGGAATTAAGCGCGATCGTCGCCTGTGCCTACCGCAATCAATGGTGCATTCTTCCTTGTGGTCATGCGAGTAAATTGCATTGGGGTGGAGTAGTCGATTCGGTGACGCTGGTGATCAGTACAGAGAAGCTCGATCGCTTAATCGAACACGCTGAAGGTGATTTAACCGTGACGGCTGAGGCGGGAATTTCGTTTGCCGAATTGCAATCGACGGTGGGTGCAGTGGGGCAGTTTTGTGCGATCGATCCAATTGAGCGCGATCGCGCAACGTTGGGCGGCGTGATCGCAACTGCTGACACTGGCTCACTGAGACACCGCTACAACAGTATTCGCGATATGCTGCTCGGAATTACGTTTGTTCGCTGTGATGGTGAGATTGTCAAAGCGGGCGGACGAGTGGTGAAAAATGTGGCGGGCTACGATTTGATGAAGTTGCTCACCGGATCGTATGGCACGTTAGGAATTTTGGCGCAGGCAACATTGCGGGTGTATCCGATTCCGCCTGTTTCTCGATCGATCATTCTCAGGGGCGATCCGACTGCATTGGAACAAGTGACACAAACGCTATTAAGTTCAGCATTGACGCCTGTGAGTGTTGATCTGCTTTCTGGTTCGATCGCGAAATCGTTGGGGTTTGCAACGGCTCTCAGTTTATTAGTTCGATTTCAAAGTATTGCAGAAAGTGTTGACCAACAGATTGAACGATTGACTGAAGTGGGACAGACGCTTGGTTTAGCCACATCTGATGCAGCGGATCTATGGCAGCGCTTCACAGATCAAATCAATTCTTCTGCCCAAAGTGGCGCGATCATTTGCAAAATAGGAGTAAAGCCCTCTGAAGCAGTTTCGCTGCTCAATCAACTTTCTGCACTTTTGCCAACTGCGGAAGTTCTGATTCATGCGGGTAGTGGCATTGGGCGATTGAGTGTGAGAGATGTACGCACAACGCAAATTTTACAAGTACGATCGATCTGTGAAGCAACGGGCGGATACTTATCGGTTTTGCAAGCTCCGATCGAGTTCAAACAACAGCTTGAAGTGTGGGGCTACTCTGGCAATGCGATCGACTTAATGAAACGAATCAAAGCTCAATTTGATCCTCAAACTCTCTTTAGTCCTCACCGTTTTGTAGGCGGAATTTAGAATGCAAACCTCTGATCCAGCAATCAATCCAGGCTTTGATGTTCACAATCCTCCCGATCCAAAGCTGATCGATTCTTGTGTGCATTGCGGTTTTTGTTTATCGACCTGTCCAAGCTACCGAGTCATCGGCAAAGAAATGGACTCGCCGCGAGGACGCATTTATCTAATGGATGGCATCAACGAAGGTGAAATTCCGCTCAATGCTGCAACGGTGCAACATTTTGATTCTTGCCTGGGTTGTCTTGCCTGTGTTACGACTTGTCCTTCTGGCGTGCAGTATGACAAGTTGATTGCTGCGACTCGTCCGCAGATTGAACGGAAACAACCACGATCGCTCCCCGAAGCGCTGTTACGCAAATTTATTTTCTCGGTGTTTCCCTACCCGAATCGGATGCGGGCGTTGTTGCGTCCCTTGGGGCTGTATCAAAAATCGGGACTTCAGAAGATTGTGCGATCGCTGGTTTTTTTGAATGCGATCGTGCCTCAACTGTCTGCAATGGAAGCCATGCTGCCGGAGATTCCCGCGAAAGCGTTTACAGATTCAATTCCAGCATTGATTCCCGCGCAAGGTGAAAAGCGCTATCGCGTGGGAATGATTCTCGGCTGTGTGCAGCGTTTGTTTAATCCGGACGTAAACGATGCCACGGTACGAGTGTTAACTGCAAACAGGTGTGAAGTCGTTGTTCCGCAGATTCAAGGCTGTTGTGGGGCACTGTCGCATCATCAAGGACAAGAAGAACAAGCAAAACAATTCGCGCGACAAATGATTGATACGTTTGCAAACACCGAAGTCGATGCAATCTTGATCAATGCTTCTGGATGTGGTCATACCTTGAAAGAATATGGTCACATTTTGCACGATGATCCGAACTATCGGGACAAAGCAGAAGTCTTTGTTCGCAAGGTGAAAGATATCCAAGAGTTTCTTGCGGAAGTGGGACTTACAGCAGCACTTTCACCGTTGCAAGATGAGCCTTTAACCCTGGTCTATCAGGATGCGTGTCATATGTTGCATGGTCAGAAAATCAGTGTTCAACCGCGTCAATTATTGCGGAAGATTCCGGGTGTGCAACTTCGAGAGCCTGTAGATGCTGCACTATGTTGTGGTAGTGCGGGAATCTACAACATTCTTCAACCAGAAGTAGCAGATGAGTTAGGGCGGCAGAAAGTTGAGAATTTGACAAACACGGGAGCAATGGCGATCGCGTCTGCTAACATCGGTTGCTATGTGCAGATTTCGCGGCATTTAAAACTGCAAGGTAAAGCAGTCCCGGTTTTACATCCAATGCAATTGTTAGATTATTCGATTCGTGGCGTTCGATTAGATTAAGGATTGCATCTGACTCAATGTGCCCTGACGATTTTTACCGCCAAGGCACATTCAACGATCGTGCAAACGCTCTAATCTATTTCAGCCTAATCTACTTCACTACCGCAGGACGAACCGCAGAAGGACGACGATCGATCACCTGATCCACCAATCCATACTCTTTTGCTTCTTCTGCGGACATAAAGAAATCGCGCTCGGTATCTTGCTCGATGCGCTCCAGAGGTTGTCCGGTGTGATCAGCTAAGAGCGAATTCAGCCGCTGTTTAAGATAGAGAATCTCTTTCGCTTGAATTTCGATATCGGTCGCTTGTCCTTGTGCGCCACCGAGCGGTTGATGAATCATAATCCGCGAGTGGGGCAGGCTCATCCGTTTCCCCTTCGTTCCAGCACTGAGCAGAAACGCCCCCATGCTGGCAGCAAAACCCACACAAATCGTAGAGACCTGCGGGCGAATTTGCTTAATCGTGTCATAGATCCCCATGCCAGCAGAAACTGAGCCGCCAGGAGAATTGATGTAGAGATAGATATCTTTGTCCGGATCTTCGGCTTCTAGGAAGAGAAGTTGTGCAACGACAAGATTCGCCACGTCGGAATCGATCGCGCTACCGAGGAACACGATTCGCTCCCGCAACAGTCGGGAATAAATATCAAAGGCGCGTTCGCCCCGTCCAGAAGTTTCAATAACGGTAGGAATCATGAATCCAGTCCAGTAATTTTTTTCATTTTAGCGAACGAACGCGCGTCCGTTGGAGGGGTTCCCGTAATCGATCGAGAATCAAAAGATTGCTTAAGTTGAATGAACGTAATAAATTGACTGAGAAATCCTAAAGATTGACTTGAGGTAGCTGTGAAGAAATCAGGCATTTTATTTCTGTTGCTGTCTATAGGAATTGTGATTGCAACGACATCAGGCGTTTATTATTTCTGGCGACGACTGACTCAATTACCAGAGTGGTATACCAAAGAACAAAGTAATTCTCAAACTTATGCCCAGATCCAGAAATCGAGTGCAGCAGTTGAGAAAAAGATCGAAACCCAAATTCAAGCAAGCCCACAACCTAAAAATATAAATATTGCACCCAATCTGCCCAATGCTAAGCCTTCTAGCGCTCCTGAGAATGTTCAAGTTGCGCTTAGTTCCTCGGAACTAAATGATCTATTAGTTACAAAGCTTACAGAAAAAGCAGGTGGTCAGCCTCTACCAAGCTCTGTAAAAGGATTTCATACTTCAGTGAAAAACGACAAGCTGAAAACGGGCGCAGTGGTCGATGTCGAGGATTTGAAAAACAGTGGATTAGGCGCACAACAACAGGCATTGCTGACACAAATTACTGAAAAATTTCCGGTGAACGATCGCAAAATATACATTGGTGTTGAGGGCAAACCTGAGATTCAAAATGGCAAGCTTCGGTTTGATCAAAATGCCAAAATTCAGGTTGGAAACATGAGTTTTACGATCGCTGAAGTCGCTCAGCGCTTTGGAGTGCCTCCCGAAAAAGTTCAAGATCAACTCAATCTCGAACTCAAACTCCGAGGTCTGTCCGTCAAAGATATTGATTTTCAAGATGGCAACGCGATTCTCAGAGGTGCTGCCAAATAAAAATAATCCCTTACAGGGGTCAGCGAAGACTCTGTAAGGGATTGATTTAGGTAATTTCAAACTGCGATCGCGCAATTAGCTGCGAACCATCACTTGAACATTAGCGTTTTGTAAACCGGGACGTTTTGCGACCGTATTCAAAGTCTGCTGCACCGCGTACTTTTGGTTCACTGCGGTCATCAGTTCTGCAAGGTTGTGCTTTCTTGCCACACCCCACAAATCTGCTACGATGCTGAACGTGCCGTCTTCGTTGTGTACCCAACCGATGTCATAGCTGCCATCTAACACCGCAACGATATCAGCATGAACGCGCTGGCAGCCCATTCCGCGAACTTCGGTATTGGTCTCAACCGTGAAACCGAGATCGCGCAACGAAGTCTTGAGCAATTCTGCATCGGTGATTTTGCTGCGAAGTGTACTAAAATGCGACATACGTTTGTCCTTGCTTAAATGAGTGATGTTTGAGTTGTTTGTCAACGGTAGCAGCGAGTGAATGCAGCAACCGTCTATCTAAAGACTTCCTTTTCTCATCTTAGAGCAGACCTCAGATAGAGAGCGGATTTCAAGATTGAGTTGTGTAAAGATTTTGCCGATCGAAAGCTTCTATCTTTGATCGTAGGTTCGGTAAAATTCAAGTACCGTATTCGAGAAATAAACAGATGACCGTTACACAGTCTCAGCGATCGCTCTTTTCCACGATTTTACAGTCTGACCTCAGCCCCAGTCCGACGTTTCAAGCGGCTTGGTTAACTGTGCGCGTTTTAGTTGGTACGTTGATGATTCATAATGGCTTTAGTAAGTTAGCCGATGTGCAAGGCTTTGTCGATCACGTCATGAGTGTGCTTGGCTTTCCGTTTCCATCATTTCTTACGTACTGTGCAGCTTACACGGAAATTGTGGCTTCAATTCTATTAATTTTTGGGTTCCTTACGCGATTAAGTGCATTATCGTTGGTATTCACAATGCTGATCGCAGTTTATTTCCACCTAAAAGGAACAGGATTGCAGATTGCCCCACTAGAGACGGCTTCACTGTATTTACTCTTCTACCTTTTGTTTACCGTAGGTGGCGGGGGAAATTTCTCGATCGATCATCTGTTGTCGCGTGGTCGATCTGCTTCCTAAAACGAATGGTCTAGATCGGTAAATCTACAAAACTGCTTAAGCCTTGAAGATCTATCAGGTCTAGACCATTTTTTGTAACGAATCTTTTTATAACCAGTTTGGAAGACTATTCTTCTTCTTCCGCTTCGATCTGTTGCTCAACTGGCTCGTTTTCTGCTGCAATCTCTTCTAATGCTTTCTGAATCCAGAGTCTTGATAAGTCGATTAAGCTAATGCTGTCGGGCACAGTGACCATTGATTGATCCATTGGTTGATTCCTCCTTCTCTATCTAAAAGAGTAGCGAACTACTCCTTTAGTTTCACGAATAGATCTACCTATTGAAACATTTGTTTACATTTCTTTGATTTAAGGGCGAATCTCTCAGAAATGGCATCGCCGTTCGTTTAGATCGGTTAAACGTCTTCTGGATCGATTCCCATTGCTCGGAGTCGATCGGCAAGTCGCCGCGCTTTTAATTCGGCATCGTCTGCCCGTTCTGCTCCGGTGGAAATAACTTGTCCATGACGATCGCACCACCGCAACCAGAGCCGCGTCACCTCATCTTCAAATTGCCCTTCCCAAAGTGTGACACCGATTCCCGCGCCATTTAACCAAACAGATTGCCCAACTTCACGAATTCCTTGAGTAGGTGTCAACTCGGTGTAACCATCGGCTGAAATCGACCATACGCGCAACAATGCACCCTTCATCTTATCCTGTCCTTGAATCTGTTCAAGCGGATCGAACACGACGTAGTAACGTACACCGATCTGTGCGTAAATCTCTTTTTTTGATGCGGTCTTCCCTTTCTGCTGCGATTTCCGGCTGAGAATCACCTCATCGCCTTCTTGATTTGACACAATTTCGATACAGACTTCTGGCACTTTGCCGAATTCCCACACAAAGTAGGAACGATTTCGCCGTTCGGAGAAGTCGGCACATTGTACTCCGAGACTTAGCATGGCATCGAGTACGATCGGATCACCTTTGAGCTTATAAAAGAGTCCGACATTGGCAGCCGCTAGAAAAGGTGCTGGCAATGCTTTGGAACTATAAAGCGGTTCAACGAGTAGCCGTTGCTGTTTCTCAGATTGAAAGTTGTCTACTGGAGTATCGTCCTCGATCGTCAAATGGCTGATATCAAGCTCAGAGACGATCTCCTCATCGTTCAGAAGCTCTGGAGGCATGAGCAGTCGCCCAATTCGGTGCTTCAATTATGGATCAAACTTCATTCCAAAAAATAAAGGGGAAGTGGTAAGCTTCCCCTTCTAACTTCATGCGGATGGCGAGACTCGAACTCGCAAGGCAATGCCACACGCACCTCAAGCGTGCGCGTATACCAATTCCGCCACATCCGCCTAAGCCTTACCTAGAATAGCAGACAATTGGAATTCGGTGACAAAGTTTTTTTAGACGGCTTTCTTGCACGATCGCAGTTTTTGCAGCCCCGAAAGCGGTACACTCAAAACCTTATCAGTTTCTAGAAAATTCTCATGTCGTTTCACGCAACGCTTGATCAACTGATCACGATTCTTGGCGCATCTGCTCAAAACCTACCAAATACAACCATAACAGGCATTACAACCGATTCACGATCGATTCAATCGGGTGAGATTTTTCTAGCACTGCGGGGCGAGAAATTTGACGGTCATGATTTTGTGCGATCCGCGATCGAGCAAGGTGCAATTGCGGCGATTGTCGATACTCAATTTGAATCGGATGATTTACCTGTTCTTATTGTTTCTGATACATTACAGGCGTATCAAGCGATCGCGCATTGGTGGCGTAAACAGTTTAACATTCCAATTATTGCAATCACTGGATCAGTCGGAAAGACAACCACAAAAGAATTGATTGCAGCCGCGTTATCGAAATACGGAAAGGTACATAAAACACAGGCGAATTACAATAACGAAATTGGAGTTCCAAAAACGCTACTAGAATTGAACTCGGATTACGATTTTGCTGTAATTGAAATGGGAATGAGAGCGCTTGGAGAAATCGCGCTGCTATCACAAATTGCTAATCCTGATATTAGTGTGATTACTAATGTCGGAACAGCACATATTGGAAGATTGGGATCGAGAGAAGCGATCGCACAAGCAAAATGCGAACTTCTAGCGGAAATGCCGAAAGAGGCGATCGCAATTCTCAATCATGACAATCCTTTACTTCTTGAAACGGCTAAAACCGTTTGGCAAGGGAAATCAACCACCTACGGATTGCAAGGGGGTGATTTACAAGGACAATTAATTGATGCTGAAACGATAAAAGTCGGTGAATTGCAGTTTCCGTTACCGCTTCCAGGTGAACATAACGCCCTGAATTTTCTAGCAGCATTAGCCGTCATTCAAGCCTTAAATCTCGATGCTGCAAAATTAACCACAGGCATCACAGTCGAATTACCAAGTGGTCGATCGAGACGCTACGAATTATCCAATGATGTTGTGATTCTAGATGAGAGCTATAACGCGGGTTTAGAGTCGATGTTGGCATCTTTGAAGCTATTAGCTCAGACCGAGGGCGATCGCAAAATTGCTGTACTCGGAACGATGAAAGAACTGGGTGACTGGTCAGTTCAGTACCATCAACAAGTAGGCGAACAAGTCAGAGCATTGCAACTCGATCGATTATTGATTCTGGCAGATCCTGATGAAGCACAAGCAATGGCAATCGCGGCTGCTCCAGTTCCCGCTGAAACCTTTACATCGCATACCGCAGTAGTGTCTCGGCTGAATGAATTAATTCGATCGGGCGATCGTATTTTGTTTAAAGCTTCTCGCGCAGTCGGACTTGATCTCGTCGTTGCTGCCCTGATTCCATCAAAATAAGTATTTCTTGTTCACTGAATCCCCAGACTCCAACTTTCGATTTACTCCTTTTAGTTGATGTGTCCTATCACTTGAGAAAGATGTTGATCTATCGTCAACTCAGCGATTCTGGCATCAAAGGTAGTGTTTCAAAATTGCAGCCTCACTGACACATCTCTTGTGTTGGGCGGAGTCTGATGAGGGAATTTCTATGAGTCAAGTAGCAAATTTAACATGGGAACTCGGTCGGAGTCTCCTGGCACAGGTTCCAATCGATCGAGGGGTCACTACGCCTGAGCAGGCTGCTTTGGTGTTTTCGGGTCCTCGATTTTTTGTTGCCTTAATTTCCGGAATTGTATTAGCATTTGCATTCCAATTACTGTTTACAAATCTATCCGTCGCTGCTGGAATCTCTTATCTAGGGCGTTCTTCGGATGACCATGATTCACATAGTTCAAGCAATGATGGCGGCACGATCCGCAAGATCGGTTTTGCCGTCGGACTTTGGACATTGATCACGGTAACGATTTCACTCTTCATCGCCTGCTTATTAGCGGTGAAACTGAGCTTGCTGACCACCACGGCTTTAGGAGCAATCGTTGGTTTAGTGATCTGGGCTGCATACTTCACTCTGCTCGTGTGGGTGAGTTCGACAACGGTTGGATCGCTCGTAGGTTCAGTCGTGAATACCGCGACATCTGGATTTCAAGCGATCGTCGGAACGGCAACCGCCGCACTTGGAGCGAAAGCCGTTAATCAGCAAGTCGTTTCCACCGCAGAAGCAGCAGCGGCAGCCGTTCGACGCGAATTAGGATCTGCGATCGATCCGACAAACATTCGTGATTCTCTCGAAGACTATGTTGAGCAACTTCGTCCGGGACAGCTAGATTTTGGTCGAGTGCGGCGCGAACTCGAAGCGTTAGTCAACGATCCAGAACTGCAAAACATTGTCGGTGGCGGTTCGCCCGCTGAAGTGATGGAGCGATTGCGCCATGTCGATCGCAATACTTTTGTGAGACTGATTAGCGATCGGACAGATTTATCGAAAAAAGATGCGAACCGTTTGGTCGATCAGCTTGATTCGGTTTGGACGGAAACGATCGGACGTTACCAACGCAAAGATCCAACGCAAGAGTTAGTGGAATACTTGAAGACCGTTCAATCGGGACAAGTAGACATGAACGATTTGAACCGTCGTTTGGATCAGTTAACTGAGGAGTTGCGTCGTCAAGGTCAGATGTTGCAAAACACGCAGCAAGACCAAATGTCGGGAATGCGTGATGCGTTCTCTAGCTTGGCGCAACAAGGCTCGAAAGATCAACCGAGCTTAGTCGATCGAGCAGTTCAGCTTGGTTTTTCGACGTTGATGGGAACGGTGCTAGGACGGACAGACCTTCATGATCTTGATGTCGAAAAAATCATCGGACAGATTCAATCTGCACGCGACAAAGTGACATCGGGCGCACAACAAGCTGCTGATAAGGTTTCTACAGGCTTTAGTCCGATCAAAGCAGATGTTGAAAACTATCTGCTGAATACCTATTCTTGGCACTTCAACCGGGAGACATTGAACACTGAATTCCGCGAAGTGCTATACGATCCGGAAGCTGACCCGTCTGCGGTCAGACGTGAACTTGAACGCTTGAATCGTGGCGATTTCGTCAATCTTTTAACGCAACGTGGAGACTTATCACCTGCACGAGTAGCTGAGATTGCCGACCAGCTTGAAACAATTCGCACATCGACGCTCACCTTGGTTCAGAATGCTGAAGAGCAAGGGGAAAGCACGGATCTGCGTAGCCGTGTCGAGCATTACTTGCGATCGACCAATAAAGAGGAACTCAATCCCGACGCGATCGAACGGGAAGTCTCTTTGTTGCTCGACGACCCTGAAGCTGGCTATGATGCCCTGAAGAATCGCTTGAGCCATTTCGATCGCGATACCTTGGTGCAATTATTAGGGCAACGCTCTGATCTGACTCCTGAAGAAGCCGATCGCATTGTGAGCAACTTTGAAAGCACGCGGGATCGTGTTCTAAACTCGGCTCAAGAAAGCCAAAACCGCCTCCGTTCTGAAGCGGAAGCAGTGCGGTTGAGAGTTGAATCTTACTTGCGAAACACGAACAAGTCAGAACTCAACCCGGAAGGAATTAAGCGCGATTTCCGCTTATTGCTTGACGATCCACAAGCGGGAGCTTACGCCCTGCGAGGACGATTGAGCCAATTCGATCGCGATACGCTGGTTCAACTGTTATCGCAACGCCAAGATCTCACGCCAGAAGAAGCGAATCGCATTGTGTCTCAGCTTGAAGACGTACGAAACAATATCCTTCATGCGCCGCAGATGGTTGTTCATAAGGCGAAAGATCAAGTCGATCAAGTTACAACCACGCTCGAATCTTACCTCCGCAACACAAATCTGCAAGAACTTGATCCCGATGGCATCAAGCGCGACCTTAATGTGTTGCTGAATGATCCAAAAGCAGGGGCTTCTCGACTCAGAAGAAGACTGTCGCAAGTCGATCGACAAACGATCGTCAGACTGCTCGCCCAACGTCCCGATCTTAACGAGGCTCAGGCGAACCAACTGGTCGATCAAGTCGAGTCCTCGATTCGTAGCGTTGTGCGATCGCCGCGTCGTTTGGCATCAAGAACTCAACGCCGGGTGCAAAACTTCCAATCGACCCTTGAGAGCTATCTGCGGAACACGAACAAAGAAGAACTCAACCCCGACGGCATCAAGCGCGATCTGCAACTTCTCTTGCGTGATCCAAGAGCGGGAGCTAGCAACTTAGGCGATCGCTTATCGCATCTCGATCGTTCCTCAATCGTCGCGCTTCTGTCTCAGCGTAACGACATCAGCGAAGAAGAAGCAAATCGCATTGTCGATCAAGTGCTTTCTGTGCGCGATCAGTTCATGGCACAAATTCAAGCCATTCAAAACCGAATTCAAAGTGTGATCGATGGCATTCTTGAGCGCATTCGGAATTACTTGAATTCGCTCGATCGCCCGGAATTGAACTATGACAGCATTCGTGCTGATATTCGTACCATGTTCCATGATCCACAAGCCGGATTTGATGCTTTGCGCGATCGTTTAGGCAGCTTTAACCGAGATACCGTCGTCGCACTGTTAGCATCGCGGGAAGATATTTCTGAAGCTGAAGCGAATCGCATTGTTGATCAAGTCGAAAACGCTAGAACTTCTGTTTTACGTCGTGCAGAACGCATTCAAACTGAAGCACAGCACCGACTTGAAGAAGTTAAACGCCAAGCCAAAAAGCAAGCCGAAGAAACCCGCAAAGCGGCAGAAACCGCAGCATGGTGGTTGTTTGGAACCGCACTCGTTTCCGCAGGTGCATCCGCTCTTGCAGGTGCGATCGCAGTTGGCGGCTTGTAGTTCACGCTTGCATTCAACCTAATTAATCTGTAGCCCTCCGCTTTTTCATGTAGAAAGGGAGGGCTACATTTTTTAATCAGGTCTAATCTAGGTGAAATTAAACATCATAAATCCGACATTCAGCCGCATCAGGATTATCATCGCAGTAAGCGGTAAAAGAGTTTTTCACATCCGATCGACGATGCGCGATCTCTGCTTGAACCTCTTCAACGGCATCCCAAGCACTAGCGCACTCGTCAGACAGCGTGCCACTCGTACCGCAAGCATCATGCGCTTGATCAACAAGTTCGTCGAGGCGTTGTTCGATCGTGATATCTTCTGTTTGAGCCATAACTTTACCCCTGGTGTAGTGAAGATTGGGTGATTACTTCCAGTGTGCCTCCGGATTTGAATCATTGGTGGACTCTTACCTTTAATTTAAGGATTACTCACCCGCGCGGCTCACTTTGATGTCATTCTGATCGCGCAGTTTTCTCGATCGAGCAATTTGCTGATGATTCTGAATCGCCTCGTAAATCGCATTCTGCCGCCGTGCTTGATCTCGACGAATGCTGTAGAAATTGTTGCCGAGTCCAGGGGCATCCCATTGATTAGTGCGGGGATTGAGATACGAGTAAGTACGAGCCTGTAAAACGGCTTCAGATCCCTGCAATCCTTGATCATAAGCTTGTCGGAGACGATCAACATAACCGCCTCGCTCCAATGCTGCCAATGGCGCTTGATTGGCGAGATCAATTGCATTCAGTTGTTCTTCTAGTCCAAGTCGCAATCCCGCAGAAAGCGCAGACTGGCGAATTACCTCATACTGACCCCGCAAACGATTGAGCTGACGACGATCAGCATCGTCTGGAGAAGTTGCACCATGTTGGTAGGAAAAGCTGCCCATGTTCCAGCGACCGTTTCCGGGATCGACGTGTCCGACATATGCCCAAGTTTTACCGCCATCAGGTGTGCGAGTTCCTTCAGCGCTTCCAACTGCTTTAGCAACCAGTGAGTCTGACCCTCCTTCAAACAGTTCATCCGGTGCAACTGCGACTAAGCGATCGTTGTCCTGAGTCTCAGAGTCTTGATAAGAAATTGGTGCAGGTTTAGAAGGAGGTTGAAGATCGATCAGGGCTGATGCTTCACTCGGTTGAGTTGATTGAGTAGCTTGAGCCGTGGGTATGGATTTCCGAGATTGTGGGTTGAAATTGAGAAGTCCTTGAGCTTGCGTCGATCGCATTCCACTGAACGTGAGAACGATCACGCTCATCATCAGAGAAACAATCTTGTTCATCGTGGCTTTAAGGTTCGTTGCAGTAGGCTTTTATCGGGTTCGACGAGTGCCCAAGTATCGTCGGCTTGTTTGAGCAAAGTGGCAAATTGCAGCATCTTTCCGCTGGCGATCACTTCTCCAGCTTTCATCGCTCCCAGTTTCGGGGCTTCTAAGCCACATAGACGAAAAAGATAAGCTGGCGTATCTGCTCCTGAAAAATACACACAGCCTCGCTTATCGATGTAAGCATTGCCATCCGAAGGTGCATAAACAGAATGGTCATTCAGCGCGATCGAAATGTCTCCGAGTCCGCCGATGACTTTTGTGCCTGCAATTTCGTCTCCGGGTTTGAGTTGCCAAGTTTGATAGAGCTTTGGTTCTGGAATCGTGTTTTCAATGTGTTGTGCAGCAGTACAACCAGAGGTAAGACTTAAGAGTAGAATGAATCCGAATTTAGCGAATCCAGAACTTGTACCCCAGGTATTGATTTCCTTCATACGAAACCACAATAAACGTTTGAGAAGTCGATCGTTCTAAAGCGTCCGATGCGACTCGGTATGCTTCCCGCTCGGTCTTTGTTCCGGTGCGGAGCGAGAGCTTTGGAAGGACACAATAAGGCTCCTTCAAAACTTTGCGAACTGCCTCTTTAGAATCTCCAGTGTTTAGCAAAATTAGCTTCGCGATGTTTTCTTCAGAGATGGATTGTTGCGATTGCACTGATCCCTGACATTCCAAAGCTGCTTCCTTACTTCCAAATGAGGGGAGTCCCATCGCTTGAAAAAAGGTTCCAAGTGCTAACACACCCGCAACACCCGCTAACAGTTTGGAGATAAGTGTTTCGCTCATAGTCTGCCTCCAACGAACAATCCCAATGACACTAACAACAGTCGGTAAATTCCAATCCGATTTGCTTTAGGAATAAATAAGGCGGCATAAGCTGCTAACAATGCGGGGACGAACATCAACAGAATGATCGGAAAATTCAGAATCGGCACTGCCATGACTAAGTACTTCAAACCGATCCGCAATCCTGCTGCTGCGAACACCCAAAGTGCTGCATCGATCGCAATTCCAGAGTTTTGCTCTGGTAGTCTCAACGATCGCTGCATCATCCGGTGTAGGAGTTTACGACGGTGCGGACGGGCAGCCGGAAAGCGGGTCGTCGGACGAAAAGACGGAATCGAAGTTTGAAACGGTCTTACTGAAGTTTGAGATGGAATCGAAGTTTGAGACGGTCTTACTGAAGTTTGAGACGGAATCGAAGTTTGAGCGGGACGGGGAGGTTCGAGCGGCAACTGTAGAGAGTTTAGCGATCGCGTTGTTTTCGGTGACTGCGTGACTATGGGTGTAGATTCTTCAATCCGAGTTCCAGACCCAGTGACTTGCTCTCTCAGGTGTTTAACTTGTTCTGTAAGCTGTTTCACTTGGATGGCAAGATCATCCACTTGGGTCGTTTCTGGCGGAAGTTTTACCCGTGTTGTAGCAGATTGGCTTGGCGTTTTGTTGATTCCTTGGCGCTTGGTCGTTGAAGATGTCTTTGCGCGGGGTTTTCTCGTTGAGGTCGCTTTGGTGGTAGACTCAGCCATGCTTACAGTGCGCTCCGCGTTTGATTCACTGGCGATCGCAGGTTCATCGATCGACTGGGCTTGGGTGATCGGAGTAGTTTGGCTCTCTGGTTTCACTTTTGTCATCGTGGCTCCTGGGGCGAGTGAATCTCTAGTACGATAGTACTATGAATAGTATTAATGTGCTACTTGCCAGAAGTCAACCGTATTCAGAAAATTTATTTCAAAAAATCGCTCTACCATAGAACGTTGCACTTTTGTGATAGTGAGTACAAAAGTTAAATTTTACATCGCTTAAAGTAGAAAAAACCGGACGCGAAGCGTGGCAACGTAGGAGGTCGGTCATGGGGTTGAAAACATAAGTCGAAATTTTCCCACTCGAATCGATTAAAGGCGGAATGGCAGAATTTTACACGCCGCAATCGAGTCATGAAACGATGTTGGTGAACATTCCCGCTCACACGATCGATGATCTATTTGTCCATCGCACTCAAACGGATCAGTTGCTTGTTGTGCGCGGCAGCTTTATCTTAGTTGTGTTACAAAATCGTAAATATCAATACATTCCATTAAGTGAAGCACAGGCGCAAGTGGTGAAAATTCCGCCCGGAGTGCCGCATGGAGCGATTAATCTCAGCGATTCACCTTGCCTGTTAGTCAACGCAGTTTTGAGGCAGGGTGCAGCAATCGATCGAGATTATCGTCCATTGCGCCGACCGATACCCTACGATATGAATATGGCTCACCAACTTTAAGGAATTTCCCATCCCAGCATTGCTTAGTAAATCATTTTTCAGCCTGCATATGCCATCGATAATTGGCATTTAGATCCTGCCCACCTGTGTTTCATGCCCCTTACAATCCTCGTCGCAGAAGATGATTTAGGAACCCGCCTATCGATCAGCGACTACCTCGAATGTTCTGGTTATTCTGTTGTGTCAGCTGAAAACGGCAAGGATGCGATTGCACTACTTGAAATGCATCAGCCGCATTTGATCGTGACGGATGTTTCGATGCCAATGATGGACGGATATGAATTAGTGCGGCAAGTGCGGCGGCGACCCGCTTTGCGCTTATTGCCGATCGTCTTTCTTACAGGCCATACTGACACGGATGAGCGCGTTCGGGGGTATCAGCTTGGCTGTGATGTCTATTTGGCGAAACCGTTTGAGTTGCCTGAATTGGGTGCGGTCGTGCGAAATTTGCTTGATCGCAGTCAAATGATCGAGACAAGCTGGCGATCGCGGCAGGAATTTGAGATTGCTCTGGACAGCGGAGAGCGCGAAAAGCCGATTTCTGATCTCAAGATTACGTTTACCGATCGTGAAAAAGAGGTATTGACGCTCCTCAGCGATGGATTATCAAATATTCAGATTGGCGATCGATTACATCTGAGTTCGCGCACTGTGGAGAAGCACGTTAGTAGCTTGTTGAGAAAAACGGAGACGAGTAATCGAGCCGAACTGGTGCGGTTCGCGATGGAGCATCATCTAGTGTTGTAGTTTCGAGGGTGCGATAAGCTCTCGCGCCATCACCTCCAATCCCTCTCCCAAGCTTGGAAGAAGGGTTAGAGGACGAGGGGGAATCGATTGAAGGCTCGACGAAGAATTTTTCAACGTCTTTGAGAGAGACTTCCTATAGCGGCGGCAACTCTTCGAGAATCATAAATCGAATGTGATTGAGCGCAAGATCTCCGATCGAAACATCCATCAAATCGCCCACCGGAACGCCCTGACTCCTGAGTGACTCAAATGAAATTCCCTTACCGATTTCTGCGTGATACCAAGGCAAGCCCATAAAAAACCGAGTTGGGTAAGGTCCGCGCTCGATAATGTCATCGGGGTTCGATTCCATCGGTAGCCAGCCATAGCCCGGAATGTAAAACTCGATCCAAACATGGTTATAGTCAGGTTCAAGCGGTACATTTTGTCGATCGGCAAACGGCGGACATTTATATCGTCCCACAGTACGACAAGCGATGCCATTCAGTCGCGCCAATGCTAACAACACACCAACGTATTCACCACAAGATCCGATCCCGCGTTCGAGAACAACATCAGGTGAGTCAATGTGAGGTTTAATGCCATAAGACAAACGATCGTAAACATAATTACGAATCTTCAACATTTTGCGAATCAGATTCGTTTCTGTTCCGATCGCTTCTCGCGCTGCTTGCTGAATCGCGGGAGTATCCATCGCTAATTCATCATCGTCTACAAGATAACGATCGCGAAATTCAGCCGTCAGATCTGGAACTTTCTCCACAGCCTCAAAGTTGAATTGATACTTAATTCCTCGCACTTCTAATAGCGCTTTCCAACCAAAAATATGGCGTTCTTGAGGTTTGAGCGAGGAGAATTTAAACACCGCAACTCGCTGCCCTTCTTGAATGTCTTCTGTAAACGGAATTCCGATCGCTTCAACGCTGCGAATCTTTTGGCGATGCGTTTCGGTTGGCAACGCAATTCGCCATTCTAAATCCTGTAATTCCACTTCATCGAGCGGCAGTAATTCCTCAACATACGACATTTCAATCAAATAACCATTCGATAGCGTATAGCGATCGTCGGCATAATAGCGAAAATGTAGCGGATGAACAAAAGTACGATCACGATACGTTAACTCTAAATTGGGATCAGCATTCGGATTGTCGCGAATATATGCTTCTTCTCCCGCATACGAGACATATAGCGTTGATTGATCTGTGTCTGAATGATTCAAGAAAGCGATCGCGGTTGGATTCTCAAACGGAGTAAGCATACTGAACTGAAGCTCTCCGGTTGCACGATCGAGACAATACACGGTTTCTTCAGTTCGATCGCATAACCACAGTTCTTCGCCGCGTACCGTTAAGTTTGTCACCCCCACTCCAGGCAACGGAAACTGTGTGATTTTGCGTTTTGTATTATGTTCGTAGATCACGACATAGCCTAACTTCTGCGAAGTCACGTAGATCGTAGATTGCCAAACCCCCACACCATCGACATCGTAGGGCAGTGTGATAAACAATTGCGGTTCAAATTGCTCAGAAGTGCAAAAATAAACGCTGTTGTCTTTTGTAAACCAGATCGTTTCCTCCCAGACGGCGAACCCTTTCGCATCGATAAATTGATCGGTGTAGCAAGGATTGAGAACGATCGTATTGTCGTTGAGAGGACTAATTTGGATTAGATAGCCTCGTACCGTATCGAGTGCCACGCATTGATCGTGCCAAACAGCTAAGCCATAAAGTGCATACGCCCCGATCGGTCGAATCGATCGAGGCTTGCGGTCAGATTGGGGTGTTGAAGTGCCAGAGTCAAGCATTCAGAGTGTAGATCGCCATATATCAATACTCCTGATTCTAGTAAAACTCTGCGCAGATGAATGTATCGCATCCATCGAGAATGCATTAAACCAAGGTTCGATCGGTGAGAATTTCATATCCGGTTTCTGTCACCAAAACCGTATGCTCAAACTGCGCTGACAAAGATTTATCCACAGTCACGGCTGTCCAGCGATCGGGCAAAATTCGCGTATTCTTTGATCCCGAATTGACGATGGGTTCGATCGCTAAAGTCATTCCCGCTTTCAATTTCACATTCGGCATCTGATACGTTCTGAAATTGAATACAGAAGGCTCTTCATGCAGATTCCGCCCAACCCCGTGTCCGGTGAAATCTTCGACGACTTTGAAACCGTTGGACTCGACACAATCTTGAATCGCGCCCGCCAATTCTAATAAAAATGCACCTGCCCGAACTTGCTCAATGCCTTTGTAGAGTGCTTGTTCTGCGACATCAATGAGTTTTGCGGCAGCGGGAGACACTTTACCGACTGCGATCGTGATGCAAGAATCGCCATGAAATCCTTCAAAAAACGCACCCGTATCGACTTTCAGCACATCGCCTGTCCGAATCACCTTCTTTTTATTCGGGATGCCGTGAACGACTTCATGATTCAGGCTAGAACAAATCGAAGCCGGAAATCCGTGATAGCCCTTAAAGCTCGGTGTTGCACCCATTTCGCGAATTCGCTTTTCGGCATGAACATCCAGATCCCAAGTCGTCATCCCCGGTTCAACCAATTCTGAGATCTCTTTGAGTACAGTCGCAACAATGCGGGAAGCTTGCCGCATGGTTTGAATTTCTTGATCGGATTTAATTTCAACGCCGCGACGTTTTTTGGGAGAAGGAAGGAGATTGCTCAGAATGTTCATGAAGGGCGATCGCTTAAGAAAATAAGTCTTTTATTAAATTAACGCAAACTAAGACAACCATCGTGGGTGCAGTCCTCGAAATGGCAGTTCTGCAGGCTGAGTTTTCGCACTGAGATCGCCGCTGAGGGGGAGCAACCAAAGCTTGCTATTTGCCAAAGACTGATTCACTTCCGCTTTAGCGCGATCGTCTGCCTGCGTTTGATCAAAAATTAAAGCTCTGCCATCGGGCGCGAGATCGACTTGGATTTCGCGTTGATTTGGCAGCAATACCAATGGTCGTAACGTTTGCTCCATTGGCTTGCCTTCACGCGCGGCTTTGAGGTCGATCGCAGCGAGAAAGGGCTGTTCTTGAAACGTCTTGCCTGGGACTAAATTGGTTAACAGGCAATACAACACTTGATTATTTGGATCAAAATCAGCGCTGAGGATTGAGCCTGGAATTTTGAGAATCTCCTTCTGAACGCCTTGTGATACGAGAAACATCGATCGTGTATAATCGGTGTTGAATTTCACCATCGCTGCTGCCGTTCCATCCTGAGAAAAATTCAGCACTGTGCCAAACTTCGGTAAAAAGTCGAGCGGATCAGCCTGGGTTTGCTCAGTTTGGGGCTGTAGTGGCAGAATTGCAAGTCCTTGTCCTTGAGAAACTGCGATCGAGTTTCCATCGGGTGTGATCAAAAAATCACCCCCTGTTTGTTTGTTACCGATCGGTTTTGCGGGTTGATCGTCTCGAATTAACCAAGCACCGACATCGTTTGGATCGCGACGACTGAGCCGCTGTACAACGATTGTTCGACCATCTTTAGAAAGGTCGAATTTGAGATTCTGATAGTCCCGATTGTCTAAAACTTGCGTGATTTGCCCAGAATGCATTGAAGAGGTGGATGCTGTCGGAGTCGCTGAATCCCCAAGTTGAGCAGGGGCATTAATTTGAATCCCAGTTGCGACCGTGTAGAGTTTTTGCTCGGCTAAAGATTGGGGTGGGTTGGTGCGTTCGATCGCACTAAACAAAATCTTGTCGTTATTTGGATACGTTTTGAAATCCATCACTGCAAGATTTTCCGGCGTGAGGATTTTCTTATCCTGCTGCGTCAGATTATAGAGAATCAGTCGCCCTGCCTCATTTCCTTCGGCTCCGATGAATGCAAAACTGCGATCGCGGCTTCTAAACTTTTCACTAAAGTCTTTTAGAATGCCATGATCTGAACCTTCTTGACTAAAACGATCGCGGGCATCCGTGAGCGAGACGGTGAATTCTGTCCCATAGGGAGCGGGCTGATCGAGCGTATACGCCATGCGCCGTCCCGCCCAACTGATTTTCCCTTTTAGCTCTGGCTGAATTCTGAGATTTTGCTCGACGCTCGGATGATCCATCGGGCGACTGAATGTAAGCAAAAAAGCGCGATCGTCTGCTCCAACTTGTTTTCCTTGCCAATTGAAATCGCGGATTTTAGGTGCGCTGCGATCGCCGCTCAACAGTAAGATTCCGATGAGAACAATCAGAATGACCATTAACCCGATCGCAACTCGATCGAGCGGTTGCGGAAATTTGCGGAACGATTCACGAGGCGTTTGCATAAGGTGTGGTGGATGAAATCGCTTGAATACCCTCAAAATCGTGAAGGGTGGATTCATTTTGATTTTAAGACTAGTTTAGATTCTAGGGCATCCGGTTAAGACGCGATCGTTTCTTAAAACGATACTTTAGATGTAACAGTGCGAAATCTTAAACATGATGACCTCAAATTGGCAGATTGTGGAGCAACGGTTAGCGGTTTCTCAAGGTGCGATTGAGCAATTTTGCAAACGTTGGAAGATCACTGAGTTTGCGCTATTCGGCTCAGTTCTACGCGATGACTTTCGATCAGATAGTGATATTGATGTGATGATCAAATTAGCACCCAATCATCGTTGGGGCTTGGAATGGATTGATATGAAAGATGAACTTCAAGCAATGTTTCAGCGTAAGGTCGATTTAATCAGCCGAGAAAGCCTTGAACGCAGCCCCAATTTACTACGTCGTCGAGGAATTTTAGAATCGGCTGAGGTCATCTATGTCGCGGGATAAACAGTCGTTGCTTGATATTGTTACGGCTGTACGGCAAGTACTGAAATATAGGCGGAATTTGGATCGTTTAAGTTTGGCGAGTGATGATGAGAAGCAAGCAGCAATTCTGTATTGATTTGTCGTGATCGGTGAGGCAACAAAACGACTTTCTTGGGAGTTTCGAGAGCAGAATTTCGAGATTCCTTGGCGACAAATGGCAGGATTACGAGATGTTGTCGTGCATGAATATGATGGATTAGATCTGTCTATCCTGTGGAACATTATCTCGATCTACCTGAAATTCTGCCGAAACTGGAGCAGTTAGAACAAACACTTGAGGAGTTCTAGTTCAAATATTTCACATAAACCAGATCGCATCTCAATGTTTCAACTCCAGTACTCGGTTGATAACCATTGCGTTCATACAGTTGAACGGCTTCTTTCAAAACGCTGGCAGTTTCGATCCAAATTTGATTAAAGCCTTTTTTGGCGATCGCGCTTTCCAATTCAGTTAATAAAAACTTCCCTAACCCAACTCCCCGCACTTCGGACAGCAGATACATTTTGCGAATTTCCACTGCATTTTGACCGCGCGAAATTGGATAATAAGCTCCAGTTCCAACTAATTTGTTTTGTCGCTCAATCACCCAAAATTCACCATTCTTTTTCTGATAAAAATCTTCAACTTCTAGCACATCGCGATCGGCTCCTTCTGGTTCTTGCATCAGTCCATATTCTGCCAGTACAGAACCAATTAGATTAAATGCGATCGTGCGATCCGACGATTGCCAATCACGAATGAGGAAATCTTGGTACTGCATTAGCTATGAATTCTAGGTTCAGGATGTAACGTCGATAAAATTTCACTTTCAATTGCACCTAATTCCTCAAGTCGTTGGGTAATGCGCGGTCGCTCAAAATAGGTATCCGCTAATGTCCAATACACGCCATAGTGCCGTGCTTCCGATGCCATCAATGCTCGATAAAATTTCGCAAGTTCTTGATCTTCGCAATGTTGCGCCAACAATCCTAGCCGTTCATGGCTTCGAGCCTCAATCAATCCGGATACTAATAGCGCATCTAACATTCGATCGGGTTCTTCGCGGCGGATCTGCTTATTCAAGCTTGCACCGTAAGGCGGTGGGGCAAGTGGCGCAAGAGGGATAGCCCGACGCTCCAAAATCTGGTTTACTTGCTCAAAGTGTTCTAACTCTTCTTGCGCGATTGCGGTTAACATCCGCACTAATTTCGCACTCGACGGATAACGGAACATCATGTTCAACGCGACTCCTGCGGCTTTGCGCTCACAGTGAGAATGATCGAGCAAAATCGTGTCTAAGTTGGTAAGTGCTTGATTGATCCAAGCTTCAGATGTTGGCTGCTGTAGAAAGCGAATCGTCAGAACAGAAGAAACCACGGAACCCTCATGATTTGGTTAGTATTTGCAATTTTAACGGCTTTCTTTGAGTCTTTGAAGGACGTTTCGAGTAAACACAGTCTCAGAAATCTAGATGCTCACATTGTTGCTTGGATAGCTAATATCTTTGCTGTTATTTTTCTGATTCCATTACTGTTACTTTCCGGCATTCCAAAGATTGATCCACAGTTTTGGATCGCATTACTCATCGGTGGTAGCTTGAATGTAATTGCCTTTACGCTATATATTCGTGCGATCCAAGTTGCAGATTTGTCGCTAACGGTTCCATTAGTAGCGCTAACACCGTTGTTTCTTCTGTTCACATCACCGTTAATTGTGCATGAAAATCCCACTGTTGCAGATGCAATCGGAATTTTCCTCATCGTCGTTGGTTCGTATGTGCTGAACTTACGAGAACGCAAGAATGGTTACTTTGCACCACTAAGAGCTTTGTTCCAAAACAAAGGCAGTCGGTTTATGTTGATGGTCGCTTTCATTTGGAGCATTACCTCAAACTTCGATAAAGTGGGTGTTGTTCATTCTTCGCCATTGTTCTGGTCAACTGCTTTGTATAGTTACCTAGCAGTGGGAATGTTTCCGATCGCATTGTTCAACTCTCGTCACAAGTTCAATCAGATTCTGCCAAACCTCAAACCGTTGATGCTGATTGGCTTATTTCATGCGATCGCGATTACCTTCCAAATGATTGCGGTTACTTACACTCTCGTCACACAAGTCATTGCAATTAAACGCATGAGTGCCTTGATCAGTGTACTGTTCGGACATTTTCTATTTCACGAAAGAGGACTACAAGAACGTCTAACTGGAGCCGCAATTATGGTATTCGGCGTGATTGTGATGACCTTATTTTGACCCAACACACAAGATCTACCGATTCATAAACTTTCGCTGAACCGAATTAGTTTTCCGGCTCAAATTCGCATTTTTATGGAGAATAGTTTCTCGTGTGAGGAAAGCAGTTTTTCTACTTCTATCTACAGGTAGACTTCTGCGAACAGATATTACGTATTTTTAATCAGTCTTTGAGAAATTGATAAACAAGGCATGATCAACAAAGTTTCTCACCGCAAGCGCTTCATGATCCGTTGGTTAGCATCTGTTCCTGGTAGCATCTCAGTTACGGCAACCTGTACATTCTTTACCTGTGCAGTCATCCTTCCCCGAATTTGGATGGCACCACAGCCGCAGAACACACGTCCGATTTCGATCGAACACTCCGAACGTTCCGGTATTGCTCGCCCGATCTCAGTTGTCGATCGCACAATCAAAGGTGTCCCGATTCAACTTGCCACAATCGATCTAACTGATCTCAAAACGTTCATCAGTATCGGACTCGCCAACCAAGCAACTCAGGCAAACAGTGCACGATCGACCCGTGGAGACGAAGCGTTTGAAGCAATGGTACGCCGTCACAGAGCCGCCTTGACCATCAATGGTACATTCTTTAGCATGGACGACCAAAAGCGCGTCATGGGGAACATGGTTGCCGCCGGACGCTTTCTCAAGTTCAGTCCTTGGGAGAACTATGGCACAACTTTAGGCATCCGTCGCGGGAATCGTCTCGAAATGGTGACAGCTCGCACTGAAGGTAAACCACAATGGGATCGCCATTGGTTTTCGCTCACAGCAGGACCTCGACTGCTCAAACAAGGCAGAATTTCGATCAATCCGAAGCAAGAAGGCTTCAGTGATCCCGCTGTTTCTGGTGTTGCACCACGATCGGCGATCGGCTTTCCTAAAGATGGCAACCGTCTCTATCTCGTCACATTCCACGCACCAATCACGTTAGAACAAGAAGCGGCAATGATGCGATCGATTGGTGCTCACGAAGCGATGAATCTCGATGGTGGAACTTCCGTTGCATTCGCAGTGGGCGATCGCATTGTGCAGTCTGCTGGACGTGAGTTAACGAATGTCATCACCGTGTATGATTCGCGATTTCCTGCACCGGATGAACTAAAGCGATCGTGGTACGAGTTTCAGAAAGGCGATCAAGTCGCACTCCAGGTTGGAAAGTAGGCGAAGCGAAACTGAACATTAGGCAGTACGATTAGAAATGCAAAAAGAGTAATCCTGTTTGTGACTATGCCGAATGCTTCTGTGATTGGGTTGGGGAAATCTGGCAACGCTGCCGCTCGACTTCTCAACCGCCAAGGATGGCAAGTCACGCTCAGCGATCGCGGTTCTTCGGATGCGCTGCAAACTCAAGCGAAAGAACTGATGGCAGAAGGAATTAACGTCCGTCTAGGAGAGATGTTCGATCCTGAATCTGTACAACCCGATTTGATTGTGGTCAATCCAGGTGTGCCTTGGGATCTGCCCAGTTTGGTCAAAGCCCGATCACTCAACATCGAGACGATCGGAGAAATGGAACTCGCTTGGAGAGCATTGAATTATGCTCCTTGGGTTGCAATTACCGGAACGAACGGAAAAACAACAACAACAGCACTAACAGCGGCAATCTTTCAAAAAGCTGGATTCCATGCGCCTGCTTTTGGCAACATTGGTTATGCAGCGTGTGAGGTTGCATTGTTGGATCATCCTATTGATTGGGCAATCGCAGAAATTAGCAGCTATCAGATTGAATCTTCTTCGTCGATCGCACCTGAAATCGCAATCTGGACAACTTTTACACCGGATCATCTCAGTCGCCACAAAACCTTAGAGAACTATTTCAGCATCAAAGCTAGTTTGCTCAATCAAACCAAGCAGCAAATCTTTAACGGCGATGATCCTTATTTGCGTAAGATGGGTCTGCAACAAAGCTATCCCATTCAAGCAAATGCTTGTTGGACAAGTGTGAAGGGCAAATCTGAACTAATTGGAAATCCAGAGTTCGGAGCATACATTGAGGAGGGTTGGACGATCGTACAAGGTGAAAAGATCGTCCAGGCGGATGCGCTAAAGATGCCGGGAGCGCACAACTTGCAGAATTTGCTAATGTCGGTAGCAGCAGCACGTTTGGCGGGAATTGGCAAAGATGCGATCGTCGAAGCGATTACAGAATTTCCGGGAGTTCCGCATCGATTGGAACGGATTTGCACTTGGCAAGGCGTTGAATTTATCAACGACAGTAAAGCGACTAACTATGATGCAGCAGAAGTTGGGCTGGTCGCGGTGCAGGCTCCGGTGATTCTGATTGCAGGCGGAGAACCAAAAATCGGTGAAGATCAAGCATGGCTCGACGCGATTCAAGCGAAAGCTGCGTTTGTTTTGTTAATCGGGGAAGCTGCATCGACGTTTGCGAAACGGCTTGAGGATGTAGGCTACTCGAACTATGAGAAAGTTGAAACAATGGAACGGGCGGTTGTGCGATCGACCGAGCTTGCCAAACAATATTCTGCCCACGTGGTTCTCTTATCTCCCGCCTGTGCCAGCTTTGATCAATATCAAAACTTTGAGCAACGCGGCGATCATTTTCGTCAGCTTTGTCTTGAGGCGTTGCAACGCTGAAGCCGATTTTGCAGCAAAATGTTAGCCTAGAAGGGATTTTAGATGGCGAAACTCCGATGAACAAAGTTGTGGTCGGACTCTCTGGAGGAGTCGATAGTTCAGTTGCGGCTGCCACGTTGCATGATCAAGGCTATGAGGTGGTTGGCTTGACCCTTTGGTTGATGAAAGGGAAGGGTCAGTGCTGCTCTGAAGGCATGGTCGATGCTGCCAAACTTTGTGAGGAGTTGGGGATTCCGCATCACATTGTTGATAGCCGCGATGTGTTTCAGGAAAATATTATCGATTACTTGGTGTCGGGGTATGGCGAAGGAATTACGCCGTTGCCTTGTTCGCAGTGCAATAAAGCGGTGAAGTTTACACCAATGCTGAAATATGCGCGTGAAACACTAGGAATTGAGACGATCGCGACAGGTCATTATGCTCGAATTCGCTTTGATGAACAAACCGGACGTTACCAATTGCTGCGGGCAGTCGATCGCACAAAAGATCAGTCTTACTTTCTGTACGATTTAGATCAAACGGTGCTGTCCCAAGTCGTCTTGCCGCTGGGTGAAAAGCACAAAACAGAAACGCGCCAAATTGCAGCAGCATTTGGGCTTCACACCGCAGAAAAGCCAGAAAGTCAGGATCTTTGCTTAGTCGAAGCCAACGGATCAATGCAGGCATTTCTCGATAAGTACATTGCACCCCACAAAGGCGAAATTGTCGATCGCGCTGGCAAAGTGCTCGGTCAGCATGAAGGCGTGCATCACTATACGATCGGGCAGCGCAAAGGATTAGGAATTGCTCACACCGAGCCGCTGTATGTGATTGGTTTAGATGCTGCACGCAATCGGGTGATCGTGGGTGAGCGGACTGAAGCGCAGAATTTAGAGTGTACGGCAGGGCGAATCAATTGGGTATCGATCTTATCTCCATCGTCCCCAATCAAAGCGGATGTGCAGATTCGGTATCGATCGACGGCGACTCCTGCGACGGTGATTCCGCTAGAAGGCGATCGAGTGCGGATTGTGTTTGATGAGCCGCAGTTTAGTATCACACCGGGTCAAGCTGCGGTTTGGTATGACGGAGAAGTGTTACTTGGTGGCGGAATTATTGAACGGAGTTGAGGCAATTGCGCCAAAGGGCACGTCTCGAACGGAGAAGTTTTGCCAGCCTTTTCCGTCAAAGTGCCACCATTCGGTTGGGAGCGGGATAAATCCTGCTCTCACCATTGCATCTTCTAACAGTTGACGATTTTTTAGAACTTGAGCGGGTAAGTTGTTATAGTCTCGATGGGCGCGATCGGTAAAGTCATCGAATGCGGTGGGCATGGCTAATTCTTTTCCAGAAGAGCGATCGACCAGCGTTAGATCAACGGCTACACCGCGATTGTGGCGAGATCCGTAAGCGGGATTTGCGACATAACGCTCGTCGGGTTTGATTTCCCACAGTCGTTTCTGAACCGATAACGGGCGGTAGCAATCATATACTTTTAGTCCGAGTCCTCGCGTTTCTAAATCTGTTTGCACTCGCGATAACTGCTGTGCAACTGAAACACGTAGAATGCATCGCGCTTGCGGGTAGAGTTGCTGTTTTACAAAATTATTCGTTGTGGCATAACGAATGTCGAGAACGATGCGGGGATTAATCGCTTGAATATCAACCAGCAATGTCGGATTGAGTTCAGTTGCGGGGATTGACTGTGTATCAGAAATGCGAAAAAGAACGACAGCGCGAGGACAAACAGAAATCGGATGCGAGAGTGAGAAGACTTCATTTTAGTAAGTACACGACTGAAGACAAAGTGCTTTGAAATTGGGCTTTGTTGCATGAATAACTAGAAACGGTAACCTGTAGAACAGGAGAATTGTCAGACTTGCGGATGAAAACGA